>NZ_JBGCFU010000034.1:0-42468 GCF_045107095.1 Congregibacter sp. | reverse complement strand
GGCCAGGTAGGGCGATAATCTGGAACAGCTTTCCCGACTTGCGAGAGGTTTGGATATGTTTCGGGCATAGCCAGAAGATCGCCGGAGTAAAAAATCGTTGAGGGTTTGCCTGGCTGCACTTTCACCGCCGGTTTGAAAGTTGCTCTGGGCTGATCGCCAGCTGCTGGGTAAATCTCGCAAATGAAAGCTTGCGAGGCAGCTTTCGTTTGAAAGCTTGCCGCGAATGAGCTCGGGGTCAATAACATGGCAGGGTGCGGACATATGCTGCATCCAATTACGATTCCAGCCCCGACGATTTCGTCGACCGCGTTGCACGCCGTTGGTCGGAAACTCACCCCATGGGATTGCGTGTTCCTTGAGGATCTTTCCCACGTCGCGATCCCGGGCGAAGGTTTTCTCCAGCCCCGTTTCTTCGTAGGAATGAACACTTTGAATCTGTCCGTTAGTGGCGAGGGCCTGAAAAACTTCCCGCGGGTCTCCACAGCAGACTTGCAGGGATTTGCTCTCGGGCGCAAGAGCACGATGCATATCGAGGAGTGATTGCCAAACAAAGCGCCAGTGGCGCTCGTCATAGTGCGGGTCGCTCAGGAGTTCCGGTTCAAAACAGTAGAGCAGCAGCACCGGAGAGCCCGTGGCTAAAGCGGCCTCGATAGCTGCGTTATCCTGAAGGCGTAAGTCTCGTTTCAGCCAGACAAGGGCGTTCATGCGGATTGCTGATCTGCGCCGTTGTCCACGGGTTTACTGATCGATGAATTCCCCGTCGCGAAAGGATTCGCAATAGCTTCGCCACTGAGTCCATCCAGTAGCTGACCAGAGCTTTGACGAAGAGAGCGTACCGCTATTCGGTAGGTATCCCGATCAAAGACTAAATCGCTGCCTCGTTTGGCACTCTGACGAGCGCGATCTCGCCGCTCATAGGTCCCGAGGTAGGACCAGTGATTAATCAGATGAAACTGTCGCGGCGGCTGGAGTGCCGTATTTTTGCCGTCGTACTTACTATCCCTGGCGCGTTCTTCCATTAGCAGTACAGGACCTGCAAAGGGCCAGGCGGCGATGCGCTGTTTTTCCAGAGCCAAGAGCAGTCGCACATTGTGTTCCTCTGCAGTTTCTTTTCCGGCGCAAGCGCCGTTACAACGACCTACCTGATGCTGGAAGCATGCTCCGCGTCCGCGCTCAGCACCCAGCATGCGGAGGCATAGCCCGTGATCTCGTGCAATGCTGCGGAGGGAATCGTCGATGTGCTTCCGTGATCGAAACAGGCCGAATACGGATTCGATGCGCTCGCCCGCGGGGCAAAAGTCGCTGGGGATTACCTGCAGGAAGCCTTCAACATCCTGCTGCAAGCGTTGGGTCCAGAGCTTTCGGCTGCGCCTCTGACGCCGGTTATACAATGGCGCCTCATCCTTGATCGCAGCGTTTTCGATGAGCAGTGCACCGATCTCTCCCGCGGTGAGCTGACAATCGATGCGATGCACGCCGGACATCATGCTCTGCTGGCGCCCTGGCTCCCGGGCGTCGGCAAAGTGGCTGTTCAAACGCGTTGCAATGTCTATGCTTTTGCCGATGTAAAGCAAAGCGTTTTCCTTGTTGTAAAAACGATAGACACCGGAGCATCGTGGCGCAGCATCAACGGCTACACCGTTGCAGCTGTAGCGGGTTTGTTTACGATCTATGAGCATCAGTTCTTCGGGGTTTGTCCTTGGCTGCAATGGTGACGCAAATGTTCCAATGGCGATGGGTGATGATTGGGATCGTCCATCTTTTGTCAGAATCCTCGCGGTAACTCTTGTTCATTTTGCCGGTTTGTCGGCGATCTTTCCCCTTAATCGGGGCACACTGTCGCTTCCTGCGACAGGTGTTGGAGCTTTTCATGAAAGTAACGCTTAAAGAGCTTAAGTCCCGATCGATTGATCGTGTTGTTATCGAATCTGTAGATTTGAGTCTCTACATCGCGCATGCGGATTCGGCCGAAGGCCGGCTACTCATTGTCGATGGTGATGGAAAGCCCCTTAAGACAAAGAATCTTCTGGATATGAAATCTGCACTGTCGAGCCTTCGTGGTGTCGATATGGTGCTGGTGCAACGCAGCGCTTATGACGAAATGGTCGGGCAGTCCTACATACCCACGGACAATGCCATGGAGATCTCTCTGGCCCCCGGGTTCGAGACCTTACCCAGCTGGGAGCACTGAGCTCTAGGGATATTGGCGCAGGGTCAGGGTATTGCCTCGCTGCGTGAACTCTATGTATTTCAAGAAGCTCATACCGAGGAGTACTTCGCGCATTTGCAGTCCCGGTGTGATCGAAGCCTCAACATTCTGCAGGCGAATATCACCGACAGCGACTTCATCGAGTCGTGTGAGGTAGCTGCGGGTACTGCCGTTAGCCGTGTTGGTCATAATCGAGCGTCCTTTCGGCAATGAAAGACGCTCGGCGAGCGCAGCGGGGATGGCGACACCCGTTGCGCCGGTGTCCAGGAGGAATACGACGTCTTCGCCGTTAATGGTGCCCGCGCTGACGTAGTGCCCCATACGGTTTCTTTTGAGCTCTACTTCGCGCACACCCGCGGCTGTCACTTCAGTATCTACGCTGCGATTGGGGTTGCGCTGTCGTTCAAGAACATCCCCGAAGTACAGCATTAGCAGCGCCATGACCGCCAGCCACGCAAACACCTGCATGACGCGGCCCATGCGCTGACGTTCTTGTCGTGGTTCTTCCACTGGGGGTAACTACCTCTTGAAGATGCTTAGTTTGGTACGTTTCCTGTACAAGATAGACCAGTTTACTCGCGCTTAGTTGCTCCACCGCAGGGACGTTGTGACTGGTATGATGAACCGGAGCAGGTTCAGCATTGTGCATAATAAAAAACCACCGCGTACGCCGCGGACAATAAGGGCCCCTTTATGACAAGCCAGCCCTGGCAGAATTTGAAAGACAGTGAACAGGTCATTGCGGTGCTCGATGTTGCGCACGGCGTTGAACAAAGCGAGCTCGAGCAGTTTCTGCGAAATTCCATTAGTGAACATGCGGTCACCGCTGAGGTTCATGAATGCGTTTTGCCGATGGTGCGGGACCGGGAAAATCCCGTGACGACTAATTTGCGTCCGCTTTTGGAGCTTCCCGGCGACACAATGGTGCTTCCTTTGCGCGTCGTGTGGCGTACTTCGTTGCAGGAGAAAAACACACGGCCGAGACCACGCGACCTGCTTTTTGGTAACCCGCGACATCCCGGCCCCTTGCGTGCGCGTCGCATCTTGCGTCAGCACCCTGAGCGCGTGGTGTGTATTGCGGGAGAGCCGGCAACGATTAATCAATTGAAGGATCGCCTGGAGCAGCTCCGAGGCGGTGATGTAACCACTGATGAACTCGCTTCCTTTGTCGCGGGGCAGGCGGGCCTGGCTCTGGATGTTTCTGAGCGTCGTCTGCGCGGAAGTCGCTACAAGGTTCCTTTGCGAGTAGCCGACACCTTGCTGGCAAGCGCGAAGTTTCGCGGGTCTTTGGAGCAGGTGTCCGCTGAGACCGGCCGCAGTATGGACGATCTCCTGCATGAGTCCGAGGAGATCATGAAAGAGCTGATCTCGAAACCGCAGCCTTTTTGGCTTGATGTTATGGCGCAGCTGAATCACTGGGTGATGCGGCTCGGCTACGACGCAGATGTGGTCATCAATAAAGAGGGTTTGGAGCGGGTGCGGCAGTGGTCCCGCGAATACCCCACGGCTCTACTGTGGACTCACAAAACTCACGTGGATGGTTTTGCCGTTAATGCCATGTGTGCAGACAATGATTTTCCGGCACCGCATATTCTTGGTGGTGTGAACATGGCCTTTGCGGGATTGGGGTTTATTGCCCGTCGCGCCGGCGCCATTTTTATCCGACGTAGTTTTCAGGATGATCTTCTTTACAAAGCGGTGTTACGCCAATACATCGGCTATTTGATGGAGAAGCGCTTTCCTTTGTCCTGGGCCTTTGAGGGAACCCGTTCCCGCGTAGGAAAACTCATGCCGCCGCGCTACGGACTACTCAAGTATGTGATGGATTCTGCGCATGCAACGGGTGCCGAGAATCTCCACATCATTCCTATTTCTATCAGCTACGACATGATTGGGGATGTGAAGGACTACGCTGCCATGGAGTCCGGCGCCACCAAAAGGCCCGAGAGCCTCAGTTGGTTTATTGGGTATTTGCGCGGCCTTCGCCAGCCCATGGGGAAGATCTATTTTGATTTTGGAGAGCCCGTAGTTCTGCCTAAGGCGCCTTCACCTGATGATCCCAGGGAGTTGCAGCGAGTTGCCTTTGCTGTCGGCGTTGCGGTGAATAAGGTATCCCCGATTACGCTTCCCTCGCTTATCAGTATGGTTTTGTTGGGAGCGGCGCCTCGTGCACTGACAGCAGATGAGCTTCGTTTAGAGGTGGTCGCTCTTACAGACTGGGCGCGCAAGCGACACATTGGGCTTACCCGGGATTTGGACGATCAGGATGCGGCGCAGGTCTCTGATCTGATCGACAAAATGATCGCCAGCGGTCTTTTGACGCGCTATGACGACGGTCCGGAGCAGGTGTTCACCATCGCGGCAGAACAACACGTGGTGGCCAGCTACTATCGCAACATGGTGATTCATTACTTTTTAAATAAGTCGATCATCGAGCTCGCATTGATGAACATGGCGCAGCTGGAGCAAAGCGGCAGCGATGCATTCTGGGAAGAGGCTGAACGTCTCCGTGACTATTTTAAGTTCGAGTTTTTCTACGCACCTAAAGATGAGTTCCGTCGGGATGTCAGTGAGGAGCTGTCCCGTTACCAACCCGCATGGGAGGCGGCGCTTGACGAGCCCGGCGCTGCGCAGGCTATTTTTTCACGACTGCAACCGCGTATGGCGCACTCCGTTTTACTACCTTTTGTAGAGGCATACCGGGTGGTAGCCGATGTGTTAGCGAGGCAGGCTTTGGGTGATCCTCTGGATGAAAAGGATTGCATTCAGAAGTCCCTGGCTTATGGGCGACAGGCTTACCTGCAGCGGCGCATCAGTTCCGAGGCCTCTATCGGTAGATTGTTGTTTAGCAATGCTTACCGACTTATGGACAATCTAGAGCTGATCAAAGGTGAGGGCGATGATCTGGCAGAGCGTCGTTTACAGCTCGCGCAGAATTTTAGGGAATTGCAACGACGGATTGAACGTGTGCGCGCGGCAGCGTTGCCTTAATGTCGGCGCTCATATTTGCGAGATGCGCTAAGCGGAAAGACGAGGTGGAGAGATATGCATCAGCTTAGTCCCCAGGATGCCCAGTTTCTTTATGCGGAGACCGAGCACAACCTTACCCATGTAACCAGCGTCGCGATTTACGATCCGTCGACGGTTCCCGGGGGCGAGACGGTGCGATTTACTGACATCATCGCGCACGTTCGGGAGCGTCTGGCTTACAACCCGGTGTTTTTCCGTCGCTTGTTACGGCTGCCTTTGGAAATAGACTACCCCTACTGGGTCGAAGACGAGTATTTCGATCTTGAGTACCACATGCAGCATGGCCGCCTGCCTGAGCCAGGCGACTGGCGGCAGTTTTGTATCCACATGGCTCGATATCACAGTCGGCCCTTGGACATGAATCGCCCGCCATGGGAGATTTTTGTAGTTGAGGGTCTGGATCACGTCAAAGGACTCCCAAAGGGCTGTTATGCCCTGGCGACAAAGATTCACCACGCCGCGGTCGATGGTGCATCCTTGATGAAGTTCTTTGCGAGCATGGCGGACGGGGATAATCTCGGCACGCCTTTGGTGCCGCTAGAGTCAGTAGATGTGGGGTCCGGAGAGATTCCCGCAATGCCAGCGCTGATTTCCCAGGCCTTTAAGAACAACCTGCGTTCCCCCCTGCGGGTCGCCGAGACAGTGATGCGTGCAGCGCCGGGTTTGGTGCAAGCGGCCCAGGATTCCATAGCCAAGCGCGAGAGCAGCGACAAGCATCCGGTCCCGCCCACACGTTTTAATGTCGACCTTTCGCCGCACAAAATGTTTGATGCTCGGGTGGTGCCGCTAGATGATCTGAAGCGTATTCGGCAATTGCATCCCGGCGTCACCATTAACGATGTGGTGCTAGCCATTTGCTCGGGCGCTTTGCGACGCTATCTATCCCATCATGATGAATTGCCCGAGGAATCGATTATCGCTTGGGTGCCCATCAACGCCCGGCCCCGCGGCGCTGATGGGAAGGATCTTCCCGGTAACAACATCTCGGCGATGACGACGCCGATTTTTACTAATGAAGAGAACCCCGTTGAGCGGTTGAGGCTTATACGCAAGTCTACGCAGGCGAGTAAAGAGGCGCGCTCGGGAGTGTCCGCGCGTTTAATGACTGACATCACTCGTCATGTGCCGGCTGCAACCCAGGTCCTTGCAAGTCGTCTTCTCCTGCGCAGTGGCGCGGCAGCGCGCATGTGTAACCTGTTTATCTCTAACGTGCCGGGGCCCCAGATACCCATGTATATGAACGGCGCGCGCATGGTTCGTAGCGTAGGTCTGGCTCCCCTCGCTGATGGTATGGGCCTCTTTATTGGCACGCCCAGCTATGACGGGGAGATGAGCTTCAGCGTCATTTCGACGCGGGAACTGCTTCCGGATATTGAGTTCTTCATGGATTGTCTCGAAGCTTCCGTCGCGGAATTACTAGCGCTGGCGGATGCAGCGGCTAAACCGGAAAAGAGAGCGAAAGCGAAAGCGAAGGCCAAGACGAAAACCAAGGCCAAAGCTCGTCCAAAGGCTTCCCCCAAGGCGCGATCAAAGGCCGCGGCCAAGAAGCGCCCGACGGCCAAGAAGAGCCCCGCAACCAAAAGAGCGCCGAGCGCTAAATAGAACCAAGAAAGACACCCGAATCCGGCCGCAATGGAGAACGTGAGTGATGATTACTAGAGCAAGGCTCATGGTCTTTGGCGATTATCTGTACAAGGCGGTGTTCGTGATGCTGTTTTGCGCATCAGGAGCCGCGAGCGCGCAGAACCTGTATCTCACTCTCGCCAGTCAGCCTCCCACGAGTGGCGTGATTAGCACGCGGGACAGTGACAGCCTGACGTTGACGGTGATGTCCGGGAGCCGGGTGAGCTTTGCACGGGCGAGCGGTCGGGATTATCAGCTGCAGGCCAGCGGTGGGTTTTTCTGGACCCAGGTTCAGGAGCAGCCTCGGGATGCGGATTCTGTCGCCTTGGCGCCGACTTTGCGTGATGACGGCGCTATTGAGGTGATTGTGGACGTTGCGCAAAAAATCGACCGGCGACAGCAAAGCTACAGTTCTACGCTGCTTGCACAGCCGGGTGAATGGTTGCAGCTGTTGGGTCCCTCTCAGCAGCAGCCAAGAGGGACGAAGGTTTACGGCACGCAAACCGTTGCCGAAGAATCACTGTTCTTGTTGGTTGAAACTCGCTGAGTGATTCCATCGGGGAATCTGGCGTTCGTTATCTGTCTTCAAGCGTATCGACGCTGCGCTCCAGTCGCTGGCTGACCTTCTCCAGTCGTTCGGTGAGTAGCTCAGCATCGCTGTTGGGACGATCATTGTCGTGCAAGCCCTCCCAGATCGGCACGAGCAAGGCATCGACATAGTCTTCCATCCCCTCGTTACCATGGTGATACAGGTGGGTGCGCATACCGTACTCGAGGGTTCCAAAAAACAGGTCTCGCAGGGGTCGTACTTGCAGATTACTGCGCAGGTCTCCCCGCTCAATGCCTTCGCGCACAGCCCGATCCAGATGACCAACGTAGCGCCGGTTGAGGGGGCGAAGAGAAGAGAGCTGGTCCTGGCCTACGACTTCAAGCTCTACTCCTACATAGACCTGAAGTAAACGCAGCATCAGGGCGTTGTCTGCAGAGAGGGCAGCAACATGATGAAGAGCGAACTCCCGCAACCGGCTACGGGTGTCCATTACGGTATCCAGTATCTCCGCCGCTCTGGGATTCAGCACTTCGTTATAGAAACGGTCGAGAATCCCCAGCATCAGCTCATTTTTACTGCCGAAGTAATGAAAAACGGTTCCTTCAGAAACCCCCGCAGCCGCTGCTATCTTGCGAGTAGATGTTGCATGAAAGCCGGCGGTGGCAAACAGCTTGGTTGCGGCGTCGAGAATGCCGCGTTCGCGTTCCTCAAGGCGTTCCCGTGATCGTCGCCGTGCATTGTCAGTCATGGAGACTCCAGCTCATGATTCTCTCTTCAGCATAAAGGGTGGAAATACCGACGTAAATGAAATATTGAGCGATACTTGATAATTGTTGAGTATTGCATAATTATTCGACCTCCCTCGGTACTTGAGTAGAGATAGCCATGACAGCTGACGCACGTATTCGAATCGGTGGTGCCTCAGGCTATTGGGGTGACGCGGCCCTGGCAACTCCGCAGTTGCTTGCGACGGGCAATCTCGATTTCATCGTTTACGACTATCTAGCCGAAGTCACGATGTCGATTATGGCGCGAGCTCGCGCAGCAGATCCTCAAAAGGGCTATGCAACAGACTTTGTAAGCGCCGCGATGAGGCCGAACCTTCGGCAAATCGCGGATCAAGGCGTCAAGGTTCTGGCTAACGCGGGAGGGGTAAACCCCCGTGCCTGCGCCGAGGCGCTCAAAGCTTTGATTTCCGAGGAGGGATTAGACCTCAAGGTTGCCGTGGTTTTAGGCGATGACCTTGCTGATCGAGCAGGCGAATTTGCCGGTGCTACCGAGATGTTCTCGGGCGAGGCATTTCCGGATCCATCGCGCGTAGCGAGCATCAATGCCTACCTGGGTGCCTTTCCTATTGCGGCGGCCCTTGATGCCGGAGCAGACATCGTCATCACCGGTCGTTGCGTTGATAGTGCAGTTACCCTAGGCGCGTGTATTCATGCCTTTCAGTGGCAGCCCTCGGACTTTGATCAGCTGGCCCAAGGGAGCCTCGCGGGGCACATCCTTGAGTGCGGCACCCAGGCGACGGGCGGCAATTTCACTGATTGGGAGTCTATCGTCGATACCTTGGGATCCGCTGGCTACCCCATAGCAGAGCTCTCATCCAATGGCAGTTTCACTGTCAGTAAGCCCGAGGGCTCTGGAGGTCTGGTCAGCGTGGGAACTGTGGGTGAGCAAATGCTGTATGAGATCGGCGATCCCGGTGCTTACTTCCTCCCGGATGTTGTCTGCGACTTTACTCAGGTAGAGCTCTCTCAACTTGGACCTGACCTTGTGAGTGTCAGCGGGGCTCGAGGGCATGGAGCTCCCTTTAGCTACAAGGTGAGTTCAACCTGGTCAGATGGATTCAGGGCCGGGCAAATCTGGACAATGATTGGTAGGGCGGCCCCGCAGAAGGCACAGCACCTGGCTGAAAGCATTTTTGCCCGTACAGAGCTCATGTTGGCTCAGGCGGGACTTGAGCCGCTCCAGGAAACCAGTGTTGAGGTATTGGGTGTCGAATCTCACTTTGGTGCTGCCGTACGCTACTTCAGAAGTCGCGAGGTGGACGTCAAGATTGCGGTTAAGCACGCCAGCCCCAAGGGCGTGGGGATTTTTTTGAAAGAGATGGTGGGTCTCGCACTAACCGCGCCGCCGGGCCTTGCAAGCTTTGCCGGCGCAAGACCGAAGCCCACGCCGGTGGTTAGGCTGTTTTCCATGCTGATTCCCAAGGATCAGGTGAACATTGTCATCGAAGTTGATGGTAAGACGATAGCGACGCCGCAACAGTTGCCGGGTGATTCCATCGCTCTGCCGCAGCCCATGGCTGTCCCCAAGTCAGATACGCCCCTCGACGATAGCGTGTCAGTTCCTTTGGAGCTCCTTGCCTTTGGCCGCAGTGGGGATAAGGGTGATAAAGCCAACATTGGGGTCATGGCCAGGCATCCGGATTTTTTGCCGTGGATAGCCGCGGCCCTCTCTCCCGAGAAGATCGCAACTTATTTCGAGCACTTTCTGAAACCCGGCCAGTCAGTTCCTGTGGAGCGCTTTTATCTGCCGGGCACCGATGCCCTTAATTTTCTGCTTCATGATGTTTTAGGTGGAGGTGGCGTCGCTAGTTTGCGCGCAGATCCTCAGGGCAAGGCCTATGCCCAGCTCCTCCTTACGGAGCGTGTTTCTATTCCCCGAGAACTTGCTGAGCGTCACCGCTTGGCGATTCCCGAATAACGTCGAGAGAATATTCCCATGGCCCATCAGTCACAGCCCTTTCGCTCATCGATCAGTAATGCCGCCGACACTTTTGCGCGCAATACAGAAGACCACCTTGCGCTCATAGACAAAATGAACGGCATTCTTGAGCGTTCCAGAACCCTATCCGACGCTGCGCGCCCGCGCTTTGAAAAGCGTGGTCAGCTCTTACCGAGAGAGCGATTGGCGCGTCTTTTGGATCCCGGATCCCCGTTTCTGGAAATCGGCAATATGGCTGGTTATCTCCTGGATGACAGTAATCCCGATACCTCTGTTCCCGGGGCAACGCAGATTGCCGGCATCGGTTATGTGTCGGGCACCCGCTGCATGATTCAGGTGGATGACTCCGGAATCAATGCAGGATCGATGACGCGCACATCGACGCGCAAAGGTTGCCGGGTCATGGATATCGCCCTGCAACAGAAGTTGCCCTTCGTGCACCTTGTCGAGAGCGCTGGTGCGAACCTTCTGGAGTACGAGGTTGAGATGTGGATGGCCGGTGGCGGAATCTTCGCCCGCCTGGCGCGCTTATCCGCCGCGGGTCTTCCTGTCATCACCGTGTTGCATGGAGCCTCTGCCGCTGGCGGGGCCTATATGCCGGGCCTCAGTGATTACGTGGTGGGTGTGAAAGACAATGGTAAGGCCTATCTTGCGGGCCCCGCGCTACTAAAAGCCGCGACTGGTGAAGTCGCCGATGATGCGGAGCTTGGAGGTGCAGCCATGCACTCCCAGGTGACTGGCTTGGTGGAGTATCTGGCGGAGGACGATGCTCATGGTTTGCAGTTGTGTCGCGAAGTGCTAGGGCGCATCAACTGGAACAAGCGCTGTGCGCAGCCGGGGGCACAAGAATTTGATGAGCCGGTGTATCCCACAGAAGAACTGCTGGGCGTGGTGCCTGTCGATTACCGCCAGCCCTATGACGCCAGGGAAGTTATCGCCCGGTTAGTGGATGGTTCCAGCTTTTTGGAGTTCAAACCAGCCTACGGGATCACGCTGGTGTGTATGCAGGCCAGCATCTACGGCATGCCTGTGGGGATCGTTTGTAACAACGGTCCCATTGACCCCAACGGGGCCACCAAGGCGGCGCAATTTATCCAGCTCTGCGATCAGTCTGATACACCTCTTCTGTTTGTGCAGAACATTACCGGCTACATGGTGGGTGCCCAGTACGAGCAGGCGGGAATGATCAAACACGGCGCGAAAATGATTCAGGCCGTGACCAATGCCCGGGTGCCTCGTTTAACCCTCATGATCGGAGCAAGTTTTGGCGCGGGCAACTACGGCATGTGTGGTCAGGGCTACGATCCTGATTTTGTCTTTTCCTGGCCGAATATCCAGATCGGCGTGATGGGCGGTGAGCAAGCAGCAAAGACTATGTCCGAGGTGTTCCGAGCCGGCGCGGCACGCAAGGGAAGGGAGGTCGACGAATCAATGTTGAGCGCCCAGGAAGAAAAAGTGATCGCCCATTACGATCGTCAATCGGATGCTTTTTATACCTCGGGTCGCATGCTGGATGATGGTCTCATTGACCCGCGGGATAGTCGCAAAGTTATCGCTATGGCATTGCAAACTTGCTGGGAGGGTCGCAATCGTGAAGTGAGCCCGAACGCCTTTGGCGTTGGTCGAATGTGATCGATCTGAGAATAACCTGAGAATAACGACAAGGAAGCGCCATGTTACCCGCTGTTGAAAATTTATTACTGGAGCCGAAGGGTGACACTCTCGTCATCTGGTTCAATCGCCCCGAGACCCGGAACGCGCTGTCCGCGGCGATGGCTGATGAACTGGCCGCCGTGCTTGAGGCGCTCCCAAGCGCTCCCTTCCGATTTGTCGTGCTGCGAGGGAAGGGCGGTGCATTCTGCTCTGGCGGCGACCTGAAGATGTTTCGTAACGTTTTCCAAGCGGGTATGCCGCGAGAAGATATTGTCGCTTTCAATGCGGATTTTGGACGCATGATGGTAGCGATTCGCCAGCTTCCACAGTTGTTTATCGTTGCGATCGAGGGGGCGGCTATGGCGGGTGGCTTGGGTATCGCATGCTTGGCTGATGTGGTGGTAACCACTGCCGATGCCAAGTTTGCGCTTACAGAGGTCACCTTGGGTATCCCACCTGCTCAGATAACGCCGGTCGTGATTAGCCGTATTGGTGCTTCCCAAGCGCGGAGACTGCTTCTGACTGCCCAACGTTTCGATGGCCTGGAGGCCCATCGTTTGGGTTTTGCACACTTTGTGGAACCTGACAGAGAAGCTCTGGAAGCGCGCTTAACGTCTGTTTTAAGTGACGCCCATAAGGGTGCTCCGGGAGCTATCGCCCTCACCAAGCAAATCATCTCGGCAAGCGAGGAGTTGGAGTGTGGAGAGCTCGTACAGTTCGCGGCTGAACGCTTCGCCGATGCCATGCTGGGGGATGAAGCGCGCGAGGGTATGCAGGCTTTTGCCGAGAAACGACGTCCGTCCTGGGGATCAGCCGATACCAGTACAAAAGGAAGCAACACCGGGAGTCAGTCATGACTAAACAGTTCGACAGCGTATTGGTCGCAAACCGCGGTGAGATTGCGGTACGCGTGATTCGCAGCGCTCAGGCCTCAGGCTATCGCACCATCGCGGTGTACTCGGAAGCCGATGTAGATGCGCCCCACGTCGCTCTCGCGGACGAGGCTGTGCTCATCGGTCCAGCGCCAGTGAAGAAATCTTATCTTGACCCCCAGCGGATACTCGAAGCCGCGGAGCGAACGGGTGCGCAGGCTATTCATCCGGGATACGGCTTTTTGTCCGAGAACGCGGAGTTTGCCCAGGCCTGCGTAGACGCGGGCCTGGTGTTTATCGGTCCCTCCGCTGAGGCGATTGATCTCATGGGGAATAAGGCCGCAGCAAAGCGACGCATGCTGGATGCGCAGGTCCCCTGTATTCCCGGATATCAATCCGAAGATCAGTCAGACGACACACTCCTCGCGGCGGCAGCCGAGATTGGAGTGCCCATTATGGTCAAAGCGGCAGCGGGTGGCGGCGGACGAGGCATGCGCCTGGTCACGACGATGGAAGAGTTTATTCCGGCGCTTGCGGCGGCGCGCTCCGAAGCAGAGAACGCTTTTGGCAGCGCAGAGTTGATTTTGGAAAAGGCGGTAATGCAGCCTCGCCACGTGGAGTTGCAAGTTTTTGGGGACTCTCAGGGAAATGTCATACACCTTGGTGAGCGTGACTGCTCTGTGCAGCGGCGACACCAAAAAGTCGTCGAGGAAGCGCCTTGCCCTGTCATGAGTCCGGAGCTGCGCGCCGCGATGGGCGCTGCTGCGGTTGCTGCCGCAAAGAGTATCTCGTATGTCGGCGCCGGCACGGTGGAGTTCCTCCTTGATGCCGATGAGCAGTTTTACTTTCTCGAGATGAACACGCGTTTGCAGGTAGAGCACCCCGTAACCGAGTTGGTTACCGGTTTGGATCTGGTGGATTTGCAGTTGCACGTTGCCCAGGGTGGCGCGCTTCCCTGCACGCAGGAAGAGGTAGGTTTAAGAGGGCATGCCATTGAGGTGCGGCTCTATGCTGAGGACACGCTGAATGATTTTTTACCGGCAAGCGGACAAGCGATTGCCTGGGAACCTCCGGTTGGAGTAGGAATAAGAGTTGATCACGGTTTGTTTCCAGGTCAGATGGTCTCTCCCTTTTACGACCCTATGGTTGCGAAGATCATTGCCTATGGCGAGGATCGAGCCACTGCCAGACGACGCCTGATTCGAGCCCTGCGTCAAACGGTGCTGTTTGGAATTTCCACAAACAGGGAGTTCCTTATCGATGTTCTGGAGCGCGAAAGCTTTGCAAATGGTGAAGCAACAACCGCCTTCATCGCAGAGGAGTTTCCCGATGGCATTCAGGAGGCCTCACCGCAGGAACGAGAACTCTCCATTGCGGCGCTGTTGCACTACCTTCAGGGAGAAGAGAGCGGTCTGGAGGAGCGTATCTTTGACGATGCACTGCTCACCGGCAGTACTGGCGCGCGGACCATCGACAGCAGCTTCGCGTACTTTGTCGACGGGGATTTGCGACCTGTGAGCGTCCGGTCCGATGGGCTCGATAGCTACACGGTGAAAATAGCTGAGAGTCAGCGACAGCTGGAGCTTTTGGACTCTTCGCGGGAGGGATATTTACGTGTAGCTATCGACGGTTGGCAGCAGGACGTTGCCTACTGTTTTGTTGATCAGAGCGCCGTCGCCCTGCAGAGTCGGGGAAGAGCATTCTTAATGACCAACGAGCTGGCACTCTCGGCTGCAGATCGGGATGCTGAGGGTTCCGGCGCGGTCACTGCTCCCATGCACGGTAATCTTCTCGCGCTGCGGGTTGCGGTCGGAGATAAGGTTAGCGTCGGTGACGAATTGGCCATCATGGAGGCCATGAAAATGGAACATCGGCTGGTCGCACAGATCGACGGCTTGGTCAGTGTGGTCTTTGGCGTTGAGGGTGAGCAGATGGCTGCTGGCGCAGTGGTGCTGGAGATCGAGCCAGAGGAGGGCTAGGAGTATTGCCAAATGCTTGCGTCTAGACGCTAGTCATTAGCCTCAGAACGCCAGTGCTCATCGCTGGTATTGCCCAATAGCCCCTCGAGGAAGTCCACCGCAGCGGTGATACTTGCATCCACACTGGGTGCTATATCCTCCGTCGATTCATCAGAGGGTAGCGGCAGGGTGAGTCGAAAACTCGGCGGCAAAGTCCCCTGACGACCGATGGTGGCTAGTGCGTGGAGGAGATCTCCAGGGATGACGGTGTCGGCCACGGGTAGTATCGGTGCCTTTCCATCACCGGGGATCTCCATGAATTCAAACGGTGCTTTGCCGTGTAGGTGCGTGTCGATAAACACCGCAAGGTCGTTGGGCCGCAAGTCCAAGGCATGTTCCAAACGAAGCGCGGCATCTTCTATGAGCGTCAGCCACCAGCTATCTGCGATTGAACGTTCTCTAAGCCTCTCCAGAAGTAATGACGCAACGCGAGAATCAGCATCGGCGTCTCTTCCATAGGCGATAATAAGTATGCGGCGCAACTGCTTATTTGCGTTATTAGCTGCGTCGTTGCCTGCACTCATAATGGCAGCCCCTTAACAACAACGAGGGCGAAGTATAGACCAAGGAGGGCTCTTAAAAACCCAGCAATGCAAAGGGTCTTATACTTGACTAAAATAGTAGGGAATGAAACACTTCGCGACCCTCGCCGAGCCCCCGGGATTCTAAATATGCGCCTCACCACAAAAGGACGATATGCCGTTACTGCCATGTTGGACCTCGCCTTAAATGAGGCGCGGGGACCCATTCGTCTTGCAGCAATTTCCGAGCGTCAGGGTATTTCCCTCTCCTATTTGGAACAGCTTTTTGCTCACCTCCGTCGCCAGAATCTGGTGCGCAGTGTGCGCGGCCCTGGGGGCGGATATCGTCTTAAGCGCGATGCTCAAGAAATCAGCGTCGCCGAAGTGATATCGGCGGTCAATGAGGATACCGACGCGACTCGTTGCGGTGGTAAGGGCGATTGTCAGGAAGGTGATACCTGCCTGACGCACCACCTTTGGATGGACCTCTCCGATCGTATTAAGGAGTTTCTCTCCGATATCAGTTTGGCGGATCTCGTTGCTCGACGCGAAATCCAGGACATATCTGATAAGCAGGTACTGCGGAACCAGGCCGAGGATCAACTTGCTGGCATTCTTGTTCGAACCGCCTGAAGTAGACCTAAGAGTAGAAGGGAATAAAGCATGTCTCAGGAAGTAATCGACAGCCGCATTGATAAAGAGTACTCGGCGGGTTTTGTTAGCGATATCGAGTCCGATACGCTCGCCCCGGGTCTCGATGAAGATGTAATACGGTTTATCTCCAACAAAAAGGGAGAGCCTGAATGGTTGTTGGAATGGCGTCTTGAGGCCTACCGCGACTGGTTAGAGATGGAGACGCCGGAGTGGGCTCACGTCCATTACCCCCGAGTCGACTTCAACGCTCTTTCTTATTATTCCGCGCCCAAGAGCATGGAGGATGGCCCCCAGAGTCTTGATGAAGTAGATCCGGAACTTTTGGAGATTTACAACAAACTCGGTATTCCTCTCCATGAGCAGGAAATGCTCGCGGGCGTCGCCGTGGATGCGGTTTTTGATTCGGTGTCTGTTGCCACTACGTTTCGCAGCAAACTTGCGGAGGCTGGCGTGATTTTCTGCCCGATCTCCGAAGCCGTGCATGAATATCCAGAACTTGTTCGTAAGTATCTGGGCAGTGTGGTTCCGCGCCGCGACAATTTTTACGCGGCTCTGAACAGTGCCGTTTTTAGCGATGGATCTTTCGTGTACATCCCTAAAGGCGTACGTTGCCCCATGGAACTGTCTACCTACTTCCGCATTAACGAGGCAAAAACCGGGCAGTTTGAGCGAACCCTGATTATTGCTGACGAAGCCAGTCACGTCAGCTATCTAGAAGGCTGCACGGCGCCCATGCGTGATGAAAACCAATTGCACGCGGCGGTGGTCGAACTGGTTGCTTTGGATGATGCCGAGATCAAGTACTCCACGGTTCAGAATTGGTATCCGGGCGATGCCGAGGGGAAAGGCGGCATCTACAACTTTGTGACCAAACGCGGCGTTGCGCATACCAACAGTAAGATTTCCTGGACTCAGGTGGAGACCGGATCAGCGGTCACCTGGAAGTACCCGTCCTGCATTCTTCGGGGTGATAACAGCGTTGGCGAGTTTTATTCCGTGGCGCTGACCAACAATATGCAGCAGGCCGATACTGGCACCAAGATGATTCATCTTGGGAAGAACACACGCTCAACGATTATTTCCAAGGGTATTTCTGCAGGAAAAAGCTCCAATGCCTACAGAGGTCTTGTGCGCATGAGTCCGCGAGCTGAGGGAGCGCGCAACTATACCCAGTGCGATTCTTTGCTCATTGGAGATCGCTGCGCTGCACATACCTTCCCCTACATCGAGAGCAGGAACCCCAGCGCGGTGGTGGAGCATGAAGCGACCACCTCAAAGGTGAGTGATGATCAAATGTATTTATGCCAGCAGCGCGGCCTGGATGCGGAGAAAGCCGTGTCCATGATTGTGAATGGCTTCTGCAAAGAGGTGTTCCGGGAGCTTCCCATGGAGTTCGCCGTTGAAGCCGGAAAGCTGTTGGAAGTGAGCCTGGAAGGCTCGGTCGGATAACACGGTGCCCTTGAGCGTCGTTTTAGGAGTAGTGAAACAATGTTAAAGATCGACAATCTGCACGCGCGAGTCGAAGGTAAGGATATTCTTCGTGGCCTGAGTCTTGAGGTAGCGGCAGGAGAGGTGCACGCCATCATGGGGCCTAACGGCTCCGGCAAGAGCACTTTGGGGCATGTGCTGGCGGGACGTCCCGGCTACGAAGTCACGGAGGGCAGTATCACTTTTAATGGCGAGAATTTGCTGGAGATGGACACCGAAGAGCGATCTCGTTCCGGTCTTTTTTTGGCGTTTCAATATCCGGTAGAGATTCCCGGCGTAAGCAATATGGAGTTCCTTAAGGCGTCGGTAGATGCTGTGCGCGAGCACCGCGGTCTGGAAGCGCTGGATGCGGTGAGTTTTATGAAGCGCGCTCGTGAAGCGAGCAAGGCAGCAAATCTTCCCGCTGATTTTCTGAAGCGCGGCGTGAATGAAGGTTTTTCCGGTGGCGAGAAAAAGCGTAACGAACTTATTCAGATGATGCTGCTTGAGCCAAGCTTATGCTTATTGGACGAGACGGACAGTGGTCTTGATATCGATGCATTGCAGGTCGTTGCTCAGGGTGTAAACGCTATGCGCAGCGAAGATCGGGCTTTTGTACTGGTAACCCACTATCAGCGCTTACTGGATTTTGTCGAACCTGATCGAGTTCATGTGTTGGCTGAAGGGCGGATTGTTCGCTCGGGGGACAAAGAGCTGGCACTGCATCTGGAAGATAAAGGCTACGCCTGGCTTGAGGATGAGGTCGCCTGATGTCCAGCTTTATGCAGCAACCCCTGGCCGAAGCTAGTCGGCGAGTACCGCACTGGCTTCAGTCCGTGCAGGCTCGAGGTCTGTCGTTTTGGGAAGGCGCTACCATGCCAACCCGGCGGACGGAGAATTGGAAGTACACCGGTTTATCTGTCCTTCGGGATGACTACCAGCTAGCCGACGCCGGTGCGACTCTCGAAGTTCTGCCAGAGCAGCTCGCTGCAGGATTCGGTGGCAGCCGTATGGTGTTTGTGGACGGTGTCTATCAAGCGGAGCTATCCAATATCGAAAATGCCGAAGGCGTATCGGTTTGTCGATTTGAGGACGCCAGCGAAGCGCAGGCAGCGAGTATTGCCGGGCATCTTAACGGCTGCCTGAGCGTCGAGGATCATCTCTTTGCCGCTCTGAACACCGCAACTCTTCGAGATGGCGTGTTTGTAGAGTTCGCGGCCAACACCTCCAATAAGGCTCCCGTAGAGTTTTTGTGGTTGGTTAGTGCAGCGGACGCGCCGACGGCAATAAACCAGCGTTTACTGGTTTTGGCCCAGCCAGGATCCGAGGCAACAATTGTCGAGCACTTCGCGTCTTTGGACGGTGCGCAAGACAGTTTTTGTAATGGGCTGACAGAGCTCATCGTCGCAGCCAATGCAAAGCTTAACCACTATCGCATCCACGAAGAATCTGGAAACGCCATTCATATCGGCGGTGTACACGCGCGGCTGGATCGCGATGCCCAGCTGGAAAGCTTTCATCTGGCTTTGGGTAGCGTGCTTAAGCGTTTTGATCTCATCGTGAACCATGCAGGGCCGGGGGCCTATGCCTCCCTGAATGGAGTGTATCTACCCCGAGGTGATGAGCACATCGATTATCACAGCATCATTGAACACGCCGTGCCCCACTGCAGTTCCGACGAGGTCTTTCGAGGGATTATTGCGGATAGCGCGACGGCAGTATTCAACGGCCGTATCCACATTCACCCCCATGCGCAAAAGACCCGAGCAGAGTTATCCAACCGGAATCTTCTTACCAGCGCTGAGGCGACGGTAAACAGTAAGCCAGAACTGGAGATTTACGCCGACGATGTGCAGTGTGCCCACGGCACTACGGTTGCGCAGCTTGATGAAACGGCTATGCACTATCTTCGAACTCGCGGTGTGTCGCAGGAAGAGGCGGAGGTTATGCTGAGCTTTGGGTTCATCAACGAACTTATTGAAGGGCTGGCTCTTGAATCGTTGCAGAATTATCTGAGACCGCTGTTAGCGTCGCGCTTTGCGCGTAACTCTGAGTTATCGAGGCACTTGTTGTGAGCACCTTGAAAGCCGTGACATCCCCCGGTTTTGACGCCGCTACGGTACGCGCTGATTTTCCTATCTTTGGGGAGATGATTAACGGACAGCCCCTGGTGTATTTGGATAATGCTGCGACCACGCAAAAGCCCAACGCGGTCATTGACGCCATTGCTAACTACTACCGGCACGATAACGCTAATGTCCACCGAGGCGTGCATACACTATCGGATCGTGCAACGCGGCACTTTGAAGATGCCCGGGAGAAAGTCTCGGGCTTTCTAAACAGTCCTTCGAGTCGTCAGATTATCTGGACGCGCGGTACTACCGAGGCAATCAATCTGGTTGCCTACAGCTGGGGTCTGAGCAATCTGAAAGCCGGAGATCGCATTCTTGTGTCCTGGCTGGAGCACCATTCGGATATCGTGCCCTGGCAGCTTGCTGCAGAGCGTGTGGGCGCTGAAGTCGTGCCCATCCCCGTCACCAGTAACGCTGAGATCGACCTGGATGCGTTCGACGGTTTACTGGATGAGCGGGTGAAACTGGTAGCGATTAATCATGTGTCAAATGCTATCGGCACAGTGAACCCGGTAGAAGAGGTCTGCACCAAAGCTCGCGCGATGGGTGCCCTTACCCTCGTTGATGGTGCGCAGGCGGTGGGCCATTGGGATGTCGATGTGCAAGCCTTGGGCTGTGACTTCTACTGCTTCTCGGGTCACAAGCTTTTTGCGCCTACGGGGATTGGTGTGCTTTGGGGTCGCGAGGATCTTCTTGAGGCTATGCCGCCGTTTTTGGGTGGTGGCGAGATGATCGAAACAGTCAGCTTTGAGGGGACGACCTTCAACACGCTGCCCTTTAAATTTGAGGCTGGGACCCCCAATATTGCAGGAGCTGTGGGATTAGGCGCAGCTATCGACTACTTGTCACTCATTGATCGTAGCGCTGCAGCTGCACACGAAAATGCCTTACTGGCTGCGACCCTTGAGGCCGCGTTAGAGATTCCGGGAGTACAACGCATTGGTGCTCCGAAGCAAAGCGCGGGCATATTCAGCTTTGTTATGGAGGGATGTCATCCCTCTGATGTGGGTATGTTGCTGGATGAGCAGGGCATTGCGGTACGCACGGGGCACCACTGCACCCAGCCACTTATGTCGCACTTTGAGCTGCCTGGCACCGTTCGCGCATCGTTTTCGATGTACAACACGCTTGATGACGTAGATAGATTGATCGAGGGACTGAAGAAAGCACAGTCCCTTTTTGGTCCTCGCTAATAGGGCTTCAGTGGCCCCGCCGGTTTTGGATCGAGCGAATAGGAGATTACAGACAGTGACTGTCGAGACATTTGAAGTAGAAGGTCCGCTGCGTTTTACCGACGCGGCGTCGGAGCACTTCCGCAACAGCCTCTCATCTGCAGGTAAGTCGGCGGTGCGAATCAGCGTGCAAGAAAGCGGCTGCACCGGTTTCAAGTACGTTATGGAAGAGGTCGATGGCGGTGAGTCAAGCGATGCGCAGTTGGCACTGAGTAACGGGGTGACGGTTTTTGTGGCCGAGGATGCTCTGGAGTTTCTCCGTGGCACCGAGGTGGATCTCAGTCGTGAAGGCATCAACAAGGTGCTCAAGTTTAATAATCCTAACGTGGTTGCAGAGTGCGGCTGCGGTGAAAGCTTTAGCGTAGGCTAGGCATGTCTTCCCAAGAGAGAACACTACTGACAGTGCGTCGTGAAGTTCAGGGGCGTTTGGTACCCGTTGGCGACCCGGTCACGGTGCCTGCCGACAGCTTCGTAACTTTGACCCAATCCCTGGGTGGCAATTACACGATTGTTCACAATGGCAATATGGTGCGCATTGATGGCACAGATGCTGATGCATTGGGACTGGAGGGATTGTCCCTCAGCTTCGAACCTCCCGGTGATGGAAAGATTAGTGAGTCGCAGGTCTGGGAGGCTCTACACACCGTTTTCGATCCGGAGATCCCTGTAGACCTTGTTAATCTCGGCCTTATCTACAGCGTAAAGATTGATCAGGGTAGCCGTCGTATTGCGGTAGCCATGACGCTTACAGCGCCGGGCTGCGGAATGGGGCCAGTGTTGGTGGGGGATGTAGAGCATCGCCTGCGCATGGTGCCTTTTGTAGACGATGTGGATGTCGAACTTGTATTTGATCCTCCCTGGAGCCGAGACATGATGTCCGAGGAAGCGCAGCTCGAAACGGGCATGTTCTACTAGGCATCGTATGACTACTGCACAGAATCCTTTTGGAGTGTCGATCTCCGTCGACGACATCATCGAGAATCTCGGTTTCTTTGACAGCTGGGAGGACCGGTATCGCTACATTATCGATTTGGGCAGAGAGCTGCCGGAGATGCCAACAGAGCTTCGCAGCGACGATCGTCTGGTTCGCGGTTGCCAAAGTCAGGTGTGGATTGATGTCGCCGACAATGAAAACCGACTCCACCTAACCGTCGACAGCGATGCGTTCATTGTGAAGGGGCTGCTTGCCGTTGTGCTTGCCGCGTTTAACAACAAGACACCTTCTGAGGTTCTTGCCTTTGATATCGGTAACTACTTTGAAGAGTTAGGTCTGATGCGACATTTGTCTCCGACCCGCGGCAATGGGCTTCAGGCAATGGTGGCGCGAATTCGTGACGAGGCCACCAGGCGCCAGTAGCTCTGTGACTAGTCTTCGCGAGCGCGAAGCCGCCGCTCCGGAGCCCAACGCCTGATCAATGCAGCGGTGGTTGTTCCCTGGACCAGTAAGCTAAATAACACCACGCCAAACACCATGGACTGGATTGTGTACCAATAATCGAGTTCGGTCGGCAGGGACAGTGCCAATGCTAGCGCAATCACGCCCCTTTGCCCGCCCCACACCATGATGAATTGCCAAGGCCTTGGAATCCTTCGTCCCGTAAACCCGGTAATTACGCCACAGGCTGCGACAGCACAAAGCCGAGCGATGAGGGCTGCTCCAATGGCGATTAGCATTGCCAGCCAGTGTGATTCGAACATGCCCAAGGTAATCACAAGGCCCATAATCACGAAGAGAATGCTATTGAGAAGCTCGCCGGACCAGGCCCAGGTGTGCGCCAGTCCGCTAGCTACTGTGTTCTCGACCTCTTTGAGAAAGCTGCGCGCAATTAGAGCGGCGACCATAACTGCCATGATTCCCGAGACATGGAAAAAGTGTTCTGCGAGAAAGAAGCTGCCAAAGGCGGTGAACAATAGAACTATTGTGGTGCTGGATGGGCGCCCAAGTAACAGTAACAAGATGCTGGCGAGGAGTCCGGTAACAAGGCCCAGGCAAGCGCCACCAAGAAATACCGCAGTAAACAGGCTGAAGCCGTTACCGTGCATGACCTCCGGCGTTAGCGCCATCGTCAGCACTAATGAAAACAAGACAACTGCGGTCGCATCATTAAAAAGACTTTCGCCTTCGAAGAGCGTCGCTAGGTCTTCGGGTGCGCGAGCAGTTTTTAGTTGATCAATGACAGAGACTGGGTCCGTCGCAGCGAGAATAGCGCCGGTTAGCAGTGCGGCGACCCAGGGGAAACCGCTGGGATGATTAATGCCTAAGAAAGACAGCCCCGCCGCAACGATGCTGCTGATGAGCATGCCGAGGGTGGCGAGGAGTAGCACGGGCCACAACCAGCGGCGTAAAAGTTTTGCATCCAGGTGCCAGGCCGCTTCGAAGACGAGCACCGGAAGGATCACGTAGAAGACAATGTCCTGTAGGTTGCTGGCGCGTATTCCGGTGTCAAAGCCGATAAAACTTATGAGCTGTCCCGCCGCGAATCCCACCAGTACACAAGCTAGTGGAAGATCCAGCTTGGTAAGGCGTTGAACCAAGCCAGCGATCAGGGTAAACCCCACCAGCGCGAGGATTTGCTCGACGATAATAGCGATCATGAATTAGACGTGCTGATGACCTGCTCGTACTCACTGCGCACAGATTGAACCGGAAATCGGTCGAGCATGTTGTGAGAAGAGCCGCCCGCCTCGATGATCCTCATGTGTTGTCGTTCAAGTCCCCTGGGCTCCGGGGCCCCGCAAGAGTGGGCGATGACGCCGACCCCTCGGGCTACGGCTTTTGCATAGGCTGCCACGCGCTTGCGTTTTTCTTCAGGGACCAATCCCCGCTGTAGCTCTTTGTCGTGCGTTGTAATGCCCGTGGGGCAAGTGTTCTTGTTGCATTGCAGTGCCTGAATACAACCCAGTGCAAACATAAAGCCTCGGGCCGAGGTGCAAAAATCAGCGCCGCAGGCTAAGGCCCAGGCGACTTTTCCGGGATTAATCATCTTGCCCGATGCAATGACTTTGATGCGATCGCGTAAGCCGTACTGCTGTAGTAGATCGACGACGATAGGAAGAGACTCTGTGAGCGGCATACCCACATAGTCGATGAGCTCTTCGGGCGCAGCGCCGGTTCCACCATCGGCGCTGTCGATAGTAATGAAGTCTGGCGCGGAGCCGATGCCCCTTTGGTGAATTGTCGCAAAAAGATCTTCAAAGAAATTTAACTGTCCGACTACCATCTTGAAGCCCGTCGGTTTACCCGTCACGCTTCTTACGCGCTCGATCATGTTCAAGAGATCATCCACCGATCTCACGTCCACATGGCCATTGGGGCTGATGGAATCCGTGTGTCTCTCGATACCTCGGATCTTTGCGATCTCTTTTGTGACCTTGCCGCCCGGGAGAATTCCGCCCTTGCCAGGCTTGGCTCCCTGGCTCATCTTAATCTCGAACATCCTCACCTGTTCGTGGGCGGCAACTTCGCGAAGCTTATCGTCGTCTAGCTTGCCGCTGGCATCTCTAACGCCATACTTGGCAGTTCCGATCTGGAAGACAATGTCGCAACCGCCTTCCAGATGGTAAGGAGACAAACCTCCCTCACCGGTGTTCATCCAGATACCCGCCTCTCCAGCACCTTCCGCCAGCGCCGTAACCGCTGGACGGGAAATAGCGCCGTAGCTCATTCCAGATATGTTGAGAATCGAAGATGTGGTGTAGGGCTTTTGACAGTAGTCTGCGCCGACGGTGACTGGCCGTGGCTCCACCGTGTCCTCTTCAAGGGTGGGAAAAGCGCTATTCAGAAAAATGACATCACCTTCCTGCGTAAGAGGGCGGGTGGAGCCAAAGGCCACCATGGAGTCTACCTGCTTGGCGGCGCGATAGACCCAACTGCGCTCGGCTCGGTTGAAGGGGAGCTCTTCTCGATCGAGGGCAAAAAAGTATTGGCGAAAAAACTCGCCAAGGTGTTCGAAGAAATAGCGAAAACGACCGACGACGGGATAGTTTCGACGGATGGTTTGTTCCGTCTGCGTAATGTCGACTAGATACATGACGAGAACAGTGAGTGCGGCGATGACTACCAGGAAAGCAAGGAGCAGTGCGCCGCCTTCTATGATTCCCTGAGCTAGGCGATGCAGTTCGGACAATTCCATGTTGTATTCCCCGGCGAACGTTTTGTTATTGGACGGAGCACAGGTTCGGGCTACTTCGAACCCACGCGCTCACTATAGCCGATCAGGCCGGTGCGGAATAACGGGTCTTAATTACAAATTCATAGGCTATTAGCTTGGACTGTCACAAGTCTTACGCATGGCTTTTAAAGCTTGTAGGGGCTTTTCCCAGCTTTAAACGTGCAAACTCATGTTCGGCAGACTCGATCATCGTAGCCAGGATTCTGTCGAGTAGTTCTTGGGAAGGAGACAGCTTGTGTAGAAACACACTTCGTTTTTCGAAAAAGGCCCGACACAGTCTTTTAAAAGCCTGTTGGTCACTTGTGCCCCGACGCATTGCATACATTGATATTTCGTCGGCGAACTTAACAATCTCAACTATTTTTAGCTTGTCTTCCTTAATCGACACTGTGCGCAAGTCGGAGTGGTGATGCTCTATGGCACCAATCACATAGTCTGGGAGAGACCACGCATGTCCTGCGATAGAGCCGAGCTGTACGTGATCGTGCCCAAAGGCTTCAGCTTCTGCAATCAGAAGTTCTGCAGGGTCCTCGTAGCCAACCATGTCTACCTCTGACGGGGATTTTGAGAGACGCTCAAAGTCCACTAGTCGTCCTATGTCGTGCAGTAATCCAGCTAGATAGGCGTCGTTTCGGTCTACATTCAATGACCGAAAGGACTGGGCGAGCTGCGCACTGGCGATCGCTACCTGAATGAAATGCAGCCACATGCAAGTGTCGGAGTGAGACGTGGGTACAAAAACTTGCACAGAAGATCGATTTGTTACCAACGCCTTCAAAGACACCGTACCGATACGATTGAGAGCTTTTTCGAGTGAAGTGACAGCAACCGAGCTGTCGCTCTTGACGCGAAGCGTTCGCAAGACCTCGAGGGCGAGCCCGGGGTCTACCTTTGCCAAGCTTAAAAGCTCAGCGAACGCGTCATCATTGTCGATGTCCAGGCTCATCAGTGTCGTTACCACTACTGGAAGCACTGGTAGTTCCGTGGCTTTGCGCGACCATTTACTGATGTGTTCGGAGGTTATAACAGTGCCCTCGTAAGTCTGATCGCTCTCCCTGCGCAGTCACTGACTCTTTTCTTGGGTCAGATGACGCTGCTGTTATGAGCGCTTATCTGTAGAGGCTAGTGGCTTTACAACAAAATGCAATGTTGCAAAAACTGGTGTTTGCGGCCTAGTTAGTGTGTCTGAGGCCGCGGTTGTGGTTGGCACGTAGGAAAAAGCCGGGCTGCAAGGCCCGGCATTTAACTAGGGGCATGGAAGTGCTGATGCACTCCCTGGTACTAAGGCTAGAATTTAGGCGGCGTTCTGCTCCAGCAATTCGTTCTTACCCAATCCTTCGATAGCGATTTTCCGAGGTTTCATCGCCTCCGGAACTTCGCGCTCCAGGGCAACGTGCAGCAGTCCGTTCTCCAGTTTTGCGGAGACGACCTTCACGTGCTCGGCAAGCTGAAACTTGCGCTCGAAATCCCGGTTCGCAATGCCGCGGTGCAGGTAGTTCCGGCTTTCGCCGTCACCCTGATGGCGCCCGCTGATTACAAGGCTGTTTTGCTCGCTGGTAATCTCCAGTTCGTCTTCGGTAAAACCGGCGACGGCCATGGTGATTCGGTATTGGTTCTCTTCGACCTGCTCAATGTTGTAGGGCGGATAGCTCGGTTTGCTGTCGCGCGCTACGGTGTCCAGAAGGGACGCCATACGATCAAAGCCAATCGCTGAGTGGTAAAGAGGGGAAAAATCAATTGTGTTACGCATAATCATATTCTCCATAAGAAGCAATATTGTTTATCGGGCCTCCCAATTGAGCACCCGTGTTTTAGATATGCGGACGGTTAAGTATTTTTCAAGAGTACTACTCCAGTGAATTTCAGAGACTCACTTTTACTGCCGTGGCGGCTGTGCGCGCTTTAACCCGGGCATTGTCGCTATCGGTCCCGCGCGCAAGGGCTACACCCATGCGCCGACGTCCTGCAATTGCGGGTTTACCAAAGAGCCGCAAGTCCGTGTCAACCTGGCTAAGAGCGTTGGCGAGATTGCCGTACTGAATGTTTTCCGAGTCGCCCTCGGGCAAGATCACCGCCGATGCCGAGGGTCCGTGGAGTTGTATTCCGGGGACTGGTAAGCCTAAAAAGGCTCGAACATGTAGCGCAAACTCTGACAGGTCCTGCGAGATGAGTGTGACCATGCCAGTGTCGTGCGGCCTGGGGGAAACTTCGCTGAAGTAAACATCCTTTCCGCTAATGAAAAATTCAACACCAAATAGGCCGTTGCCACCCAGTGCTGAGGTTACCCGCGCAGCGATGTCCTCGCATTCTTTGAGTACGTCAGGGTTCATAGGGTGAGGTTGCCAGGACTCTCGATAGTCTCCATCTTCCTGACGGTGCCCGATGGGCGCACAAAAGCTGACGCCGGAACTGTGCTGCACGGTGAGTAGAGTGATTTCGTAATCAAAATCCACAAAGCCTTCCACAATGAGACGGCCCGCGCCTGCGCGACCGCCTTCCTGGCCAATTTCCCAGGATTTTTGAATGTCTTGGACGCCTCGAACCACGCTCTGCCCTTTACCAGAGGAGCTCATGATCGGTTTTATAACGCAGGGCATACCTATTTCATCAATAGCCTTTGCGAAGGCATCGGGTGTGTCGGCAAAGCGGTAGGGTGAGGTGCGTATATCCAAAGACTCTGCGACGAGTCGACGTATACCCTCGCGATTCATTGTGAGTTGAGCGGCCCGGGCAGAGGGAACCACGTTGAAACCCTCGTTTTCCAGCTCAACCAGCGTGCTCGTATCAATGGCCTCGATCTCCGGCACGATGAAGGCGGGTTTCTCCATCTCGATAACCGCTCGCAAACGTTCGCCGTCTAGCATCGGAAAAACGTAGCTGCGATCAGCAACCTGCATAGCCGGCGCATCGGCATAGCGATCACAGGCAATTACCTCGATACCCAAGCGCTGAAGCTCAATGGCGACTTCTTTGCCGAGCTCTCCTGCACCGCACAGAAGTGCTCGCGTGGCCGACGCAGTGAAGGGTGTTCCAATTGTTGGCATAGGATCTTTACCTTTTGGCTCGTTTTCTTTGTTCAGGAGTTTGTTGCTGTTACCAGCCACACGGCACCCGGTAGAGACAGCTGTTTGTTCTGATAGTAGGGCGCTAGCGTTGCGGCGGCCGCGGCATGCACGGCTTCGCGAGTCTCTTCGTCAACATCAATCAACAAACGCCCCACCGGTCCTGTATTGACTAATTCTCTTGCAGTGGCATCGAAGCCACCACTACCTTCCCAGTCCATGCTGATCGTGTGGGGCGTTACAACAACATCGCTCCAGCCCGCATCGCCCAGCAGAGATTCGATGTACTCGGACTCGGCAAATGCAAAGGGCCCGGGGGCCCGCGGCTTTGGCGCTGGAGGAGGGGGTAATACCGATAATGCAGCCTTTAGTGGCAGCGCCGTCCAAGGATTATTTGTCAGCGCCTGCCAGCAGGCAAAGGCCAATCGCCCCCCGGGCTGCATGGCCGTTCGCAGGTGCGCAAACGCAGCAGTGGCATCATCGAAGAACATAACGCCAAAGCGGGAAAATAATAGGTCGAACTGCTGTTCGCCAAAGTCATGGTTTGACGCATCTGCTTCAACAAAGCCGACGCCCTTTCCGGCGTCTCCCATGCTGGCGAGTTCGGCTCTGGCAACTTCAAGGAGTGGCGCAGAAACATCCACACCAAGTACGCAGGCTTCTGGCCCTAAGCGTTTGGCGAGCATAAGTGTCTCGCTTCCACCGCCACAACCAACATCCAGTACTGCCTTGGCTGTGTCCACTTGCGCGTGTTCTATCAAGGCTTCTGCTACGGGAGCCAGCATCCGCGACATCATTGCGTCGCGTTGGGCCCACTTCCTTCCAGCATCACCGTTCCAGTAGGCTATTTGTTCGTCATTGCTCATTAGGGTTTCTCCTGACAGATACCCAAGTGTAAACCGAACCCGGTGGCAATTGAGAAGCGCAAGGCGCTGTCGTATTGTGACGATCGAATCTATCAACGAGTAAGCATCCAGATGAAAGCAATCGTTGCGTTCTTTGTTTTCCTGCTAATAACCGCGTGCGCCGCTAGCACGCCCCAGATTTCTTCCTCAGGGGAGAGCGCCGACAGGCAACTTTCCGCTCTCTATGAGCGTGAGTGGCAGTGGCGGCAAAACGAGTTTGGAAAAGAGCGGGACAGCAACGGCAAGTGGGTCAAGAAGGCGAGCTTGCCGGATGTCAGTCATGCCGCTCAGCAGCGTCGTCTGGTTTATTGGGAGAAGACGCTAATCGAGCTAGATGCCATTGATCTTGATGCGCTTAGCGCCGAAGAAGCGATTAACGCCGAGGTTTTTCGTCAGATAGTAGAAACCCTTGCGAATGACGCGCGCTATCGCACTTACGAGGCGCCTCTTAACTCGGATAGTTTTTTCTGGAGTGGGTTACATCCTCAAAACAGTGGTTTTTCAGATGTAGATAGCTATCGACGGTACCTTGGCCGACTTCGGGATCTCCCAAGATTCTTTGCGCAGCACAGCGCCAATATGCGAGCCGGTATGGCACGCGGCTACACCGTGCCGGCAGTAAGTATGAAAGGTCGCGAACAATCCATAGAAGCCTATCTTTTGCCCGGTAGTGATAATCCGTTTTGGATTCCCCTGGAGATGTTCCCCGCCATGATAGATGAGAGTGAGGGTGAACGCCTGCAAGTCGAGGCACGAGAGCTTATCGCCACACAGGTCGTGCCGGCCTATACCGCGTTGCTGAAGTTCATGCGAGAAGATTACCTTCCCAATGCGCGAGAAAGCCTTGCGGCACGGGATCTTCCCGATGGCGAGGCCTTTTACCAGTCACAGATTCATGGATTCACCACCTTGGATCTAACGGCTGAAGAAATTCATAACACGGGACTTCGTGAAGTCGAGCGGCTCCGCGCCGAGATGGAGCTGATACTTGCAGAGCTGGATTACGACGGCGATATGGCTGAGTTCTTTGAATTTCTTCGTACAGACCCGCAGTTCTATGCCAAGACACCCGATGAGCTCATGGGCTATTCGGCTTATGTTGCGAAGCGGATGGATGGAAAGCTCTCGGACGTGTTGGGGTTTTTACCTCGCAGACGTTTTGCTATTAACCCTGTACCTCCCGCTATCGCGCCTATATATACCGGTGGCCGCGGCGGCCTGAATGCCTGTCTTATGAACACCTACAACCTGGCTGCGCGACCTCTCTACACGCTCCCCGCTTTGACACTCCATGAATGTGCTCCGGGGCATGCATTGCAGGCGGCCATTGCGCTTGAAGCACCGGGAGAAATCCCAGAGTTTCGGGCACAGAATTACTTTTCGGGTTACGGGGAGGGTTGGGGGCTCTATACCGAATGGTTGGGGGGCGAGATTGGTATCTATCGTACGCCTTACGAGCGCTTTGGGCAGCTTACCTATGAAATGTGGCGCGCCTGCCGTTTGGTGATCGACACGGGTTTACATCAATACGGTTGGAGTCGAGATCAGGCGATCGCCTACCTGCGGGACAATGCCGCTATGTCAGAACACGAAATCACCACCGAGATTGACCGTTACATTTCCTGGCCCGGTCAGGCGCTCGCGTACAAGCTGGGAGAAATGCTGATCAGGGAAAAACGCCTCAAGGCTGAGGCTGCCCTAGGCTCAGAATTCGATCAGCGTTATTTTCACGATACGATCCTGGGATTGCGTTCGGTGCCCCTCTCGGTGTTGGCCACGGAGCTGGATGCGTGGATAGATGCGGGAGGGCCGAATCCTTATCCCGGGGTTCGGTAGTACGCAGTGGCGATTTCGAATATTAGAGGAGGGCTCTTCCGGGGATCGCCTTTAGAAGTTGCTGTGTGTAGGCCTCTTGCGGGGCATTGAAGAGTGATTCCCCCGTGCCTTCCTCGACAATCTTTCCTTGATAGAGAACGATGATGCGATCAGCCAAGTGTTTCACTACGGCCAGATCGTGGGATACAAATAGCATCGTAAGACCGTATTCCTTGCCCAGCGCCAACATCAGATCCAGTATCTGTGCCTGAATAGTGACGTCCAGCGCCGATACGGGTTCGTCGGCAACAATGAACTCCGGCCGCGTTGCCAACGCGCGGCCAATTGCAATGCGCTGGCGCTGCCCGCCGGAAAACTCGTGGGGATACTTGCGCACAAAGGCCCGGGCGAGGCCTACGTCATCCATGAGTTTAAGCACGCCGTCAGCAACGCTGCGCCGATCTTCGATACCGTGGAGCAAGAGAGGCTCCGCGAGGGTGTCAAAAACTGTCATACGGGGATTGAGCGATGCAAAAGGATCCTGGAAGATCATTTGCATCCGCCGGCGCATGCTTTTGAGTGCGGGCCCTTGAAGTCCGGTGACGTCAGTTCCGTCAAAATTGACTTCCCCACCGCTCACGGGTACCAAACGGAGCAAGGAACGACCAATGGTTGATTTTCCTGAACCGGATTCACCCACCAGTCCTAAAATTTCGCCCTTATGAATATCAAAGCTGACATCATCTACGGCTTTAACCGTGTCGCCCTTGGCTACTTCAAACCAGGTCTTTAAATTGCGAACACTAATGAGAGGCTCAGAATCCTGCGACTGCGCTACCTTTGTACCCGCAGGAATTGCAGAGAGCAGCTTCTGCGTATAGGGGTGCTCAGCGTTACTGAAAATTGCCTCGCGATTGCCGGCCTCAACAATTTTTCCTTGCTGCATCACGCAAATTTCGTCAGCGATGTCAGCCACCACCGCTAAATCGTGACTGATAAAAATGACGCCAATGTCTCTCTTGCGTTGAAGATCGGCAATGAGCTCAAGAATCTGCGCCTGAATGGTGACATCCAGGGCGGTCGTCGGTTCATCAGCAATCAGTAGCTTGGGTTCGTTAATCAGCGCCATGGCAATCATGACCCGCTGACGCATGCCTCCGGAAAATTCATGGGGAAAGCAATCCACCGTGCTTTCCGGATTCCGTATACCCACTTCCCCTAAGAGTTCGATGGCTCGTGCGCGAGCTTCTGCCTTGCTAATACCTTTGTGATAAACGATGGGCTCAGCCATCTGCTTACCGATGGTCATATAGGGATTCAGGCAGGTCATGGGGTCCTGGAAGATCATTGCGATATCACGGCCACGGGTTTTGCGCAGTTGCCGCTCGGAGCACTGGAGCAAATCCTTACCGTCGAACAGCGCCTGTCCACCATCAATGCGTCCCGGTGGCATTGGAATGAGGCCGAGCATGCTGTAACAGGCTACTGACTTACCGGACCCGGATTCGCCGATGATGGCGGTGATCTTTCCTGACTCCACTGCGAAGGAGATATCGTCAACTGCTTTGTTAACGCCATTGCGGGTTACAAAACTCACCGCTAAGTTTTTTACTTCAAGTAAGGCCATAGCGATTAGTCCTTTGATCCGCGAACGTCCAGCGCATCGCGCAAGCCGTCACCCAGGAAGTTCAGCGAAAAGAGTGTGACCGTCAGAGCGAGTCCAGGAAAAATCAGTAGCCAGGGGTACTCTTCCATAGTCTCGGCGCCATAGGATATGAGTAGTCCCCAGGATGTCTGGGGAGGCTGCACGCCTAAGCCAAGGAAGCTCAGGAAGGCCTCAAGTAGCATTACGCTGGGAATCGTCAGCGTTGTATAGACGATGATGGGACCCAGAGCGTTGGGGATCAGGTGCCGACGGATGATGGTGCCCGGAGATAAGCCCAGAGATATGGCGGCCTCCACAAACTCTTGCTGCCTGAGCGACTGTACCTGGCCTCTCATGATTCTCGCCATAGTTAGCCACTCCACCGCCCCGATCGCTAAAAACAGCAGTAGCAGGTTGCGCCCGAAGACGACCATCAGAAGAATAATGAAAATCATGAAGGGCAGTGCATAGAGAATATCCACGAGGCGCATCATCACAGCATCGACTCGGCCACCGGCATAACCCGCAATGGCTCCCCAGGTGATGCCTATAAGCAAGGCGACAGCGGTGGCTATGAAGCCGACAGCTAGCGATATACGTCCCCCGTAAAGAATCTGGGTAAGCATGTCGCGGCCGAAAATGTCTGTGCCCAGCCAGTGTGCGGTCGAGGGTGGTGTCGCGCCTAAGTCAAGATCCTGAGCATCGTAGGCATAGGGCGCGATAAGCGGAGTCAGCAATGCGAGCACTATGCACACCAGGAGTACGCAAAGACCAATAATGGCGAGACGGTTTTTACGCAGGCGTAACCAGGCGTCTTTCCATAGCGAAGTGCCTTCCTCAGCAGCGGCGATATCCGTTAGTACACTAGTATTCATGATGCGCCCCCAAGTTGATGACGAAGTCTTGGGTTCATCCAGGCAGCGACGATGTCCGACAGCAAGTTGAAGAGCACGATAAGCGTTGAGAGGAATACAGTGGTTCCAAGAATCATTGTGTAGTCACGGTTAAACGCGGCCTGTACGTAGAACCTGCCAAGGCCGGGTATCTGGAAAATGGTTTCGACTACAAAGGAGCCTGCAAGGAGTCCTGCAAAAGCCGGCCCCAGGAAAGTGACCACCGGCATGAGCCCGCCGCGCAGTGCGTGTTTGGTGACGACCTGCCATTCAGGCAAGCCTTTGGCACGGGCGGTACGGATATAGTCCTGAGAGAGCACCTCCAGCATGCCCGCACGAGAGAGGCGGGCGATGTAAGCGGCATAGCCTGCGCCCAGGGTGATACTGGGGAGAATCTTATCTCCGGGTATATCGCCCCAGCCCGAGACCGGTAACCACTCCAGTTCTATGCCAAACAACAGTACTAACAAGGGGCCCAAAAGAAAGGACGGCATACATATCCCGATCATCGCTAAACTCATAGGAATGTAGTCTTGGGACGTATTGGGCCGTAGCGATGCGATGGCGCCAGCAAGTCCTCCAATTAACACCGCGACCAGAAGTGCATAGAAGCCGAGCTCCGCCGTGACGGGTAATCCTGCGCCAATGAGTTCATTGACGCTTCGCCCCGGATACTTAAAAGAGGGTCCAAACTCTCCTGAGGCTAGGTCTCCAAGGTACGCGGTGTACTGCTGAAACAGTGGCAGGTCCAGTCGGTACTGTTTTTCTAACGCGGCTTTTACTTCTGGAATAACTGCTTTTTCACTATCAAAAGGCCCGCCTGGCGCAACTCTCACCAGAAAAAACGTCACGGTGATGACGGCCAGCAAGACCGGAATGGCCTGCAGTAATCGAACGCTGATGAATCGCCACATAAATTAAGTTTCCGGAGATTGCCATGTCCACGCGGTAGCGTCGGGATCGAGCTCCACGTATTTGTAAATGTAACCACTTACTACACGACCATGCATGCCCTTGACGCTGGGTTGTAACAGGCGCTTTTCGGTGTAGGTTGCGACGGGGAGCAGTGGTGCTTCCCTGAGAAGTATTTCTTCGGCTTCTCTGTAAATAGACATGATTTCTGACAGGTCGCCGGTGCTTCTGGCTTGATTGATCACAAGGTCATCGTAAACGCTGTTCGCGAAGCCTGTGTTGTTGATGGGCGAATCACTAATCATGTAATCCAGGAAGCTGTTAGGTGTCACATCACCGTTCCAGCCTCTTCGCGCAATCTCAAAGTTACCCTCGCGAACTGCGGTTAGGTATACCTGCCATTCCTGGTTTTCCAGGGTGATGTCGATGTTCAGGTGCTTCTTCCACATCTGTTGCACTGCTACAGCAATGGTTCGATGATCCTCGCTGGTGTTGTAGAGCAGCGAAACTTCTGGGAAACCCTCGCCATTCGGAAAGCCCGCCTCGCTCAGTAAGCGTCGCGCTTCATCGGGATCAAAGCTGAGAGGATTGGGAGGGGAATAGTCGGGCATGCCAAAGGGAACATAACCACCCCAGGCGATGGCGGTGTCGTTCAAAACATTTGTCGCGAGCGTTTGCCGATCAACTGCCAGCGCCAATGCGCGACGTACTCGACGATCATCCATTGGAGGCACTTTCATATTGAATACATAAAAGTAGCTCGCCATTTGCGGCATTTGAACCAGCGGTGAGTTCGGCTGATTGCGATAGCCCGGCGTCTTGCTGTTGGGGACCATATTGGTGGCATGAAGCTGACCACTACGGAACATTTTTTCTTCAGTTGCCGCACCTTCAATAGGACGGAAGACGATGCCGTTCAGTCCAACGGCCGCGGCGTCCCAATAGTAAGGGTTGCGTTCTACGCGAAGGTATCGCTGTAGCTTCCAGTCAGAGAGTCTAAAAGGTCCGTTGCTGACGATGTTCTCCGGCCGAGTCCAATCTGAGTAGCGGACCCGTGTCCCTCCGTGTTTTTCGAGAGTAGCTCGATGTAAAGGCACCATGTACACGTAGGTGAAGTTGATGATGGCAAAGGGGTTGGGGTAGGCGAGTTCTACTCGTAATGTGTGTTCATCGATGACCGCTACACCGACCTCATTGAAGTCATCAATCTCTCCAAGGTGGTAGGCCTCCGCATTGCGGATAACGAAGAAGACATTAGCCAGCTGGTTGCCAAGAAGTGGGTTTAGGGCTCGCTCCCAAGACCAGTAAAAGTCCTCTGCGGTTATTGGCTCGCCATTTGACCATCGTGCTTCCGGGTTGAGATGGAAGTCGATAAACAGCCCGTCGTCGCTGAATTCCCAGCTTTGGGCGACTCCGGGAGAAATCGATTCATCGTAGGGATTACGAATGACCAGCGGTTCAAACAAAGCGTCTGCCACGTTCGCTTCAGGCGACCCCGAGAGCACATGGGGGTCAATGGTTTGAGGCTCTGTACCATTCCCCAGATACAGAATACCGTCCCGGTTGCCCTCCACGACGCGGGACTCTCCGGGAGAGCATCCCGTAAGAACAGCGAAAACTATCGCTATCAGCAGCGCGCCGGAGAACGGTGCGCAAGGCAGCATTATTTGCAGGGCTCCGATGAGCTGTTGCGGTTAGGATCAAGCCAGACGTAACGTAAATTCAGCGAGTCCATCAGGTTTGGTGTGAGGCCACAGACGCTGGGGTGTACCAAGTGCTTACTGGTGTAAGTGTAGATGGGGATAATGGGCATCTCTTCCATGAGCATTTTTTCTGCCTCGTAAAACACGGCGAAGCGCTCTTCACGGTTCTTCGCCTGCGGTGCCTTGAGTCGAATGAAGTCGTCATAGCTGGGATCCGCATATCCGGTGTTGTTGTTTCCGCCTTCTGTCAGATAGAGGTCCAGAAAGTTCTGCGGATCAACGAAGTCTCCGATCCAGCCCCGACGGGCGAGATCAAAGTCCATGTTTGTCACTGAATCCAGGTAGACCTTCCACTCCTGATTAGAGATCGTGACATCAATATTGAGAGCGTCTTTCCACATCTGCTGGAGCGCTACGGCGATCTTTCTGTGTGCTTCCTGAGTGTTGTAAACGATTTCTATGCCCGGCCAGCCTTCACCGTTGGGATAACCGGCTTCAGCCAAAAGTGCTCGGGCCGCGTTCAAATCGTAGTCAAAGGTTTTTGGTGGTTTGTACCCCAGCGCACCTGGCGGGGTAATGCTGTAGGCGGGTACCGCGGAGTTTTGCAGTACCGAGCGAATCAAGGTGGCCCGATCGACGCTCATTGCCAAAGCTCGACGCACGCGGGCATCATTCATGGGAGGCCGTTTGGTGTTAATGAGATAGAAGTAAGTCCCCAAATACGGGTCCTGACGATAGGGCGAGTCCGCCTGGGCCTGGTAAACGGGGATTTTATCCAGTGGCAGGGTTGCGGTGACGTGGAGCTGTCCTGAGCGAAATCCTCGTTCTTCTGATACGGCATTTTCTGTTGGGTAAAATATGACCTTGTTGAGGCTTACTCGATCGCGGTTCCAATAGGTATCGCTTTTGCGAACGGTGATACGACGGTTAAGCTTCCACTCTTCGAGCTGGAAAGGACCGTTGCTCACCATGTTTCCCTCACGGGTCCACTTCGTGAAACGGTCAGTAAATTTGCCGTACTTTTCGATTGTGGGTCGATGCACCGCGAAGGAACTGTAATGATCCATCAACTGGAGGAAGTACGGAGTCGGCTCGGTCAGTGTCACTACCAGAGTCTGCGGGTCTGGGGCTTTGACTCCTACTTCAGAAAAATCTGAAATCTCCCTGCTAAAAAATGCTTCAGCGTTCTTTACGGGAAAGAGCATGTAGGCATAGAGGTTGCCCATTTCCGGGTGCAGTGCCCGCATCCAGCTCCATACATAATCGTCGGCAGTGATTGGGTCGCCGTTTGACCAACGAGCTTCGGGGTTTATATGGAAGGTGATTTGGCGTCGGTCTTCGCTGAATTCCCAGCTTTCAGCGACACCCGGTTCAGGCTCTAAGGTCTCAGGGTTCTTCACAGCGAGTCCTTCAAACAATGAGCGAATCAAGATGTTTTCGGGTACGCCGGTGACCACGTGGGGGTCTAATCCCTGAGGCTCACTGCCATTACCGTAGTGAAGAACCCCCTCACGATTGCCTTTCTCGACATTCGACTCTCCACCGCCGCAGCCAGTGGCTAAGATCACTAGTAGTAGGGGTAGCGTAAGCATCTTGCGGCTTGCCTGAAAGCAAAAGGCCAACGCAGCGCGAAAGACGTGGATAACAGGGAGCGCGCCAGAAAAAAAACGAATCAAGAGGTACTACCGGTAACTGTCTGTTAATGGCCGAGTATACGCAAAGCTCAGAGAACTGACTAACACTTAGCCGTGACAGACCGGATACTAGCTACTGAGGTTTGACGGTTTCGCTTACCAGCAGGTATTCGAGACGACCATCGCCATGGAGTACACCTTGATCAATGCGCAGTTCACTGCCCAGAGCATCATTCACTATTTTCCGATTGTGTGGGTAGAGCTTGGCGGCGGTTTGTTGATGCACGGCGATAAGGTTGTCTCCAGCCATACCCATGTGCCTGAGAAGCTGCTCTGTACCGCGTTTGTGCAGCATGAAACCGTGGCCACGGCAGTCTGCAGTGAGGTAGCGACGGAGAAATCCGGAAAATGCCGTAAGCGAATGCTCATGAAGATGATTAAGCGTATCCCAGAAAAACACCAGGTCGTAGCGGTAGGCACCCATGGACGACAGTATGCCACTGAGCTCTAGCTGCATTTGCTGATTAGATGGCGGGTCTTCCATTCGGGCTTCGAGACCGGCAGACCATTCAAGGAGACTATCGGCCGCGTCTAATACACACAGGCGGCAGGAAAACTGGTTAAAGAATTCCAGGCTGCCGCTATTTGCGCGACCGAAGTCCAGGATATTCAATGTTCCGAGAGCGGCCAGACGTTTTTCGTCGAGCATCACCGGCAGCAATCGACTGGTGATTGTCGCCGGTGGATCGTTGCGATCGGACCTCTTGCCGGATAGACCGGCCACTGGGTTTGCTTACCCTGCTTTTTCGATAGTGTGAACTTCGGATGCAGCGCTGGGTGTGGGTTTCGCCGCTGCGGCTGGCTTGCTGCCTCCCATATCGATGCTGCCTTTGAAGCGTCCGCCGTCTTCGAGCATCACTCGGGGAGAGCTGACATTGCCCTGCACATTCCCTGACGCACAAATTACGACACGTTCGCTGCCGTCTATGTCGCCTTTGACCTCGCCCTCGATGCGTACGGTCTTCGCGCTGATGTTGGCTTGAACACGACCGGAAGTGCCGACGACTAATTCGTTATCTGACAGGGTGATGGTGCCCGTCACTTCGCCCTCGACTAGCAGGTCTTCGCTGCTCATGATGTCGCCGTTGACTTTAACCTTGGATCCGATCACTGCAGTTACTCCCTGTGGGCGTTTAGCCGGTGTAGTTGGTTTGGTCACGGCGGGTTGCTCCGACGTGGTGGTGGCAGCGGGACTTTGGTCCGGCGACTGCGGTTTATTACTTTTGCGCTCAAACATTACTCTGCTCTTTTTTAAAACGGGTGACCGCCTTGCGTTACCCGAGGGGGTGCTTTGGGAGCAAGACGGCCATCAGCTGGCGTTAAGCCAGCGCTTTATCCTAATTCAAGCCTTTGCGAGCCGCAAACGACGCCGTGCAGTCATCGCAAAGCCCAGACCCAGAAATGCAATACCTGCGCCCAGTGCCGCGTAAAGTGGCGAGGCGGTCTTCGGCATGGCGACCACGGTAGCCTCTTCAATACTGATCAGCTCTTCATCACCATCAAAAGCGCCATCGTCAACGGCGAGAGCGAAGCGGTCTTCAGGAATGTAAACATTCAATTCCTGTCCGGGCAGAAGCTCGCCCGCGCGATAGGTTCGACCTTCTATGTTCGCACGCCAGCTGTTGTCCACGGTGATGCTGCGCTGTGCACCCTGAGATCCGTCGGTATGCTGGGGTCGAAAAGTCAGTCGGTTACCTCGTACTCGAGTCAACTCAATGGTGACCTTGGCATAAAGCTCATCGTTCCGGGCGTAAACGCCCTGACAGGACAAAGCAATATCTGGATTAGCTGATAGAACTTGCGCGGACCACACCAGGTCATCGCACGTTGGCGCATCCTGTGCCAAAGCCTGTCCACTCATTGCGAGAGCGATTGCAGCACCTATGATGTGTTTTTTCATATTTTGCTCCTTCAGGAAGATTGACCAGTGGTCAGTGGTTTTTGCACCGGTGTGGCGCGTACGAGAAAACGTTGGGGGGCACTACCCGCATAGTAAAAGGGGTAACAAGTAACGATGGTTAAACGGGAGTCCTGCGAGTCTTGTAGATACTCAAGCTCGTCAGGCTCAATGATGCGCAAGTCCTCGACGATAAAGTGTCGCTCCCCATTGAGAGTATCCAAGACCAGATTGTCGCCAACGGCGACGTCCTTGAGTATGCGGAAGTAACCATCACGATGGCCGGCAATACCGATATGTCCCGGCTCGTGAGGGTAGGCCATACCATCTATTACTCCTGCGCCTCGATCCATATTCAGATCACTAGCGCTGTTGTAAACAGGCACACTCAGGCCGAGGCTTGGCGCCCGTAACACCGCTAAAACAGGCGAGTCTTCTGCTTCGATGGCTCGGAGATAAGCATCTTTACGAATGTCCGACCACAGCTGCATATCGGGAAAGGCATTGATGGACTGCGCGGCGCGCACTTCACTGCGCAGAAACACGACGGCCACAAAGGCGATTAGCAGCGACCCTAGTAAATAACAGGCCACTTCCGGAAAGGCTTTGGCAGCGTCTCTCCGAGATAGATTCAAGGGGCTATTTTTACGATCAACAGCAAGCACTTTTAGTCATCCAAAAATTTGTGGAGTGTAGACTCTGATCAACGAGCTACGCGCATAGGTTGCTCTCATCAATCTAAACTAGACCTGAGTGGCGTTAATCTCAAGTCATAATTTGATTCGGCAGCTTTCGACGGATTCTCTCTTTAACGACGTATGAGTAGGTGACATTCAATAGTCTTAATGATTTGGAGTAGCACGATGAAGAAAACATTGCTTGTACTGTCGGGAACCGCTGTGCTGTGTGTATCAGCCGCCATCATGGCCCAGCCAAAAGGCGGGATGTTTAACTTGGACACCGATGGCGATGGACGTATCAGCCGTGAAGAGTTTCAGCCGCGAGGTGATCGAGGAGGCCCCAAGATGTTTAAGCGAGCGGATACCGATGGTGATGGAGATATCACGAGAGATGAGATGCTGGCAGCCGTAGCAGCGTCCGAAGAGCGTCAACAGGAGATGCAGTTGAAGATTCCAGAGGCGTTTGACGCCATGGACACAGACGGGAACGGTGTCGTGAGTAGTGCGGAAGCACAGGACCATGCCTTTGGGCGCCTGGACGTCGACGGAGATGGTTTTGTCAGCGAGGCGGAGTTAAAAACCATGCGTGACAAGCGCGGTGAGCGCCGGAAGCGAACTAGTGGAGAAGATCCCAGTCCTTCCTGAGCGCTGTAGAAGTTTAGGCGTTCATGAATCGAGAAAATGAGGCATTGCTGGTAGGGCGCGTCGCCAAGGGTGACCGGGCGGCGTTCGCCCTGTTGTTGCAGGCACACCAGCAACCTCTGATTCGCTATGCCAGGCGCATGCTTTCGGATAGTAGCGGTGCCGACGATATCGTTCAGGAAACCTTTATCCGACTGTGGACTCGTGCTGGGAGCTTCAATAGCAGCAGCGCGCGTCTCACCACCTGGCTCCATAATATTGCCCATAATTTGTGTATCGATAGTTTTCGCCGCAACGCGCGGCTATCGTTTACCGGCGAGGAGGTGGTGACTGAAGTCAGCGATGTGGGGCCCGAAAGCGGACTGGAGGCCACCGAAAAATCTGATCTGGTTCGCAGCGCACTACAAAAGCTTCCCGAGCGGCAGCGGAGCGCGCTGTTGATGTGTCACTACCAGGGTTTGTCCAATCGAGAAGCGGCAAACATTCTGGACGTATCGGTAGACGCCCTTGAGTCACTGTTGGCTCGGGCACGTCGCCGATTAAAAGAGGAGTTGCTAAGCAATGATGAGTCCTGAGCGATTTCAGGAGCTGCTGGATACCTATGGTGGTCGTGAAGAGCACTGGCCAGACGAGCAGCGCAAAGCTATGCACAGCTGTGTCGAGGGCCATCCTGAGCTCGGCCTGCAGTTGCGGGAGGCGCAGGAGCTGGATCGAATGTTAGATAGCTACGTGCCCGCTACTACTGATCTACAGCAGCGAGTTATCGCGGCATTACCCATCCCTTTCGCGGATCGAATTTTGGCCTGGTTGGTGCCCCAGGCCCCTCAGCTTTGGTGGCGTCCGGTTATGGCGGCTTCCCTGCCTCTTGCAATGGGTCTTGCTATTGGTATGGGCTCTCCAGGTATTGCGCTCACCGATTGGGAGTCACAAGAACGAAGCTTACTTATGCCTGCGACAGCCGAGGTTTGGTATGAATAGAAACAATTACATTGTCATTGCGCTGTTAGTGTCTTTAGCAGCAAATCTGCTGATCGTGGGTTTCATGGTCGGCAAGAATCGCAATGCTAATAGGGCGCCACCCCCCATGGCGTGGATGGCCGAGCAGCTTTCACCGGAGACGCAACGTAGAGTTCGCGGACAGATGCGTTCACAGCTCTCTGAGGTGCGTCCATTACGGGAGGATATGCGCAAGGCTCAGGCGGCAGTTCGTAAAGCGGTCTCAGCGGAAGACTTTGACTCCCAGGCTTTGGAGCGTGCTTTGCAGCAATCTCGGGCAGTGAGTGGTCGTTATCAGGCGCTGATACATGAAAATCTGGCTGCAGTTGCGGCGGAGTTGCCTAAAGAGCAGCGCATTGCCTTGGTCAGGGCCGTTTTGCAGCGCGGGCAGAATGCAAAAAAGCCGCCACGCAAACCAGACAGTGTCCGGTGATTGTGACGGCCAAGCTTTTGGTGGAACCTGGTGCTTCTCGTTAGAGCTCGGTTTTAGAGCTCAATGTCTACTGAGTAAGATACAACGACCTTGTACTCATCATTGTCGTAACCGCCGTCAGCGGCTGGACCTGACACGTTAGTGTCTGTGAACATAAATCCAAATCCGCCTTTAGAAAGGCTGATGTTGTAGTCGTAGTAACCACCATCCGATCCGTTAAAGGCTTCCGCGAAATCTCCATCGTGGTAGCCCACGTGCAAGCCGATCCCAATGCCATCGCCGATTTCGAAACCGTAGTCCGCAGACAGGTAGTAGGTGCCACCAGCGCCAA
>NZ_JBGCFU010000033.1:0-49526 GCF_045107095.1 Congregibacter sp. | reverse complement strand
GAAACCATCGCGGGCGGCGGCTTTATCGCTGAACCGCGCTTGGTCTCCCAGGTCAGTACAGGCATTGAAGACGCACCGCCAGCAAACAAAGAGATCCTGAGCAAAAAGGAGCGCGAGGTACTACGACTAGTGGCCGGCGGGCTTTCGAACCGGGAAATAGCGGATGTGATTCATCTAGCTGAAGGCACCGTCAAAAATCATGTATCGCAGGTCCTGTCGAAACTTAACTGCCGGGATCGCACTCAGGCCGTTCTGTATGCGATTCATTGGCAGTTGATTTGATACACGCGAAACCAAGACCCCTGGCGTTTCATGAGGCCACTCGGCTCTTCATCATTAACGGGGCTTAGTGAACATCTCCGCGGGCTTTTAAATAGGAAGTGCCAGATCGTCTAGCGCTGTAGCGCGCTACGTCTTGGATGCGGAAGCAGGAAAATGGTGGGCCGTGCTGGGTTCGAACCAGCGACCAATTGGTTAAAAGCCAACTGCTCTACCGACTGAGCTAACGGCCCCAGAGGGATGGCGCATATTACGGATTTAGGCGGAAAACTCAAGTACTTATACGAAGTTCTCTTACGGCCCCCAAAAGACCTAAATTAGTCTGAATAAGCAGCGATGCACTCCACCTCGACACTGGCGTTCAAGGCAAGGCCGTTTGACGCAAAAGCGCTCCGAGCGGGAAACGGTTTACTGAAGAATTCAGCGTAGACTTCGTTGAAAGCACCCCACTCACTGATATCCGCGAGCATCACCGTGCACTTCACCACATCACTCATATCCAGATCATGGGCCTTTAAGGTGTTTCGGATATTTTCGAGCGTCTGACGGCTCTCGGGGACGATGCCCCCAGGCACTACGGTTAGTTCGCCAGGAAGCGCACCCAGCTGGCCCGCGAGATAAACCGTATCGCCGACGCGCACAGCCTCAGAGAAAGGTAGGTCGGCGGATAACGAGCCGCTACTGTTCAAAAAACTGACTTCGGCGCCCCGCGCAGCTGAGACAGCGGTGAGAGCAAGCAGTGTCACAAAAAACAATTGGCGCATAACAAACACTCCTGAAATAGAAAATCGTGAAAGGCGCTGATGAATGAAAGTTCTGGGGTTACGCTGCCGCCTGAACGCGTAACGCGTTACCGCCTGCAAACTTCGCAAGGTCGCTATCGCTAAAACCACTCTCTAACAACTTCGCACACACCCTGGGAAACTGCAGGTAGCTCTGCAAAAAAGCGGGCCGCACCGGCTCCCCTAGATCTGTTGACCAGGCAACGTGATCAACACCCACAGTGTCTACCATGACCTTGAGCGCTTCAACGAACTCATTCAAATAGCTAACGCCATAAGGCGCCTGAATCGGAAACGTACCTACAACACCACCGGTGTCAGCAATCAGGCGCGCGTGCTCTGGACTGATCCAACGGGATCGCGTGCTGCGGTAATCGCCAAAACTCGCGGAATTGTATTTCACCATGGTGTGGGACAAGGCCAGAGGTCGATCCACCAGATCAACCGTCTGCTCCACCACCTTCTGGCTGGCATGCGCCATGTCCAAGAGCATGCCCATCTCACTGGCCTCCTCTAGAACCTGGCGTCCCAAGGAGGACAATCCACCGTATACCTCGGGATCAGTCTGGCTATCGCCCAGGGTAGACGCTACATAGTGAATCGGCTGCAGGCGTTTCAAACCGTGCTTATAAAGCACCTTCAGACGCGCTGGCGAATCTTCCACCATGTGAGCGCCTTCGGTGGACAGAATCACGGCCAACTCACCACGGGCGTTAATCTTTTCTATGGTGTCTGCAGCTGTTACCGGACTCATTGGCGAGTCTTTCAGGAAACCCATCATCAGCGCATATTGTCGCTGATATTCATCCCAAGCTTCGTCGCCTTCAAAGTCCCGATCCTTGTTACCTGGCTGGCCGATTCTTGTTCGGGCTATGTCGCTGATGGTATCGAGGTAGATGCAATTAACCCCGGCGTCGAGGTATTCCTGGACATTGCTGGCAAACTTTTCAGCGGTAACGGGAGGGATTCCTTTGGCCGAGTTATCAAGACCTGTGTTCTGCCAAATGCCGATGTGCGTATGAAAGTCGACAATGGGGTTTGTAGCAAAGACCCCGGCGACCCGCTCTAGAGACTCAGGGCTGACATTGATACTCTCGGCTTCTAATGCGAGTAGCTTACTGGGTAGAGAAAGAGCGGCGGTAGCGGCAACGGATCGGCGCAGAAGAGCTCGCCGAGACAGACCGGTCGATAAAGAAAATTCAAGATCAATTGGCATAGCGTGTTACGTCCTCCAGACCGGCATTCTCAAAGCCTTCGCGTCGCAATCTACAGGCATCACACACACCACAGGCAAGCCCATCATCAGTAGCCTGGTAACACGAGACTGTCTGAGAGTAGTCTACTCCCAGGCGTGCACCCAATTTCACGATGTCGTCTTTACCCAAGTCCATCAGGGGCGTGTGGATCTCATAGCTACCCCCTTCAACCCCTACGCGGGTAGCTACGTTAGCCAACTGCTGAAATGCGTCGATAAACGCGGGCCGACAATCCGGGTAACCCGAGTAGTCCACGGCGTTGACGCCAATAAAAATATTCTGAGCACCCAAAACTTCTGCCCACCCTAAGGCTATGGACAAAAACACGGTGTTTCGCGCGGGCACATAGGTAACGGGGATCCCTTCGCTGGCTTCTTCGGGTACATCGATACTGTCATCAGTAAGTGCCGAGCCACCGATACTGTCCAGGTTGAGGCGAACGACCTTGTGTTCGACATCACCTAAAGTTTTAGACACTCGCTCCGCAGCGAAAAGTTCGGCCCGATGGCGCTGCCCATAATCAAAGCTCAGGGAATAGCACTCGTAGCCCTGCTCCCTTGCGAGAGCCAATACCGTGGTTGAATCCAACCCTCCGGAGACGAGAACGACGGCTTTTTTCTGTGAACTCATAGATTGCGACTCTCACATCAATGCCCGGGAGCATCGTCCCAGAGATATTTATGTAACTGCAATTGCATTCGCACCGGCAAATTATCTGCAAGAATCCATTCCGCCAACTCTCGGGGCGCAAGCTGTTCGTGACTCGGTGAGAAAAGCACATCAGACACTGTGGGTGCCAACGCGTACTCGTCAATTTTGAAGCGCGCCCACTCGTAATCACCACGATCGCAGATTACAAACTTAAGCTGATCGTTCGCGGTCAAGTGATTGATGTTGCCGTAGTCGTTTCGAGCAACCTCACCAGACGCGGGTGTCTTGAGGTCCAGCACCTTCACAACGCGAGGATCAACATCCGCAACCGGCATAGCGCCGCTAGTCTCGAGAGAAACTTCATAGCCTTGATCGCAAAGCATCGACAGCAGCGGCAGGCAATTGGGCTGAGCCAAAGGCTCACCGCCGGTCACAGTGACAAAAGCAGGCTTGTACTGCGCCACTTGTGAGGCGATGTTTTCCAAGGTCATCAACTCGCCGCCGTGAAACGCGTATTCCGTGTCGCAATACAGACAACGCAGCGGGCAGCCGGTAAGACGCACAAAAACCGTTGGTAAGCCCACGGTTCGAGCTTCACCCTGCAAGGAGTAAAAGATTTCGGTAATTCGCAGTGTCTCGGCAGTCACCACGCTATCCGCTGTTGCGATAGCACCCATGACTTACCTCAGAGATTCTGGTCGAGAAAATCGCCCGCCAATCGAGCTGCTGAACTGTCTGGGTACTCGCGGATCGCCCGATTCAAAAACTCCCGGGATCGATCTCGGTTGCCCTTCATGAAATGCACACGACCCAACTTATACAGCGCATCAGGGATTTTGGCGTTGTTGGGGTACTGATTCAAAAGTAGCATAAAGGCCTGACGCGATGCCTCAGGATCTGCGGGGTCCGTGACCAGATAAAGCTCACCCAACCAATAGTGCGCATTGGGAGCATAACGCCCCGCAGGAAACCGCTCCAAAAAGGCGTTGAACGCGCTAACGGCCTGGTCGAACTCCTGGCCTCTTACCAGAGCGTAGGCAGCGCGGTAAGCGTCTCCCTCACCCGGCTGCTCAGCGATCTCTGCCGCTGAACCGCTAGTATCTGTAGTAGCAGGAGGATTAGGCACTGGCGCACCGCCAGAGCCACCAGTGCTGGCCACACCACCGCCCGACGCCAAACGTCGATCGATATCCATATATCGCTCAAGACTTTGCTCTTTGAGCGTACGAATCTCGTAAGCTTGCTGCTCTACAAGTCCGTTCAAACGCATGACTTCTTGCTGAAGCTGCTGCACCTGATTAAACAAGCCACCGATATTGTCGCCGGCGGGTGCTGACGGAGGAGGCAGAGAGCGTGTGTTGCTTGCCGACGAAGACACTGCCGAAGGCGCGGTACCAACGCCGTAACTCACTGCAGGTGCAGCAGACGTGGATCCTGACTGCGGCGACCGACGCTCGGCTTCGACATCGATATAGTCCTGAGCAGCGGCCGAGAAGGATATCGCTACGGCCAGAAACGAGATCGGGCCAACCAGAGAGGTCAGCCCGATTCGATAGAACGGAATTGCTTTCAACATTTGCTAAACAACAAAACCTGTCTTACTTAAGCTCTACCCGGCGGTTTTGAGACCAGCTGCTCTCGCCGCTGCCGTAGGCCACAGGCTGCTCTTCGCCGTAGCTCACAGTCTCGATGCGATAGCTCGCAACACCATTGACTACCATGTAGTCGCGCACTGCGTTCGCACGACGCTCGCCAAGTGCCATGTTGTAGTCACGGGTACCGCGCTCGTCAGTGTGTCCGTCAAGGCGCACGCTACGATCGTTAGTCTTGAGCAACGCGATGTGTGCATCAACTGCAGCCTGAGCAGCGGGAGTCATCGTCGCGCTATCAAACTCGAAGTAAAAGACGGTGCCGGCTGCCATCGCAGCTTTTTCCATCTCGCGCTGTGCATCAGCGGCGGCGGCCTCGGCCTGACGCTCAGCTTCGCGAGCAGCATCAGCAGCGGCAGCTTCGGCTGCGGCGGCTGCGGCGGCTGCGGCAGCCGCTGCTTCCTCTTCCTTGGTCGAAGTACCTGAACATGCCACGAGGAACATCGCAGCGAACAGCAGTGTTAGGGCCTTGCCGGCAACGGGGATTTGCTTCATGACGTGCTTCCTTCAAAAATGGTATTGAACTAAATGTAAAACCCAGCTTTTTGCTCCTTCAGTACGGAAATTTTTCCGCCTTTTCGGAGTAAAAATACTGCGAACTTAAAACTGCCTTAAAACTGCATATAGGGCGACCAGGCCGGCTCTCGTACATCGCCGCTTCGGGCGGGGAGTCTGAACTTAACGCCGCCATCCACCGATACCGCAGATAGAATCCCACGGTCACCATACTTGGTGGCGTACAATACCATGGAACCATTAGGTGCGATACTTGGACTTTCATCCAGATCAGTATTTGTAAGCACCTGTAAGCGGTTACTCACCAAGTCATGGATCGCGATCTGGAACTCCCCGTCACGCTGATGCACCAGAACCACATTTCGGCCGTCCTGAGCCACACGAGCGCGGGCGTTGTAGGTGCCCTCGAAGGTCACACGCTCAGTTAAACCGCTTCGCAGGTCATAGCGATAGATCTGCGGACGCCCCCCTCGATCTGATGTAAACAGGAAGGACCGGCCGTCCGGCATCCAGCTGGGTTCGGTGTCTATGGCGTAGTGTCGGGTGACGCGGGTCAGTCGACGGCTTGCCATGTCCATGAGGTAGACATCGGGACTGCCATCTTTAGAGAGCACCATGGCCATAGAATTGCCATCGGGAGACCACGCGGGAGAGCTGTTTAGGCCTCTAAAATTGGTTAACTGCTCTCGCTCACCGGTGGCCAGCACCTGCCGAAAAATCGCTGGGCGGCCCGTCTCAAAAGACACGTAAGCGACCTGCTTGCCATCGGGCGCCCAGCTGGGCGACATAATGGGCTCTCGCGACTCCAGCAGTACAATAGGACGGGCGCCGTCGGAATCTGCCAAAGTCAGACGATAATAGTCCTTACCGGTAGGATTACGAGTGACCGACACATAGATTAAACGTGTCGCAAAGGCGCCGGGGATTCCCGTAAGTTTTTCATAGACCGCGTCCGACACGCGGTGCGCCAGCATTCTTGCCTCGCCCGTGGGACCTGCAACAGTTCCTTCGGCTATGCGGGTCTGACGGAGCACGTCGTACAGCTCATAGCGTAAAGACAGCTGCCCCGCCTCCTCCCGGGCTCGTCCGATGAGAACGTATTCGCTGGCTATGGCACGCCAGTCACGGTAGAAGACTTCCTCTTCGCGACTGGGAAAACCCAGCATGTCCGCGCGATCCACCGGCGAAAACTGCCCGCTTCGCTGAAAGTCCTCTTGCACCACCTCCGCCATATCTGCAGGAGCGGTAACCGAGCCCTCCCAGGCAAAGGGCACAACAGCAACCGGCGTGGGATCATCCACACCCTGGGTGATTTCAATAACCAGCTGAGCATTTGCCAGCATCGGTACCAAAAATAGGGATAAAAGTAGTGAGCGAAGCATTAGTAGCGCAAATCCTCGGGTCTGAATAGTAGTTGGAAGCGCCGGAAGGTTTTTTCGAACTCCCGGCCAGGCAAGTTTTTAAGCTCGGGGAAACTCCCCGCTTTTTCTACCGCATTCATGGCCGAACGATCAAAGGCGACGCTGCCACTAGAGCGGAGCACACTCACAGAGACGATCTCGCCGGTAGGTACAAGCTGTATCGCCAGGAGCGCTTCCATACCGTTGCGAGCACTGGGCGGACGACTCCAGTAGTTAACAACCGTATCGCGAATGAGCGCGGCGTAACTTGTGGACATTTCCTCGGCGGTCACCGCCACCTGTGTGCTGTCTTCTGCCGCCATAGCAGCTGCGAGCTCCCGGCGACTAATTGCGGCGAGCTCTTCGGCACTAATGCGCTTTTCTTCGACCTTGGGGGCCGGAGCTGGCGCTTTGCTGCGGGGTTTTGGCGTGGTCGTGCTTGGAGCAGGTTTGCTGGCAGTGGAAGCCGTCGTGGTTTTGACGGGAGCCTTCTTCACAGGCCTGGGCGCAGGCTTTGCTGTGGGCTTCGGCGTAGTCTTACGAACTTGTTTCTTGGGCTTCAGAGATGAAGCGTCAATGAGTGTTGCATTAATGGCCGTGGGGGGCAGCACCCGAGCCTCGATGGTACGAGGATCACTATCGGGCTGAAAACGCAGCAAGATCGCGGCTAAAATCAGTACATGCAGTGCCAGCGTGCCGGCGATAGGCAGTAAAGTGAGTTGCCCCAGACTGTACCAGTCTCGATTCACCGAGGGTCCTCTGTCACCAGCCCCACTCCGGGAGCGCCAGCTTCTTGCAGCGCCGCCATGAGCCCGACTACTTCGCCGTAGGCCACCGCTTTGTCGCCCCATACCAATACAGGTTTGTCGGGACTGCGACGAATCACCGCACCCACTCGTTGTTGCACGGTAGCGAGTGACAGGACCTGATCTTCCTGCCCTCCCACATTCAAAAACAACTGTCCCTGCGCGTTGATCGACACAATTAGGGGCTCGGCGTCCTGGTTATCCACCGGCTCAGTTTTGGCCTGCGGCAAGTCCACCTTAACGCCCTGCATAAGCATCGGCGCAGTCACCATAAAAATAATCAGCAACACGAGCATAACGTCGATGTAGGGCACAACGTTGATCTCGGCCATCGGCCGAAAGCGGGCGCGTCGGCGCATTACTGCTTGGCCTCTCTCTGGCGCGATTTTAGAGCATAGGCCTGACGACCGAGAATGCTGGAGAACTCATCCACAAAGGTATCGTAGCGCTTGCCGTAAACATCCACCTTGGCTGCAAAGCGGTTATAAGCCATCACTGCTGGGATCGCAGCAAACAGGCCCATGGCCGTAGCGACGAGCGCTTCGGAAATACCCGGAGCGACAGTAGCCAGCGTTGCTTGAGAGGTGTTCGCCAGTCCGCGAAAAGAATTCATAATGCCCCATACGGTACCGAATAGGCCCACGTAAGGGCTGGTGGAACCCACGGTCGCCAAAAAAGGTAGGTGTTTTTCGAGGCGCTCCTCTTCGCGCAGCATCGCGACACGCATCGCCCGACGCGCCCCCTCCAACATCGCCTCAGCGTCCATGTCTGATTGCTGCGCTAAGCGTGAAAATTCTTTAAAACCGGCTCGGAAAACACCCTCAACGCCGATAATGATTTCGCCATCTGCGGCCCGTTCGTTACCTTCACGATACAGCTGCGCAAGATCTACGCCGGACCAAAAATGCTCCTCAAAATCCAGCATCTCCTCGCCCGCACTGCGGAAATAAAAGAAGCGCTGAAAAATCATGTACCAGGAGGTGACCGACGCTGCCATAAGCAAAGCCATCACCAGTTTTACAGTGATCCCGGCATCCATTACCAGGTCCACCAGGCTTAGTTCGTCCAAGTCATTCTCCGAGGCCGTTTTGAGGATCGTGCGCGGCGCGCAGTGTAGCAAGCATCGCTTTGGGTATGCGACGCGGAGCCAGTGTTTCTGGACTTACGCAGGCTAAGGACACGGCGGCTTCGGCAACCAGGTCGTTTCCCCGGCGCACACATTGTTTAAGCTTTAACGAAGCACCACCCACGCCTATAAGCGCAGCTGTCGCTTCCAAATCATCATCGAGTAGTGCGGGACGGGAATAGCTGATCGAAACATCGCTCACAACAAACATTAACTCGTCATTGAAAATAGTCGCCCGGTCCATACCCAGCGATCGCATGAACTCCGTGCGAGCTCGCTCTATGTATTTGAGATAGTTCACGTAGTAGACAATCCCGCCTGCATCGGTGTCTTCGATGTAGACCCGAATAGGCAGGGAAAATTCCCCAAGACCATTGAGGGGTAAGTCACTCATAGGCCGATCATTCGCCAGAACTCAAGGGCAATGAAGCCTGGCCATCCGCCGACGGCGCCACAGACCGCTCATCACTGGGCATAGGCACGCCGAAGTGCTGGTAGGCCAAGCGCGTCACCATCCTGCCTCTGGGCGTTCTGATCATATAGCCCTGCTGGATCAAAAAGGGCTCCAGAACATCTTCGATGGTACCGCGCTCTTCAGAGATGGCAGCGGCCAGGCTGTCTACACCCACTGGTCCCCCATCAAATTTCTCGATCATTGCCAGCAACAGACGCCGATCAAGGTGATCAAAACCCTTCGCATCGACGCTAAGTAAGTCGAGAGCGCGATCGGCAATATCGGCGTTGACCGTGCCATCGCCTTTTACTTCGGCATAGTCCCGAACTCTGCGTAAGAGGCGGTTTGCGATACGCGGCGTCCCCCTCGAGCGTCGGGCGATCTCGCGGGCACCCGCCTCGTCCATGGGTATTTCCAGAATTCGCGCTGACCGGGCAACAATCACCGCAAGATCATCAACGGCGTAAAACTCCAGTCTCTGCACGATACCAAAGCGATCTCGCAGAGGTGATGTGAGCAGTCCCGCACGGGTCGTTGCACCAACGAGAGTGAACGGCGGTAAATCCAGCTTGATCGAGCGAGCCGCAGGGCCTTCGCCAATCATGATGTCCAGCTGATAGTCCTCCATCGCCGGATAGAGTATTTCCTCGACGAAGGGACTCAAGCGATGAATCTCATCAATAAACAACACATCACCAGGCTCGAGGTTGGTCATGAGCGCCGCTATGTCGCCAGCCTTTTCCAGCACCGGACCCGAAGTTGTTTTGAGCGAGACGCCCATTTCATTCGCGATAATGCTTGCAAGCGTTGTCTTACCGAGACCAGGCGGACCAAAAATCAGTGTGTGGTCCAGGGGCTCGTCACGCCCTTTGGCCGCTGCCAGAAAAATCTCCATCTGCTCGCGAGCAACGGGCTGACCAATGTACTCCCCCAAGGATTTTGGCCGAACAGCGCGATCCTGTGCGTCCTCAACGACACCCACAGGCTCTGGAGCTATTAGGCGGTCTGTCTCAATCATGGAAAATCGTGCCCTGCCTGATGGTTATTACTGCCCGTCATTGCTAAGCGCGTACCGTGGAGCGGAGCGCAAGCCGTATCAACTCTTCACTGTCAGAGATCGCATCGTTATCTACGCGAGCCACTAGCCGCGCAGCTTCGGCAGGCTTATAGCCCAACGCTACCAATGCATCCTCAGCATCACTGAGTTTATCCGATGCAGACGGCAACTGTCCGGCTGTAGAGGTGCTGTCGCCTGCTTGTTCGAGCCATCCCGAAAGACGATCACGCATTTCAATGAGCAACCGTTCTGCGGTTTTTTTACCCACTCCCGGCAAGGCAACCAAGGCCGTGAGGTCATCGTCTCGCACTGCCCGGGCAAAGCGATCGCTATCCATTCCCGACAGTATCGTTAGTGCGAGTTTGGGGCCAACACCACTGACCTTGATTAGGTGTCTAAACAACTGGCGATCTCGTTCGCTAACAAAACCATACAGCGTTTGGGCATCTTCTCGCACGGCATGATGAGTCAGCAGCGTTACTAGCTCCCCTAGGGCCGGCAACTGAAAAAGCGTGGTCATGGGCACCTGGAGTTCGTAGCCCACGCCGCCCACGTCCACTAGTATCTCGGGGGGCTGCTTGTGCAGTAAGGTTCCTGAAATTCGACCGATCACCCTAGGCGTCCTTTTTTAACTCTTTTTATTCATAGAAATGGCTAGCTAGCGCATACGACCGCGACGAATCGCAGTGGCGCCTGCCACTCGAACCAGACCATCGCGAGTATGCGCATGACACAGTGCCGCGGCCAGTGCATCCGCTGCATCCTCCTGTGGAGCGCCGGGAAGTTTGAGCAGGGCTTTGACCATATGCTGAACCTGGGCCTTGTCTGCGGCGCCCGTGCCTACAACAGATTGCTTTATCTGGCGCGCGGAATACTCGCTGACGTCCAGCCCTCGAATCACACAGGGCACAATGGCAGCGCCTCGGGCCTGCCCTAACTTCAGGGCGGCATCAGCGCTTTTCGCAAGAAACACCTGCTCCACGGATAACTCCGTGGGCCCATGCAGTTCGACCAGCTCCGCAACGCTCTCGGCAATGATCCGCAGCCGCTCAGGTAAGGCGCCTTTCGGCAGACGGATAACGCCACTGGTGATGTAGCTGTTCTTGCCGTTAAGCGTACTGATGATACCGAAGCCAGTCTTTTGGGAGCCGGGATCAATACCTAGAATAATTGCCATGAGCTGCGCCCAACCGGTCGCTGTGCCGAGAGCCTATAGTATGTATAAATATACAGGGTTTCCAGCGCGAGAGGGCTGAAAACAACGCTAGATATCTCCTGAGAAAGCGCGGTGGGAGACCGTCTTTAGGACATCGCATCCAGAATATCGTCCGGGATATCGACATTGGAATAAACGTTCTGAACATCGTCGAGCTCTTCTAAAGCATCAATAAGGCCCATCACTGTTTCAGCTCCGCGTGCGTCAACCGCGACAGTTGTTGAGGCAATCATAGTGACTTCGCTCTCTGCGGGCTCCAGACCGGATGCCTCCATGGCCGTCTTTACAACAGACAGCTCCTCCCAGGCCGTGGTCACCTCAATAGAGCCGTCATCTGCAGCTTCGACATCTTCGGCGCCGGCCTCGAGCGCCACGTCCATGACCTGCTCTTCGTCGGCACCGGGGGCAAAACTAATCTGGCCTTTGCGCTCAAATAGATAGGCGACCGAACCATCCGTGCCAAGGTTTCCACCGCGTTTACTAAAGGCGTGGCGCACCTCTGCCACCGTGCGATTACGGTTGTCGGTCATTACCTCAACGAGCACCGCAACCCCACCCGAGGCATAACCCTCGTAAGTCAGCTCTTCAACGTCGTCCGCTTCGTTATTTCCCGCACCTCGTGCGATCGCACGATCAATGGTGTCGCGGGTCATATTAGAGCCCAAGGCCTTGTCTACCGCAGCGCGCAGACGCGGATTGTCCTCGGGTAGTGGACCGCCTTGCTTAGCCGCCACAACCAGCTCGCGGATGAGTTTGGTAAACACTTTCCCGCGCTTGGCATCCTGTGCCGCCTTGCGATGCTTGATATTGGCCCACTTACTATGTCCCGCCATCAGCGATCCCCCTGGTCAAAATAGACTCAGCTTTCACCCTCTTTCTTCTCTTGCTCTCGCAGTCGAATGTGCAGCTCACGAAGTTGCGCAGCACCTACCGTACCCGGTGCCTCAGTCATTACACAGGCAGCCGTTTGCGTTTTAGGGAACGCAATAACGTCGCGAATAGAAGCGGCACCGCTCATGAGCATGACAATTCGGTCCAGACCAAAGGCCAAGCCACCGTGCGGGGGCGCACCATATTTGAGTGCATCGAGGAGAAAGCCGAACTTCTCCCGTGCTTCTGCAGGATCAATACCCAAGATATCGAAAACTGCTTCCTGTGTTTCCAGGTTATGAATACGCACGCTGCCTCCGCCGAGCTCGGTACCGTTAAGCACCATGTCATAAGCGCGCGATAGTGCCTCACCGGGGTGCTGGCTAAGCGTTGCCAAGTCGCAGGCCGGCGCAGTAAATGGATGATGCAGTGGCGTCCAACCACCGTTCCCGTCTTCTTCAAACATAGGAAAATCGACTACCCAAAGAGGCGCCCAACCTTCGCTCACCAGCCCTTGATCCGTACCGACCTTGATACGCAGTGCGCCTAAAGCCTCGTTGACGATGCCTGCGCGATCCGCGCCAAAGAAGATGATGTCTCCGTTAGCCGCTTCAAGACGCTCCATCATCGCTGCGACTACGTCATCAGGCATGAATTTCAGAATCGGAGACTGAAGGCCTTCGACACCGGCCGCCAGATCATTGACCTTGATCCACGCAAGCCCGCGGGCACCGTAGTTACCGACATAACGGGTGTAGTCGTCTATCTCTTTGCGCGAGATTGATGCACCACCGGGGACTTTCAAGGCTGCGACGCGACCCTGAGGGTCATCAGCTGGACCCCGGAAGACCTTGAAGTCCACCTGCTGCATCAAGTCGTCCACAGAAACCAGTTCCAGGGGAATGCGCAGATCCGGCTTATCAGAGCCGAAACGCTCCATGGCCTCTTTCCAGGTCATGTGCGGAAAGCTAGGTAGATCAACGCCCAGCACCGACTGAAACAGCCCGCGCACCATGCGTTCGGTGATCTCCATGATGCCTGCCTCGTCCATGAACGAGGTTTCGATATCAATCTGGGTAAACTCAGGCTGACGATCGGCACGTAAATCCTCATCACGGAAGCACTTGGCGATCTGGTAGTAGCGGTCAAAGCCCGACACCATCAGCAGCTGCTTGAAGAGTTGCGGGGACTGCGGCAGCGCGAAGAACTGTCCCGGATGAGTACGACTAGGCACCAGGTAATCCCGCGCGCCCTCGGGTGTCGCACGAGTCAAGATGGGCGTTTCGATATCCAGAAACTCTTCTTCGTGCAGAAAGCGACGTACCGCGTCTGTTACCTGGGAGCGCAGACGTAAACGCTGCTGCATCTCGGGACGACGTAAATCCATGTAGCGGTAGCGCAGACGAACCTCTTCGCCAACGGAAGTGTGCTCATCCAACTGAAAAGGCGGTGTAGCGGCCGTATTCAGTACTTCGATTTCTTTCCCAAGTACCTCAATTTCACCCGTCGCCATGCTGGGATTCACTGTGGCCTCACTGCGGGCGCGCACCCGGCCCGTGACCTTGAGTACATACTCGCTGCGTACGCGATCAGCGGTTGCAAAATGCTCTTCGGTGTCGGGATCAAAAACCACCTGCACAATCCCGTCGCGATCACGAAGATCCAGAAAGATTACCCCGCCATGGTCGCGGCGCCGGTCCACCCAGCCGCAGAGTGTTACGGTCTCATCAATATCGGCACTTCGAAGAAGGCCGCAGTTATGGCTGCGCATGGTGGTACCTATGTGTGGGGTTAAGTTGCACGCTCATTGCGTTGCTTCAACAAAAATTAAGCCGCGGAGCTACCGCTGCCTGTATCAGTTTTCGATGGTTTTGCCGCAGGCGCACCTTTGTCGGAGCTTCCGGCCGAGGCATCACTAGAGCTGGCACCACTGTCTCCGGCCAGATTTTTCTTCTTACCGCTCTTAAAATCTGTTTCGTACCAGCCGTTGCCCGCCAGGCGAAAAGCCGCCGCGGAGACCTTCTTGCGTAGCGCAGATTTGCCGCAAGCAGGACAATCAGTCAACGGTGGATCGCTGATCTTGCGCAGAGCTTCGTGGAGTGCGCCGCACTCATTACACTGGTATTCGTATATGGGCATGGTAGTAAATCCTTCCAACGCAAAGGCTCTGTCGCCGATGGATGGGGCCGTTTCGACCTCCGACCCGAACCCTGAGGCGGTACTCTGAGACGACAAGCGAGAGGCATTTTAAAAAGCGGCGCGGATTCTACCTCAGCTCGCGATGCGAACCAATGGGAGAACGTCAACCCTGAAAATCGGGGGACGCGAGAATCCAAGCCTATCCGGCGGAGAATTATGCCGGACAGGCTCAGATTAGAAGCTTGGAAAGAGGGGCGTCTCTTCGAGTCGCCCTACTCTGCTCTGTCCTAACTTAGGACTGAGCAAACTCCTTCATCTTCTTCAGAGGACGAACCTTTACAGCAACACTTGCTGGCTTCGCCTTGAACATAGTCTCTTCACCAGTGAAAGGGTTGATGCCCTTGCGCGCCTTGACTGCTGGCTTCTTCACTGTGGTGATCTTCATCAGGCCTGGCAGCGTGAACTCACCAACAGCACGCTTCTTGATGCTGCGCTCGATGAGTGTTTCGAGCTCGGTCATCACATCGCCCACCTGCTTTTTAGTCAGGCCTGTGCTGTCAGCGATGCTCGCCATGACCTGAGTCTTCGTCATTTTGTCTTTCAGAGCGGGTGCTGCTTTTTTAGCGGGAGCTGCTGCTTTCTTAGCAGGTGCCTTTTTGGCTGCTGCTTTCTTCTTAGCTGGGGCTTTCTTTGCTGCTGCTTTGCGTGTCGCCATGATTATGAACCTTCCTTGCGGTTTAAGGGTTTTATGTTTCATATCACGACGCGTTTTCTGCCGGGGTCCAAAAGCCGGAGCGTGGATCAGTGATCTAAATACATAGATCTTACCGATGCACCCCACGACAGGAGCTTTGTCAGAAAAAACGCCGCGTTTCTCCATTTAATGACCTGGGCATACAAGTCGTGATTTTGCTCTAAACACATTCTAGGGCCACGTTCGTTAAGCGCCTTAAGACTGCGTATAAAGCGTTAATCACAACTTGGGGACATATATAAATCACTCAACCCTACAATACAAGCGTTTATCGCAATGCGCGGCAAAAAAACCCTATTTTTTTAGGTATTTCCTGCAAGATTTGCCGGACGCTACCGCAAAAGTTATTTGATTCGTTTCTGTACCACCGCGCGATTGCGTCTTACACTCCCCCACCATCGCAGGAACGAGGAAAAAACCAATGCGCAGTAGCGAGTTTCTCATCACTACGCACAAAGAAACGCCAGCAGATGCGGAGATCGTCAGCCACCGCCTCATGCTCCGTGCAGGGCTGATCCGCAAGCTGTCTTCCGGGCTCTACACATGGATGCCCATGGGCTTAAAAGTCCTTCGCAAAGTCGAACGCGTTGTCCGCGAAGAAATGGATGCAGCGGGTGCGCTGGAATTAGTAATGTCGATGGTTCAGCCAGCTGAGTTGTGGGAAGAGTCCGGTCGCTGGGAGCAATACGGCCCAGAGTTACTGCGTATACAGGATCGACACAAACGCGACTTCTGCCTGGGACCCACTCATGAAGAGGTCATCACCGACATCGTGCGCAATGAAATCAGTAGCTATAAACAGCTGCCGCTGAATCTCTATCAGATTCAAAACAAGGTGCGAGATGAGATCCGCCCTCGCTTCGGTGTTATGCGAGCCAGGGAATTCCTCATGAAGGATGCCTACTCCTTTCACACCGACCAATCATCTCTGGAGACCACCTACCAGGTGATGCATCGAGCCTACACCAGGATCTTTGAGCGCCTTGGACTAGATTTCAGACCGGTTATGGCCGATAGCGGGAGCATTGGCGGGAACACTTCTCACGAATTTCATGTGCTGGCGGACTCTGGAGAGGACGCCATCGCATTTAGTGATGGCAGTGACTATGCCGCCAACGTGGAACGGGCCGAGAGCCTTGATCAAAGCGATCAGCGGCCCGCACCGTCCAGAGAGCTAAACAGAATTGCTACGCCAGGAGTAAAAACCATCGCAGATCTTTGCGAGGCTCAGCAACTGCCCGCAGAGAGCACGACAAAAACTCTGCTGGTGGAGGCTGCAGAAGGCGGCCTCGTAGCGCTGGTAATTCGCGGTGACCATGAACTCAACACCGTGAAAGCCGAAAAACACCCTCTGGTTGCATCGCCCCTGAGAATGGCGACCGAAGATGAGGCTAAAGCAGCCTGTGGCGCAGGCTTTGGCTCTCTTGGGCCCGTTGGTCTTTCTATCCCGGTCGTGGCGGACTATAGCGCCGCGGCCTGCGCGGACTTTTGCTGTGGGGCCAACAGCCCGGATGAACACTTCGAGGGCGCTAACTGGGACAGGGATATCAGCGATTATGCGACTGCCGATCTGCGCAGTGTCATGTCCGGAGACCCCAGCCCTGATGGCAGCGGCACGCTGCAGATACGTCGTGGCATCGAGGTGGGTCACATTTTCCAGCTCGGCACAAAGTACAGTGAAGCGATGAACGCCAAAGTCCTTGATGAGAACGGGCGCAATGTGACCCTGAGCATGGGTTGCTATGGTATAGGCGTTAGCCGCATTGTCGCTGCCGCCATTGAGCAGAACAACGACGAGCGGGGCATCATCTGGCCAAGCGCCATGGCTCCATTCCAGCTCGCGATTGTCCCCCTCAACATGCACAAATCGGCTGCCGTAGCGGAAGCTGCCGAAGCCCTGCACACGCAATGTCAGGAACAGGGAATCGAAGTTCTCATGGATGACCGAAACGAGCGGCCTGGTGTGAAGTTCGCGGACATGGAGTTACTGGGAATTCCCCACCGGATTGTTGTTGGAGATCGCTCTCTGACCGAAGGTGAGATTGAGTATCAGGGTCGACGGGATGCCGAATCACAGCGAGTGGCTCTAGCGGATGCCATGGGTTTTATTGCTTCGCAGCTCCAGCCGGGAAGCTGAGACCCACTTGTTGCAGCGTCTGGCCTACCTTTCGAGTGCGCTACTGTTTATCGCGGCGGGGCATATTGCTGCCCAAGAAGGGCTTTCTTCCGTTGACGCGCAACGGGAAGCGCTGCGGCAGTTTCTTGAGTCCAACATAGCTGCCAGTGAGAGCTTTGACGACAGGTTCGACGCAGAAGTCTGGCTAGTCGATATGAGTGCCCGGCTCACACGTTACGTACCCGATGCGGACAGCAGACTCCAACTCCTGCGACAGGTCCACGCGGCGGCGAGCCGTAGCGCCCTCGCTCCCGAACTGGTGCTGGCGGTAATAGAGGTCGAAAGCCACTTCGATCGCTTTGCGGTGTCGCGAGTAGGCGCTCAAGGGCTTATGCAAGTCATGCCGTTTTGGAAGAACGAGATCGGACGGCCAGATGACAACCTTACCGACAACCTCACCAATCTCGACTATGGCTGCCGAATTCTGCAGTTTTACCTGCAACGGGAAGACGGCGTCCTGCCCCGGGCTCTCGCAGCCTATAACGGCAGCAGCGGCAGACGGGTTTACAGCGACAAGGTGGAACTTGCCTGGCGGCAACATTGGCGTACGAGCAACCTGGACTGGAGCGACTAGCGGTTTGACATGGCAGAGCACCCACAACACACTCTCCCCACTCCTTGTAAACGGCGTTTCTTTTGTGAAGCACGCAAACCGGCTCCGCTAACATGAGCACACTGGCACTACTGAGTGAGTGGAATCGCGACTTAGCCCGCGCCGTCGGCGCATTAGGTCGCGATGAGTTCTTTCCGGCCCTCATCGCCGCGGTGCGCGAGAGAGTGCCTATTGCCTACCCTCAGGTCTGGCTTTACCACCGGGATCTTCCGCCCAGCGTGCTCTACCATGAGATTCCTCCAGCGGCGGTTCCCTCGCAGATTGATGCTTACCTGGAAGGACCCTATCGCGAAGATCCGTTTTTTCAGACATCCATCGACCGCCCCAAAAATCGCATCTACCGGCTATCGCGACTTACGGCAGGGCGTCTCGAGTCCTCAAGCTATTACAACAACTATTATGGCGACACGGGGACCGTAGACGAGGCGATCTTTTTATCCCAGCTTCAGGGCGGCAGTGTGATCAATATTTCGATGATGCGCCTGCCCGAGCAAGGCACTTTCAGCGATGATGAGTATCAGCTGCTCTACTCTCTTGCGGATCCGGTTTCCGAGCTCCTGCGCATCCACAGTGAGTTCGATGCCTTTGCCGTAGAGAACCTTATTCAACCGGGCATAGACCACCAAATTGATTTGGCGTTTAAAACCTTCGGAACATCCATGCTGTCCCCTCGAGAGAGAGGCGTACTGGAGTTAATGCTCCGCGGTTACGGTACCGACACAACGGCGGACAGATTATCCATTGCCCGGGAGACCGTGCGCCGTCACCGCAAGAGTATCTATCGCAAGCTCGACGTGAACTCCCAAACCGACCTTTTCTCCCTATTCCTCAACACCATGTCCTGCCTGGGAGAAGCCGCTGGAGAAGACCCCCTGACCATTTACATGGGTCCGGCATAGTTTAGGGCTCCGCGTGCCCAACTTGGGGTATTGCCTGATGTGTTCCATCTAGTAATAGTGCGGTCTGGGGATCTTTTAACACGGGAAAAATAACTTATGGCGCTGGAGGTAGACTGGTTTCTACGCGCCTATCCCAAGGTATCGATGATCGAAGCGCTGCTGCCTGATAGCAACGGTGTTCTCAGGGGTAAATGGCTGCCGCGCAACAAGCTGGCCAAGGTTTATAAAGGGGAGCTAAAGTTCCCCAAAACTGCCCTTGCGCTAGATATCTGGGGCCGCGACGTTGAAGAACTGGTGTTTGCCACCGGTGACGAGGACGGCGTGTGCCTTCCCGTTGAGGGCTCTCTCCTACCGACTCCCTGGTCCCCCAGCGGGCGCCACGGTCAACTTATGCTCACCATGTTCCGCCCCGGCGGCTCAGGTTATCTGGGGGATCCCCGTCAGGTTCTCAAACGGGTTGTGTCTCGCTATCACGCCCGAGGCTGGCGCCCCGTCGTAGCCGCGGAGTTGGAATTCAGCCTGGTGAAATGGGACGGGAAACATCCAAGCCATAGCGGGGAGAAGCCTTACCGAGGCGAGCCCATAGGCGGCAACCTCTATGGCCTCGATGTGCTTCAGCAAAATCACGCAATGCTTGAGCAAATTCACCGTGCCTGCCATCTACAGAGTTTGCCTTTTGATGGTGTCGTCAAAGAATCGGCGCCATCGCAGTACGAAATCAACATGCAGCATGTGGACAATCCGGTGCTCGCAGCCCGGCAGATCCTCATGATGAAACACGCCATCAAGGAGATTGCCAAGCAACACGGTCTTGTCGCCAGCTTTATGCCTAAGCCGTTTGCCGATGAAGCAGGAAATGGCCTTCACGTGCATTGCAGCGTGATTGATCGCGATGGCAAAAACGTTTTTGACGACGGCACAGAGTTTGGAACGCCCAAACTGCGCCACGCTATTGGCGGTTGCCTGCAGCATATGGCGGACTCCTTTGCGATCTTCGCACCGAGCTTCAACGCCTACCGACGCTTCCAGAAAGGTAGCCATGCGCCCATCACTCCAAACTGGGGTTACGAAAACCGCACCGTTGCCGTACGAGTACCCGCGGGCAACAACAAAGCTCGGCGATTAGAGCATCGAGTGGCGGGCGCGGATGCCAACCCTTATTTAGTTTTTGCGGTCATTTTGGCTGCTGCACTCGACGGGATCGAACGCAAGCTCACCCCCAAAGCTCCAATTAGCGGCGATGGCTATAGCCAGCTGGACGCGGAAGTGCTCCCCATTTACATGCAGGATGCTCTCCACCTGTTTGGAGAATCCAGTTTTGTCAGTACAGCCCTAGGCCCTGAAATGCAGCGCAACTTTGGCCTCACAAAGGCACAGGAACTCGCGGAGTTCCAGCGCCACATTACGAGCCTTGAGTATCACGCCTACGTCGAGAGGCTTTAGCCCGTTTCGAGCGGTGGGTAATCGCGCTGAAGACGGCTAACCAATGCCAGGGCACTTAGCATGCCCAAGACGCCGAAGAGCGAAGCTCCCAACACTTCCCCCACCATCAAACCCCGCGCGCCATATAGGGACGCACCAAAGTAAGCTGCAGGCACAACCCCCAAAAAGACTTTGGCATAGTTAAACAATGTGGCGAGGTAGGCGCGGCCGAGGTTGTTAAAACTGGCGTTGGATACAAACAGAAGGCCGTTAAAAGCAAAAGCGCCCACCAGAAATTGGAAGTAAAAACCGAGTAAGTCCGCGGCAAGATCGCTCGCGGTAAAGGTCGCGATTACGAGGTCCGCAACCAACCAAAGAATCAACCAAGCCACCGCAACATAGGCCACTACAAACTTCGAAGCGTCTAACAACGTTTGCCGCACACGATCATAGCGACAGGCTCCCGCGTTCTGGCCAACGATGGGGCCTACCGCTCCTGACACCGCAAACACCACGGCAAACGCCAGCGGCGCCAAACGCCCCATCACTGCGGTGGCCGCCACCGCACTGTCGCCAAACTGAGACATCATGCGCAATACCAAACTGTTGCCAAAGGGTGTGGCGAGATTCGTGAGCACCGCAGGCACTGCGATCACCATGATTGCGGGGGCGTCCGCCACGATCATGCTCGGTGACACGCGACTGGGTAGGCGATGCCTGAAAAACAGCACGTATCCAGCGTAGCTCACAACGACCACTCGGGAAGCGACAGAAGCCCAAGCCGCGCCTTCGATGCCAAGCTCAAAGTAAAAAATCAAAATCGGGTCGAGCACAGCGTTTGCAAATGCACCCGCGAGCGTCGCAAGCATGCTGTGCCGCGCATCTCCCACAGCGCGCAGCCCGGCCGACAGACTCATACCTAGAACCAGCAACGGGACCGCAGGAAGTTGGATTCGACTGTACGCCAAAGCGAAATTCAGAGTGTCGCCCGATGCTCCCAAGAGTTGCAGCAGCTCAGGCAACCAGATCCAGGCTACGGCCGCCACCAGACCCACGGTAAGGGCGTTAAACCACAGTACTGAGCTGCAATAACGCCCTGCCAGAGTTCGGTCCTGATTGCCTTCTGCTCGCGCAACCAACGCACCCAGCGCTATCTGAAGTCCGATACCCAGAGACAGGAGGAAATATAGCAAGGTGCCAGCGAAACCAACCGCGGCAACCAGGCGTTGGTCCCCTAGCAAGGTAATAAAAAACATGTCCACGACGTCCACGGTGAACATCGCAATGAGCCCCACAGAAGATGCGCCAGTCATGACCAACACGTGGCGCATGGGGGAGCCGCTCAGGAACACCGGACCGCTCAAAATACATCCTTTAAACGGGTCAAGACTTCGGGCGCCGATCCCGTTAAAATCGCCGCTCGTACACTAGGCACCTGCATGATGAAAGAACAATCTCCTAAACCGCCACTGATCCGCGTCAATGCCGTGATCTTCGTTGGATTTCCCATTTTGGCCGCTATTTTAGTGCCACTGTGGGGCATTTACGCCGGATTCACTGCCACCCAGTGGGTCTGGGCAGTGGTATTTTTATATCTTAACGGCCTCTCCATTACCGGTGGTTATCACCGTTTATGGTCCCACAAGGCCTACAAAGCTCACTGGAGCGTTCGCCTTTGGTTCGCCCTCTGGGGCGCCGGCGCGCTACAAAACAGCATACTCATTTGGGCCGCGGATCACCGCCGCCATCACCGACATGTCGACGATAACGCTGAAGATCCCTATTCCGCTGGCCGAGGCCTCTGGTTTAGCCATATGGGCTGGATGCTGCGCGAGTATGCCACCAATGGAGAGGATTTCAGCAATGCGCAAGATTTAATGCGTGACCCTATCGTGATGTGGCAGCACAAACACTACGTCGCGATCACGACATTTATGAATCTGGGCGTGCCGATTCTCCTCGGCCTAGCCTTGGGCGACGTAATTGGCACCGTGCTTCTGGTCGGCCTATTGCGTCTGGTAGTGAATCATCACGTAACTTTCTTTATCAATTCTCTTGCTCACTACTGGGGAAGCCGACCCTACACCGAAGAAAACAGCGCTCGGGACAATGGGTTTCTAGCATTCCTGACCTACGGTGAGGGTTATCACAACTACCACCACATTTTCCAAAAAGACTACCGAAACGGTATCCGCTGGTATCAGTGGGATCCCACCAAGTGGATGATTGCGGGATTAGCAAAAGTGGGCTTGGCGACGGACCTTCAGACCGTTCCGGATTTTCGAATCCAGCGCGCGCTGCTAGATATGCAGTTCAAGCGCGCTCAAGACTTCGCTGCGGATCAAGAAGAAACGGCGCTGACGGCTATTCTTGAACGCGAGTACCAGTTGTTTACGGACTCGGTTAACCAGTGGACGCAGCTACAAGCTGACCGCTACGAGCGACACAGGGAGCAGCTTGAGGGTGCCGTTGCTGAGCGCTATCAACAGTTTCAGGAGCGCTGGGAACAGGCAAAACTCCGCAGTCAGTTCCGTGAGCTGGAATTCTCACTTCGGGTGCAGCGTAAACGCCTGCGCACTCTGATAAACCAATGGCAGCCACAAGCCGTTGCAGGATGATCGACGACCTGACGGTCGGCGTATAGTTCGTGAATGAGATCTTAAATTCATGGCGATTCCCTGAGAATCGCCGCTAAGAGGTATTTCCATGAGTGATGGCATTTACGGCTTCGCCCCCCAGGACAAGCAGGGCAATGAAAAATCCTTAGAAGACTATCGCGGACAGGTACTGCTTATTGTGAACACCGCATCCAAGTGCGGCTTTACCCCTCAATTTGCTGGCCTTGAGTCTGTTTATGAACAGTACAAGGATCAGGGTTTTACTATTTTGGGCTTCCCCTGTAACCAGTTTGGTAGCCAGGATCCCGGCAGCAACGATGAGATTCAGGAGTTCTGCCAGCTGAACTACGGGGTGAGTTTCCCGATGTTTGGGAAGATCGACGTGAATGGCGGCGACGCTGATCCGTTGTTTGCCCACCTGAAGCAGGCGGCACCAGGCGCTCTGGGCAGCCAGCGTATCAAATGGAACTTTACGAAGTTTCTCGTGAATCGTGCCGGAGATGTGGTCAAGCGCTACGCGCCTACGACCAAACCAGAGGCAATCGCCTCAGACATTCAAGCGCTTTTATAGAATCGAGCCGTTATAAGGACTTGCCGTGATGCGGGAGCTTAATGCTCTCGCGTTGCACGGAACTGGATATCCGGCCACCGCTCTTCCATGAGCGCTAGGTTCACCCGCGTCGGCGCCAGATAACTCAGGAAACCACCGCCATCAATGGATAGCTGATCAGCGGCCTTTTTCCGAAACTCTTCCAGTTTTCGCTCATCGTCGCAGTACACCCATCGCGCGGTATACACGTTGACCGGCTCATACATGGCTTCCACCTTGTACTCGTCCTTCAGCCGATAGGCGACCACATCAAACTGGAGTTGACCCACCGCGCCCACAATAAGATCCGTGGAACTTATGGGGGCGAACACCTGCGTCGAGCCCTCTTCCGACAACTGCTGGAGCCCTTTCTGTAACTGCTTTGACTTCATGGGGTCACGCAGCCGAATCCGGCGAAAGAGCTCGGGAGCAAAGTGCGGAATCCCTGTAAAGCCAAGGTTTTCACCATCGGTAAAAGTATCTCCAATCTGTATTGTGCCGTGATTGTGCAGACCGATGATGTCGCCGGCGATGGCTTCCTCTACCAAAACGCGCTCCCCAGCCTTAAAGGTCACGGCATCGGCGATTTTAATGTCCTTCGCCATACGCACGTGACGCATTTTCATGCCTTTCTCATAACGGCCGGAGCAGACACGCATAAATGCGATGCGATCGCGATGTCGGGGATCCATGTTTGCCTGGATTTTGAACACAAAGCCACTAAAGGTGCTTTCCCCCGCTTCGACCTCACGTTCATTACTGCCCCGTCCCTGAGGCGGAGGCGCCCACTCAACAAAGTTATCGAGCATTTCGCGCACGCCAAAGTTACCCAAGGCCGTGCCAAAGAACACCGGGGAGAGCTTGCCGGCAAGGAACTTTTCAAGCTCAAACTCGTGACTGGCTCCTTTAACCAATTCGATCTCATCAACGAAGTCATCGTACTCATCACCGAGCAAGTCACGGGCCGCATCAGAGTCCAATCCCTGTATGCGCGTATCGGGAGGAAGTACCGCGTTATGACCGCGCTCAAAGCAATGCAGGGTATCCGTGTACAGGTTGTACACCCCCTGAAAGTGTTCACCCATTCCCATGGGCCAGTTGACGGGCGCGGCGGCAATGCCAAGAACTTCCTCAATCTCATCAAGGAGTTCGATAGGGTCCCGAGTCGGCCGGTCGAGTTTGTTAACAAAACTGATAATGGGCGTATCTCGAAGACGGCAAACGTTCATCAGCTTGATCGTGCGGTCCTCGACACCTTTAGCACCGTCAATGACCATGAGCGCCGAATCAACGGCGGTCAGGGTGCGGTAGGTATCCTCGGAGAAGTCCTCGTGCCCCGGGGTATCCAGCAAATTTACAACGCGATCATGATAAGGAAACTGCATCACCGAAGAAGTCACGGAGATACCACGCTCCTGCTCCATGCTCATCCAATCAGAGGTCGCATGAGGGCCTTTTTTACCCTTAACACTGCCCGCTATTGCGATGGCGTTGCCAAGAAGAAGGAGCTTCTCTGTAATCGTCGTCTTACCCGCATCCGGGTGAGAGATAATCGCGAAGGTGCGTCGTTGGGCAACTTTTGTCGCGAGGCCGCCAGTGACTTTGTCTGAATCGGCGCCTGCTGTAGGCATAGGGTCGGTCATGGGAGATCCGTCATCATTGTTTCGGTAGCAAAAATCCAAGCATCCCGTCGCTGGTTTCTGTAGAAAACTTGTTACAAAACTCTTTACTGAATTTTTGGGACTTGGGTCGCTGAGGGCGCGCATCATAGCCGATGCAGAGGCTCGGATAAAACGTCAGCGCGCGCTTAGACGAACTTCAAGAGACTGTAACAACCGGTCACCAATGCGCTGCATATCGGGGCAGGCATCGCCAAGAAGAGCCCTTAGGGAAGTGACCTCAAGACCGGCGTAACCGCAGGGATTGATACGCGTAAAGGGCTCAAGATCCATATCGGAATTCAGCGACAATCCGTGGTAACTACAGCCGCGCCGCACTCGTAATCCCAGTGACGCAATTTTCTGGCTATTCACGTAGACCCCGGGAGCCTTGGGGTCCGGTGCAGCTTCGATGCCAAAGGCTTCCAAAGTTGTGACAATCGATTGTTCGATAACATCAACCAGCCCACGGACGCCGAAGTGCCGGCGGCGTAAGTCGACTAATAGGTAAACGACCCACTGACCGGGGCCGTGATAGGTAACCTGTCCACCCCGGTCCACCTGCACTACCGGAATATCACCCGGTGCCAGAAGATGCTCTTCTCGTCCTGCAAGCCCCTGGGTAAAAACTGGAGGGTGCTGAAGTAACCAAAGCTCATCGGGAGTTTCAGGGATTCGCGTGTCAGTAAAGCTACGCATCTTGTCCAGGGTTTGCTGGTAATCACACTCCCCAAAACGCCGAACAACCAGCTCCGGCACGGTAGCAGCGTTCACAGCACCATCTGCACCAGACCCGTAGCCCGGAGATCCTGGTGAAGAGCCTCTAGCTGCTCGGGGCCGGTGGCGGTAATGATAATTGTCATGGAGAGGAAGTTACCCTTGCGACTATCGCGGACGGTGATGGTCTCCTGATCAAAGCCGGGGGCGTGGCGCTCAAATATCTCAAGCACTAAAGGGCGGAACTCTGTGACGTTACGCCCGAGTACTTTTACCGGGTAATCACAGGGGAATTCAATCTTGGGTGGCTCTTCACCACCTTCTCCCTGCGCACCTGTAATGAGCTCAGCCACCGAAGAGCTTCGCCAACCACATTAAGACCATGTCCCAGATCCGGGCGAAAAAGCCAGCCGCTTCGACGGGCTCCAGAGCCACCAAGGGAATCTGCTGCAGTACCTCACCATCGAGCGTCAGGGTTAACTCGCCCACCGCATCGCCAACAGCCAAAGGCGCGCTAATAGGGTCCATGAGCACCAATTCACTCACGAGACTGTTGCGCTTGCCTCGGGGCAAGGTCATCACTACGTCATCGGCAATACCTACCGGTACGTAATCAAGTTCGCCTTTCCAAATTCGTGGCTTCTCAAGCTCTTCCCCACCCGCGACCATCACGTCGGTTTCATAGAACCGGAATCCGTAATTTAACAAGCTGCGAGTTTCCCGAGCTCGCGCACGGGCGCTGTCTGTTCCCATGACCACAGAGATCAGGCGCATGCCGTTGCGCTCGGCAGAAGCGACCAGCCCGTACCCTGCCTCACGGGTATAACCAGTCTTCAAGCCATCTACGGAAGGGTCCTCACCCAAGAGCTTATTCCGGTTGTACTGCTTGATATCGTTATAGGTGTATTCGCGCTGACTGTAGACTTTGTAGTGCTCAGGGAAGCGCTGAATGATGTTCTTGGCAAGTACCGCAAGATCCCGCGCGGTGGTCAGGTGCTGAGGATGAGGCAAGCCATGGGAATTAGCGAAGTAGGTCCCGTGGAGGCCCAGTTCAGCGGCATGTTTGTTCATGAGATCGGCAAAGGCCGCCTCACTGCCAGCGATGTGCTCAGCTACGGCGACCGTCGCGTCATTACCTGAGGAGATAACTACCCCCTGCTCCAGCTGCCCGATGGTGACGGGCATCCGAGGCTCGATCCACATAAGCGAAGAGCCATTAAAAACCGGGTTTTGCGACCAGGCATTTCGGCTGACGGTAACCTGATCGTCACGGGTGACGCGACCCGCAGCGATCTCCGAGGCCAGCACATAAGCGGTCATGAGCTTGGTCAGACTGGCCGGCGGCAGCTGCTCATCCGCGTTGGACTCGACCAGTACCGCACCGCTGTTCGCATCCACAAGGAGGTAGCCCCGTGCAGCGATCTCCGGGGCGGCCGGTACGATGTTCTGCGCAGATGCCGATACAGTTAAAGCAGCAAGGATCAGGGCCAGACTGTGCGAAGCGATGCGCGCAAGAATGGAGGAAAAACGTAAAGAATTTGGCATAAAAGTCAGGTCAGATGTGCGGAGGCGGAGCATGGTACCGCAAGCTCTCAATACTGAAAAATCGCGGCGAAAATTGAAGCGGGAGGTACTCCCTAATAGTTTGGCCATTATGGCAGGGCCAGACCGGGTGAATACCCGCGGCTCATCAGCAAATCACGAAGGTAGCGAAGCTGCTCTCCGTCGGCAACCGGGCCCACACGCACGCGATGCAAACGCTGACCACCAGCATCAACAGGGGTAACGTTCACAGGTGCATCCACCATCGCAGCGACAGATTCCCGGAGACCATCAGCGGTATCCGGATTAGCAAAGGCGCCCAGTTGAAGATAGCGATACTCGCCCGTCTCGCTATCACGAAGGTCATCTATCCCTGCCAGAGTAATGGTCTCAACCAGAACCTCAGCGGTTCCTTTATCGACAAAACCCAGCTTTACCGCGGCGGCGTAGCTTAAGTCGATCAATCGGTCTGGGTGGAACGGCCCGCGATCGTTGATCCGCACCACCACCTGACGGCCATTCCAAAGGTTGGTTACCGTTGCATAGCTGGGTATGGGAAGGCTTCGATGGGCAGCCGTCGCCAGATACAGATCATAGACCTCACCATTGGCCGTTTTATTGCCATGAAACTTGGTGCCATACCAGCTGGCGACACCTTTCTTGCTATATCCCTCGGCGCTCGGGAGTACGCGATATTCAACGCCATCGATACTGTAAGGCGAAGTATTCCCTGCACGAAGAATAGGATCAGGACGAGGAACCGCGTCTGCCACGGCGTCCGGCTCCATACTGGTTACCGGAGCGCCATCGCCCTCCCAAGCGACCTTGGGATCAGAGCTCGAGCACGCTACCAGCGCAGTAACTGCAGTCAGGACACACAGGAGTCCTAAGCTGGATCGCGTCACGCTTGCACGCCCGCGGCAATGCGCTGGCTCAACAAAAATACACTCATCGCATACATAGCCGAGTGGTTGTAGCGAGTAATGACATAGAGGTTCTGCAAGCCCAGCCAGTATTCGTAGCCATCCGCCAACTCAAACTTCATTGCCGTCGCCATCGCCTCGGGATCCACCTGCTGCTCGGGAGTCACGCCCATGTCGATAAAGGCCTGGACCGATCGTGAGGGCTTTAGTCCGCCCTCAAAGGCTTCCTGTGGAGCCGCGTCGGAGGCAGTAGCCGCGCTGACAACGGGCTCTCCGCCCCGCCACCCGTGCTTGGCCAGATAATTAGCCACGCTTCCAATGGCATCGGTGGGGTTGTTCCAGATGTCGACGAGTTCGTCTCCGTCAAAGTCTATGGCATAGGCTCGGTAGCTGCTGGGCATGAACTGTCCGTAACCCATAGCGCCTGCGTAAGATCCTTTTAAGGAGAGCGGATCCATGCCTTGCTCGCGGGACAATAGCAAAAAGTTCTTGAGCTCACTGGTAAAAAATTTCGAACGCTTGGGGTAATCAAAAGCGAGAGTCGATAGCGCGTCAATCACGTCATAACTACCGGCGATCCGACCGTAGTAGGTCTCTACACCAATGATAGCGACGATGACCTCTGCGGGAACGCCTGTCTCTGCCTGCGCGCGGGAAAGGGCCTCGCGGTGTTCCCGAAAAAACTCAACGCCCTCTCGCTCTCGGCGCTCTGTGAGAAAAATCTCTCGGTATTCGTGCCAGGGTTTGGTTTTCTCTGCCGGTCGCGATATAGCATCCAGAATGCTCTGCTGCCGCTCAGCGCCCATAAAAAGCGTCTGCAGCTCTTCCGCTGAAAAATCATGCTCGGCCACCATCTCGGCGATCAGTGTTTGAGCGCCCGGGGCATTCGAGTAATCCGCGTGTACCGGTGCTGTGAGAAACAATGCACCGAGCAAGCTGGCGCAAACGTGAAATCCAAATTTTTGGCGTTGCTTCACCTTAAAAGTCCTTTGTGAATACGTCGTGACGGGGTTCGAAGGGCGAACTGGGGGATATAGCCATCTGTTACTGCCCCACCACACGCTTCTCGGTACTGACTGCCATGAGCAGCCCAAATCCAGCCATGAGGGTCACCACCGATGTACCGCCTGCGCTCACCAACGGCAGAGGAACTCCCACCACCGGGAGCAGGCCGGCAACCATTCCCATGTTAACAAAGATGTAGACAAAGAAAGTCAGCGTAATACTCCCGCAAAGTATGCGACCGTAGCTACTTTGTGCATACAGACCGATCCAAAACGCTCTCAACAGGATCAAAATGTACAGACCAAGAAGCAACAGCACGCCCTTGAGTCCAAACTCTTCAGCAAGCACGGCAATGATGAAATCGGTATGACTCTCGGGGAGGAAGTCCAGCTGAGATTGCGTGCCCTGGGTCCAACCCTTACCGGTCCAGCCGCCAGAGCCAATCGCCGTTTTGGATTGAATGATGTTCCATCCGGCGCCGAGCTTGTCACTTTCGGGATTGAGTAACGTCAGGATCCGCTGCTTCTGATAATCCTCGAGAAGAAACATCCAGGCTGGCCAGGCAGAAAAAATGGCCACTAACACCGTGCCAAAAATGAAGCGCCAGCTGATGCCCGCCATAAATATGCCAAACAGCCCCGAAGCGCCGATCAACAGAGAGGTCCCAAGATCCGGTTGGCGAATAATCAGGCCACAGGGGATAGCGATGAGCAGCAGGCACACAGCAATGTGGCGTGAAGCCGGCGGTAACACGCGAGACCCAAGATACCAGGCTATGGTCATAGGAACGCCCAATTTCATGATCTCTGAGGGCTGAAAACGAAAGCCACCAAGCTCGAGCCAGCGCTGAGCACCCTTGGCGCCGACACCGGCAACCGCCACCGCCGCCAAGAAAGATACGCCCAAAAGGTACCCCCAGGGAGACCAGCGCGACCAACGCACGGGACTGAACTGGGCCATCACAAACATCACTACATAGGCCAATAAAAAGTACCGACCCTGGCGTACCACGGCATCCACGCTTTGCCCCGAAGCACTGTAAAGCACAACCAGCCCATAGGCTGTGAGCAGCATCAGTAAAACCAAAAGCGGTGCGTCGACGTGAAGCTTTGTGGCAACCCCTGTTGATCGAGTCAGAGGCCCGACGTTCTCGGGCATCTGGCGAACGTATTCAGACACTAGCTCGGCTCCCTATCGAGCCAGGCATCTACCACCGCTCTGGCAATAGGGTAGGCCGCACTACTGCCGCCACCGTTCTCAACGATCACCGCCACCGCAATAGTGGGGGCATCGAGAGGCGCGAAGGCGATAAACAAACCGTGGTTGCGATGGCGTTCATCAATTTCGTCTTCGTTGTAGACAGCGTCTTGTGCGATGCCGATCACCTGAGCCGTGCCGGTTTTTCCGGCCATCTCGTAATCCATACCTTTTGCGATCGCTTTGGCAGTACCGCGACGGCCATGCACGACTTCCCGCATACCCTCAACCACCGCGTCCCAATTTGCGCCATCGGCCATAAGCGGCTCCACCATGGGAGCTTCCAGAGGCTCATCACCAAGCCATTGCACCAGACGCGGCTCGCGGTGCTCACCGTGGGTCGCAAGCACCGAAGTTGCCACAGCTAGCTGAAGCGGAGTCGCCAGCATGTACCCCTGACCGATACCGACACTTAGCGTCTCACCGGGATACCAGGTCTCGCTGAGCGTCGAACGCTTCCACGCGGTTGAGGGCAAGACTCCCGAGCGCTCCGCGGTGGTATCTATGCCTGTGCGACGACCCAGCCCATAGTGATCGAGATAATCGTGAATACCATCAACGGTCAAACGCCGTGCAAGATCGTAAAAGTACACATCGCAAGATTCAGCCAAGGCCATCTTCAAATCGACTTCCGGGGCGTGACCGGTGCCGCGGATACGCAGAATCCAGTCCCGGTAGCGGCGACGATCGCCGGGTAATCGATACCAGCCGGGGTCCGGCACCGTGAACAAGGGATCGATGAGGCCGGCTTCAAGACCAGCCATGGCGATCATCGGTTTGACCGTAGAGCCCGGCGGATATTGACCTTGCACCGTGCGATTAAACAGCGGCACATCCGGTGAATCCCGCAGAGCATTGTAGTTGCGGCTACTAATACCATTAACAAACAAATTGCTGTCAAAAGACGGCGTGCTGACCAAGGCCAGAACGCCTCCCGTCAATGGATCGATTGCCACCACCGCACCACGCCGCCCCGCCAGCTGCTCGTGGGCCACTCGCTGCAAGTCGTAGTCGAGATGCAGAATCAGGTCCTCGCCGGGACTGGGATCAAATCGCTCCAACACCCTAAGCACACGGCCATGGGCGTTTGTCTCTACAGTCTGATAACCCACGGTACCGTGCAATTCATTTTCGTAGCGTCGCTCGATACCGATTTTTCCAATATGAAAGGTGCCCCGGTAGTCCGCCTGATCAATGCTCGCCATCTCCTGTGCATTGATACGCCCCACATAGCCAAGGGCATGGGCGAACAGCTCACCATGAGGGTAAAAGCGCTGCAATTGAGCCTCGACAGTTACCCCGGGAAGGCGATGCTTATTGACGGCGATGTAAGCCTGTTCCACGTCATTGAGACGAAAACGCAGGGGCACTGGGTCGTAGGGTCTGCGCTGCCGTACACGGTTGTGAAATTTCTCGAGATCACTCTCTTCGATAACCACAAGCTCTGCGAGAGCGGCGAGAGTCTCATCCAGATCGTCGACGCGCTCTACGATCAGCGAGAGTGTGTAACTGGGACGATTGTCCGCCAGCAGCACACCGTTGCGGTCATAGATAAGACCGCGTTTGGGCGGCAGCGGTTGCAGCTGCACTCGGTTGCGCTCGGACGCCGTGCTGTAGGCTTCGAAGTCGTTGATTTGCAGGCTGTAGTATCTCGCCAGCAACACTCCCAGTAACGCCACTACAAACACCAGAGCCACCAGACTACGGGCGCCAAAAATGCGCTGTTCGCGTTGGGTATCTTTAAGAACTACGCGGGAGGCCATAGGTCCATGCTAGAGACGTCGCAGATATCAGGCGCGATGATAGGGGTGTCCAATGGTGATTGTCCAAGCGCGATACAACTGTTCAGCTAAAACTACTCTCACCAAGGGGTGCGGAAGGGTCAAAGGGCCTAGGGACCAACGCTGACGTGCAGCGGCAAAACAAGCATCAGACAAGCCGTCTGGACCGCCTATCAGGAGACTCAAGTCCTGTCCTTGCATCATCCACTGCTCAAGCTGTTTTGCCAGTTCTTCGGTGGTCCAGGGCTTCCCCCGACCGTCCAGAGCTACGCAATGATCCGAGGTGCTGACGCCTTTTAGCATCGCCACCCCTTCGCGCTCCTTTAACTGCTCGGCATTGGAGTTAGTGCCGCGCGCGGCAAGCGGTACATCGCGCCATTGCAGTTTGAGTTCTCGGGGGAGGCGTTTTTCGTATTCACCGACGGCTGTGTCGACCCAGCGCGGCATCTTGCCTGCCACCGAGTGGACATTAACGCGCATCAGTCGGAGTCGCTGTCCGAACTGTCGCCACCCCAAACTTTGTTGTTATCGCTGTCGCCGTTGTCATCGGCAGCAGCGGCACTGTGCACCCAAAGTCGTTCCAAATCATAGAAATCACGCGTCGCCGGCTGCATAACGTGCACGACGACATCGCCCAGATCCACGAGCACCCACTCTCCAGCGTCTTCGCCTTCCACGCCCATGGGCATATGCCCGGCAGCCTTGGCCATGCGGGACACGTTATCCGCGAGAGACTTCACGTGGCGGCTCGATGTTCCGCTGCAGATAACAAGGTAATCCATGACGTTGCTGAGCTCACGTACATCAAGGGTTACCGGGTTAACGCCTTTAAGGTCTTCCAAGGCTTCCGCCACCAGGCCCATGATCTCCTGTGTGGAGAGCGCTGTGGATTTATCTGTTGCTTTGTCTTTAGGGGTGATAGCCCGTTACTCCTGCTTTGCGTAGAGACCACGCTCGGCGATGTATGCAAGCACGCTCTCGGGAAGGAGATAGCGTGCGGAAAGCCCTGATTGTAACAGGGCGCGAATGTTTGTGGCCGAGATATCCTGCGGACGCAGTGTCTGTGTAACCAAGCTTCCCGCCGGCTCGCGAACAAGATCTTCTGCAGCGCCTGCGTGGTCCCGCATAAGCGATCCGAGAATCCCCTGGTCGGGAAAAATCCAACCGGGTCTCGCCATAATCACCAGATGCGCCAGGCTCAAAAGTTCCTCCCAACGGTGCCAGCCAGGTAAGCCTAGAAGTGCGTCACAGCCCATGATCAGACAGATGCCCCGCTCATCGCCCAACTCCTGTCTGAGCTCTTCGAGACTCGCAACGGTATAGGATGGACCCTCACGATCAAGCTCCCGTCGATCACAAACAAAACGCGATTCGCCCGCTATTGCGCGCTCCACCATGGCCGCGCGATCTTCGGCACTGACCTGCGGCGATGCTCGATGGGGGGGCTCGCTCGCCGGCATGAAACGCAATTGCGCTAGCGGCAAAGCCTCGAGTAATTCCAGGGCCGAGCGCAAATGGCCAAAGTGGATGGGATTGAATGTTCCGCCAAACACCCCGACCGCGCCACCGCGCTCCGGATAGGTCAACGTCTCCCCGGATACTTCACTCAACGGCGAATCTGTCCTTCGCCTAAGACGACATACTTTTCCGAAGTAAGCCCCTCAAGTCCCACGGGGCCTCGAGCGTGCAGCTTATCGGTAGAGATACCAATCTCTGCACCCAAACCGTATTCAAAACCATCAGCGAAGCGTGTCGATGCATTGACCATGACGGATGCGGAATCTACTTCGCGAAGAAACCGCTGCGAACGCAGATAATCGGACGTCACAATCGCTTCGGTGTGGCCCGAACCGTAGCGAGCAATATGCTCCATCGCCGCATCGATATCATCGACAACACGGATCGACAGGATAGGACCCAGATACTCCGTTACCCAATCGTCCTCACTAGCGGGCGTCGCATCGGGAAGAAAGGCCAGGGTACGTTCACAGCCACGTAGCTCAACGGACGCCTTAGCGTAGGCCTCCGCCAGACGCGGGAGTAGTGAGGCAGCCTCCTGTTGATGCACCAACAAGGTCTCCATGGTGTTACAGGTGCCATAACGATGAGTCTTGGCGTTGACTGCAATGGCCAGAGCCATCTCCGCATCCGCGCCAGCGTCTACGTATACATGACAAACGCCGTCGAGATGCTTTATCACTGGAACGCGAGCTTCCTTGCTTATGCGCTCGACGAGACTCTTTCCTCCGCGGGGAATAACCACATCAATCAAACCCTCAAGGCCCAGAAGCGCTCCCACGGCCGCGCGATCGCGAGTCTGTACGAGCTGCACTGATGTGCCATCCAAACCCGCCGACAGCAGACCATCGGACATAGCGGCCGCAATCACGGCGTTAGAATGCAGCGCCTCGGAACCGCCGCGAAGAATCGCCGCATTGCCCGATTTGACGCACAGACTCGCTGCATCCGCCGTCACATTGGGCCGAGACTCATAAATGATGCCGATAACGCCAAGGGGAACGCGCATTTTGCCTACCCGAATACCTGAGGGGCGCGTACGCATGTCGCGAATCTCACCCACAGGATCCGGTAATGCAGCGACCTGCCGCAGACCATCCAGCATTGCGTCGATGCGATCATCGGTAAGTTCCAGGCGATCCAATAAGGCTGAATCCAAATCTGCCTCTCGCGCGCGCTGCATATCCTTCGCGTTCGCCTCGCGCAACGCTTCCCGGCGCTCGTCAAGAAAAGCAGCAGCTGCGTACAGAGCTTGATTTCGGGCATCGCTCGCAGAGGCGACGAGCTTTCGCGCCGCGACACGGGCGCTAAGGGCCATATCGCGCACTTCAGTGCTCACATCTGCAGGGGTCACGGCATTCATGACGTTTGTCTCAATAAAAGTACCGACGAATTATACCCGAGCTCAGGACACAAGAATGGCTTGCAAACACTATTGACAACTATTCTCATTTGGAATACGTTACGGCTTCCAGTCATATCAAGAGCAGGAAAAGCATGTACGTTTGCATCTGCAATGGCATCACTGACAAGCAGATTCGTTCAGCCGTGGCCGGCGGCGCCAACACCTTGCAGTCTCTCAGAGACGAGCTTGGCGTAGCGAGTCAATGCGGAAGCTGTACTGACCACGCCCTCAGTCTTCTCCAGGATAACGCTAGCCCGCCACCCATCAGCGATGGTCTCTTCTATTCCGCTGCGTCACCCGCTTAACGACCCGCATCAAACCCATTTGCTGATCTGTGTTGGCTACGTATTCTTGATTCGGAATGCGTGTCATTTGTGTTATCGACAATTTAGCTGGTAGCCGCTCTTAACAAGACGCTACAATTTCTCCGTTGGTTACATGCCGACTTTAAGCGGCGCTTAAAGGCGTGTCAGCAGATAGCAAGAAATCGCCGCTTCAGAATCCTGGTGTTGCAACAGGTTTTAAGGCAGTAGCGAAAACAGTGACTAAACCATTACTACACGATTCACGACATCATTCAGAGAGTGAAAAAGGAGCCCCCCACAGTGAAAGGTGACCCTACAGTCATAGAGCATTTAAACCGCATCCTCGGCAACGAACTTGTGGCGATTAACCAGTATTTTCTTCACGCTCGAATGTACAAGGACTGGGGCCTTGTGGAGCTTGCAGACCACGAGTATCACGAGTCCATCGACGAAATGAAGCACGCCGACCAGCTAGTGGAGCGCATTTTGTTTTTGGAGGGACTCCCTAATCTGCAGGATCTTGGCAGATTAATGATCGGGGAAAACACCCAGGAAATGATGGAGTGCGACCTCAAGCTCGAGCACATCGCCCATAAAGATCTAAAGGATGCAGCCGCGTATTGCGAGAGTGTTGGGGACTACGTCTCCCGGGACTTGGTAGTAAGCATTCTCAATGCAGAAGAAGAACACGTCGATTGGCTGGAGACCCAGCTAAGTCTCATCGATAAGGTGGGTATACAAAACTATCTGCAAACGGCAATGAACACCGTCAAGCCCGTCGCCTGAAGGCAAACTATTTGCAGGGCCCAAGGGGCCCTGCAATTTGCAAATATCAGGCTGCTTCGGCCGCCTCACGTACCAAAGGCTCAAGCTCACCCTTTTCGTGCATTTCGGTGACGATGTCACAACCACCAATCAGCTCGCCTTTTACCCAGAGCTGAGGGAACGTCGGCCAATTCGCATAAGTGGGCAGGTTTGAACGAATCTCCGGATTGCTGAGAATGTCTACGTAAGCAAAACGCTGACCACAGGCCATGAGAGCCTGCACAACCCGCGCAGAAAAACCGCACTGCGGCTGATTCGGCGACCCCTTCATGTAAAGCAGAACCTGATTCTGCTCAACCTGTTCCTTGATTTGCTCCATTACGTCCATGCTGTCGATCCTTTAAGTTGTCTCAATAGCAGAGCATTTTACTTCTTTTAGTATAGCCAGTGCCACGGCGTACCCATACTCCAAAAATTGTCAGGCCAGAAAAGAATAGCTATAGTTTTGCTGTGGCTGCGTCAGAGCGGCCATTTTTGCTTTTTGGGACTCGCGAATTTTCCAGCACAGCTGCGAGACCCACCGAACTGCCAACCGACCCTAACCTGGACAATGCCATGTCGGCTTTGATGAGTACCTATTCCCCGCTTCCCGTGAGCTTTTCTCACGGCCGGGGCGCCGAGTTGTTCGATAGCGAAGGAAGGAGCTTTCTCGACGGGCTGTCGGGCATTGCTGTCACCAATCTGGGACACGCGCATCCTCGTGTCACCGCTGCGATTACAGAGCAAGCGTCCTCGCTGCTGCACTGCTCCAATATCTATCAAATCGATCTACAGGAACGCGTGGGCGAAGCGCTCACGCGTCGTGCAGGTATGGAGCGAGTATTCTTTAGTAACTCCGGCGCCGAGGCCAACGAAGCCGCAATTAAGTTGGCGCGCTTACATGCTCATCAAAAAGGCATCGAACGCCCGCAGATAGTTGTTTTAGAGGGCGCCTTTCACGGCCGCACGCTCGCCACCCTGTCGGCCACAGGCAATGAAAAAATACAGACAGGCTTCGGCCCCCTGGTAAGCGGCTTTTTGCGCGCGCCTCGCAACGACCTCCATGCCCTGCAAGCACTCGCGCACAACCATGGCGACATCGCTGCGTTGATGCTCGAACCGGTGCAGGGTGAAAGTGGCATACACCCCCTGGATCTGGACTACCTCAACGCAGCTGCAAAGCTCTGCAAAGAGCAAGGTTGGCTGCTGATATTCGACGAGGTTCAGTCCGGTAACGGTCGCACGGGCAGTTACTTTTACCACCAACAGATTGACATCGCGCCTGACATAGTTAGCACCGCGAAAGCGCTGGGCAACGGAATGCCGATTGGTGCGTGCCTGGCACGGGGCGAGGCGGCACATACCTTCGCGCCGGGGCACCATGGCTCTACCTACGGAGGCAACCCGCTAGCCTGTGCTGCTGCAGGTGCTGTACTGCAGGCCCTGGAGGAAGAGCAGCTGCAGGAGCGCGCCCAACCGCTGGGCGAGCTCATCGAGACAAGCTTCAGACAAGCCCTAAATCATGATGACGCCGTAGCTCAATACCGCCGCGCGGGATTGATGATTGGTATAGAACTACAGCGTGACTGCGCCGAATTAGTAGCATTGGCCCTCGATGCGGGTCTACTCATCAATGTCACTGCCGGACGAACAATCAGACTTCTACCACCGCTGGTAATGAGCAACGAACAGGGGCATCAGCTGGGCGAAACGCTCGCCGGTGTCGTTGACAACTGGCTAACTAACAAACCAAGCAAAGAAGGTGTCGCGTGAGCAATCAGCATTTCCTAACTCTTCTGGATTTATCGCCGAAGGAACTCGACGCCCTCATCGATCGAGCAATAGCGCTCAAAACGGCACACCGAGCCGGCGAACCCTCACCGCAATTCTCAGGCAGCGTGATGGCGATGATCTTTGCCAAGTCATCGACGCGAACTCGCGTGTCTTTTGAGGCGGGAATGGCGCAGATGGGTGGCCACGCGATGTTTCTTTCGCCCAGTGATACACAGCTAGGTCGCGGAGAGCCCATCGAAGATAGCGCACGGGTAATCTCCTCCATGGTGGATATCGTGATGATTCGCACCTTTGGACACGACATAGTGGAGCGCTTTGCCGCCAACTCCAGCGTGCCGGTCATCAATGCACTCACGGATGACTTTCATCCCTGCCAATTATTGGCGGATATGCAGACGTACCGAGAACATCGCGGTTCGATTCAGGGCAAAACGGTTTGCTGGCTCGGTGACGGCAACAACATGTGCCATTCCTACATCAACGCCGCGCGGCAATTCGACTTTAAACTCCATATTGCCTGCCCTGAGGGTTTCGAGCCCCAAGAAGAGCTGCTCCGTGACAACAGCGACCGGGTTACCGTCTTTCATGAACCGCTCGGTGCTGTGGCAGGCGCGTCCTTGCTAGTCACTGACGTATGGGCGTCGATGGGTCAAGAAGAAGAACAGGCGCGTCGCGAGGCGGCTATGGCCCCGTTTCAGTTAAACGCTGAACTTCTGAGTAAAGCTGCGCCCGACGCTCTCTATATGCACTGTCTTCCGGCCCATCGAGGGGAAGAGATCAGCGCCGAATTGATGGACGCGACGGGAACGGTAATCTGGGAGGAAGCAGAAAACCGCCTGCACGCCCAGAAAGCGCTAATCGAACACCTACTGACGAACAAATAGGCGCGGCGAGAGTCGACAAATAACCAGTGCGCATAGCCAAAGCACGGCTTATAAGAAATCGGTCCAAAGCCCCCATCGGACAAAATACACCAGGCAATCCCCCAGATTTTGATAGTTATTTGGCCTCTGGGGTTAGTAAGCACAGACATCAGCGGCAACTAACAAGTTATCCACAAGATAAACTCAGGCTAATACGCTTGCTTTCCCCCCAAGACCGCTTTATCTTGTAGCCATTCGGCACGACAAACCCAATATCTAGCGTTTCAGGTCAGACCGTGATTCCAAAAGCGATTCGACAAGCGATTCGAAAACGGTCCGCAGCTTGAGCAGAAAGGACGCCAAGCTTGCTCAGTCAACGCATTGGGATAAAACGAGTGAAGAACGAGCACCGATAAAAGCCAGAATCGTCTCCGAAAAAGAGCATAAAAACCTGGAACGTGGTCTGAAAAACATTAAAAACGAGATAAATGGCGCAGCGATGCTTCCTCAAAGCTTGCTTCGTCAAGGAAAAGTATTTCCCTAAAAAAGAACCCATTGTCACCAAAAAGCCACCTAAATACCGGAAACGTCCGATTTGTGGCAGTCGATGTGAAGAAGTTTTGAAGAAACGCGAACAGCAGAGAAATTAGAAACGAGCTGAGAAGCAAAAAAAAAGACCAATTGATAAGAAGACGAATTAGTAAAAAGCGTCAAAGAACGTAAAACAACAAACCAAAAAGCGTTAACCCAATGGGTGTTAGCCGAGTTTATAGGAGTGAACACGAGTGACCATGCATACCAGCCAGGGCGGGGAAGCAACTCTCACAGAGAACGTAACTGATACTGCATCGGCCCAACAGGCAGTCAATGCCGCCGGCGCAAGCACTGCGGAAGTCACCGCAACGGCACCAGGCCAACTACGCGTCATCAAGCGTAATGGCACGGTAGTACCGTTTGAGGCCAGTAAAATTTCTGTGGCAATCACCAAAGCGTTCCTAGCCGTCGAGGGTGGAACCGCGGCAGCGTCCAGCAGAATCCACGAAACAGTGGCCAAGCTCACTGAAATGGTGACCGCAACATTCAAGCGGCGCATGCCTTCCGGCGGCACAATCCACATCGAGGATGTACAAGACCAGGTCGAACTGTCACTCATGCGCGCCGGAGAGCACAAAATTGCTCGGGACTATGTGATCTACCGCGAGCAGCAGGCAACCAAGCGCGCCGCTCGCCAATCTCTCTCAGCAGAGACTCAGGAAGCCGCAGATCGCATCAACGTTGTACAGGCCGACGGCAGTAAGGCGCCACTGGACCTTGAACGCCTGCACATCGTAGTCAGTGAAGCCTGCGCTGGACTCGACGATGTTTCTGAAACACGAATCCTTGATGAAGCCCTGCGCAACCTCTATGACGGGGTCAGCATGCAGGAGCTCTCTACCTCACTGGTGATTACGGCACGAACCCTGATCGAGCAAGAGCCCAACTACACCTACGCGTCAGCTCGGCTACTGTGCGACAACCTGCGGACCGAGGCTTTGACCTTTCTCGGCGTGGCGGACAGCGCCACCCAAGGCGACATGGATCGCCTGTATGGGCAGGCACTGACAGCCTACATCGCGCGCGGTGTAGAGCTCGAGTTACTCGACCCGACACTGGCTGACTACGACCTTGAGCGTATGGGCGCCGCTATTCTTCCTGAGCGGGATCTGCAATTCACCTACCTGGGCCTGCAAACACTGTATGACCGCTACTTCATCCACAGCGATGAAGTGCGTTTTGAACTACCGCAGATATTCTTCATGCGCGTAGCCATGGGTCTCGCCGTAGAAGAAGACGATCGCGAGGCACGGGCGATAGAGTTCTACCGACTGCTCTCCTCCTTCGACTATATGAGCTCTACACCCACGCTGTTTAATGCCGGCACACTGCGCCCTCAGCTGTCCTCCTGCTACCTCACCACCGTGCCCGACGATCTTCACGGCATCTATGGCGCAATTCAGGACAACGCCATGCTCTCCAAGTTTGCTGGCGGGCTGGGTAATGACTGGACGCCTGTCCGCGCGCTGGGCTCCTACATTAAAGGTACCAACGGCAAGTCGCAGGGTGTCGTTCCTTTCCTCAAGGTTGTGAACGATACGGCGGTAGCCGTTAATCAGGGCGGCAAGCGTAAGGGAGCGGTCTGCTCCTACCTTGAAACCTGGCACATGGATATCGAGGAGTTTGTCGAGCTGCGTAAGAACACCGGCGACGATCGACGACGTACTCACGACATGAACACCGCCAACTGGATCCCCGATCTGTTTATGAAGCGAGTGTTTGACGATGGTGATTGGACTCTCTTCTCACCCAACGACGTTCCCGATCTCCACGACCTCTACGGCAAGGCCTTCGAAGAGCGTTACAGCGCTTACGAAGCGATGGCGGCCAGCGGTGACCTCAAGTACTTCAAGACCGTGAAAGCACAAAACCTGTGGCGCAAGATGCTCGGCATGTTGTTCGAGACGGGCCACCCCTGGATGACTTTCAAAGATCCTTGCAACCTCCGCAGCCCCCAGCAACACGCCGGTGTAGTGCACTCTTCCAACCTGTGTACAGAGATCACTCTCAACACAAATGCTGATGAGATCGCCGTATGTAACCTGGGTTCGGTCAACCTGCCACAGCACGTTGATGAAAATGGCTTGAACCTGGAGAAGCTGGCAGAGACCGTACGTACCGCTGTTCGCATGCTCGATAACGTGATCGATATTAACTACTACTCGGTGGATACCGCGCGGAATTCCAATTTCCGTCACCGCCCAGTTGGTCTAGGTCTCATGGGTTTTCAGGACGCGCTGTACAAGCAACATATAGCTTACGGCTCAGATGATGCCGTTACCTTCGCAGACCTTTCCATGGAAGCGATTAGCTACTACGCCATCGATGCTTCCAGCAAGCTGGCCGAGGAACGTGGTGCTTACTCAAGCTACGAGGGCTCACTGTGGAGCCAGGGCATCTTGCCTATCGACTCTTTGAGCAAGCTCGTCGAAGAGCGCGGCAGCGACTACATCAAAGTAGACGATTCCATGACCCTGGATTGGGCCACATTACGCGACGCCGTAAAAACTCGAGGTATGCGTAACTCCAATGTGATGGCAATCGCTCCGACAGCGACTATCGCCAACATTACTGGCGTGTCGCAGTCCATTGAGCCGACCTATCAAAACCTCTACGTGAAGTCGAACCTCTCGGGTGAGTTCACCGTGGTCAACCCCTACCTCGTTAACGACCTGAAAGCCCGCGGCTTGTGGGACAGCGTGATGGTTAATGATCTCAAGTATTACGACGGTAGCGTGCAGTCTATTGAGCGAATCCCCGCTGACTTGCGCGCCATCTACTCGAATGCGTTTGAGGTAGAGCCCAAGTGGATCGTTGAGTGCGCAAGCCGCCGTCAGAAGTGGATTGATCAGGCACAGTCACTGAACCTGTACATCAACAATGCGAGCGGCAAGAAGCTGGATATCACTTATCGCATGGCCTGGTACAGCGGTCTCAAGACGACATACTACCTCCGCTCTTTGGCAGCCACGGGAACGGAGAAGTCGACCATCGATACAGGGCAACTCAACGCCGTATCTTCCAGCGCCGAGCCAACACCTGCACCGGTACCACTGGCCTGCTCACTGGATGATCCGGACTGCGAGGCCTGCCAGTAAACACAGGAGCGCGCCGAGAAGCCGCATCCGTTAATAAAAGAAGAGCCGTGGTCGCTGTGGGGGCGACCAACTAACGGTTTCAAACCTGTAAAAACAGAGAAAGCATAGAAAGAATAGGGAGTGACAACATGTTGAATTGGGACGATTACCACGCAGAAGATGGTGGCAACATAAGCACACCAGAGCCTGCTATGGCTGAGGCAGCTGCCGCCAATCTAGCGGAAATCGCAGCCTCCGAGGTCGCTGAAGCAAGCGAGGCGGTAGCACAAAGCGAAGCACCAGCGGTAGAAGCGGCAACGGAAGCCGCAACCACCACGGCGGCGAGCACAAGCTCGGCAGCGACCGAAGAAGTAGCACCCGAAGTTAAGGCGAACATCGATGCGGCGGCGGAAAGCCTGCGTAATCTCGATGTTGCGCCTGGCCTCGAAGAACTCGAAATGGGCGCCGCACGCGTGTCTATCGACGAAAAGGCCATGATCAACTGTCGCGCAGATCTCAACCAGTTGGTGCCGTTCAAGTACGACTGGGCGTGGCAAAAGTACATCGATGGCTGCGCGAACCATTGGATGCCCCAAGAGGTCAACATGACCGCGGACGTCGCCACCTGGAAGAACCCCGAAGGCCTTACCGATGATGAGCGCCGCATCGTAGAGCGTAGCCTCGGCTACTTCTCAACAGCTGACTCCCTAGTGGCCAACAACCTGGTCCTCGCTGTCTATCGCCTGATCACCAATCCGGAGTGCCGGCAGTACCTATTGCGACAGGCTTTCGAAGAAGCCATTCACACTCACGCCTACCAGTACTGCATTGAGTCACTGGGCATGGACGAAGGTGAAGTCTTCAATATGTATCGTGAAGTGCCTTCGGTCGCTAAGAAAGCGGCCTGGAGCATCAGCCATACTCATGAGATTTCGGACCCTAACTTCCGCACAGGAACCCATGAGTCTGACCAAACGCTGCTGCGCAATCTCATCGGCTTCTATGCGGTAACCGAAGGCATCTTCTTCTACTGCGGCTTCACTCAGATCCTCTCTATGGGCCGACGCAACAAGATGACCGGTGTAGCGGAGCAGTTTCAGTACATCCTCCGTGATGAGTCCATGCACCTGAACTTTGGTATCGATGTCATCAATCAGATCAAGCTTGAGAACCCACACCTTTGGACCGAAGAGTTCAAGCAGGAAGCTATTCAGATGATTCTGGAAGGCACCCAGCTTGAGATCGAGTACGCCAGAGACACCATGCCTCGCGGCGTTCTGGGTATGAACGCGGCCATGATGGAAGAGTATCTCCAGTTCATCGCCAATCGTCGCCTCTCACAGATCGGACTGCCTGAGCAATTCCCTGGCGTACAGAACCCCTTTCCGTGGATGAGCGAGATTATGGACCTGCGAAAGGAGAAGAATTTCTTTGAGACACGTGTGATTGAGTATCAAACGGGTGGCGCACTTTCCTGGGATTGAGCGCTCACTTGAGATTGAGTACCAACACGGCTGCCGGTGACGGTGTTCCGGCAGCCTCTTTGAAGCATTCCAGCAGTTCTCTGCGAGGCATGGCATGAACGACAAAGAGTTCGATCAAAAGCAAGAACCCGAGCAAGAACCGGAGCAAAACGATAACGAGACCATTCTTATGGCTCTTGATCAGATCAGTCAGACCATCGACGTGATGACCAGCGTCGTAGGCAGGCTCCGTCACTTTGTTCAGGAACAGGAAGTCACCGAGGACATGGAAGTTCGTGACGCCATGCGCCCCGGAAGAACGCTGCACTAGCACTCTTTTCGAGTGCTCTTTATAAGAGAGCCTCGCGACAAGTGCTCGTCGCATACAATGAGAGTGGGGGCAAACCCCTCCATGAAAGAACACTGTCCCCCTCGTATAAGTAACCCATATTTATAACAACGAACACAGGCCGGGCGTCCAATGACAAATATGACAGCCCGGGACGACCCACCCAACACAGCTCTCCCCTACCCTACCTACGCAGGCCACCGCCGAAGACTAAGCCTCACATTACTGGTGATGGCAAACATGCTCCCGCTACTCGGCGTGATCTTATTTGACTGGGACGTAGGGGCTCTCATCATTCTGTACTGGTCCGAAAACCTGGTTCTTGGCGCCTACAACATCCTCAAAATGGCTACCGTAGGCGGCCTAAGCGCCGTGTTTCCCTCCATGTTTTTCTCCATACACTATGGCGGCTTTTGCGCTGTGCACGGTTTCTTCATCCTAAGCCTTCTCTTCGATGCCCCTGCGTCCTTTGGCGACGATCCACCCTGGCCCTTGTTTCTTGTGTTCCTGCAGCTACTGTTTGATGTCATTGAGCAGGTATTTTCCCTCGCGCCCCGGGAGTGGATCATTGCCTTTATAGGCCTGTTTATTAGTCACGGATATTCCTACGTCAGTAATTTTTTGATCGCCGGAGAGCGGAAGTCGGCGACAGTTACAAGTCTGATGTCGGCACCTTACAAGCGCATAGTAATCCTCCACATAACAATCATTGCAGGGAGCTTCGCGATCCTGTCACTGGGGCAGCCGTTGTTTTTACTTATTGTTCTTGTCGGGCTAAAAACCGGTTTGGATGTTGCTCTACATGTTCGGGAGCATCAGCGGGCGAGGGGTAACTGAGCGCAGCAACTGGCTCATCATGGAACTTCCGCTAACATGTGAATAACGCCGTATTCCTCCTGCTATCAGACCTCATTGATAGAGTAATCGATGAACTAGAAACGCAACCCGAGAATAGGGGCTACGATTTCCTAAACAGGGCATCGGCACGCTTGGCAGCTATGAGGCAGAATCACCCCGCTTGATCCTCAGAAGATCGGAGACAATAGCGCACGCTTACGCTTTGGGTTGCGAATTCACCTTATCAGTGCAACACCCTGTTATTTTCACTAAAACGGGGAGTGTTGCGACATGCCTCGAAGGGTTCACCGAAAGCACAGCCATCGATCCGCTGGACAGGCCTGATCCTGGACTGGAGCTGGTGGCCAGGGCCAATCGTTTGTCTCTCCACGCCCGGATCATCTGTGAGGGGAGTCAAAAAGAAAAGCGTGAGTGCCTGTGTCGGTATATCTCCCGCCCTGCCGCAGTTTTTCACGCATGCACTCTACCTCCTAAACTCCGAGACGAGTTTGAGTCTCCGGCAATGACGCATATCGGCAAAACAGGCGATACAAGTACTACAGCGGCAACTTTACTGCGTTTTTTGAATCCCTCAATAGCCGGGCTACTCATATTCCTGGTCCCCCTACCCCTGGAGGACGGCCTCACTGTTCTTTTTAGTCTGTATTCACATTGGGTGAACCAACACCTTGGTTTCATGCTGGTCGAAGCAATCGTCTGCATCTCGGTCGTCGGAACGCTCCTAGCTCTCTATCACGCCACAACCAAACCTGTATGACGACAGACTCGGCCGATGCTCTTCGCCGTGGCAGAAACAGGGAATAGATACACTGGTGCACACCTGACCACAGCTAGGAATCGGGCAATACAAGCCTGTCACCTAGGAGTTCTTTACATAATATCTTTGTAGATAACGCCGTCTTTCATGATCAGAGACAGCTTGCTCTCATCAAGGATCAGATCGATGTTGTCCAGAGGGTTACCGTCCCACAGAAGGATGTCCGCGTAAGCATTCGGCCGAATAGTGCCGAGCTCATAAGTGGGGTATGGATCCAGCACATCAGACCACTTCAATACAATGCCCGCGTTGCCCGTCGACATTTTCAATGCTTGCGCAGCGGGATAGCCAACCATACTGGTACGGCAGGTGATGTCTTCCTTCATTCGAGGACCGAATGTAGGTGTAAACATATCGGACCCGCCAATCATGAACACATCGTGCTTGAGCATAAGCGCAGCAGCATTTTTGGCGCCTTTGCCTACGGCTACGCCTTTCAATTTCTGCTCGTGGGTAAAAAAGCCGGGCATGGAATCGTAGTCACCGAAGGTGGCAACGCTCATAAAACACTGGAAACTCCAAGCGATGTCCTGTTTCTTTTTGGCCATCTTTTTGACGATGTCTTCAGAAACCAGAAAACCGTGCTCAAAGGACCGCACCCCGGCATCCAAGGAGCGATTGTAAGAAGCGTCGGTATAAGCGTGAACCGCTACATAGGTGCCATACTCGCTCGCAATTTCAACCGCAGCTTCGACCTCATCCTGCGTTGCCGACAGAATTTCTAATGGATCATAGAGACTGGCAACGCCGCCGCCCGCCATGACTTTGGTGAAGTGCGCTCCGTTACGAAAGTTCCTGCGCGAGGCTTCGATGACTGACTCACGACCCTCGATGATGAAGGATTGCTCAACCATTGCGCCATAATCGAGATTCCGCTTGGTATCCGTTGGACCACCCCAGTCACCGTGTCCACCGGTAGGAGAAAGCACTCCCCCAGATGTATACAGGCGCGGCCCAACAAGCTGGCCACGTTGAATCAAGCGGGCCATGCCTCGGGAATTACCTGCAATATCCCGGGCAGTGGTAATGCCCCTCATCAACATATTATCCCGCAGCGCCTGTGCACCCATGGCGCCCGCTCCGCCAAAGTCATACTCATTAAAGCCGTTTGTTCCAGCCGTAGTCTCAAAGGTCACGTGTGTGTGCATATCGATGAGACCTGGCGTCAAGGTGCGGCCCCCGCCGTCAATCACCGTTGCGTCGGGCGCCGATATATTTTTCGCAACTTCGACAATGTGATTGCCCTCGATCAACACATCGGTGTTCATTGCGAGCTCGTCGGCAAAGCCATCGAACACGTTAACGTTCTTAAACAATGTCTGTGTTGCTGTGTCGTCCTGAGCACTAACCGACACTGCGCAGCTCAGCAGCGCGGTCTGTGCCAGCGAGAGGGCTAATTTAAGTTGAGATCGCATTGACTACTCCGTAGGTCAAACCCAAATGATTACTTCGAAAAATATTACTTTTGCGTCACAAGCTTATAACGGCGATGCACAGTTAGACACGATGACTTTGCACTTTTAGCGCCTGAGCGTGGTCGAAGGCGTCAAATTGCACACTCATCAAACACATTTGAACGCTTAAGCGCTGAGACGGTGTGACTGCCTGTATTCCTTGGGGGATTGCCCTGTCCACTTTTTAAACGCCCGGGAAAAAACAGTCGCATCAAGATAACCAACGGACTCAGCAATGTCTGCCACGCGCTCATCGGAGTCCGCTAGAAGCCCTTTGGCGACATCGGCACGCAATAAGGCAATTTGTCTGGAAATCGATGTGCCTTTACCTAGCAGGTCTTTCGACAGTCGCCGGCGGTTGTAGCCACAGAGTTTGGCGGCAACATCCGCACTAAGATCGGGCTTGTGAACATGCGGACGAAGAGCAATGCGCATTGCTTCGACCAAACTATCCGGCATAGCATCTACCGGCGCATCTGTTTCATTACTTTTAACACCGCTGAAGCTCAGTTGTTCAAACAACCAGGCCGAGGGAAAACTCATCTTGACACCCAGGCGATCGGCTTTTGCGAGACGTAGCCTTTCGGCTGTGCGCGGCACAGCGCTGGGATCACAAACATGGAACAGCACCTCGTGCGCGCTCCACTTGTCGCCCAAGGCGTTTTGTAAGATACGCGTCATCAAGCCGACATAAAAAGCGTCGCAATGACTTGGCGTGAACGCGGGCTCCATCGCACGGTCAAACCCAAAGGTCGTTCTAGCACTTCCCGTGTTGACGAAAAAATGCGTTGCAGACGAGTAATCGTGGGTGTTGACGACAGTGCGTGACAGAAGCTCACCCAAGGTAGTTGAGACAGACAGCGCGGCGGTCAATGGACTCCAGGCATCTGGCCTGGTCTTGGCACCCACCGCATACCCAAAACACGGGTCCTTGGACAAATCTCCGCAACGCTCTATCAGTTCATAAACTGTGAGCGGCGCGACGAACAAGTCTTCGCTTGCCGGTGTTCGCCCGGGCAACTCCATGGAACGCAGCGCCACAGAGGCATCAAGCCCCCTTCTGCGCATTTCCATCAAGAACGGGTTAACCGTATCGAGCCGGATCAGTGGCATACTTCCAGTCATTCGCTAGGTCTCGATAGTTTTAAGGATTTGAGGCTTGCCTTAACGGCGGAGCAAACTTATCAACAAAGTCGTGGTCATAGTTGACGATATTGCCATACTTGACACCAGTTGACGCCAAATATGTCAAGCTGGTGCACCTGAAGACGATTAAGCTGCCGCTCATTCAAGTACCTTGGAGTACGATCGCGTGAAACCATTCAATCAGCTGCACACAAACGCGATCTTTGTTGGGATTTTGACCGGGTTTTTGTCAGCCACAGCCACAGCCACAGCTAACGAGCAAAACACCCCGGCGTTCGGTGGACCAAACACTGTAGAGAATCAAACCGACACCGACTTTGGTGTGACTTTGGATACCTGGAAGCAAAATCTGAAAGATGATCATGGGTTCACTGTGAGCGTCGACTACACCTCAGTTGTTCTCACCGCTAATGAAACCCTGGGCGACAACGAAGGAGCAGGCGGCATTGCCCGCGCGTACGGCACCTTTGATTTGTTCGATGTAGACAATGGAACGCTTGTTTGGAAGTTCGAGCACCGGCACGCCTATGGCGACGTATCACCGTTCGATTTCTCTTTAGGTGAGCTTGGATATGTGGGCCTACAGGAAGCGCCTTTCAACGACAGCAATTTTCGCACGCAGAATCTGTACTGGCGCCAGCGTATGAACGATGGCCGCTCGGTACTGATCGCCGGTGTCCTGGACGCTACGGATTATGTTGATGCCTTTGCGCTGGCAAGTCCCTGGCTGCACTTTATGAATCTGGCGTTCAGCACGGGAAGTGCGGCAATCGGATTGCCTAGCGACGCGGCTGTCGGCGTCGCCTACGGCACGATGCTCGGAGACAACTTCTACCTTATCGGCGGCATCACTGATACCAACGGCGACCCGTCTCGGCCCTTCGACGGCTTCGAGAACTTCGTGAATGAGGGTGAGTACTTTAA
>NZ_JBGCFU010000032.1:0-9042 GCF_045107095.1 Congregibacter sp. | reverse complement strand
CCAGAGATCCTCCTCATCGGGGGAGTCTATGGATGAAAAAGGTAAAGCCGGTACGTGATCATCGCGAAAAATAACGTTGCGGTGCATATTTCCGCCCTTGGGGGCGGAAGACCATTCATAGCCGATCAGCGTGGTGAACGTACCTGGCTCATAGTGCTCATTAGCGGTTGAAACCATTAGCTGCCAGGCGCTTTGCTCTGCAATCTCGCCCGGATAAAACGCCGTATGCTTTGGCCGACCACCGCGAGAGTTTGCTACGACTTCGCGAAGAAACCACTCTTCCTGCTCTTCATAGGAACCCAAGTTTCTGAGCTCATGGAGCTTTTCGTTGTCATAGCCCGGAGTGCCAGCCACCTGGGTCGCCTGCATTTCACCGATGTACTCCGCATGATCTGTGATCGCAGCGAAATCCAATGGTCGCCCGATGCTATGAGGCTGACCATTGACTGTCATGGCTTCGCCCTTGGCGAAGCGGTAGGCCATGGACGGTGTTAAGCGAGCACCGCCAATGTAAGCATCGAGAGAATAAGCTGTGTGAAGATGCAGCTCCCCAAAAAATGCCTGCTTGAGTGTTATCTGGGGTTCCATCCCGTCCTTTTGAGCCAACACCGCTGCATTGCTCATAGTGAGCCCAAGGCCGATGACCAAAGCCTTCCAAGGACTGTGCAACCCTGCTTTTCTGGCTGCGATCTGTTGAAGCATGATTCACCACACCTATATTCTGTTGGCTAGGAGACGGGAGCTGAACTACACACCCGTTCTCGCTAATCAAAATAGAGTATCGCCTCAAAAGCGCTAATGCACTAAGCTGAATATTAGCTTGTCGTAATATCACAATAAGGAGCGCCCTCCATGCCCAAGTTTCAGAAATTACAGAAAGTGCTTACGGCTGCATTTCTTGTGATGGCGAGCATTGCAACGTTTGCCGAGATGCCGGCAATTAGCTGGGAGTTAGACAATGCCGTCCGACAAATAGAAGGCCAGGCAAAAGCCTTTGAGTCTGCGATGGCGAGCGTGTCTTTCGTAGCTACGGATACAGACGGTAACGTTTTGGAAGAGCACAGTGGCAACGGCTTTATCCGTGAGAACGGTGATATGCGCTATAGCCGAGCTGATAACAACAGCGTTGTGCTTGTCGACGGAAACAAAATTTTTGAATACGACGGCAATGCCAAAACCGTAACGACTCTATCCACGTCCAAACATAAAGAGCGCCTGGAGCCCCTGTATCGGCTGGGCTTTACGATTTCTGGCAGAGACCTCAAGGATCGCTATCTGCTGACTATACTTGGCGAGGAAGCTATAGGTGACACCCGCACCCTCGTGCTTGAGCTCACACCCAAGCGCGATAAAGACCGCGCCATCGCCGGAAAGATTCGTCTCTGGATAGATCAGGCTTCCTGGATGCCCAGGCGTCAGGAGTTTGGGTCCACCGCGACTCGAGTCACTACCACCGTTGATTACACAGACATGGCGCGTAATCTCGAGCTTAATCCTGATCTCTTCAAAGCCAAGTGGCCCAAGGGCACCAAGAAGATCCGTCAGTAAGCCTTTTTGGGCTAGGCGCCTATGCTTTACCCGAGACCGGATGCCACCCTAAGATCGGGCTGGCAATCGGTCGTCGAGATTCTGGAAGAAAACACCACGGCGGATCACAGTCTATTGCGTGCGGCCTATCCCACAAGTACAGAGATTATTGCGGCTTCTCCAAGCGACAAACAGTTGCTCAGCGTCGGGCATCGCGATCATCGCAACGGCAAACAATACTGTGAGGAGGTGCTCCTCCAGCGTCATACCATATGTGTGCAGGACGCTGCGTTAGACGCACGCTGGGACGGGTGCAACGAGCGGCGAAGTGGTTACCGCGCCTATTGCGGAACACCACTGCTTTGGCCTGATGACGAAGCTTTTGGCACGCTCGACTTGCTGAAGACGCAAGCCTTCTCGGATTCGGAGCTTCTTTCCGCCAAACGGCTTCTTGAAAATCTGGGCACCGGTATAAGCGCTCAACTTGCACTGCTCTACCGTAAGCAGGAGCAGCAATTTCAAAACTCCCACGACGCGCTCACCGGCATTCCCAATCACACGCTTATGGCAGAGCTTGCCAAACAACAAATGAAACACCAGCAGCGCCATGGCGGTGAACTTTGGTTACTGCTGTGGACCGTTGACGAATTGAGCACACTGGTTCCCGGTGCGGGACCTCGGGATACGGACGCCCTCCTGCGATCAATCACTGAGCGAGTTCGCGGCTGCATTCGTCAATCGGACGTATTAGCGCGTCTCGATGAACACCGGTTTGCGATACTGATTAGTGATGCCAACGAGTTCATCGCTGGCGCGGTCGCCGATCGCATACGACGCAATGTCCGCAAAGTGTCTGTGGCCTCGAAAAAAGGGCCTCATATGAGCTTTGGAATGAGTGCTTACAATGGCGAAGAGGCTTTCGATGGCTGGCTGTTTCGCAGCGAAGCTGCTTTGCATGCAGCGATGAAAGCGGGCGGCAATCAAACGGTGGTTCGCGGCTAATCCAGCAAGCGATACTGCCGCCCCCGAAGTTCGCCGTCCACACAGACCCCGTCCACTATCGCCGGCCGCGCGTGGGAGTCACGTAACCATCGGGCGACTCGAGCGGCTAATCCACTACTGCCCTCGCCCTGCACCACAGCATCCACTCTAGAGATATCTCCCCGGTCTGACACGCGAAAGCCCGCGACAATGTTTGCTTTGACGGCTATCTGTGGGTCAAGCAACGACTTCCATAGACCCGAATCCTCCGGTAGCACCGCCGGATTCGACAGCTGCTTTCGTAACGGCAAGCCGTCATCGCCAGATGCCATTTCCCAGGCGGACGCATAGCTATCGCAGGACTGCCCCCACTTGGCATTCCACTGCTGCCAGTTTCCAAGACGGAGATACAAACGCGCACGAGTAAGCGCAGGTTGCTCTTCGGCAGCCTCGATAAGTTCTTCCAGTAGCACGCGCCCCTTGCCGTAGGTCAGCGTCTGACTCCGTTGCATGAAATCCACGGCGGGATTTGTGGCGTCCCCGCCAAGACTGGAAGCCACAACAAAATCTGTCCCCAAAAGAAGATACAGGTTGCGCAAGTGACTAAGGGATAGCGCCGCACGTGAGGTGTAGTCAAGCTCTCCTCGCTCGAGCTGTACATCGAGCATATCTTCGTTGTCTTTGAAGGCTTCGAAAAAGAGGCTCATTTCTCCGCGAGACCGGGGATCGATAAAGATGGCACGGGCGCGGGCGAAGTAAGCAAGACTGTCTCGCAAAGCCGCCTCATCAAGCAGCCCCTTTCCCATGCCATGAACCCTGAAGACAGAGCGCATACTTTGCTGGGCAGAGCGAAAGTCCCCTATGGCCTGATAGCTATCCGCCAAGGCGTAAAGGTAAGGAATCTGTGCTGGACTCAGAAGGCCTTCATTGACCCTGACAATCTGAAGAGCATTGCGATTCGCATTCAACGCTGCAGGGTGATTACACAAGGCCGCGTAGAGCTTGCCGAGCTCTCCTATAGGGTCAGCAAGACTTGGGTTATAGGCGCCAGAATCCAGCAAAGCGTCGTCAAGACTGTCTTTCAGGGCATTAGCTTCCTCCCGGCCCGCACGACCACCGCTCTCGCAGGGGGCCTCCGGCTGCGTATCGATCACTCGCACATATTTGCGACCAAAATACTCGGGGAGATGAGCCTCGACGCTGACGCTCACCAAGGCGACCATCAACAGCGGCAACAAACCTGTATGTCGAACACGGCTTAAGAACACTTTGTTCTTCTCGTTGTTGTAAGCTTTAAGCAACTCATGTTGCTCCGAGCTTAAGAAAACAGACCGCTTGGCGGCGGCGTCTTAGAAACAATGCTGAGCTTACAGCCTCAGCGGGAGATTCTCGATGGATATAAGGCAAACCAAAGGTCGCGGTCGTCTGTATGACAACGTTCTCGATACCGTAGGCGATACACCCTGCGTCAAGCTCAATCGCATTGCGCCGAAACATGTTGATGTTTACGTCAAAGTCGAGGCCTTTAATCCGGGAGGCTCGGTCAAAGATCGTTTGGCCACCAACATGATAGAGGCAGCTGAGCGAGAAGGCCGCCTGAAGCCGGGACAGACGGTAGTCGAAGCTACCTCTGGCAACACGGGCATCGGTCTGGCAATGGTCTGCGCGGCTAAGGGTTATCCGCTGGTCATCACTATGGCCGAGAGCTTCTCAGTAGAGCGCCGCAAGCTCATGCGCTTTCTTGGCGCACAGGTAGTACTTACGCCGAAGGAAGAAAAAGGCCTGGGCATGTACAACAAAGCCAAGGAGCTCGCCGAGGCAAACGGCTGGTTCTTCGCACAGCAATTCGAAACCTCCGCCAACGCCGACATTCACGAACACACCACCGGCCAGGAAATTCTCGCTGACTTCGAAGGGCAGCGCCTCGATTATTGGGTCACCGGCTACGGTACGGGAGGCACGGTTACCGGGGTAGCAAGGGTACTGAGAGATGCGCGTCCGGATGTAAAAATCATACTCACAGAACCCGCAAACGCTGCGATTGTATCGTCCGGCCATGCTCAGGAAAGAGATGAACATGGTTCTCCCGCCGCCAGCCACCCGGCCTTTGAGCCACACCCGATCCAAGGGTGGACTCCGGACTTCATACCCCTCGTGCTTCAGGAAACATTGGATAAAGGTTATTACGATGAGCTGTTGCCTGTCGTCGGCGCCGATGGCATGGCGTGGTCGCGACGGTTAGCGGCAGAGGAAGGAATTTTCACCGGCGTATCCGGTGGCTCTACCTTAGCCATTGCCATGCAAGTTGCCGAAACTGCTCCTGAAGGGTCAGTGATTCTGGTAATGCTCCCGGACACGGGTGAACGCTACCTTTCTACGCCTCTATTCGAGGGCATAGCCGAAACTATGACCGATGAAGAGGTCGCACTATCTCAATCAACGCCGGGCTACCAGATCGGTTAGGAGCAACTTGTGAACAACAGCATTACCGCGATCATGATAGCTCTGGGGCTCATTGCGGGCGGAGCTTTTATCGGCAATGGCCTGGAGCACTTCCGCATGGCGGATCGCAGCATTGTCATTAAGGGACTCGCCGAGCGGAGTGTAGACAGCGACTACGTGACCTGGCCTCTTACCGTGCGTCGCGCGGCCGATAGTTTTCAGACCGTGCAGGAGTCACTGGCGGCTGACCGAGACAAGCTTGTGGATTTTCTCCACGGCCTGGGGTTCACCCGTTCCGAAATGGAGATACGCCCTTTAGTGGTAAACGATGCTTACTCCCGAGAGTACGCGTCCTCTAACAGCCCGACGCGCTACAGTGGCTCCGCCCTGGTTATTGTGAAAAGTGAGCGTGTGGACGCGGTGGCATCCGCCGCCCTGGCTACAGATCCACTCATTGCAGCCGGGGTGCAGCTGGATTTAGGTGCAGGACCACAATACACATTGCGAGCATTCAACGATGCCAAGGGACCGCTCCTAAAAGCGGCAACCGAAAACGCTCGGGCTCAGGCCACGAAGTTTGCCGCAGAATCCGGAGCTAGCCTTGGTGGACTCAAAAGCGCCAATCAAGGCATTATCCAAATCACGGGCACCGGCGGTAACCGCTACGACAGCGCTTCCAGTCGAGAAAAGCGTTTACGTGTAGTCAGCACGTTTGTTTATTACCTGAAATAAAACGGTTTCACGTGGTATCGATATCCTTTCAAATTGATCGCAATCTCAATGTCTACCAAATTTCTGGGAAAGATTTTCTAGGCTTAACTGTTTCGGATGCGTCCCGGGCAGACAGCAAAGAACAGACCGAGGCATTTACTAGAGCGCTCCATCCGGACGACAAAATCCTTCTTGTGCAAATGATCGCGAGCGCCGATGCTCCGCAGGACACTGTCGAAGCGAATCATATTCGCCTTCGCGACGCCGGGGGCACCTATCGAATACTCATAGCCACTGTTCACCCCGGTGATGAGCGATTCCCGGTAAGTACCAAGCGCCTCGAGGTCGCCGACCCGCGGAAAACCGATAGCCCCCGCTATGAACTCCCGGAAGCCATGATCCGCACGATTATGGTCACCACCGACGACTATGTGTTTTTTAAAGACACTCACCACACCCTCCTAGCAGGCAGTCAACCCATGGCCGAGTTGTGCAGGAGCTATGGCATTGAGCAATGGGAGCAGTTCGCTGGTAAGACAGATTACGAGGTTTTCCCCGAACAGCTCGCCGATTTGTACTACGCACTGGAAATCAAAGTTTATACCAGTAAAGAAATGGCACGAGAGGTGCAACCCTATGAGCGTCGGGACGGACAAAAAGGCTGGGTAGATAACCGTAAATATCCGATTGTTGATGAGAACGGTGGTCTTTTGGGTCTTTACGGTCTAGCTCGAGACATTACCAAAGAAATAGAAGCGCAACAAAGACAAGCGCTAGTTACGAGTGTCTTCGCTCATGCCGCAGAAAGCATCGTCATCCTCAATAGGAATTATGAAGTTGTCGATGCCAATAAATCTTTCGAAAACTTCACAGGGCTAACAAAGGACAGGGTACTGGGACAACCCTTAAGAGCCGTAAAACACACGAATGATAAAAGCGCCCAATTTAAAAAACTCTGGAGCAAGCTAGTCCGTGATGGATCCTGCGCGGGAGAAGTGACAACGCTCGACGCCCAGGGGCGAGAGCGGACTGAGCTTTGCCGAATTACTGCTGTCTTGGGCGAGGAAGGAGAAATCCAACATTTTGTTGGCCTGTACTCCGACATCACGCCGCAAAAACGGCATGAGCAAGAGCTTGAAACCATTGCAAATTTCGACGCATTAACAGGCCTGGTCAATCGTTCACTGTTTGAAGACCGACTTTCTCAAGCATTGGCTAGCAGCGAGCGACAAGGGAAATTTCTAGCGCTCGCGTACATAGATCTCGACGGCTTCAAGCTGATCAATGATTCTTTCGGGCACGCAGTGGGAGACGAGTACCTTGTCGCCATCGCTAAAAATATGAATAGTGCCCTGCGCGACACCGACACCTTGGCGCGTATCGGTGGCGACGAATTTATCGCTCTGCTCAACGACCTGAACGACCCGGACGACTATAAACCGGGGGTGGAGCGACTACTCAAAGCTAGCGAAAAGTCAGTGGTAATCAATGGTCGCACACTGCCCGTTTCCGCAAGTATAGGGATCGCTCGATACCCGCTTGATGGCCTTGAATCAGGTGCCCTCGTGCGCTGTGCAGATCAAGCAATGTACGAAGCCAAGCAGCAGGGCAAAGATCGCTTTTATGTTTTTGATCGTGGACTTCTGCGCAGCACAGAAGCTCGGGACGATTTACGCAATGCTATCGCACACAAGCAGTTTGAGCTGCTCTACCAGCCCAAGGTAGATCTCCGCTCTGGCGAAATCATAGGCGTAGAGTCCCTCGCAAGATGGAACCATCCAACCCAAGGCATACTGGGGCCGGCTGAATTTTTGCCACTTATCAATCGCGAGAATCTGCAAATAGCGTTTGGTACATGGGTAATCGACCATGCACTCGAACAGATGAGCCAGTGGGCGCGGGAAGGTCTTGCTGTAAACATCAGTGCAAACATTGCCGGCGTGCATCTTCTTCAGAGTGATTTTGTACAGTCACTCGTTGCGAAGATCCGCGAAAAATCGTTGATAGCAGACAATGTGTTCGAAATCGAAATTCTCGAAACCAGCGCTCTTAATGATGTAGATCGTGTGGCTCAGGTCATCAGAGAAGCCAACCAAGAGGGAATCTCCTTTGCACTGGATGATTTCGGCACCGGATACTCGTCTCTGACACACCTTCGCAGACTCCCGGTGAGCACGGTTAAGATTGATACCAGTTTTGTACTCGATATGCTGGACAGCCCTGAGGACACGGCAATCGTGTCTTCCATGGTGAGTCTCTGTCGCGGCCTGGGACGACAAGTTATCGCCGAGGGCGTCAGTAGCCTCGCGCATGCAAAAGCCCTAATGCTAATGGACTGCCATTACGCTCAAGGCTTTGGTATTTCAAAGCCTTTGCCGGCCAACGAACTGGCTGACTGGGCCACCATGTGGAGGGAAAACGGAATTTGGCGTGACCTGCAGGACACGCCAGCTTCGCCTTCCGATAGCTCCATCATTCCATTAATGAGACCTAAGCAAAGTCACTGAAGTCCTGCTTGGACAAAGGCAGTTCTCTTACCCGAAGTCCCGTGGCATCAAACACCGCATTGACCAGTGCTGGAGCTATTCCAGGTGTACCCGGCTCGCCTGCACCGCCCCAGCTTTCCCCACTATTAATGATGTGCGTTTCGATCAATGGCGATTCGTTCATGCGTACCATGAGGTAATCATGGAAATTGCTTTGCTTTACAGCTCCGTTTTCAATGTTGATTTCCCCATAGAGTGCCGCGGTCAATCCGTAGTTCACGCCAGACTCCATTTGAGCCGTGAGGCCATCAGGAGATACCGCAAAACCCGCGTCGACTGCGACAACCACGCGATCAACACTCACCTTCCCCTCGGTCACACTCACATCCACAACCTGTGCAACCAGTGAGCCAAAAGACTCCTGAAGAGAGATGCCGCGCCCACGGCCCCGAGGCAGTTGCTCTCCCCAACCGGCGGCTTCGGCAGCGGTTCTCAACACCTTTTGATGACGGGGCTTGTCAGTAAGCAGGGACATACGATATTCGTAGGGATCCTTGCCCGCAGCTACCGCGACTTCATCGAAGAATGCCTCGGTAAAGAAACCGTGCTGAGAGTGATCCACACTTCGCCAAGGACCAAAAGGCACGTGCGTGGGGCTATCAACGTGGTGAATTTTTTGCGCCGCCACAGCATAGGGAATTGTCGGCGCTTCTACGGGTTCGTGCTTCTCATGATAGACGTTCTCCCACGCTGCGATTTGACCGTTCTGGTCTACCGCTGCGCGAAAGCGTGATGCAACAGCCGGACGGTAGTGATCGTGGCGAACATCTTCTTCACGGGACCAAATTAGTTTTACCGGCCCACCTACTTCGCGGGCGATCTTCGCGGCCTGAAC
>NZ_JBGCFU010000031.1:0-4403 GCF_045107095.1 Congregibacter sp. | reverse complement strand
ACGGGCGAACTCACCCGGAAGGCCTCAGAGCGGGCAGAATTGGAGTGATGTTCAATTGCTTTGGCGACTACGTTCATGGTTGCGTCCTCCGCTGGGTTAATGTCGTAACACCTGTTAACTATATAAACGGAACAATCGTGGACAGAAGACCCAATTTTTGAAATAACTGTTCCGTTTATGAAACAATTGAAGTTTTGCGCGAGAGAGCAACCGCCCATGGCAGCCACTGATTTAAACGACTACTTTTACTTCGTCCATGTGGTGGAAAAAGGTGGGTTTTCAGCAGCTGCCCAGGCGTTGGGGATGCCCAAGTCGAGACTGAGCCGACACATCGCGGCGCTGGAAGCGCGCCTGGATACACGTCTGATTCAGCGGACGACTCGACAGTTCAAAGTCACTGACATCGGTGAAGTTTTCTATCAGCACGCTCGTGCTTTGATCGATGAAATGGAAAATGCCGAAGCAGCGGTAAAGCGAAAAAAAAACACGCTGTCCGGCAACGTGACGCTGAGTTGCTCGGTTGGTGTCGCGCAGTTCGCCATCAAAGAAATTCTGGCACGCTTTCTCTCCGACCATCCGCTGGTCACGGTCTCACAGCAGGTCACCAATCAGAACGTTGACCTCGTGGCCTCGGGTGTTGATTTGTCGATTCGAGGGCACGCGGGGCCTTTACCTGACTCAGCTCTTGTGCAGCGTAAGATCGCCACGGTGGAGTGGAATCTATTCTGCGCTGTTGGCTATCAGGACGTACACGGCGCTATAGATGGGCCCGACAATCTGGCTGACCAACCCTCGCTCGCCCTTGGTTGGCAGGCGCCGCGGGGAACGTGGTCACTCGAGAATTTCCAAGGGGAGCGAGTCGAGATAGACATAACGCCGCGCCTTAAAAGTGAGGATATGGCGACCCTCAAAGAGGCCGCTATCCAGGGTCTGGGTATCGTCGCGTTGCCTGCCTATACGTGCCGTCGAGAGGTGCATGGAGGTCGGCTTGAGCGTGTTCTGAATGATTGGCATGCGGGTGTGGCACAGCTGAGCCTTGTGCAACCGAGTCGCCGAGGCGTGTCACCACCAGTAGAGGCTTTACGAGATTACATACTGGCCGAACTTCCGGATTTTGTTGCTGGCACCGGTTCATCCACGCCCACTGGGTAAGATCGCCAATCCATCAAAGTACCGACGTCCCAAATCGACTGGGTGATACGACGATCGCCAGTTTTTCACTGGCACTCGCCGATGCGTCTGCAGCCACGCCCGCGTCGCCATCGGATGCGGCCGTCCGGATCAGCGCGTCTCTACGCAAAAATACGCTCAACATTATATGATGCAAAGCACGTCTGACTTCGAGGTCCAGTGTGTGAGCATCTTTTGTCGTTTAAGCATTGTTGCTGCAGCGCTACTCCTGCAGTTTATGTCCATCCAGCTCTCCGCTCAGGAGAACGCTTACCCTTTACAGATGAGCAGCACGCGGGTGAGTCATCGCCCTGAAGTGCCGGGTCCAAACGGTCTTGTGACCGCTGGCCATCCTCTGGCCTCCATAACGGGACTGCGTATCCTCATGGCTGGTGGCAATGCGGCTGATGCCTCTGTGGCTGTGCTGGCGACCTTGAACGTGGTCAGGCCCCAGATGTCTGGCGCCGGTGGTAACGGCTTTTTTACTTATTACGACTCTGATAGCCAAACGCCCTATGCCCTAAGTGCCACGGGCGCAGCGCCTCGTGAGCTGGACGCTAGCCAGTTGCTGTCGGAACAACTCAACAAAGGCATCAATGCCGGTGTAGTGCCAGGCTTGTTTGGTGGGTGGATATCGCTCTTGCAGAGGTTCGGGACGTTATCACTGTCCGAGGTGTTAGCGCCTGCTATTGCCTACGCGCGAGACGGACATCCTATGGAGGCATCGGTGGTGCGATCCATAGAATCATCCGAGGCGCTGTTTCGAGAGTTTCCGAGCAGCAGCGAGATGTTCCTGCCTGAAGGCCGCCTGCCGCAAACCGGTGAGCGTGTTACTTATCCTGACCTTGCTCGAACGTTTCAACGTCTGGTGGACGCGGAGCAGAAAGCGCTAGCCAGTGGTGCCAATAGATCAGATGCTCTCCAAGCGGCGTTTGATCTGTTTTATCGCGGTGATATCGCCAAAGAAATGGCTGGTTTTTATGCGGCGAATGGAGGGCTTTTTAGTCAGGAGGATTTCGCGGCTTACGAGCCTGTCTGGAGTGCTCCGATTCACGCGCGCTATCGAGGCTACGACATTTATACCTCGCCTCCGACGTCGCGGGGCGGATTGGAAGTACTCATGCAGCTGAAGTTGGTAGAGGACTTCGACCTTGCTGCTATGGGGTGGGGGGACCCTCAGTCGCAGCATCTGATGATCGAAGCAGTCAAAGTGGCGAAAGCGGATATCTATAAGTATGTAGCTGACCCTAGGCTGTATGAGGTGCCGGTAGCAGGAATGCTGGCATCAGATTACTTAGATGAGCGTCGAGCACTGATCAGTAAGACTCAAGCGATCGGCTTTCCGGGTCCTGGTATCCCGCAGGGCGATAGGGGCGCAAAGGTCGCTGCGGCATCATCTTTTACCAGCGTGTCGCCGCAGGAAGAAGCCAGCGTTGCGGGCAGCACTACAAGCTTCTCGATCCGCGATAAAGATGGCAATGTCATGGCCGCGACGCCGACCCACGGTGGGGCTTTTGGTACGGGTGTTGTGGTGGGTGGCACCGGGCTGACCTTTAACAACGGCACCCGCGTCGGCTCTACATCGCCATACCCCGATCACGCAAACTACGCGCGCGGTGGACAGGTCCCCATATTGAACAACTCGCCGATTATCGTAATGAAAGATGGCGAATTTGTAATGGCTTTGGGTACTCCTGGCGGAGAGACGATCGGTCAAACTCAGTTTCAGGTGCTGGTAAATGTGCTGGACTTTGGTATGCCAGTGCAGGCTGCGATCGAAGCGCCCCGTTTTAGCGTGTTTGCCGAACCAAATTTTTACAAAGAAGGGTCAAAGATTACTCTGCGCTTTGAAGACAGGCTGAGTCAGCAGCAGTTCGATGAGCTCAGGGAGCTGGGGCATGACTTACGCCTTGCTCCATCGTTTTCTCTTGGCAGCATACAGGCCATTCTGCGAAACAGCCTGGGCACGGTTACCGCTGGAGCGGATCCGCGAAGAGCTGCTCAGGCAGTGGGATGGTGATTGTTTTGTCTGTTCTCTTGGGGTGTTAGTAACGCATAGCCACTGCTAGTAATTTTGGGTGACGGATCCTCTGTACCGGACAGGTGATAACCCGTATTGTTAAGCCCTCGTCGCGAATCTCTCGATGGCACTGATTTCCTTGTTGTAGGAAGATTCTTCGTCTGCGAAAAATAAGAAGTGCGCAAAGCACTAAGGGATTTATGCAAGATACAGTGACGCCAGCTAGCCATAGTGCTGCGGGTACAGAACTCGCGGGTAGTCATCCTGACACCGGTTACGGGACTAGCGGTTACCGGAAATACGTACTGGGCGCTTTGCTCACTGTTTACGTGTTCAATTTTATCGACCGTACGATCATTAACATTCTTACAGAACCGATTAAACAATCCTTTGGTCTAGAGGATTGGCAGATGGGAATGCTCGGTGGCCCCGCATTCGCCGTGCTCTATACCTTCATTGGTATACCCATAGCCCGTTTTTCAGAGAAGAATCACCGGGTCTGGATTATTGCAGCCTCTGTAGCACTCTGGAGCCTGATGACGGTCCTCTGTGGCTTTGCGACGAGCTTTGTCGCTTTGTTTATTTTTCGTATTGGTGTGAGTGTTGGAGAGGCCGGCTGCTCACCTCCGGCGAACTCCATCATTGCCGACTACTTTGTTCCTGCAAAACGCTCCACTGCGGTGTCTACCTATGCCCTGGGCATTCCACTCGGCGGCATGGTGGCCTACGTCTTCGGCGGCTTTATCGTAGGTAGTCTTGACGGTGCGGCGGTGGCTGAGCTGCTGGGGAGCTGGGGCTGGCAGTGGGCTGTGAATGCGCTGGATTGGCAAAACATTGAAGCGTGGCGGGTGGCGTTCGTTGTCGTCGGTCTTCCCGGCGTTCTCGTTGCGCTCATCGTGAAACTGACGATAAAAGAGCCGCCCCGGGGATATACGGATCCGGCGGCGATGCAGGGGAAAGAGCAGGTCAGTTTTGGCGAGGTCCTGAGAATACTCGCCAAGAAACCGTCTTACTGGCACATCACCTTGGGTGTCACCATTGCATCCTTCGTGAACTATGGGGTTGCCCAATTCTTTGTGTCTTTCCTCATTCGTACGCACGAGATGTCGATCTTTGATGCAGCGGTGAAAGTCGCCATGGTTCTTTCGGTAATGGCGTCTATTGGGACATTCATGTCCGGGTATCTCGCTGACCGTTTCTCGGTGCGCTATCC
>NZ_JBGCFU010000030.1:0-22296 GCF_045107095.1 Congregibacter sp. | reverse complement strand
ACCTGATGGAACTGATAGGCGTCATAAGCCTGCTTCAGCTCTTCTTGCAGTCGTGCAGCCGAATCTACGGCCCAACGATCCAAAGGCAGTAAATCCTCGTCTGCCACAATATGCTCTACAGGATCGAATCCCGACAGGTTGGCCAGCATAAAGCGCGCGGTGTTACGGATTCGCCGATAACTATCTCCGGTTCGCTTCAGGATCTCGTCGGATACTGCAACCTCGTTGCGGTAATCTGTAGATGCGAGCCAGAGCCGCAAAATATCAGCGCCCTGATCGTTCATCGCTTTGCGAGCGGGAATGATGTTGCCGATGGACTTGGACATCTTCCGACCGTCGCCATCCACGGTAAAACCATGAGTCAGTACCGCTTTATACGGCGCTTCGCCATAGGCTCCTATCCCCGTTAGCAGCGATGACTGAAACCAGCCACGATGCTGGTCGGAACCCTCAAGATACAAATCGGCAGGCGCGGAAAGCTCTTCCCGGCGCCGCAGTACACAAGCGTGAGTGACCCCCGAATCAAACCAAACATCCAGGGTATCGGTAACCTTGTCATAGTGCTCTGCGTCATCACCGATAAGCTCTGAAGGTTCAAGACTAAACCAAGCTTCTATACCAGATTCCTGTATGCGCAGGGCCGCCTGCTCTATGAGCGCCGGGGTATCGGGATGAAGCTCTGCGGTCTCTTTGTGCACAAACAAAGTGATGGGCACACCCCAGGTTCGTTGCCGGGAGATACACCAGTCCGGGCGATCGCTCAGCATCGACTCTATGCGTGCACGTCCCCAATCCGGTATCCACTGCACCCCATCCACAGCATTTTGCGCCGCGTCTAAAAGTCCGTTTTCATGCATCCGCACAAACCACTGCGGTGTAGCTCGAAAAATCAGCGGAGTTTTATGCCGCCAGCAGTGAGGATAAGAATGCAGATAATCTTCGTGATGGAGCAGCGCGCCCCGCTCCTCAAGCGCAGCAACAATGTTCGCGTTCGCCTTAAACACGTGCTCCCCGGCAAACAGCTCCGTGTCTTCGCGAAACACGCCATTGGGTCCTACGGGGTTATCTACCGACAGGTCATAACGCAGACCTACTGAATAATCATCCTGACCATGGGCTGGCGCAGTGTGTACGGCGCCAGTTCCCGCATCCACTGTCACGTGTTCTCCAAGGATCACAGGAACTTGGCGGTCAAGAAACGGGTGCTGGAGCAACTGGAGCTCTACATCCGTACCCTTGCACTTACCCACGACCTCAGGCTCTCCCAGTCCGTAGCGCGCGGCACAACTTTCTGCGAGCGCTTCGGCCACGAGTAGGCGCTGACCGCCACCCGCGATGAGAACGTAATCAAAATCCGGATGCATACTCACCGCCCGATTAGCGGGCAATGTCCAGGGAGTAGTTGTCCAGATTGGCACGCTGACTGCCTTATCGTCATCAACGCCACAAGCGTGATTGATAGCTGCTGGATCGACCGCCGCGAAGGCGACGTCGATAGCTGGCGATTGCTTGTCAGCGTACTCGACTTCAGCCTCGGCGAGAGCCGAGCCACAATCGAGACACCAGTGCACCGGCTTGAATCCTTTGTGCACGTGCCCGCGTTCAACTAAACGACCCAGTGTGCGGACAATATCTGCTTCAAAGTCGTAGTTCATTGTCAGGTAGGGATTCTCCCAATCACCAATGATCCCCATGCGCACAAAATCCTCGCGCTGGTTATCAATCTGACGCTGGGCGTAGGCACGGCACTTTTCCCGAAACTCTGCGGCGCTGAGCTTCACACCGGGTTTACCTACCTTTTTCTCCACATTGAGCTCGATCGGCAAACCATGACAATCCCAGCCGGGTACGTAGGGAGAATCAAATCCGTCCAGAGTCTTGTACTTGACGATGATGTCCTTGAGTACCTTGTTGACCGCGTGGCCGACGTGCAAATCACCATTTGCATAGGGAGGTCCATCATGGAGGATGAACTTGGGGCGACCCGCTCTCAATTCCCGTATCCGCTGATACAGCCCCATGTCCTGCCACTGCTTTATTCTGGATGGCTCACGCTGGGCAAGGTTTGCCTTCATGGGAAAGCCCGTCGTCGGTAGATTCAGGGTGTCCTTGTAGTCACTCATGGGTTCTATCTTTCCTCAGTGCCCAGTGCCCAGTGCAAAGTAGGCACGAGCTCCTTCAATATCTTCATGTATTTTGGCCTTGAGCACGTCCACAGACTCAAAGCGTTGTTCATCACGTAGCTTGTGCAAAAAGCGCACCCTAAGCCGCTCACCATAGAGTGCATGCTCCCCGTCCAGAACATGTACCTCAAGATTCGGCCGAAGCCCCGCCTCCACTGTGGGCCGAACTCCGACGTTGGCGATGGCCGGGGTATCGCACAAGGCTCCCCCCGTAGCGGTCACCGCAAACACACCGCTCAAGGGCACGCTTTTGCGACGCAGGGCGATGTTTGCTGTAGGAACCCCTATTTGCCGTCCAAGCTGACGACCGTAGATCACCCTGCCGGACATTTCGTAATCACGTCCTAAGCAAGCGCGGGAGGTTGCGAAATCACCGATCGCCAAGGCACTGCGCAACCGGGTACTGCTGACTCGCTCCCCGTCGATTTCGATAGTTTCCGTTGCCAGCGTGGCAAAACCCTCGCGCTCACCTATGGCCTGCATCAGAGAAAACCCGCCTTCTCGGTCATGCCCAAAGCGAAAGTCATCCCCCAGTACCAAAGAACGCACTCCCAAACCTTGCACGAAGATCCGATCCGCAAACTCTTCTGCCGACATTTGGCGTAGCTTTTCGTCAAAGCGCAGGCACAACAATCTATCAACACCCAGGGACGCCAAAGATTCAAAGCGCTCACGAAAGCTCTGCAAGCGCGCGGGAGCGGAAGCCGCAGCCAAATACTCCCTCGGCAGGGGTTCAAAGGTGACCACCGTGGTGGGAAGGTCGTATTTGCGGCCCTGCTCTTGCAGCTGTGAAATCACAGTCTGGTGGCCCAAGTGCACGCCATCGAAAGCACCGATGGTCGCTACACTGGGGCGATCTTTGGGACGCAGGCCTTCTAGGCCGCGTAAGAGCTCCATGGCGTCACTGAGGTTTAAAAAAAGACGTCGCAGTATATCGAAGAACGGGCTAACAGCCTATGGAGTAGCGTCAGACTCTCGCTGTGATTTGTCCATCGCGAATGCCGGTGCCCGGAGATCGGCTAAACGCATTCCCAAGCCCCACAGCACCGTCAGATACGTTGCCAAGCCTGCGCCACAAAGCCCAATAATCCCGGTGGCTCGCGCAGCCCATGACCCGTCCAGCCAAACGACTTCATCGGGCGTCGCATACATCAGGACGAGCGCCATGCAAAAGCAGGCCAGCATGAGTCGGGCAAGATAACGGCGCCATACAGGTGCAAAACGATAAACGCCCTCCCGTCGCAAGCCTCGCCAGAGCAGCCCCGCATTCAGAAAGGCACTCAAGCTGGTAGCCAGCGCCAAGCCCACGTGCCCCACACCGAAATAGAGCATCAGGGGAACGACAAAGACGAGGTTCATCACCATATTGGCGACCATAGCTTTAATACCGATGCGCACAGGGGTGACCATATCCTGGCGGGCATAGAACCCCGGCGCGAGCACCTTGATCAACATAAACGCACACAAACCAAGACTGTAAGCACGCAGGCTTAAGGCCGACATCGCGATATCGTTCTCACTAAGCGCTCCGTAGTGGAACAAACTGATCAAAATAGGTTCTGCCAGTATGAGCAGTGCGACTGTCGAGGGCACGCCGACCAACAACACAGAACGTACCGCCCAATCCAAGGTCTTTGAGTAATCCTCCTCTCGGGCGGCAGACTTTTGTGCTGCAAGCGTAGGCATGATCACGGTGGCCACAGCAATGGCAAAAACCCCAAGGGGAAGCTCCGTAAGCCGATCAGAATAGTAGAGCCAGGACACACTGCCTGTAGGCAAAAATGACGCCAGAACTGTGTCAAAAAGCAGATTCAGTTGACTCACAGAAACGCCAAATAACGCGGGAATCATCAGTGTCATAACCTGGCGCACACCCGGGTGAGACGGTTCCCAGCGCGGTCTTGGCACCAAATCCAAGCGGTAAAGAAACGGCATCTGAAACAGCAGCTGGATAAGACCGGCAAACAGTACGCCCCAGGCCAAGGCAAAGGCTGGCTCAGAGAAATAGGGCGCGACCAACAAAGAGGCTGCGATTAGCGAGAGATTCAAGAGCACCGGGGTAAAAGCAGGAACGGCAAAGCGTCCATAGCTGTTGAGAATTGCCCCGCACATACCGGTCAGCGAGATCAACATAAGATAGGGGAATGTTATCCGTATCAGTCCCGCGGTAAGAGCAAACTTCTCCGGCTGGGCAATGTAACCCGGAGCAAAGAGGCCGGCCACCAAAGGTGCCGCAAGGAGAGTGAGCGCCGTCAAAAGAAAGAGCACGCCGCCCAGTACGCCCGCGACGCGATCTACAAGAGCCCTAACCGCTTCCTGCCCTCCCTTCTCACGACACTCTGCAAGGACAGGAACAAAAGCCTGAGCAAAGGCACCTTCTGCAAACAAACGGCGAAGAAAATTAGGAATCTTAAAGGCGATAAAAAAAGCGTCAGCGTTAGCGCTGGCACCCAACACAGCCGCCAGAATAACGTCCCGCGCGAGACCCAATACTCGCGACAGCATAGTCATAACACCTACGACTGCACTGGAACGAAGGAGGCCTGAGCGGTTTTCGGATGCGGCTTCCTGTGTCATTAAAGAGCAGTAGACCCACTAAGCCAAGCGTCTCTCAGACGCTCGCCATGCAAAGCAAACCACTGCATGGCGACCAAGGTGTGCCCATTATTGAGCTCATCCCTTGCGAGAATGTCTAAAACATCCTCACGGGATATGCGGTGCACCAGAATATCTTCGCCTTCCTCAGCCACACCTCGTATCTCTCCTACGGCCGCGTTCAGCACGCGCCCGCAAAAGAGCCGAACATGCTCACTACATGCGCCAGCGCTGGGGTAGTAGGAGGCGATGGGCACTAACTCTCCGAACTCACAGCCTGCCTCTTCCTCAGCTTCGCGTCTTGCTACAGTCTCATCGCTCTCGCCGGGTTCGACGATGCCGGCAATAAGCTCAAGCATCCACGGACTGCAACTGTCGCGAAGACTCCCCGCGCGAAACTGCTCTATGAGGATCAGAGAGTCAGTCTCAGGGTCGTAGGGCAGCACTCCCACAGCGTCTCCGCGCTCAAACACCTCGCGCGTCACTGGCGCGCTCCAGTCACCAGCAAAGCTGCGATGCTGAATGGTCAGCTTTTGGACCCCGAAGTATCCGTCGAATACCTTTTTGTTTTCTAAGGTGCGTACATCCGCGGGACCAAAACGCAGAGAGATACTCATGTGAAACGACCACCGGTATACCAGCTGACCTCTCGAGCGTGCTTATCGACCTGACCCACCACATCCAATACCAAGGCAAATAGTGCCATGCGCACGAGCACTCCATTGTCTGTCTGCCGGAAGATAGCCAGATTGGGGTTTTCATTCAGGTCGTCGTCCAGCTCCCGCGCTGCCTCACGGGAATCACGAGGAAGAGGATGCATGATGACGGTGTTGGGATCGCAGTGCCGGGTGTATATCTGCTGATTGAGTCGAAAGCGACCGCGATAGAGATTCGCCTCTTCGGGCGATGCAAAGCGCTCTTCCTGCAATCGTGTGCTGTAAACAATATCCACATGAGCGATACCCTCTTCCATGGCATCACTCTCGACTACCGTGTGCCCCGCCTCGCGCAAGGCTTCGACTATCTCGCCCGGCATTCGAAGCTCGCCTGGAGAGACCAGCGTAACGCTCACCCCATCGAACAAGCAGAGAAGCTTACATAGGCTGTGTACCGTGCGACCAAATCGCAAATCGCCCACCATCGCGATGCGAAGCTGATCGATGCCTCTCCCCTGCGCCGACAACTCGCTGCGGATCGTGTAAAGATCGAGCAATGCCTGCGTGGGATGCTCATTACTGCCATCTCCGCCGTTTATCACGGGCACTCGACTAGCGGCGGCAAACTCTGCAACGGAGCCCACCTCCGGATGGCGCATAGCCACTACGTCTGAGTAACCGGAGAGCACCCGCGCGGTATCGTAAAGAGACTCTCCTTTGGCGATGGCGGAGTTCTCTATGCCCGTGGTCTCTCGAACCTCACCACCGAGCAGATTAAAGGCGCTACCAAAACTTACTCTCGTTCGCGTGCTTGGCTCGAAGAACATAGATCCAAGAATGGCGCCCTCAAGAACGCGGGTAACTTTACGGCGACGCGCATAGGGCTGCATGGCGTCGGCGACTTCGAATACGTTCTCTACGTCGGAACGCTCGAACTGCCCTACCGTGAGGATATGACTACCCGCGAATTTCATAGGACGCCGCCTGAATAAGAAATCTAATGACGCGCATTATACGGGTCTCGCGGCATAGGCGAAGCTCAGACCAACAAGCTGTCGCCCCAGCGCTGTAATTCTTCAAGGATGTGACGGTCTCGCTCTGAAAGATCTGCAGAGGAAAGCCGCTCTTCAAGATTCTCGTTCAGGTCCTCAAGGCTAAGCCTACGTTCGCCTCCTTCACTGATACGCGCGAAGCGGAACTCCTCCCAGCGGGCCTGCTCATCATCGCTGAGGGTTTCCGGATAGTTCCGCGCACGGTAGCGAAAAAGCATTTCCTCTAAACGAGAGTCGTCAAACGCGACCGTGGCTTCAGCAAGATCTGCTGGGGATAAATCGAGAATCCTGTCGAGCGTTTGTCGATCCTCCCGAGGGATAAAACCGCCGCTATAGAGCATTAGATCGGGATCCGTCTCGGGTGGGCGGGCCGACAATTCGGCAACGCTACGAAGCTTATCCCGCAGTGCACCGGGCATACGCGCCTCAAAATCCTGAAGCAACCGAAGGTTCTTTCTGCAGGTTTCCAAGTCCAGGCCTGCCCGCTCAGCGACACCCGGGTCTGCCATTTTCGCCGGGAGTAAAACCGGACAGCGGTTGATGTGAACAGACTTGAGACCCGGTCGCTGCTCACCGTCGGATAAATTCGAGTTTGCGGTGTACAACAGCCGGTGGAGTTCCGACGGGGGCAAATCAATAACAATCTCAGCGTCGATACTGAGATCCGCACACATCACTTCATTTTTATTTTGGTAGTGCACCGCCAGCGGGACAATAAGTCCAAGATTCGCTCGTTGTGCACCAAACATCCCGGATACATGCAGGAGTGGCTGCGAATTCTGCTGAGAAAGGGGTTCCAGCATGGGTTTTACCGCTTGCTTATAACGCTGGCGAAACAACCAGTCGAACAGCCGCGGCTGCTTGGTCTTGATTTCGCGAGCCAACGCGATAGTGGCCTTAACGTCCACTAAAGCGTCGTGCGCCTGCCCCTGCTCCAGCCCGTTGGCCTTACAAAGGTCTTCCAGCCGGAAGCTCGGCAATCCGTCTTCCCGGGATGGCCAATTCAAGCCCTCGGGGCGAAGTGCGTATGCAGTTCTTGCAACATCAATAAGATCCCAGCGGGAACGACCATCGCCATACTCCCGTGCGTAAGGGTCACGAAGGCTTCGATAAAGCGTTGAACGAGTCACCGTGTCGTCGAAACGTAGCGAGTTGTAACCGACAGCGCAGGTGCCGGGCTGCATAAACTCTTTGAGAATCGCTGCGATGAATTCGGCTTCGACGATTCCCTCGGCATCGGAGATTTGCGGCGTGATGCCGGTAACAAGACAGGCTTCAGGGTGGGGAACATAGTCTCGCTGGGGTTTCGCGTAGATCACCAACGGCTCGCCGATGGGATTCAACTCTAAATCCGTGCGCAGGCCGGCGAACTGCGCCGGCCGGTCGTATCCGGGGTCTACGCCAAATGTTTCGTAGTCATGCCAGTAAAGCGTTTCAGATGAGCTCAAGAGCCTGCTCTTCGATGACTCCTCTCCAATGTGCAGGGCCTGACAGATGTACCGAGGTACCTCGGGTATCGACCGCCACGCTCACAGGCATATCTTTCACTTCGAATTCGTAGATCGCCTCCATTCCAAGCTCGGGGAACGCCACCACACGAGAAGAGGTGATCGCTCGGGACACCAGATAGGCGGCCCCACCGACAGCCATTAAGTAGACCGCCTCATGCTTGCGAATAGCCTCAATTCCCGTCGGTCCGCGCTCTGCTTTGCCGATCATTCCCAGCAACCCCGTTTCTTCGAGGATGAAATCGGTGAACTTATCCATACGAGTTGACGTGGTCGGTCCAGCTGGCCCCACCACCTCATCTCTTACCGGGTCAACAGGACCCACGTAGTAGATGAAGCGATTTTTCAAATCAACGCCATCCGGAAGACCTTCACCACTGCGAATAAGCTCTTGCATTTTTTTGTGGGCTGCATCGCGTCCCGTCAGCATCTTCCCGGACAGCAGCAGCGTGTCACCGGGCTGCCAGGTGGCCACCTCTTCGCGGGTAACCGTATCGAGATTCACACGCCGAACATCGTCGCCAGCCTCCCAGCTGATGTCAGGCCAATCATTCAGGTCGGGGGGCGTCTGCAGTGCAGGGCCGTTGCCGTCGAGCGTGAAATGCGCATGACGGGTCGCTGCGCAATTGGGGATCATCGCCACAGGAAGCGACGCTGCATGAGTGGGGAAGTCCTTTATCTTGACGTCCACGACAGTTGTCAGGCCACCCAAGCCCTGCGCACCAATACCCAAGCGGTTCACCGCATCCATGATTTCCAGTCGCAGTTCTTCGACGCGATTTGACGGCCCTCGCTCTCGAAGATCATAGATATCAATAGGATCCATCAATGATTCTTTGGCGAGCACTGCCGCTTTTTCTGCGGTGCCACCGATACCAATTCCCAGCATTCCCGGAGGACACCAGCCCGCCCCCATCGTCGGGACAGTTTTCACCACCCAGTCGACTACGGAATCCGAAGGGTTCAGCATCGCCAGCTTGGCTTTGTTCTCCGAGCCACCGCCTTTGGCTGCGACACGTACATCGACGGTATCACCAGGAACCAGTTCCATGTGAACAACCGCCGGCGTGTTATCGCCGGTATTCTTCCGCGCTCCTGCAGGGTCGCTAAGGATCGAGGCTCGCAAAACATTATCGGGGTGCGTGTAGGCGCGTCGCACGCCCTCATTGACCATATCAGTTACCGATAGCGTTGCATCCCAGCGAACATCCATTCCCACTTGCAGAAATACGGTGACAATCCCCGTGTCCTGACAGATAGGACGATGTCCCTGCGCACACATTCTCGAATTAATGAGAATCTGCGCCATGGCATCTTTCGCCGCCGGGTTTTGCTCCATCTCCCAGGCCTTATGTACCGCTTGCACAAAATCCACCGGATGGTAGTAGGAGATAAACTGCAGAGCGTCGGCAACGCTGTCGATGAAGTCGTCTTGTCGAATTACCGTCATATAACCGTCCTATACCTGAAGGCGCTAAAGCGCTATCTGGGTGTTAACCGCCCGCACCGGGTGTTTGCATTGCGCGCAGCTGCGACTGCAGTTGGCTAATGCTCGCGTTGGTAGACTGCCTAAAGGCATTTATGGATTTAATCCACTCTTCATTGCCTCCTACCCGCTTGCTCAGCTTGGCTAGTTCCAAGTCGATCGCGTTCAAGGCATCAGCCACGCGCTCTACCTCGGCCTGACTAGACCGCGCGCTGGCCGCGCTCCGCTCAAGATCACCCGAGACTTTCTGCAATCGCGTAATGTCCTGAAGGGCCTTGCCCAAATCAGCCTGCGTCGTCTTTACCGTCTGAGTATTCGCAGCTACAGCGCCATCCGCTCGTTTGGCCCCCGCCTCGAGCTTACCAAGGCGCTCTTTGGTGCTTTTCCAAACGTTATCCCAAAGCTTGCGAACTTCACTATCCAGTTCACGAATCTTCGCCGCTTGCACCGCCGCGTTCTGGCTCATGCCCTCGTCTGTATCAGACAGCCGGTCTTCCAGATCACCAATACGCTTTTCATAGCGTTCCAAAACATGTCCCGCTTGAGTGAGCTTTTCCTGCAGCTGCCAGGACCAGGCACAGGCGGCGATAGCGATGATTAAGGCAACAAACAGTCCAATACCGGATATCAATCCGGGTTTGCCACCACCACCATCAGACTTCGGCGCGGAACGCGAACCTCCGCGGGGGCGTGGCACGGTTGCCGAAGGCGCTCCGCCATCTCGGCTGGCACTGATCGAGGGTATGGGTGAAATATCGTCGTCTTTAGACATACGCTTTGCTTTTTAAATAAAACGGGCGCGATTATATCGCGCCCTTGCGTGGAAAGTTATGTCCCGGCAAAACAACCGGGAAGCCACTTTTAAGGTTTTTAGAGGTAAGCCATAAGCGCCCAGATGACGCCGGTGAGTAAAATACTCATGTGCACCACTCCGACAACGCTCGCCATAGGCCCCATTCGTCCAAACAGAGCATTGAGTTGTAACAGGACAATAAGACCGCAGGCAGCTGCGAAGCCAGTCGTACTCACGGGAATCATCGATGAAAGATGCTGTGATCCGAGCATGCCAAAGAGCATTGGCCCCGAGAGGAGCGTGTTTGTGCGGGACGCGAGCCCTGCTTTCGCCGCAGCGGCGGGACCATCGCCTTCCTTCATGCCCAGAACGATCTGCTGCTTCGGCCAGATAACCAACCACACGTTAAGAAACATAAAGGTGCCGGCAAGGGCGCCCATGAGGATCAAGGCGCTAACACCGGTGTTCGCAAAGGCGTTAACGAAATGCAGAAGACCCAAGCCGGTGAGAAACGTGACCAAAGCACCGTAACGGAACCACTTCAGCGCGCGGGGAGCCAGTTTCTTCATGGCGTCTGCTTTTGCGGGGGCTTCGGCCTCCTTAAAGTACTCTGTTTGTACAAAATTGAAGTAATACAGCATGCCGATCCAAACGATGCCAGCAAGCACGTGAAACCAACGAACAATGAATTCTACAACCATGTGAAAATGCCCCTGATGAGTTCAACCCCCCTATAATACACGGGGCTGGTGCCGCACACATCGGTCTTACTGTTTATCCCGTATAAGTAATGCGTGAGAAATTCAAAGCGAAGACTCCCTAGAGATGTATTCGCGGGTAATTGCGCGCTTGTTGAAAACACAATTGGAGCTTGGAGACACAATATGGCTTTTGAACTACCCACTCTGCCCTACGACCAAGATGCGTTAGAGCCGCATATCTCGGCAGAGACCCTGGAGTTTCACTACGGAAAACACCACAAATCTTACGTAGACAAGCTCAACGGCATGATCGCGGGCACAGCTCACGAATCAGCGACACTGGAAGACGTAATCCGACAGTCTGAGGGTGGCGTTTTTAATAATGCGGCGCAGATCTGGAATCACAGTTTTTACTGGGAGTGCCTCTCCCCCAACGGAGGCGGTGAGCCCAGCGGACCTCTGGCAGAGGCTATCAACAGCGCCTTCGGCTCTTTCGCTGAGTTCAAAGAGCAATTCTCAGCGGCAGCTGCGGGTAACTTTGGCTCCGGCTGGACATGGTTGGTGCAAAACGCTGACGGCTCCGTAGCCATCAGCAACACCAGCAATGCAGGATGCCCGCTAACTGATGATGTAACACCGCTGCTGACCGTAGACGTTTGGGAGCACGCGTATTACATCGACTATCGCAATGCGCGGCCCAAGTACCTGGAAGCATTCTGGAACCTGGTTAACTGGGACTTTGCTGCCAGCAATATGGCGTAACTCCCACACTGACGATACGGCCGCCTCAGCGACAGCTCAGGCGGCTTTTTTTTGTGCCTTCTTCCCGCGAGCAATCACGGTATTGCCGCTCTCGCTGCTGTCGCTTTTATGCTTCGACCGACAATACCGCGCTTGCTCGCTAGGCTTATGGCTCTGGCATTAGCCGGCGCGAGGGTAGTTCTTACGTAGCAATCAGGAGCGCTCTGCGCGACGCGAAGTAAGGACTACGCTCGTGCGGGCGACCTATCGGAGTACTAAGGCACAAAAAAGCCCGGGCTGCGAACAGCCCGGGCTTTGATTAAGCGCTTGGGAAGCTGGCTTACATCATGCCGCCCATGCCACCCATACCGCCCATATCAGGCATACCGCCACCGCCAGCAGGAGCGCTGTCGTCAGGTGCATCGGCAATCATCACTTCTGTAGTGATCATGAGTCCGGCTACGGAACCCGCCGCCTGCAGAGCAGCGCGAGTTACTTTCGCAGGGTCAAGAATACCCATCTCGATCATGTCGCCGTACTCGCCGCTTGCAGCGTTATAGCCGAAGTTGCCTTCGCTCTGGCGAACCTTATCGAGAACAACAGAGGCTTCGTCACCGGCGTTGCCAACGATCTGGCGCAGAGGCGCTTCCATGGCACGCAGAGCAGCTGCGATACCGTGGTTCTGGTCTTCGTTGTCGCCTTTAAGATCAGCAATCGCAGAAATCGCACGGATCAAAGCAACACCACCACCAGACACCACGCCTTCTTCGACGGCTGCACGAGTTGCGTGAAGCGCGTCTTCAACGCGGGCTTTCTTCTCTTTCATTTCGATCTCTGTGGCTGCGCCAACCTTGATGACCGCAACACCACCAGCCAGCTTGGCTACGCGCTCCTGCAGCTTCTCACGATCGTAATCAGAAGAAGTGTTTTCGATCTGAACACGGATCTCTTTCACACGTGCTTCGATAGCAGCGGCTTCACCGGAACCGTCGATGATTGTGCTGTTGTCCTTGTCCATTGTGAAACGCTTGGCATTACCCAGGTGCTCAAGGGTTGCAGCTTCCAGGTCAAGACCAACTTCTTCCGAAATAACAGTCGCACCAGTAAGGATAGCGATGTCCTGCAGCATAGCCTTACGACGGTCGCCAAAGCCTGGCGCCTTACAAGCAGCGACTTTAACAATGCCGCGCATGTTGTTGACTACCAATGTAGCCAGCGCCTCGCCTTCTACGTCTTCAGCAACGATAACCAATGGCTTGGAAGCCTTGGCCACCTGCTCCAGTAGAGGCAGCAACTCGCGGATGTTAGAGATCTTCTTGTCAACAAGCAGAATGAATGGGCTGTCGGTATCAACGCTCATGCTGTCCTGATTGGTGATGAAGTAAGGAGAAAGGTAACCGCGATCAAACTGCATGCCTTCAACAACATCCAGCTCGTTTTCAAGGCCAGAGCCCTCTTCGACGGTGATTACGCCTTCTTTACCAACCTTGTCCATCGCATCGGCAATGATTTCGCCAACAGCGTGGTCGGAGTTTGCAGAGATGGTGCCAACCTGAGCGATAGCCTTGTTATCTTCACAAGGAATCGCCGCTGCTTGAACCTGCTCTACGGCTGCTGCAACGGCCTTATCAATGCCACGCTTAAGGTCCATAGGGTTCATGCCCGCTGCAACGGACTTGAGGCCTTCATTAACAATCGATTGAGCCAATACGGTAGCAGTGGTTGTTCCGTCGCCGGCAACATCAGAAGCCTGAGAAGCGACTTCTTTAACCATCTGCGCGCCCATGTTCTCGAAACGGTCTTTCAGTTCGATTTCTTTCGCAACAGAAACGCCGTCTTTAGTCACAGTCGGCGCACCGAAGGACTTCTCGAGGATAACGTTACGGCCTTTGGGTCCAAGCGTCGCTTTTACAGCGTCCGCCAGAATGTTTACGCCTGCCAACATGCGCTGGCGTGCGTCGTCAGCAAAAAATACGTCTTTAGCTGCCATGATTTGTTCCTTTAAGTCTTTCTAAAAATTGAATGTCTTGGGTTACGAGCTTTGTCGACTCGGATTACTCGGCTTACTCTACAACCGCGTAGATTTCACTCTCACCCATGATGATCAGCTCTTCGCCGTCAACTTCGATGGTGTTGCTACCGGCGTACTGGCCAAAAACAACGGTGTCGCCAACTTTCACTGCCAGTGCGCGAACCTCGCCGTTATCCAGAGCCTTGCCGTCGCCAACAGCGACAACTTCACCCTGGTTGGGCTTCTCTTTTGCGGAACCGGGCAGAAGGATGCCACCGGCTGTGGTTTGTTCTTCTTCGTTACGACGAATGACCACACGGTCATACAGCGGACGGATCTTCATTGCTTCAAATCTCCAATCAATCGACTTTAGGGGACCCCGAAGCGGGGGACTGTCTGGTTTATGGGGTGTATCGAGGGGATTTCAAGAGATTTTTGGCACTCTTTTGCCTAGAGTGCTAATTATTTTAGCGAGGCTTGCGACAGGCGAGGCCAGAGTGCGGTATTACTGGCGAAAAATACTTTAATTACAGTAGCTTACAGATCATCGTCATCTAGTCGACGAAACTCCCCTTCAATGGGGTCGCCGGGGCGTGACTGATGAGCAGAGTGCTGCGGACTGCCGCCCAGAGCCGCAAAAAGCTTTCGACGCAGAGGCCCGAACAGTACCAGCACAGCTACAACGTCAGTAATCAGGCCAGGAACGATCAACAAGAGTCCAGCCAATCCCAGGGCAAGTTCATCGGCGAGGAGTTGTTGCGGCAATACTGCGGCGCCACCCTGAGCAGCGCGGAGTTTGTTCACGATCTCCATACCCTGGGCTCGCAAAATAGCTAAACCGAGCACAAACGTCGCCAGTACATAGAACATCGTCTGGACTGCGCCGATGCGCGATCCAAGCTGAATCAATGTAAAAAGCTCCATCCACGGAAGCAGCAGAAAAAACCATCTCATTATTGAAGTATGGGGGCTCCTAAAGCGTTTGCAAGAGAAGCGCACCCGTCACGTACAATTGTCCCATGACGAAGAAACACCCCATGGATACCGATCTGGATCAACGCATCTGGCTAACCGTATGTGCGATCCCCGCCGGCAAACTGTCTACCTACGGCGATGTCGCTGAGCGTGCGGGTCTTCCGGGAGCCGCCAGACGCGTGGGGGCAGCGCTAAGGAAGCTCCCCCCTGACAGCGCTGTGCCCTGGTACCGTGTGGTTAACGCTAGTGGTAAGAGCTCCTTGCCCACGGGTAGAAACGGGACTGATCGACAGCGTAGGCTGCTTGCGGACGAAGGGGTGCTCCTTGGATCGGGGGGCGTGTCCGTACTAAAACGCTATCGTTGGTGACCAAGAAAACCGTCGGGCCGCACGAAGCCATCGGTGCTTGGGGCGCCAATAGTTAAGCCTTTTGGCGCTCCACATGCATCAAGACTGCCACCAATAAGATAGCTGGAATACCCAGCGCTGCGGCGATCACGAAAAACTGCGGATACCCGGAAGTATCTACCACCCAACCCGAGAAGCCCGACAAGAACTTTCCCGGCAGAGTCATCAAGGAACTAAACAGCGCGTACTGAGTAGCCGTGTAACTACGATGAGTGAGACTCGAAAGATAGGCCACGAAGGCCGTGCTCGCGATACCACCACTAAGATTGTCAGCGCTTATCACCATTGCCAGCCAGACCAGCGCCGGCGGCCCCTCCCCCTGTATACCTGCAAGCACAGCGAACAGTAAATTGGTGCTGGCCACCATAACCGCACCCAACATCAATGGCCGTAGCAAGCCAAAGCGCAGCACCAGCACACCACACAGCGCCGAGCCCGCAATGGTCATAAAAAAGCCAAACAACTTGGCGACACTGGCAATCTCGGACTTGCTATACCCCAGGTCAAGGTAGAACGGGTTGGCCATCACGCCCATGGCAATGTCACTTAAGCGAAACACGGCGATGAACAACAACAATACAAAGGCAAAAGACCCAAAACGTTTTACGAACTCCAGAAACGGACAAATCACCGCACCTAAAAGCTGTCGCTGCCAAAGAGGACGCTCATCTAAACGCATAGGCCGCCCCATAACCTGATCGACCATCTGCGCGTCCATGCGCCGCTGCTCCTCGGCCGTTCGGTGGGCAGGTTCATCAGCCCAGAGCGTAGCCAGGATGCATACACCCACGAGAGCGGCCATGCCCAGATAGGCGAGCGACCAACTGTGGATATCGGCCAGATAAAGCGCTCCGGCGCCGGAAACCAGCAATGCCAGCCGGTAACCAAAGATGTAAGAGGCGGAGAGTGCACCTTGCTCTTCATCAGGAGCCGACTCGATACGAAAGGCATCCAAGGCGACATCCTGGGTGGAGGATGAAAAAGCCACTAGCAGCGCAGCAAGTGCAATAGGCACCAGTGAGTCCTGAGGATCCATCACACTCATGATGGCAAGGCCTGCTGCAATACCGGATTGTCCAAGGAGAATCCAACTACGTCGTTGTCCTAGCAGACCATGCATGAACGGCAGTTGCAGGCGATCCACAACCGGCGCCCAAAATACCTTGATGGAATAAGTCAGACCCACCCATGCGAAGAATCCAATCGCAGTCCGCTCAACGCCCTCATCGCGTAGCCACGCAGTCAGAGTCGAGAACACTAAAAGAAATGGCAGGCCGGCAGAAAATCCCAGCAGACTGAGCACAAGCGTCTTTTTGCGGGTGTAGATCAGCAGCGCTTCGCGCCAGGAATAGTTCTTCACTGCATCAGACATTGTGATATTGCTTCCTTGTTCCCCGGACTATCTTGAACGGTGGTAATCTTGTTGCGCACTTTTTTTAGCGGCCGGCATGCAACACCAATACCTCTTCATTTTATCGCCTCCATACAGCGGATCGACTGCACTGTGGCAACTGCTGAAGACATCATCGCAGGTATCAGCCTTACCTGACGAGGGGCAAAAGCTTCCGGAATTGCGCAAGATGATGCGTGAGAACCCCTGGGATCCCAGCACCATCTTTGATTGGAACTTGATATCCACCATTTGGCATCAATACTGGGATCCCAAGAAGCCCGTCCTTCTGGAGAAGAGCCCCCCGCATCTGTGCCGCGTCGAAGCGATTTTGGAACACTTCCAACCCGCTGAATTTATCCTTCTAATGCGCGACCCCCTTGCGATCTGTGAGGCCTTGCATCGCCGCAATGGCATGCCATGGGAAGCCGCGGCCGAGCGTTGGACTTACTGGCTAGAGCTACATCTTAAAGCGCGCGAAGAACAATCGTGCAGCCATTTGCTGTACTACGAGGACATGGTGGCCGATCCCAGCTCCACCTTTAGAGCTTTGGCTGAGTGGCTGCCTTCATTGCAGGACGTAGACTACAAAAGTGCGATTGAAGCGCACGCTGTCGACGGCGTGCAGAAACGCCCTCTGCTGGACATGAATCCTCGTAAAATCGCACAAATCAAACCGGCAGACAGAATGCGGGTACTCAAAACTCTGGAAAAATCTCTTCCGTTGATTGAGGAGACCCCTTATGCGGCGCAGTATTTCTGAGGTTTGATCAATTTTCAGTGGCAGCCTCAGTGCGACTTTTGGAGGGCTGTTCAGCCTGTGACTCTTCCTCGTTTACTCCTTCCTCAGCTCGATCCTCAGCTCTATCCTTCTGGCCATGGCCCTGCCCTTCGTCCTCGAGGGGCTCCTCATAGTTCGCTAGCTGTGAATTGAAGTGCTGAATTGTCTCCAGTAGGGGACCGGCATTGGCATCGAGATCTCTGACACCCGCTGTGTAGGTTTCGTAGTACAGAAATATCCGAGTAATTGTCAGCTTCCGCCCGAGATTCTCGATTTCAAAGTCGATGCCATTATCGAAAACATCTTCTAGGTCTGCCGCCACTCGAGCCACCAGCCTGCCCTTTGCTTGCACCTCGCAGCTTGACCAAGCACCATTGTTGAGTCGTACCCGCAGATTCGCCGCACCAAAGCCCCGCCAACGGAGAAACTCAAGTTCCAAGAACACTTCTTGAGTCGTGTGATTGCGCTGAACCCAGGTTACCCGGGGCTCAATCCGCTGCGCTAAACGGCCACCCTGTAACAATCGAACGCCACCCGCCTTTCGGACTCGAGACAGTTCCGACAGCGTCCATCCTCTCGCGGCGTCCAACAGTGCACCGTTGTAGAGCATGCTCATGCGGTAGTCGCGACTCGCCCACAGACCATACCCACCGGCGTACTTTCGCAATAGCGGCGAGGCTAACGATAAAAACTCAGTGACTTGATCGTCGGCGATCTTGGCGTGCGTGCCCAGGTACTTCTGTGTGTTATCAATAAAATTGAACTGCTCCACAACTTGCCCCGGATAAAGACCGCCCTCACTGGTTGTCTCGAGCATATAGCGGAGTAAGACCTCAGCCTGCTCGGCACTCAACTCCTCACCGACATTCTCGGCACCCATAAAAGGTGCCCAATAGGAATATCGATGGGGCTCCCAATCAAGAAACGACTCGTTATCCCGCCAATGTATGCCCTCGTCCGCAGGTACCGGGTCCTTGTCCACGCGATACTCGACTCCAAGATCGGACCACTGTGATCGAGCAAGCTCAAACACCTGCGCCATGCGAGCGTTTGCGAAAGCTAAGTAGTCGCCATGCGCTGGGCTTTGTTTTGAGGGTATGCAACCCTCGTGCGCGATACCCTTTGCGTCGAGGTAATCCAGATAACCCGACGCTTTTGCCGCCGAAATGTTGGCGTCTCCTTTCTGCTCTTGCCAAACCCTAAAGGCATGCCACAACTCTTCCCAGGAGATAAAACCGCCGATGCAGCACTTATAGTCCTCACAGATTCGCGAGATCTGCGCAAAATAGTCCAGCCACGCCTGCTCGATGGCAGGGTCTGTGAGAAGAGCCTGGGCCCAGCGAAAGCCATTTAGGGAAGGCACCCGCATGACCTGGTGCGTGTACGCCACTCGCAACAAAACTGCGAGTCCCGCTCGCTGGGCTTCTCGAAGTACTAAGCGCAACTGCAGTTCATAGAACTCATCATAAGTGACGGGAGTCTGACTTGACTGAAAGCTACGCCAGGGAACCACAACAATAATCGTGTTAAACCCGTCTCTGCGCAGCTGTGTTAACTCACGACGAACAAGCTGCGAACGCATAACCTGCAAAGAATCCAGCGGCCAACCGTCAGAAAAATAATGTGCTGCGATTACAAACTCTGGCGGCCTATACCTTCCGCGGAAAATCCTTCGGATCAGTGACAAACTAGGTGGCTCCCAAGCGCTGACAGCGGCTATCCAGCTGGTCCAACAAGGCTTCGGCGCTGTTTAAGCTTTGCCAGTCGGAATCAAACCGCTCACACGCTAGCTCGTAGAGGGTCAGATCCAAGCTGTTCGCATCGCGTACGGGATCCAAAAGTTCACCCAGGTCTTGCTCAACGGCCTCGCGACGCTCTTCGGGAGTCCGATGATCGCTAGCATCGCGAACATTCTGACGCCGAAAGGCAAGGTCGATCTCGGGAAAGTCCTCTTTCAATTCCTGCTCGAAGAGCACGACACTCTCCGTGTATCGTTCAACAATGCCGATTGCAGGTAGGCTATCTAAAAGCTGTTTCGCGCGCTCAAATTGCAGCTGATCACCCTTACCAGGATAGATTCCTGACAGCATACGCGTCTGGTAATTTCGGATAACCGGCCCAGTACGCTCCTCAAGCCGCCAGCGCACATAGCTTTGAAGATCTCCATCTCGGGCCCTTTGCGTTCCCGGATGATCTACTGCCTGACGGCGCTCAAATTCGTAGACCGATAATATCCGCTCAATGGGATGTCGAAGTAGCACGAGGGGGCGCAGCACTGCGCCCCTCAACGAGGGTAGAGGAAAGGGTAGCCAGTGACTTGAGAGTGCTCGTAACCCCGAATTGTCCCTAAGAAACTTGGCCAGATACTCTGGATTACCGCGCATATTGGCGTCGTCACGATGATCACAAAATCCGTCAGAAAAACTCCGCTCGAGACTCCAATCAAGGGTAGTGCCGGCATTCTTAAACAAGTGAGCGTGCAGAAGGATTGGCCGCAATTGATCCTTACTCATCGGAGACCAATCCGCTCGAGGACCGATCCTACATTGATGCGTTTGCAGCGCTTTCGGAACTTGGCAAGACGACGGTCAAAATCATCGATCCTTGCAATGGCTTCATCCAGTTTCTGATTCGCCTGTCGGTACAGCGCGAGATCATAGCTATTCCGACTCAGCACCTCGGCTGCTAGATCGCCCAGCTTATCCAGTGTGTTGTGCACACGAGTGTCAATTGCGTCGCTCGCAATATCCCGCTGAGTCACGTTTTGACGAACATAGGCCAGATCAATGTCAGGGAAAAATGGCTCAAGATAGCGCTCAAAAACCACCATGCTCTCGTCATAACGGTCGACCACTCCCACACAGTCCAAAAACTCTAAATGATGCAGAGCACGCTGCAACCAATCAGCAGGAGCCGTGGCCTTTACGTGTCTGGTATGGAATCCAGCGACATAACTTGTCTGATAGTCTCGAATCGTACGGGGAATCTCTTCCTGCATCCGCCACGCTACATACTGGGCAAAATCCTTTTCTTTGGCGGCAATGGCGCCCGGGGTATCAGCGTCCTGCTTTCGCTCAAAAGCATAGACCGATTGGATACGTTCGATGGGATGGCGTAACAGGTAAGCTGTATGAAAAGTCACCTCGGGCGGCTGAGGCAGCGGATAGCAAAGATGGTGGCTGGAGAGCGCCGTTAAACCAGGCGTACTGGATACTACCGTTGCCAGATGTTTTGCCCGTTGCTGGCGCATCGCGCGATTATCGCGATGATCCAGAAACCCCTCTCCGAAGTTGCGATTCAAGCTCCAGTCAAATGTCGACCCGGCATTCTTGAAAATATGACCGTGAAGAATGATGTGACGCATTGAATGGGTCCAAACGCTAAGTGAGAAGTGGGCATCAGCGAAAACTCACACTGATATGGTCTAACTACTGTCTAAGCCTGTGGGCGGAGTTCTGTAGTACTTCACCCGAGGCTGGTATTCTCCAATTTTACGATAACCGGCGTACCCAGCGATACTGCCCCACTATGCGCAAAGTTCTTATTCACATAGGTCGACATAAGACGGGTACAACCGCGATTCAGAATTTTTTGCAGGACAATCGCGAAAGCCTTCGCGAGCTTGGGTATGTGGTTCCTCAGTCTGGTCGTGTTAAAGATGCACATCACGAATTTGCTCGCCCGTTTCAACCACGCAATGCCCAGCAGCTCGAAGGTGTGGATGATTACCGACAGCTCAAGCCATTTAAGTCCCTAAAGACTGAACTTGCACTGCATGACGCAGATAGCACCGCAGTGATCAGCTCCGAAGGCTTCCAAAACAGCAAGCCAAAGATGGTACGTGCAGGATTTAAGGACTATCAGGCGCAGATTGTGGTGTATCTACGTAGCCAACTCGAGTACCTGGCCTCGTCCTACGCACAACGGGTACATGCTACACAGTACACAGGGACCCTTCAGGATTTCTACAGAGACGTGTATCAGACGGGTAACCATTACGCGAGCTTCCTCGAGAACTGGAGCGAATTTTTTCCCAACCAGCTCGTGGTGAGGCGCTACCGGTCAACGAACGTTGTGGAAGATTTTGCAAGCTCTGTTTTAAAAGTCCCCGTGGCGCACTTTCGCCTGCGAAATGCGCACAGCAATCCGTCGCTAAACAGCGTCGTCACTCTATTTAAGTGTGAATTGAATCGCAGGAAGCCAGCGAACATGCCGCCACAGCTGCAAATCTACCCTGTGCTTCCGAAACTCAATGCGCTCTTCCCCGCACCTAAGTTCACACTACCCCCTGAGATAGTCAGTGATCTCGTGGAGAGCAGTCGTGAATCAGATAACGAGGTTGCTAAAACCTACTTCGGAGAACAGCAGCTCTTTGACTACTCTCGTTTCCCGACGCATCCGGAGTCATCAATCCGAGACATACAGTTCGAAACCATGTATTCCGCTTTGCTGAAACTCCTGGAGGTCACTGATGCAACAACGGGCTGAAAGCTTGTCTGAGTGTTTTGAGCGAACCTGCGTTCGCGGGACACCCCCATGTTGATTTCGGTACATATGCCGAAGACGGCGGGATCAAGCTTTCAAGCCACCCTCGCCGCTCACTATGGCGATGCGCTCAAACTCCGTTACGAAGACAAACCCTTACATCGAAGTGCTTGGTCACGGAATTTTGACGCGAGTGTCAGTAGCTTGCGAAACCGCGGCACAAAAATCTCAGCCGATGAACTTAGCTGCATACATGGTCACTTTCTGCCGCTGAATTATCGGTTCGCGAAACCACAAACGAACATGCGTTTTGTCACTTGGCTGCGAGACCCGGTGCAGCGCTTGGTCTCCCATTACCACTATTGGAAGCGTAGCTATCAACCGGGGCAGTCGGGGCCTCTGCATCAACGCATGATTGAAGAAGGCTGGACGCTCGAAGAGTTTGCGCGATGCAAAGAACTAAGAAACATCTATAGTGTTTTTCTGTGGGGCTTTCCTCTTGAGCGATTTGATTTTATCGGTATCACTGAGT
>NZ_JBGCFU010000003.1:0-84786 GCF_045107095.1 Congregibacter sp. | reverse complement strand
AGTTTTCTTTTTACCGCTACCGCAAACTCGATATTTATGCCGTTTGAATTTAACGCTGCCTTGCGATGTCCTCTGGACGGCTTGCCGATGGAATGGCAGGACGGGGTGCTTCGCTGCGCCAGCCGCCACAGCTACGACATTGCCAAACAAGGCTATGCCAACCTTCTCTCGGCTAAGGATAAGCGGTCTAAAGATCCCGGTGACAGCCATGAGATGGTGGCTGCTCGACACCGATTTTTGGAAGATGGCCATTATCAGGCCGTAGCGGGCAGTGTCGCTGACATGCTCCTGCCGGCTATAGATACGGGCACACTCATTGTCGATGCAGGATGCGGCGAGGGTTATTACCTGGAACATCTGCGTGGTCGTATAGCTGAAGCAGGTGTTTCGGATGTGGCTATGGTGGGCTTCGATATCTCGAAGTGGGCGGTACAGGTGGCCGCGCGGCGCTTTGCGGCGGCCTGGCTTGTTGCCAGCAATCGCAGTATCCCCTTGGGAGATTCGTCTACCGATGTCGTCATCGATATGTTCGGTTTTCCTGACTTTAATTCCTTTTCGCGCATACTGAAGCCCTCAGGGCTCTTACTGCGCGTACGGGCGGGGCGCGATCATTTGATAGAGCTTCGGCGCCTTATCTATCCATCGCTTAAGGATCGCGAGCTATCGCAGTCAGCACCGCCGGGGTTTTCTCTACAGGCGCAATCACAGATCAACTTTGAGACAGTGAGTCTCGACAAGACTCAAATGGCTGACCTGCTGCTAATGACGCCACACTTTTTTCGGGCGTCCTCAGAAGGCAAAGAGCGCGCTGCGGCAGTAGACAGGATGTCAGTGACCGTTAACGTGTCTCTCGAACTGTTCCGTAAAAGCTCAGTCCCGCCGGTGGCCGCTGGGTATGGATAGTGCTCGGTTTGTGGCGGCATTGCTGAAGAGTTGTCGCAGGGTTGTTGCAGGGTTGTCGTAGGGTTGTCGTAGGGTTGTCGTAGAAAGTGCTTCAACTCAGATAACCCATGAGTTTCTCTGCGGCGATCATTCCCTGTTCTTGTAGATCCTCCATGAACGCCGCATCGGCTTCTGCGCTAGTTCGCGGAGATGTGAATCCATCGAGACGAGCATTCTTCATCCACTCCATGAGCGAGAGGTCTTCCTGCCATGCTAATCCATTAACAAGGTCGGCCAACATATTGCGGAAATAGTCCGTATCCGTATCCGGGTGCGGGACGGGAGCGCACAATACGTTTTTACGGGCCTGATCCTGTTCAGTAAGCTCCACGTGAGCAATAAAAGCGGCGCTAAACACTTGCTGGCAGGTTCTCACGGACTGCAAAGTAATTTTGGAGTCGGCAAAGACAGGCTCCGGAGGGCGGCGCTCCAGTCCGTCGGCAGTGCAGTCGACAAAGAGCGTGTCTGGGTCGTTATCGACAGATCCCTCGTCCAACCGGGTGCTCTGTGTCGAGATACTCTGAACCCGACCTAAGCGGACCACGTTCTCGATCAAACGAAGTTTTTCAATCTCGGTTTTTGTCACCGTAGCGCAGCGGAACATTGTGGGCTTAACATCCTCGTCGATGCGCAACACTACTCCCGCTGCTTCGGCGCGGACAAAGAAGTCTTCTGCTGACTCAGATTCAGCGACAGATTTGGTTTGCAGAATCGAAAGCTGCTGAATCGAGCTTTCGAAAAGGTCCTCTGACTGCGCATAGGCTCGATCCCACAGCCAGGACTCGCGGGGTTTTATCCAGCGGATTGAATTCGCGGAGACGCCATTGTCCAAAAGAAACAGACAGGCATCGAAGCTTGTTTTTCCAGCGCCAATTACCGTGTAATTCTTAAAGTCGCCTCGGAGGCTCGCGAGAGCATTGGGAGGAACGCAGGTGACGCCGTCTTCAATATCGTAGGAGGGCGCTGCCATTGACGGCACTTTCACGTTCATAAAGGTCGCATCAACGATGGTGGCGGCGTCCACGTTATGACACTGCTCCGATGTCATCGATTGGATTTTCCCCTCACCCTGATACTCGCTCATTGGGAAGTACTGCACTCTGCCGGAGCTGACAAACTCACGCATGAGATCATCATAGTATGCGCAAACCTCAGCCTTACTCGCTAGTTCGTAGAGCCCTTTATTGTTTCCCGTAGTATCAATGCGATTCGAACCAAGAGGCCGGGAGTTGACGCCGTAAAAGCTTGAGGGCTGATGCAAGCGGACATAAGGATAAGCTAGATTCCAGTGACCACCGGGCTGATGATAGCGATCAACAATGGTGATAGTTACATCTGACTCCTGCATGAGTACATCCGTAAAAGCCATGCCCATCGCGCCGGCACCCACAACTAAGTAATCCGTGCAGCGTGCTTTCATCTCAAACTCTCTATGTCATTATTGTGACTGAACAGTCGCAAATAAACAGATGCTCGGCAAGTGCCATGGATCGGAGGAATAAAAATAATGGAACGACTTCAAAAGTTAATGATCGGAAACGCCTTTCTGGTGATCGTGATGAGTATGTTTGCGGGATTCATGCTGGGCTTTGGCTTGATCGGTGGGCTGGAGCTGTATCCCGGCAAAATAGTAGCCATGCCCTATTACGGTACTGCTGAGGGTTGGGCTCGTGCTCACTCCGGCGGTTTAACAAACGGTCTCTTGATTCTTGCGCTGGCTTGGGCGCTTCCATTAATACCCCTGAGTGACAAGATGCGAAGTGTCACCGCGTGGGGCTTTATCTATATTGGCTGGGCGAATACCGTTTTTTACTGGGGTGGGAATGCTGCTGGCAGTCGAGCTTTGAGCTTTGGTGACAACCCCCTTGGAGCGAGCAATTTGTGGGGTGCACTGGGCTTTGGGATGGCATTTGTCGGGGCTTTGTTGATTGTGTATTTGCTCTGCTACGCTGCTGTTCGTGCACTGCGAAGCGCCTAAGGAATAATGATGCTACGAGTAAAGTTGAGTGTTTTTTTTACAGTCTTTGGCGTGCTGTTCTCAATGCTGACTGCCAGCACCTGGGCTAGCGATAACTCAAGCTCGGAGGTCTCAGCCTATGTTGCGTCTGAAGACCCTATGGCCGATGTGCAGCAGGGCCTTGAGCGCGCAAGGGCGCAGGATAAGCTCTTGTTGGTCGTTATGGGCGCGCAGTGGTGTCATGACAGTCGGGGGCTCGTCGAAAAGTTCTCCGATTCTCGAGTTGCCGAGTTACTGGCCGCGAACTACGAAACGGTCTTCGTTGACGTTGGATACTTCAAAGATCTACGGGAGATAAGCCGCCGCTTTAACCAGGCGCACTATTTCGCTACGCCTACGGTGATGATTATTAACGCTGAAACCGAGCGACTTATTAACCGAGACGATATGAGTATATGGGGCGCAGCCGACTCAGTGCCTTTGGAGAGGTATCTGGAATACTTTGAGATTTATGCTGCGAATCCCTCGCCACAGTACGTGCCCTTGCCGGATGCTCAGGCATCTGTGGTTTTGTCGTTTGAGCAAACTCAGTCAGATAGGCTACAAAACGCTTACGAGCATCTAGTGCCTGGTATGCAGGCCGAGGATAGAACCGGCACGGCTAGGAAGGAGTTTTTGCAGGAATGGCGAGAGGTTTGGCGCTACAGATCGACTTTGCAAAAAGACATTCTTTCCCTGCACCAGCAGGCGCAAGAAGCGCCCGACACCGAATTGGTGCTTCCGGAATATCCATCGTTTAGTTGGGAGGGTGATTCTTAGCCCCCTCAAAAAAACCAGCGTTTCCGCGGCTTTTCTTGGCTACTCGCAGCTGCTCACGGCTAAAGGGCGGTTCCTAGGAAGCCAAGGCGACGTTACCCAGGGCTTCCTGATGAGCCAGGTATTCATCGTAGGTGCCCTGGAAATCGACCAGCTCGCCGTTTCTAATGTCGAGAATGCGCGTAGCCAACGATGAGACAAACTCCCGGTCGTGGCTTACGAAGATTAGTGTGCCGTTATAGTGCTCGAGCGCCAGGTTTAGCGATTCGATGGACTCCATATCCAAGTGGTTAGTGGGCTCATCCAGCAGTAACACGTTGGTGTCCATCATCATAAGTTTGCCGAACAGTAAGCGGTTTTTCTCGCCTCCGGAGCACACCTTCGCTTTTTTCAAGAAGTCGTCCGACGAGAACAGTAGTCTTCCCAGTGTCGCGCGCACGATTTGGTCATCGTGGCTTGGCTTTCGCCACTGACTCATCCAGTCAAAGAGGTTGAGGTCTGAGTCGAACTCATCGTTGGTGTTTTGAGGGCAATATCCTAGAGTCGCGCTTTCTGCCCACTTGATACTTCCCGCGTTGGCTTCGATCTGACCCATAAGGCAGCGTAGAAGCGTTGTTTTCCCGGCACCGTTCTCACCGATGACCGCAAGCCGTGCACCCGCTTCGAGAATCAGACTACCTTTGTCAAACAATGGGCCTTCGTCAAAGCCGTGCCCCAATTCCTCAAGGACAACCGCCTGACGATGGAGCTTTTTGTCTTGCTTAAAGCGAATGTAAGGACTAACCCGACTGGACGGCTTAATGTCGTCCAGTTTGATTTTCTCAATGCGTTTGGCCCGAGAAGTGGCCTGCTTTGCCTTGGAGGCGTTCGCCGAAAAACGTGATACGAATTGTTTCAGGTCGGCGATCTCTGCGCTCTTCTTGGCGTTTTGTGACTGCAGGCGTTCGCGCACCGCGGTGGAGGCAGTCATGAAATCGTCATAGTTGCCTGGATACACACGTAGTTCACCGTAGTCGATGTCCGCCATATGTGTGCAAACCGCATTTAGGAAGTGCCTGTCGTGAGAGACGATGATCATGGTCGATTTGCTTTGGTTGAGCACCGTCTCAAGCCAGCGAATCGTGTCGATATCAAGGTTATTGGTGGGCTCGTCCAGAAGGAGAATGTCCGGATCGGAGAAAAGAGCCTGGGCCAACAGCACGCGCAGCTTCCACCCCGGTGCTACTTCGCTCATGAGTCCATGGTGCAGTTCCTGAGCAATGCCAGCACCGGTCAGGATTTCACCCGCTCGACTCTCTGCGGAGTAGCCATCCATTTCTGCAAACAGAACTTCCAGGTCAGCGACGCGCATGCCATCTTCTTCTGACATGTCAGGATTGGCATAAATTTCGTCGCGCTCCTGCTTCACGGCCCAGAGCTCTTCGTGGCCCATCATGACAGTGTCCACAACGGTGAATTCTTCGTAGGCAAATTGATCCTGGTTTAGCTTGCCCACACGTTCGTTGGGAGAGATCGATACATTTCCCGAGGTAGGTGTAAGGCTCCCGTCGAGGATTTTCATGAGCGTTGACTTGCCGCAGCCGTTTGCGCCGATGAGACCGTAACGGTTGCCATCACCAAATTTGACGGATATATCCTCAAAAAGGGGCTTAGCGGCGAACTGCATTGTGATGTTGGCGGTAGAGATCAATTGACTGGTCCTGACACAAAACGCCCTGCGCTCTTGAAAGAGGCCTAGCGTTGGAAAATTCGAAAGCTTGGAATGCCGCGCACACTAATGGACTAAGGGGCTCCGGTCGAGCAAAGACCTTGGGAATAATTCCCGTCCTGAATGCCTTAGCGACGCGTAGGCAGCCTTAGCTAACCTGCCCACGCGTATGGGCGTGGACGGTTTTTTCGCGGATTCTATCCCGCGCGTTCTTAAAATCACATAAACAAGCCGCTCTTGTGTTTTGCGTTTAGGCGTGGATGAATGCAATGCGAGGGTTTGGCTATGAACCCGGAGGAGTTTGCTGCATCTTCAAACAGCAAAAATCTGCGGTCTTTCTTTGCGATAGGTGCATCGGCGTCTGGAGGAAAAATATGCTGAAGTCAGTAAGTTTGCGTGATTACATGGTTATTCATCCCGTTACAGTGAAGCCGGATGCCAGCGTTTACGAAGCGATGATGACCATTAGCGACAATCGAATCTCGGGTGTTTGTGTAATAGAGGATGACCACCGTTTGGTGGGGGTGCTGTCGGAAATGGACTGCCTTCGCGCGGTGCTGAGTTCGGTATACAACAACGGCGGCTTCGGTACCGTGCGGGAATATATGACCGCTGAGAATCTTTTAGTAGCGCATCCTGACGAAGACATCGTTGATGTTGCGCAGGATATGCTTCGCCAGAACAAGCGGCGTCGACCAGTAGTCGAGGACGGCCGCCTTATTGGACAAATTACGATCCGGCAATTGCTCAAGGCGGTTGGGGAGTTCCAGTCGGCTAACGGGTCCTAAACCAGCCTATCCAGCCGCTCCCTTGGCGTCCTTCAGGCGACCTAACGCCCCTGATGGACTAGGATAGCGCGCACAGGTATTGAGTACGGACGGAAACATGCAGCGCGAAATCGGACGATTTCACTCCTTAGACGTTTTGGAACTCGGAACGCACAGCGCCATCCTGGACGGTGAGGACTGGGGGCGGCTGCCTCTTGAGCGGAGGCAGTGCCCCGATTCACTGGCTGTTGGGGATGTTCTCCAGGTCTTTGCTTATCTTGATACCAGCGGCCATCCAGCGATCACTACCCTTACTCCTGCAGCACAGCTGGGGGAGGTTGCCTGGCTTGAGGTTGTCGAGGTGAATGATCTGGGCGCCTTTGTGGATTGGGGTTTACCGCGAGATCTCTTTGTCCCTTTCGCAGAGCAGCAACATCCTTTAAAAAAAGGGGCGCACACCCTGGTCAAGGTCTATGTGGACAACCAAGGACGATTGGCAGGGTCTACGCGTATTGATCACTGGATTGACGATACCACTCCCGACCTAAAGCAGGGGCAGCGAGTCAGTGTAATGATCGCGGAACGTACAGAGTTGGGCTACAAAGCGATAATTAATCACGAATGCTGGGGACTCCTCTATAGCAATGAGCTGTATCAGCGTGTTCGAAAAGGGCAGGTGTTGGATGCCTTTGTTCAGCGCATCCGCAATGACGGCAGAATAGACCTTTCCTTAAATCAGCCCGGTTTCAGTAAAACCAAGATGGATGGCATTTCCGCCAAGATCCTGGACCGTCTGCAGGAAAACGACGGGTTCCTTGCGCTTACTGATAAAAGTCCGCCGCGGGAGATTTACGCCATGTTTGGCGTCAGTAAAAAAGTGTTTAAGCAGGCGATCGGTGCTCTGTACAAGCGACGCGTTATCACGTTGGAGCGTGATGGAATTCGCATTGCCTAGCTAAGAAACGCAATTCTTTGCTTTCTTTTGCTGCCAGCTCTGTTACTGTGCGCGCCTTCGAGGCGTACTTCGGTCTGCGCCACAACTAAGCCAGCACACTCTGTGCTCGCTAGTATCTTAAGAAATCATAGTCTGGACCGAGCCACTGCCACTGGAACCTTTTGTTGATAAGGGTTTTTTGGGCAGGTTGGTCAGATGATTTGCATTACAACATCAGGAATACATTACGTGTTATTTAAAGATCTCGGCCTCTCGGTCGAATTGCTGCGCGCCGTAGAAAAACAAGGCTACGACGAAGCGACTCCCATACAAGAGCAAGCCATACCTCTGGTACTGAAAGGTAGTGACCTTCTAGCCGGCGCTCAAACAGGCACTGGTAAAACAGCAGGTTTCACGCTGCCCATGCTGCAACGTTTGCAGGAAAAATATCAGGACAAGCAAAAAAGCTTTCCTAAAGCTCTGGTGCTGACTCCGACACGAGAGCTTGCGGCTCAGGTGCATGAAAGTGTGAGAGATTATGGTCGCTTTCTGAATTTCAGATCGGCGGAGATCTTCGGAGGTGTGAGTATCAACCCTCAGAAGCAAAAATTGATTAAGGGTGTCGATGTTGTCGTCGCGACGCCGGGCCGCCTGCTCGATCATGTTCAGCAACGAAGCATCGACCTATCCAAGATTGAAATACTCGTTTTGGACGAAGCCGATCGCATGCTGGATATGGGGTTCATTCACGATATCCGACGTGTCATGAAAGTGATTCCCAAAAAACGACAAACACTACTGTTCTCGGCGACGTTCTCCAATGAGATCAAGAAGCTCTCCTCAGAGTTTCTGGATAGCCCGGAGCAGATTCAGGTTACACCGCAGAACACAGCGACGGAACTGGTGAGTCAGTTGGTGTACCCCGTTGATAAGGGGCGTAAGCGCGAGTTGCTGTCGCAGCAAATTGGTGAGGGCAACTGGCAGCAGGTGCTTATCTTTACGCGGACAAAGCATGGCGCGAATAAACTTGCAGAGCAGTTGAGTAAAGACGGCATCACTTCTGCCGCGATCCACGGCAATAAATCGCAAGGCGCTCGCACGCGTGCCCTCGCAGAGTTTAAGTCTGGTACTGTGAGGGCGTTGGTCGCGACGGATATTGCCGCACGTGGCATCGACATCGACAAATTGCCGCATGTTGTTAACTTTGAGTTGCCGAACGTTGCTGAGGACTACATCCATCGGATTGGTCGTACTGCCAGAGCGGGTCAAGAAGGCCACGCTGTATCGTTGGTTTGTGTAGATGAACTGAAGCTTCTTAGAGACATCGAAAAGCTGCTGGGGTCTGCGATCGAAAAGGTCAATCTCCCCGGGTTTGATATTGATCCCACGATCAAAGCTGAGCCCATACAGAATGGCCGTGGTGGCCGGCAAAACAGCGGACGTAATAGCGGCCGCGGAAATGGTTCTGGCCGTGGTCGCTCTCAGGGCAATGGTCGTCCCGGTGCGGGAGGGCAGCAGGCACGGCGTGGCAGTGGCGGTGGCGCTCGCAGTCGAGCAAGCAACGGTAACCGACGCACTGCCTAAATCGCAGCAGACCTTTAGGAATAAGTTGCGAGCTTGAATCTTCTGTCGCAGTATCTTGTTTTCACTTAAGCCGAAGTTCGGCGAGGAAACATTGATGTTGAAACAACTGGGTTTGCACCTCGCAGTTCTGCTGCTTCTGAACAGCGCGTCTGTCTTTGCCGACGACCGCGCTGAGCTACAGGCACTTCTTGACGAATTCCTCGCGGGTGCGTCCGTGAATGACGCTGCTATGCATGAGCGGTTTTGGTCTGAGGATCTTGTCTACACAAGCTCCAGCGGCGCTCGATACGGCAAGGCAACGATCCTGGATGGCATGGGCGAGGCGGCTGCACCCGATGAGGAGTCTGCTGTTTATACGTCGGATCAAGTGGACATTCGGATTCTTGCGGAGGAAATCGCTATTGTGACTTTCCGACTGGTCGCAACATCTCCAGAGGGGGCCGTTGATTACTACCTCAATACTGGAGTGTTCGAGCGCAGCGCTGGAGAATGGCGGGCAAGTACCTGGCAGGCAACCCGGGTGCCAAAGTAGAGTTAACGTCGCAATCAAAGCGCAGTCATAGCGCGGTCATGCGAAACCTCGAAAGCTACCGCTTTAGGCAGAGTCTCTAGTGGATTCTAACTCGCTTAACGAGAAGTTTGCGATCCCTGATTTCGTTTCGATCGCCGATGTTGCGCCGAACTACCCCATCGTTCAGATTTCAAACTCTCATGCATCAGCGAGCATTGCTGTGCATGGGGCTCAGGTTCTGAGCTTTCAGCCTAACGGTGAAGAAGATCTGCTTTGGGTGAGTAAGACGGCAGTCTATGCCGAGGGGAAGTCGGTGCGTGGGGGCATACCGATATGCTGGCCGTGGTTCGGAACTCATCCTGATACTGCGATGCCGTCTCATGGTTTTGCACGAAACTGCTTTTGGCAGCTCACATCTGTAAAGCAAGATCACAGTGGATCTACCGAAGTTATGTTGTGCCTGGAGGACGATATAGCCAGTCGATCTCTGTGGCCTCATGCCTTCGAGCTGCAGCTAAGGGTGTCTGTGGGAAAGGCCTTGTCTCTTGAGCTGACCATGGTGAACCGGTCGGAAGAAGTGGTCGATCTGACGGCAGCCTTGCACTCCTACTTCGATGTCGGAGACATCGCAGGAACCGCTGTGCGGGGCTTGGACGGAGTCGAATACATCGATGCTCTTCAAAGCAATCGACGGTTGACTCAGGCGGGAGATGTTCGATTTGATGCTGAGTTGGACCGTATTTATCAGCAAACGGCCGGTGACGAATTCATCGATGACGCTTTGCGAGGGCGTTCGATCCGTTTGCAAAAACAAGGTAGCGATTCGACGGTAGTGTGGAATCCGTGGATAGCTAAGTCATCGAGGATGGATGACTTTGAAGATGGGGGCTACCGGCGCATGGTCTGCGTGGAAACAGGGAACATGGGCGAGGATGTTGTTCGCCTGCAAGCCGATGCGGCCCATACACTCGGTGTCACTATTTCAGCGGAAAAGGCGTAAGCAATCAGCATTAAACTTACTGGTACTTCACCAATCCAGTATCGTTGTTCAGGCTCAATTGGGGTTAACTCTGACTTGCAGCGACACCAAGTGGCGATAACCACCGGCGGGTGAACCCAGTGCCCGTGTGCAGGCAGGCCTTGCTGTGATCGCCGTCAGAGTGCACTCTTCTCTGCTCGTGAACTAGCTATCGGATAGTAACTATGCGTGTCATTCGCCTCTCGCAGAGCCTCGGCTCGGTCGCTTTACTGGTTTTTTCATCGCTGTCATCTGCCCAGACAGACAAAACTGACGTGGTATCGAGTCTTAACAGTAACTATGACCGCTATCAATCCATCGCCGAAACACTCTGGTCGAGTCCCGAATTAGGTTACCTCGAAGTAGAGAGTACGCGCCTTTTGCAGAGCGCTCTCGAGGAAGAGGGCTTTTCAGTAGAGAAAGGTGTTGCGGGGATGCCAACGGCGTTTACTGCGACCTATGGAAATAGCGGTCCTATTATTGGGATCTTGGGGGAGTACGACGCGCTGCCAGGTATGTCCCAAGCGGCGGTTCCTTATGAAGAACCCTTTCTGGATGGTGCTCCCGGACAGGCTTGTGGCCACCACCTCTTTGGTACCGCCTCTTTGGCGGCAGCGATTGCCGTGAAGAACTGGCTGGTCGATTCCGGCACCCCAGGTACTATTCGCTACTACGGCACGCCAGCGGAAGAAGGCGGTTCGGGGAAGGTCTACATGGTGCGTGCCGGCTTGTTTAATGATGTCGATGCGGTTATCAGCTGGCACGCGGGCGATGCCAACACAGCAAACCCCGGCACTAACCTCGCCACTATCTCAGGCAAGTTCCGTTTTAGTGGTCGTTCTTCTCATGCCGCCGCCGCGCCCGAGCGTGGACGTTCAGCTCTTGATGGTGTCGAGGCGATGAACGACATGGTCAATATGTTACGTGAGCACACAACTGAGCCCACTAGGATTCACTATGTCATTACTGATGGTGGTAATGCGCCTAACATCGTGCCCAAAACCGCTGAGGTCTATTACGTGATTCGTCATGAAGACGTGGATGAGGTCCGCTCGGTTTGGGATCGCGTGGTCAGAACGGCCGAGGGCGCAGCGATAGGCACGGAAACCGAAATGGAGTACGAGATCATTGGCGGAACCTATCCTCGTCTGCCAAACGAGACGCTGGCTGGAGTGCTGCATTCAAACCTCTCGATGGTCGGTGGCGTTGAGTACAGCGAGGATGACCTTGCCTTTGCCCGAGAGATTCAGGAGACATTGCCGGGGCAGCTCCCAGCCATTGAATCAGCCGGCGAGGTGCAGCCTATGGTGTTCACAAAAGGTAAGGCGTCTGCGGATACAGGTGATGTAAGTTGGAATGTCCCTATGGCGGCGATGCGAGCAGCTACCTGGGTACCCGGAACGCCCGCACATAGCTGGCAGGCAGTGGCAGCGGGGGGCACGGCGATCGGATATAAAGGCATGATGGTTGCGGCCAAAACCTTGGCTCTCAGCGCCATGGACCTTTATACGCAGCCCGAGATGCTTAAAAAAGCCAAAAGCGAGTTTGATGATCGCACTGGCCCGGAGTTTCGTTATTCGGCATTGCTGGGTGACCGAGCGCCCGCGCTCGATTACCGTAAATAGCAGTTGTTCTGATCTAGGTGGCAGGCAAGGATTAAGGTTTACAGTTTTTCTCGCCTGCCAGTTCACATAAGCCGTAACCCAAGCTGCCCCTTTCCACGCACCCCTTGCCACCCCCAAGCATGCACAGACCGTAGCCCAGGCTGCCATTTTTCTTGCACAGTGTTCCGTCGGCTACTTCGCAAAGGCCATAGCCGAGAGATCCGTCCGGCTTGCATAGCGACTGCCCCGCAGCTTCACAGAGTCCGTATCCCATCTTCAGTTTCGGATTGTCTAACTCAACCAAGGCTGCAACGGTTTCTACCGTTATGTCCTTGCTCTGGAGCTGCTCTATGAGAGAGTCCAGATCAGAGCCCGTAGCAACGAAACTCGTGGTCAGAAGAATTAGACCAGCAAACAGTCGGGCGATCGTTGGAGAGATACTGAGATTCATAGCGCTTGCTTCCACGGCATTAGAGTAAAGAGTCGGCCAATACTTCTAGCTTCGGCTGTGTTTTTTTGGTCTTAGGAGGCGTCATCCTTAAGCGTAGCTTCACGGGTGCTCACAATGGCCATGGTAATCAGGCCGGTCGGTACCGCGAACACGCCCAGCCCAATCATCAGGGTAAAGAAAGTGAAGATCTTTCCTCCCATGGTGACGGGATACACATCGCCATAACCTACTGTCGTGAGAGTCGCTAGAGCCCACCAAAACGAATGGATTACCGACGCGAAAGTGTCCGGTTGAGCGTCGCGCTCGAAGAAGTAGATGCCCACCGCCGCAAGGTAGAAGACAAAAAGCGCCCCCATACCGAACACCGCTAGATCAACACGAACCAGTCGAAAGGCATCGCCAATACGTTTTGCGGCATCGACGTAGCGTACGAGTTTAAAGAGCCTGAATAGGCGAAAGAGCCAAAGGATTCTAAGGCTGCGAAGATCCAGACCGAGTTGCAGATAGAAAGGGAGAATCACCAACAGGTCCGTAATGCCATAAAAGCTGAAGACAAACTCCACGCGTTTTTCACTGAGCCAAAAGCGCAGAAGGTACTCAAGTGTAAAGACGGAAATAACAAACACTTCGAAGTTGCGTAGTGTGCTTCGCGCAGTAGACGAGAGGTCTGGCAGCGTTTCTACGGTGAACGCGATGATGGAAAGGACAATCAGTATTTGAATGAATGATTGGCATATGCGCGCAGAAAGTGTTCCGCTCCCAATAACTCTTGGGCGCAGGCGCGCGCGCAAACTCTGGCTCTCCTTAGACAAACACTAGACTCCCTTTAGCTCACGCGACTATCGTTTGCGAGGACGTCGTTAATGAAAGCACAGTTAACGAAACTATGGTTAACGAAACTATGGTTAACGAAAACACGGTTAACGAAACTATGCTGATCAAAACCATAACTTATGGCGCTAGGCTTAACCTGAGTAATCAAAACGTTGTATCGCAGATTTGCTGCCGTCCTTATAAGTCAGTTGGACAGTGACGTAACGAGTGCTTCGGGGGACTGATGTGTACATCGGTGTTTTAGCATCGATAGGCGCCATTCCCGCCTTTCGCCAGGCGGGGAATCGGAACCGCTTGGTCGGATTATTGCTATTCAAGCCGTACTGGATAGTTTTGATACTGCCGCGATAGCTCATAAGGTGGGTGAAGTAGAGGAGCCGCTTTCCGTCGTAATCTCTAAAGCTTACCCAGCTTGTAGTCGTTGATTCGAGGATACGTTGATTCGCGTCTTTGCTTTCCTGCTGCCCTTTGAATTCGAAATTATAGGCCCCTTGGAGGGCTCCATTTCTGTCGCGATAGCGAATTTCGATTGTCGTATCTCGTTGATTTGCAGGAAGGTTAAAGAACATTTGTGGGACGGGTTTGCCTGTTTGAGGATTTAGCGCGCCGCTTTCCCCGGTGCTTCGGGGCTCGCCGTCTTTCAAATTCCACAAAACCTCCACGGCCGGCTCAGCTATTGCCAGCGTTGCGGTGTATCCGGAGTTGTTCACACCGAAGCTGATGGATACGGGATTGTTGAGAGCACCCCCACTATTACTGTTCAGGGTCGTAAGCCGCATACTCGCATCGTTACGCCATTCCTCCACGAGGGATTGGTCGATCATGTGCTTTAAGAGGCCTCCGGCTTCGTCGGCGGACTGAAAAGCAGCGAGATAGTCTCTTTCAGCACGCTTGTTGGCAAGAGTCTGAAATCCAAGTCTTCGCTCCGATACTTCTTCGCTCAGATGATAGAACGTCGGTGCAAAATCAGGGTTCTCCGCTGCATAGGCTTCTAGACGGGGGACCCGCTGACTGGCGTCCAGAAGTAGTAATCGGACATAAGCGGGAATCCCCTCGGTTTTGCTGGCCATGAGGGTCATATAGGTCTCGCGCGCGCCTGCCGTGCCTTCTTGAACTTTGAGAAACGCCAAAAAACGCAGATGGGGGTCCAGTAATGGCAGGTCACTGGCGAAGTAGCTGATGTAGGAGCGTCTCGCAGCCGAGTAGTCGCCGCCCAGTTCCTGCAGTCGAGCGTTGTGGTAGTGATCTTCAGGCGAGCGCGGCGAATCTATCAATCCGCCACTGGCAAAACTTGCGCGCATTTCTTCAAGAGTCCGTATGACCTGGGCTTGATTATCTTCAATACGATCTGCGCTCTCTCGAAGGCTTTGGGTGTCCTCAGAAATGTCATCGAGCTTCTTATCGATAATCCCCAGACTCGCCTGCAACTCGGCAACGCCCGGAAAAGCGCTGGCTACGAACCCGTTCTCTTCTGCCTCTTCTGAGGATTGAAACAAAACAATGAGGCCAAAGACGCCTGCGGCGACACCCGCAAACGCGACGGCGCCGAGAAGTTCTTCTTTGCCTCTCCAGTAGATGAACAGAAGAATGACAAACGCAAGAGCGGCGATGACAAACAAATAGGAAGCAAAAGGGGCGACGGGCTGGAGGACGTCCGCAACTAAACCACCAATGGTGCAAGCTGAGCCCGTGATTGCCAGCGTGGTACTTCTCAGGCTTTGGAATACGGCCCGGTTAGTGAGCGACTGAATCACTGACATGATGAGCTGCCTTTTATTGCGGTGACTTTATAGTTGCAGATTCGAATTGCGTATGAATAGTACATGGCACGCTGTTGCTGAGCTACGTCCATGCCCATAAGTCGTACTAGAATCTGGAAGGTTATAATGAGGTTTAACGTGTTCTGACCTGCGATAGATCACTGTTTTCTTTTTGATCCAGGTAAGAATTTTCTCCAAGGCTTTGGTACCAGATATGTCGGTAAATCCACCGTGAGCACTCGGAAGTCAATTGCCGTTCTTTTGGGCGTCGGACTACTGCTGTCCTGCGCGGGTTCCCAATTGGGTCTTCTGGAAACGGCCAACAACTTTGATGAGTTTCAGGGCATACCTTTAGCTCCGCTTAAGACAGCCGCTGAGTGTCGGGCGTCTCTAGGGGCGAATCAGTTTGCTGGGGGTGCCGAGCTTGTAGGAGCAAGTCTCAGTATTCTGAACTGGAATATCAAAAAGGGTGAAGAGGCGAAGTGGCAAGAGGATCTGCAGCGGTTTTCGCGGGGTAAAAACCTGGTGCTTCTTCAGGAAGCAGCACTGAGTATGCAGCTGCCAGATCAGCTCCAACAGGCGCCCTTCGCGGCGTTTTCCCCGGGATATGTTAAGGGTGATGATATTACCGGGGTTGTTACCTTTAGCGATGTGAGGCCGGTCTCTCGCTGTAGGCTTAGTGCGGTAGAGCCGTGGTTGGGTACACCGAAGTCGACCAACATTACGGAATACGCAGTGAATAACAGCGACTTCAGCTTGGTTGTCGTTAACATGCATGCGCTGAACTTCAGCTTTGGTTTGTTGAGCTACCGCATGCAGCTTGATGCTGTTTCCGAGGCGCTTGAAGGTTTTCATGGGGCGGTGCTGCTATCCGGTGATTTCAATACCTGGCGTCAGGGGCGCCAAAACGTACTGTCCGACATTGTAGAAAGGCTGGGTTTGCGGCCCGTAGTCTTTGAAAATGACTATCGACAAAGAGTTTTTGGCAGACCTCTTGATCATATGTATGTTCGAGGTTTAGATATTGTGGAGGCTCAGGTTTTTGAGGTGTCTTCGTCTGACCACAACCCAATGGTGGTTTCTCTTAAACTTAACCCGAAGCAAATCGTTACGCTGGACCCTGAATCATGATCTTGCTTAAGTTGCTGCGCGGTCGCGTTTTTGTGGCATTGGTGCTTCTGCTATCCGGTGTGTTTTCTACAGCGGATACCGCTGATGTCGTAGATCAGGAGATAAACTTTCTCATAGCAAGTGTGGAAAAGAGCGGTTGTGTCTTTGTTCGCAACGGCGATGAGCACTCGTCTGAGGACGCTGCAGATCATCTGAGGCTTAAGTATCGTCGTGGCAAACGTTATGCGGGAAGCGCAGAGCAGTTTATTGAGCGGTTGGCGAGCGAAAGTTCCTGGACAGGCAAGCCTTACTACATCCAATGTGCAGATACCGGTAACCATTTATCCAAAGACTGGCTCACGGATCAGCTGCTAAGCTTTCGAGCGTCGCAAGCTTTCTGATGTGATGGTGTCGCGGGTCTCGAGCGTGTGTCGAGGGTGTGTTGACGGTGTCTAGAGAGGGCCTCTCGATACTTCGACGGATTCTCCCTCGCGAAGCGTACCCAGTTCATAGGGACCCACGGCAAAACGGTGAATACTCAGTACCTTGTTGTCGAAGCGACCAAACATACGCTTGATCTGATGGTAGCGGCCTTCCGTTAATTCTACTTCCGCCGTGCACTCTGTAAGTATCTTGAGCCCTGCGGGGCGTGTCGTAAGACCCTCGTAAGCAAAGAAAAATCCCGCCTTGAAAGCAGCGATACAGTCTGTGCCTATGGGTTTTTCCGTTGTCACCAAGTAACGCTTTGTTAGAGAAGTTTTAGGAGACGACAGTTGCCGGGACCACTGTCCGTCGTTACTTAAGAGCACGAGGCCTGTGGAGTTGTAATCCAGTCGTCCGACGATGTGCAGTTGACTTTTCCAGGGTTGATTCAACAGGTCGATGACGGTTTTGTGCTGATAGTCTTGCGTAGCACAGACCACCGCCGGCGGCTTGTGCAGCATCAGGTAGCGAGGCGTATTGTCCTGTGTGGTCTCGCCATCTACTTGGACTTTATGGAATTTGTTGATGACTTGGGCGCCATCGCGCGCTTGCACACCGTCGACCGTGACGCGACCTTGAGCCAAAGCTCGCCGTAACTTTGCTTTCGGAAGGTCGGTGGCCTTGCTGAGATGTTTATCGAGTCTTGGCATTCTTATTCGTTAATTCGACTAGTCCTAGTATCCTAGCTCGGTTTTCCAAGGTACTTGGCTTTGAACCCAAGGCACCGTCATTCATGGAGCTTTTTCTGTCTCTCCTCATTCATTCTAAGCTTCGGAGCCGGTTCCGGCACTATCTTCGCCTCCTTAGCGCGACTGCTTCGCTGCGGGTTCCTGCCTTGGGGTTAGTGAGCTGTGTTTTCCTTCAGGGTATCTCCTCTTGCTCGCTTGCACCCGAACAGCTGTCTCTGAAACTCACGGTTCCCTTTCTAACCACGCGCGCCCTGGATGCGGGGGGCGGCGGCGAGCCTGAATACACGAATGATGTTGCCAGTGTGTCAGGAGGCCTATGTGATGTTGCTTTGAAAACCACAGGGGAACTGGAAGCGTCCAATGACGCTGTCAGTGCCCTCTCGATCAGTGACGCATTGAGGGGGCTGGATGCCCAAGCATCCCATGACATTCTCATCTACATCCATGGGTACAACACTGACTTAAGACGTGCTTGCCGTGATGCCGCGGTAGTTGCTTATCGAACCGGTTTTGTGGGTAGGGTGCTGTTGCTTAGCTGGCCAGCAAGCCGTGCCGGGGTTACCTACCGACGGGACGAGCGCCGCTTAGCGGAGAGTATGCCCGCGATACTTGGAACTCTCGAAGAACTTGGCAGGCAGTTTGGCTACCAGAACATCAATATCGTTGCCCATAGCATGGGCTCTCGACTAGTGCTTGGGGGAATTCCGGCCTCGGTTGATAACCAGCAATTTAGCAAATTGATTCTCGTGGCGGCGGACATTGATAAAGAAGCGTTTGTTGCGGCACTGCCTAAACTGCGGCAGCGGGTGAAAAATATCGCCTTGCTCGTGTCGGAGTCTGACCGGCTTCTGTTGCTCTCGCAAACCCTGAACTTTGGTGAACGCCTTGGGCAGGCAGATGATTTTCTGGCTCCAGGGGTCGATGTTGTCGACGTGAGTGAGTTTGAAGATCTGGGTTTTAGTGGTCACCTGTATCACCTTGAGAGTGATCGCGTTGCTGATGCGCTAAGGGCGATCCTTAGTAGACCTTAGGAAGACGAATTTATCGGCGCAAATTGTCTATGGCGATACGGTTTTTGATAAGGCTTCACGATCTGCAAAAAAATGAGCTTGTTCGAGAAATCACCACGAAGACGTTTGTGAAATTAGGCGGACGGACTGCAGGCGGAAGCATGGGAAATTCGGATGGATTGACTGGATTGATAGGCATCTACTTTTGAAGGTAGTTTGTGGATACCAAAGCCAGCAGGCACTAGGATAGACGGCTGTACCTAATAGTAAAAAAAGGATAGTTAACCATGGGTTTAACGTTTTCCGCGCCTCACCTTGACGCCGCTGATTTCAAGAAGGAGTCTCAGTCGCAAGCCGTTTTCCGAAGCTACTCGTTAACAGCCTGTCTATGCTTTGCCGCGCTCATACTGTTTGGGATGTCTCTAAACACTCAAGGGGCAGAGAACACTGAAGGCGCTTACGTGGCGCCCATGCAATCATCATTTGTTCCTGAGGAGCGGGTTCTCAGTCATAGAGAACAAGCCCCTCTTGTGCGTGGTTGGCTGGAGAAACGTTTTGAGACGGTGCTCCCACAGGTGATGCGCCGCGAAGGCATCGATATGTGGATTGTCATATCCCGGGAGTACAACGATGATCCTGTTTTCCGCTCTCTTGCACCCTTCGAGACCTACTCTTCCCGGCGCCGTACGATTCTGGTCTTTCACGACAGGGGAGAAGAGCTAGGCGTAGAAACACTCTCTGTAGGCCGATTCAATTATCAAAACCTTTATACAGTGGTGCCGACCCACAATGAAAAGCAGTTTGAAGGCCTTCGTGCCTTGGTAGAGGAGCGAAATCCTCGCAAGATCGGTATCAACATGTCTGAGCGCTGGAATCACGCGGATGGTTTGACAGCGGTGCAGCGCGATTCGCTCTTTGAGGCTCTTGAGGGCTACACCGACCGTATTGTCAGTGCGGAGATGCTGGTGGTGGGTTGGTTAGAGACGCGACTCCCGGAAGAAACTGATGCCTACCATCACATCATGCGGGTAGCTCACTCGGTAATAGGCAGAGCATTTTCCAATGAGGTTATTGTACCCGGCGTTACCACCGCGAATGACGTTCGCTGGTGGATGCGTCAAACCGTTGCCGAATACGGCCTCGGTGGATGGTTTCATCCATCGGTAGGTATTCAAAGAGAGGGTCGTGAAGGGCGCTTCAGCGGCGACGAGGTTATCCAGCGAGGCGACATGCTCTGGACCGACTTTGGAATCATGTATTTGGGTTTTGCCACCGACACTCAGCACAATGCCTATGTTCTTCGTGCAGGGGAGGTCGAGCCCCCTGCGGGTTTGCAGGCAGGACTTGAAGCGGCGATGCGTCTTCAGGACATTACGCGAGAAGAATCCCGGGTTGGCCGTAGCGGCAATGACGCCCTGGCGGCCTCTATCGCTAAAGCTAAGAAAGAGCGATTGGATGCCACTATCTACTGGCACTCCATCGGATATCACGGCCACGCGGCTGGTGTTCCACTAGGTATGACCGATTATCAGGATGGAGTGCCCGTGCGCGGTGATCTCGAGTTTCGCGCCAACACCTGGCATTCGGTGGAGCTCAACGTCGTGAAGCCTGTGCCCGAATGGGGTAATCAGCCGGTGAAGTTCTCTATGGAAGAAGACGCGGTGCTGACTGAGGATGGTTGGGAGTGGGCGCTGGGTCGTCAGGAGTCCTTTCATCTTATCCGCTAACAGGCGCTCTCAGCTGCGGACGTGTCAGCGAATTCTCCAATAACGCTACCAGGTTTGCAAAGGTTTGTGCTCCTTCCGTGTTTGCAATACGGTATCGCTACTTTTTAAAACAAAGACACGAGTGGTAATCCATTGTGAAGATAACTCAGAAGATCCTCTTGGCCGTTTTACTTCCTTTCATCGCACTGCTGTCAATTCAGAGTCTCGCCGCTGACGCCTATGACACGGCACTCTTTGATGCCATGGAGTACCGCTTGGTGGGGCCCTATCGGGGCGGGCGATCAGGTACGGTTGTGGGTGTGCCCGGCGACCGGGACACCTACTATTTTGGCTCCGTAGGAGGCGGTGTCTGGAAAACCGGTGACGGAGGTAATACCTGGGAGAACATCTCTGATGGCTTCTTTGGTGGTTCAGTGGGTTCTGTGGCTGTGTCGGAGTCAGACCCCAATGTGATCTATGTCGGGCTTGGGGAGAAAACCATTCGCGGCAACGTGTCGTCAAACTTTGGCGTATGGAAGTCCACGGACGCAGGTAAAAACTGGACTTTCCTTGGCCTGAAAGACACGCGTCACATCGGTCGGGTGCGGGTTCATCCTACGAACCCTGATATCGTTTATGTCGCTGCTATGGGAGATCTATGGCAGTCCAGTGATCAGCGAGGCGTCTACAAGAGCAATGATGGTGGTGAAACCTGGGAGCGCATACTGTTCGTCAACGAAGACTCGGGCGCCGTTGACTTAAGCTTTGATCCGGGTAATCCACGTATCCTCTACGCAAGCACCTGGAACGTTCACCGTACTCCCTACAGTCTATCCAGCGGCGGTCCCGGCTCGGATTTGTGGAAGAGCAGCGACTCCGGAAAAACTTGGAAGAAGCTCACGGACTTGCCGAACATGCCCGCAGCACCGCGGGGCATAATTGGCGTAACCGTATCTCCAGTGAATACTGATCGAGTATGGGCGATTATCGAAGCTGAGGACGGTGGCGTTTTTCGCTCGGACGATGCGGGCGAGAGCTGGGAAAAAGTGAACAGCGATCGTGCTCTCCGCTCCCGGGCTTGGTACTACAGCCGAATCATTGCGGACAGCCAAGACGAGAATAAGGTGTACGTGATGAACGTCTCCTACGCGACGTCGACCGATGGTGGTAAGACCTTTGCTCTGCGCCGTGCGCCCCATGGTGATCATCACGATCTATGGATTGATCCTTACGATAACGATCGTATGATTATCGCCGACGACGGCGGTGCTCAAATCTCCACAGATGCTGGCGACAGCTGGACGACCTACTACAACCAACCCACCGCGCAGTTCTATCGCATCGCGACGGATGATCATTTTCCCTACCGTATTTACGGCGCCCAACAGGACAACAGTTCCGTGCGTATTCCTCATCGGACCGACGGTGTCGCGATTACGGAGGATGACTGGGAGGAGACTACGGGGGGCGAAAGCGCCTATCACGCGGTCGATCCCGATGATAACGACATCGTCTACGGGGGTACGTACAAGGGCTATATGTACCGTGGTAACCACAGGAATAATCAGCAGCGGGCCATCAACCCCTGGCCGCTAAATCCTGCAGGCTCCGGTGTTGAAGTGATGAAATACCGCTTTAACTGGAACTTCCCTACGTTCTTCTCCCATCACGACTCCGACAAGCTTTATGCGTTTTCGCATCGCGTGCATGTTTCTACCAATGAGGGGCAGAGCTGGCAGGCGATAAGCCCGGATCTTACCCGCGCCATTCCCGAGACGCTGGTTTCATCGGGTGGGCCAATTACCCAAGACAATACCGGTGTAGAGTTTTACGCGAATATTCTCACCGCCAATGAGAGCCCCTATGAAGAGGGTGTTCTCTGGACGGGGTCTGACGATGGACTCATTCATGTTACTCGCGACGGCGGCGAGAGTTGGGCTGATGTGACGCCGCCCAAAGCGCCAAAGATGATCATGTGGAATTCGATTGATATCCACCCGACGCAGGCGGGAGGCGCCTACATTGCCGGCACCATGTACAAATCGGGGGATTTTGCTCCTTACCTTTACAAGACCAGTAACTACGGCAAGAGCTGGACCAAGATCACCAAGGGTATCGAGCCATTGCACTTTACCCGCGTGCTGCGCGCGGATCCCGATCGCGAGGGTCTGCTTTATGCAGGTACGGAGTACGGTATGTATATGTCCTTCGATGACGGTAAAGCATGGCAGCCCTTCCAGCTTAACCTCCCAGAAGTGCCTATAACCGATCTGCAGGTACGCGATCGAAACCTCATCGTCGCGACTCAGGGCCGAAGCTTCTGGATCATCGATGATCTCTCGCCATTGCATCAGCTTAACGACGACGTTGCCGATGCATCCATGTATCTCTTTGAGCCGAAGCCCAGTTATCGAATCCATCAGGGGGGGCGCGGTAAGCGTGACCCTCTGCTTGAGGGTGAAAACCATCCAGCAGGGGTGATGCTGTACTTCTACCTTGACGACGCTCCAGGTGAGTCTGACGTTGTAAGTCTGGAATTTATGGAGAGTGATGGCTCAGTCATCAAACGCTTCTCCACGGATGCGAGCGATGAAGACAAGGCGCAGAAGCTGGATGCCAAGGAAGGTGCGAATCTGTTTGTTTGGGATATGCGCTATCCCGATGCAGTGTCCTTTGATGGGCTGATTCTCTACTCCGCAAATACAAAGGGACCGAAGGCGGTTCCCGGCAGCTACACGGCCAGGTTGACGCTTAATGGCCAAAGCATGGATCGTGAGTTTGAGATTCTTAAGGATCCAAGGGTGCTTAGTTCCACAGCGGACCTTCAGGCGCAGTTCGATTTCTTGATTGATGTGCGAGATAAACTCTCTCAGGCGAATCAGGCTGTGCTCGACATCCGTACATTACGGACTGATCTTAAATACCTGCAGGGCAAGCTCGAGGGAGACAGCGCCGCCGTGGAGTCTATTCTTAGCGCTGTGGCTTCGCTGGATGACGCCATGACTGTTATCGAGAATAATATCCACGAGACTCGCAATGAGGCCTATCAGGATCCCCTTAACTTTGGCATCAAGTTAAACAATCGTCTTGCCTACCTGGGGACTCACGCTTCTGCGGGCGATTATCGTCCCACCGATGAGGCTGTGGCCTATAAGAAAGTGGTTTCCGAGCAGATCGACAACGAACTTGCCGCTTTGGAATCACTGTTAAGTGAGGCGTTGCCGAAAATCAACGCGATGGTGGCGAAGGAGAACATCGAGGTGCTTTCCGCGCCGCTATAGGTCATTTACACGATATAGACAGCGCATGGCGATGGAGTGTTCCCGTGCCTTGAGTTGATGGTGACCGGGTGTCAGGAAAAACCCGGTTGCTTCTCCGTTATTCGTAGCGAATTGTTCCGCCCGCAAGGGGCGGTGTGAGTGCTGGTGTTCGAATCGCCTGTAATCGTTGTTCGAGGGCGTAGCCAAGCCCGATGAGTCTAGGTTCTCCAAACGCTGTTCCCATGAACGACAGGGTGATGGGCATACCTCTACCGGTGAAGCCGATAGGCAGAATGAGATCTGGCAGGCCCGACAGATTGGCCAGAATCACCGGCGAACCCCCAGAGCCAGGCTCAGAGATCCCTGCGGGGCGCTCGATGAGTTCAGCGGGAGTGCTCGACGTGGGGTACACAATCGCATCCAGGGACTGGCTACGAATGAGCCCCTCGATAGTCTGGGTGATCAATGGCAGCGCGTGAGCTTTTACTGCCTCGTATTCAAAGCCATCCAGCCCCGACGCTTCTACCTCCAGTTGCATAAGCGACCAGCGACTAGGGTTTGGACCGACTCCATCCGGGCGTCGCGCGTTCAGCGTCATTGCCCTACTGATGAGCTCTTCCAGGTCCTTTGGATATTCATCGTCCAGCGTGTTCAGGTAATCCGCAATTTGCGCTTTGAATTCAGGGTAGCGAATCGCCCTGTAGAATTTACCCCGGGACTCCAAAAGCCAATCAGGAAACTCAACATCGACAATCTCAGCACCCGCATCGCGCATGGATTGCAATGCAGATTCGACTAACCAATCAACTTCGCCATCGACGCCCATGAACACCCGCGCCACGCCAATACGCGCTCCCTTCAGTGAGTCAGGATCCAGGAACTGGCTGTAGTCAGTGTGGGACTTGCCTGCGCTTTTGGTCGTTGAATCATCTGCAGGGTCGACGCCTGTCATCACTCCGAGAGAGAGAGCAAGATCAGTGACGTTTCGGGTCATGGGCCCTACGGTGTCAAAGGACAATGCTAGCGGCACAACACCATCGCGACTCAGGAGGCCATGGGTAGTCTTTAGGCCTACAATGCCATTGGCAGAGGACGGCCCTCGCACAGAGCCTCCAGTGTCCGTGCCAAGTCCCATACTGGCAAAGCCCGCGGCGATTGCTGCGCCGGTGCCGCCAGAGGAGCCTGATGGAGTGCGGCCGAGGTGATGAGGGTTAGCAATGACGCCCCCCAAAGAATTCATGGCGCCTCCGGATGCAAATTCACTTAAATTCAACTTGGCGAGAATGATTGCTCCAGCGTCGCGAAGTTTCTGAACAACAAAGGCATCGTCCGGCGGCAGGCTTCCTGCCAGCATAAAGGAGCCCGCCGTTGTCGGCATATCACCGGTATCCAGATTGTCTTTGATGACCACGGGAATGCCATGGAGTGGTGATCGTCGTCCTTGCGTTTCCCTCTCAATATCAAGCTCTCGCGCACGCTCCAGAGCATTGGGGTTTAGTAACATGACGGCGTTCAGACTCGGACCCTGTTGGTCGTAGGCCGCTATCCGGTCGAGGTAAAGACGGGTTAGCTGCTCAGAGCTTAATCCCCCTGCATCCATCGCTGCATTGAGCTCGCTGATGTTGGCGCTCGTGAGTTCTAACTCTGTTGCTTTGCCCGGTGTGTAAAAACCAAGTAAAGCAATGAATACGAGGTACTGTAATGAGGTTCGCTGCGGGAGCCGCATATGTCGCATAAAGAGTTGCCTGTTGATGTTCACAATGTATGTATCACTGGGTGCTGGAGACTTGAGTTCCGCCTCATTAATCCGCAGCGTCCTCAGGATCCCTGAATTTTACTGAGCATGGCGACGGGCTCACCTTTGCTTACGGGTGGGGTACTGATGACGTAGTTCACCATGCCCGAGAACGGCGCCCGAATCTTGGTAACTTCATTTCCGAAGAAGTCCAATAGGATGCCAAGAATGGCCCCTTCGGTCACGGTGTAACCATCCTTAGTGAGCGGCTTGAAGATTCCCGATTCCGGACTCTTAACTACCTGATAGTCACTGAGCCAGGTGATGCCCGGATTAGGGATTTCATCGCCTGGAATCATGCTCAAATGGCGGAGAACATTCCATACACCTTGTTGCGCCAGGCCGGACCAGTAAGGGTCATTGGAGCCAGACTGCCCCGTTTCTGTGGTGATGGCGGGTATCCCTCGCACCAAGGCCGTTTGGTCGGTGAACAAAGAGGGGCCGGTCGCAGTTTGCGGACCTGTATCGATAACTATGTGGTCAAGCCCGAACGCGACTGCCATTCCTCGGATCTGTGTATCAAACGGTTCGTTCCCGGTTACCGGCATGTACACATAGGGACGCAGGGCTTCGTTGCCGTCACCACTGTGAAGATCAATGAGATAGTCGGCCTGATCGATTACCTCAGTCGTGATCGTGTGAGCTATGCGCTGGCTAAGACTGCCCTGTGGGTCACCGGGGAACATACGATTCAGATTCTCCCCGTCGACAGGACTGTAGTAAATCGTTCGTCCTAAGAAGGAGGGCATATTTGCGACGTGCACCATGATTACAGTTCCCCGTAATTCACCGGGGTCTATCTCGGATCGGATTGCCTGGAGTGCGGTGATGGGTGGGTACTCATAGCCGTGCACACCCGCAAGTAGTGCAAGCACAGGCCCTTCGCTAGATCCATGAGCAATGGTGACCGGTATCTTGCTGCCTTCATCAATGCCCGAGGGAATCTCAAGAAAACCTGACACCAGTGTTCCTCGCGAGGCGTGGATATCGCCGACAGAAAACTCCTCGGCACCTGCCCAGGTAGCGACGGAGAGAATGGTAAATAGCGAGAAAACCGCGGAGATCTTTTTCATAGTGTGTCCATTCTGCAAAGAAAGGGGGCCGAGCCCCCGTGCAGCGAGTATAGACGCACAAGCACCGGAGCGCGGGATCGTGCAGTGTTTTCTCAGTCAGTCTCGCCTATTGCTATCGGGCCCTGTCGCAGCAGTCCAAGGCCGCTTTCCTTGAACGCGGCTCGCAGAACCTCAAAGTCACCGGTGAGATAGTCATTAATAGCCGACACGGTGCTTTCGACTCGCGCTTCGGCGAGCTGAGCAAAGACCAGAGCCGTTGGGCTTGGTGCCTCATAGGTCGATGTGAGGAACGACTTTGCGCGTCTTAAGGTGTTCACCGCCATGTCATCGACATAGGGGCGTCCCTTATTGGCTTTGGGATTCCGTAACGTTGCCTCCAGCGATGTGAGCATTTTGAGGCTAGTTTTGACCTGCTCTTTCAGCGCGGCGTATTGCTGTGCGTCACTTGCTTGGGCGAGCAATGTCTCAATTGTGCCGAGGTCCCGCCGTGCAGTGATGATTTGGCTCAGGGCGTCATTGATTGTGCCCTGTAGCTCCTGAAGCTGAAGCTGCATGTCCTGGTTGGCCTGCATCGCTGTCCGAGGCACTGATACGCGAGGATCGGCCAAAACCTGTGTTTCCACGGACTCAGACTCACCATCAAAGCTGACAAAAATCGTGTAGGTGCCGGGTAAAACTTCGATTCCACTGGGCAAATCCACGTCAGTCTTCTTCTTGTCTCCCGGGAGCCTCGGTAGGCCGTCGCGCTTCAGATTCCAGGTTACGCGATTAATGCCCTGGTGAACGTCTGTACTAAAGCTGCGAATGTGCTCGCCGTTCGCGTCTGTGACCGTTATGGTCGCGCGAGGATCGTCAGTTTTTTCGTCGCTGGCATTTTCTGTATCTCTAGCGCCCTTAGCATTATCAGCGCGAAGGCTGATACTGCGCTGCTTTTCTTTTGCGGCGTCGGGGTGGGTAAGATCTCCGCCACTTGTCATGAACGTCAGGACAACGCCGTAGTCCTCATTTTTCGCAACATATTCTCCGTTACCCAGGAACCGACTGCCTATAATGGGGTTGCTGTCGTACTGCTGCCCCACCGTCGCGCCAAGCAGTGCGAAGCGCGTGTCAAAATCGTCTGCGCTCAGACCGCGTAACGGAGAAATATCATCGATAACGTAGATACTTCTTCCATGGGTTCCGACCACGAGGTCGTTCTCTCGCTGCTGAAATGCCAGATCCATCACCGACGCGGTCGGTACTCCCGCCGTGTATTTGGTCCAGTCGTCTCCACCGTTCAGACTAAGGAACAAGCCGAATTCGGTGCCCAGCCAAAGTAGCTCTGGGTCCTGGGGATCTTGAAGAACAGACAAGGCATAACCCTTTAGATTGTCGTCGTTCAGACGCGTCCATTTCTGGCCGAAGTTATCCGCGCGATAAACGTAGGGGGTGAAATCGCCGCGACGATGGTTGTCGAACACTACGTAGGCGGCATCCTCATCATGGGGGCTGGGGTAAATCATTGGAACCCAGGTGTACTCTGGAACTCCCCGGACCCGATCCTCCACACTGCGCCAGCTCTTTCCGCCATCCTTGGTGACGTGGATCCGGCCATCGTCAGTGCCCACCCAGATCACTCCCTCGGTAACCTTGGACGGCGCGACGGCAATAATTGTCGTGTAGTTTTCTGCCGCGGTGACGTCAAGGGTAATGCCGCCGGATGTTCTAAAGGACTGCCAGTCGCTATTGTTGGTGGTCAAGTCTTCACTGATCACTGTCCAACTCAGACCTCTGTCGGTGGACTTATGCAGGAACTGGCTGCCGTAGTAGATCGTGGCCGGATCAAAGGGATCGATAGCAAAGCCCGCAGACCAGTTGAAACGCAGATCCGTGTCCAGGGTAGGAGGGTTAGGGCGAATGAGTCGTTGTTCGCCATTGTTCAGGTTCCAGCGCGACAAGTTGCCACCCTGACTCATAGCGTATCCCGTATCGGGTATTTCTGGATCCGGCACCGTATCGAAGCCATCACCAAATCCCACTTCTCGCCAATGGAGCGTTCGGATTCCCCCTACGTCAAAGGTCTCCGCAGCACCACGCCAGGAACCGTTGTCCTGCAGTCCGCCGTAGACATGGTAGGGATGCGCGTTATCAACGGCGATATGGTAGAACTGGGCTAGAGGTAAATTTTCTATGAATCGCCAGGTATCTCCCGCGTCACGGGTGATCGCGATGCCGCCATCGTTACCCGAAATCATATGCGCAGGATCGTTTGGATTTATCCACCAGGCATGGGTGTCAATGTGTACGGTTTCCCCAGGGGCGCAGCAGTCGATGGCCTCAATATAGTTAAAGGTTTTACCACCATCTATGGAGCGTCTAACGCGACTCTCGACGTTATACACCGTGTCGGGGTCCTTAGGGTCGACGTCCAGAAGGGTGTAGTAGAACGGTCTGATGGTGATGTTTGTCTCGTCATTGACTGTTTTCCAGCTCATGCCGCCGTCGTCTGATCGTATAAGTGCAGAGTCTTTGGCTTCGACCAGCGCGTAAACCCGTGATGGATCACTGGGAGCTATCGCGAAAATTGAGCGACCGAGATTACCTTCCGGTATGCCGTCTTCTTCAGTGAGTTGCGTCCAGCTTGCGCCAGCATTGAGTGAATAGTAGAGACCGGAGCCAGGACCTCCACTCTCAAAACGGTAGGGCCAGCGGCGGAACTGCCATAGCGATGCAAAGAGCTTGTTCGGATTGCTGGGGTCTATCTTTACATCGGTAGCGCCTGTTCGCCCATTGGGGCCGGTGAGCACGGGTGTCCAGGTTTTACCACCGTCTATTGTTTTAAAAACGCCGCGATCCCCTCCATCATTCCAAAGAGGCCCCAAAGCTGACACGTAGGCTGTGTCAGGATCGGTAGGGTGTAGGGCGATTCGATTGATTCGTTCGGTGCCTTCCAGCCCGGACTTGACCCAAGTCCGACCGCCATCGGTGGATCGGTAAAGGCCATCGCCGATAGATGTGGAATTTCGTGTGGCCCCTTCACCAGTTCCCACCCAAATAACATCGGGATAGCTTTGGTTTATCGCGATGGCGCCGATGGAGTTGACAGGCTGATCATCGAAAAGTGCGTTCCAGGTGATACCGCCATTATCGGATCGCCAAACACCGCCAGACGCCGCGCCAACGACGATGAGCTTCGGGTTGGAGGTTACTGAGGCTACGGCACTGACTCGTCCAGACATGCCTGCAGGGCCTATATTTCGCGCCTCCATGCCTGACAATAAATCCGAGCTGATGGCGCCAGCGCCAGACGCAGCGAAAAGGATTAAGCTGCCAAGAATCACTGTGATTCGTGAAATTGCGTTCATCGATGAAAGGCCCGTAGGTAAAATTGGAGGCCGTGTAGACTACAATTTTTTGACTGTTCCTTCATTACTTGAATAAAACGACGAAAAGGAAAGCAATTATGAGACTAGTAAAGTCGCCTTTCGCAGCACTTCTGCCGCTGCTTTTGACCAGCGCCACATTTTCACTTTCTGCACAGGCTGAGCAACTATTGCTGAGCGCGGACTATATGGTGGATACAGTGACGGGGGAGTTGGTTGCAGATCCTGCTGTGCTGATAACGGATGGCGTGATTGAAGCCGTGGGTGTTCGAGGCAGCATGACCGCCCCTCGTGGCGCTTCGGAAATGTATTTGCAGGGAAAGACGCTTTTACCGGGCTTTATGGATATGCACGTGCACCTCGATTCGTCTGTGGGCGGTGTGTCATTCCTTGAGAGTCGTCTCCAATCTGTCCCCAGGAAAACCGTTAACGCCGTGGCGAACGCCGAGACGACGTTGATGGCAGGATTTACCTCAGTGCGAAATGTCGGCGCCGCTGCTTACTCAGTGATAGCGGTAAGGGATGCTATCAAGGTCGGGGACATAGTTGGTCCACGAGTCTGGGCTGCAGGGCCTTCTTTAGGCATCACCGGTGGACACTGTGATGACAATTACTCGCCGCCCGAACTGGAACAAAAGAAAAAAGGCGTGGCGGATGGGCCTTGGGCCGTGCGGCAAAAAGTTCGTGAGAATATTAAATACGGTGCAGACACCATAAAGTTTTGCGCGACTGGAGGGGTATTTTCTCGGGGCACCAAAGTGGGTGCAATCCAATATTCACTGGAAGAGATGCAGGCGATTGTAAGCGAAACGCACTACCGTGATCTTGTGGTTGCGGCGCATGCTCACGGCACCGAAGGTATCAAGGCCGCGATTATTGCCGGCGTTGATAGCGTCGAACACGCAAGTATTCTGGATGACGAGGCCATCGAGTTGGCCCTCGAACATGGCACTTATCTATCAATGGATATCTACAACACCGAGTACACGTTGGCCATGGGCCGAGAGAATGGTGTTCCCGAAGAAAACCTGCGCAAAGACAAAGAAATAGGGAAAGTTCAACGAGACAGTTTTACCGCGGCAGTAAAAGCAGGTGTGAATATGGTGTTTGGTAGTGACGCCGCTATTTATCCCCATGGACTTAATGCGCGGCAATTCTCTCGCATGGTGAAATTTGGAATGACGGAAGTGCAGGCGCTTCAGGCGGCGACGGTTAATGCTGCCGCATTGATGAAGCGTGACGATCTAGGCGCCATTCGTGAAGGCTTCCTTGCGGATATTGTCGCTGTAAACGGCAATCCCCTCGAGAATATTAGCGTCACGGAGTCAGTGTCTTTTGTTATGAAAGGCGGAGTGGTCTATAAAAATATGTAGAGCGGGCATTTGGGATCAAGCGTTGTTTGGGCAGCGCTAAAACAACAGTGACTTTTAACGGATCCAGCCACCGGTTGCTTGAAGCGGTGCCTGGAGTCCCTCTGCGCTCACCCATACGGCAAGAGCCTTTGCCATTGCCCGAGCTTCGCTTTCTATAGGCAGCGCGACTTCGGCTTTACCATCAGCAGAAACGAGCGGCCGCTCAGCCTTAGCAAGCACCACAAAATCGTTGACCAGACGTTTGCCGCGATTCTCTCCTCTGCGTACCTCGCTGACCTGTTCCATGCTCAGCCACGCCACGTGCACACGATACTCATCAATGCTTACGCTACTGTCTGGGGCGCGATAGCGGACCCGTAGTTCGTTATTGCTCACCACTGCGTGCAGCTCACCGCCTCGACTTGCGGCGGTCGGTATCACTCGGCCTTGTCGCCATCCATGCCATTCTGTTCCACCGGCGACTATCCCGGGGGTGTACACACCGCGGACGACACCTTCACGCGCGTACCGTCTTTGGCGCTGCCCAAAGGACTCTTTCGCGAAGCGATCTGGCCATCCGATCGAGTCCCAGTAGTCCACATGGAAGGCGACAGGCACAAAATCTGTCCACAAGCCTTTATGAGTTTTGAGCCCCGATATCCATCTATCCGCTGGGGGGCAGCTGCTACAGCCTTCAGAAGTGTAGAGCTCTACCAAGGATACTGGTGCAAGCCCGGAACTAAAGCTCTGTTGCGTGTCTGTTTGTGATTGCGCATTCGCGATGGCAGAGCTGAAAGCGAAACAAAAACCGAGGGCCATGGCGATCCAGAACATAGATCGCGCAGACGCATTGCACCTTACGTTTAAAGCGGGGTTACGGTCTGTATGTCTGCGATAGTGTTTCATCGGGCGGGTTGCGGAAGCCAGAAGCTGAACTCTGTCCCGTGACTGTCCTCACTGCGCACAGCTATTTGTGAACGGTGAAGATCGACTATCCGTTTAACGATCGCGAGGCCCAGTCCGGTGCCCCCCATTGCCGAATCAGAGGTTGAATCTGTGTCTCTTTGATAAAAGCGATCAAAGATCCGCGGAATGTCCTGTGAGGCAATTCCATCGCCATTGTCCGAGACTTGAACTTGGACTCTTTGCGCATCATCAGTCACTCGCACGGTGATCGCTCCGCCCTCAGGCGTATGTCGCAAAGCATTGTGAATCAAGTTTTCCAGCAGTCTGTGGATCATCGCGATATCGGCACGCACCTGCAGACTTTCGTTCGCTGCTTCCGTGGTGAGGGTGATTCCCCGTTCCCGAGCAGAGACTTCATGGTCGAGGACGATGTCTTGAATCAACTCCATTACGGGAAAATTCTCCCACTGAGGCTCTACGTTCCCCGATTCCAGTGTCGACAACTCAAACAACTCGCCGATTAATTCGTTCAGGCGCAGAGCATGTTTATGGGCCGTCCTGATGTAGTCTTTCTGTGCACTCGCATCCAGGTCTTTTACCATCAGGGTCTCGAGAAACCCCTGTACGGAACTCACGGGAGTGCGAAGATCATGCGATACGTTGGCAATGAGCTCCCGTCGATTGCGGTCGATCTCCGTCTGTGCATCAAACTGCTGTTCGATGCGCTCACTCATATCCGTGATCGCAGCGCCCAACAGGCCAACTTCATCCTTGGTCGATTGCTGTGAGTCGATATCAATTGCGCCGGTATAGCTATCTTCACGATAGCGACTCACCGCCGAAGCGAGTCGCCGCAGCCTACGCGTCAGCAGAAAGAACAGCAGCAAGCCGCCGATCATCGCAAAGCACAATGCCGCCGCGATCGTTGCGACTCCCGTTTGCAGGTTGTAGCTGTTCGCTAAGGACTGCTGTATGCCGTCGTAGTCTTTTCCGTTAAGTACGGTGTACAGATAGGCAGACACGTCTCCTGCGTCGTCGAGTATGGGAGAAACAGAAAAAATCTTGCTGTCTGTGCTGCTGCGCGGGTCGTCAGCGAAGATAGGAAGCTTACTGCTGTCGCGCATAAAGCGTTTTAAGGGCGCCATATCTACTTGCTGTCGTAACACCGTTCCTTTGGGAAGAGCGTGGGACAGAATACGCCCGTCGATATCCAGTAGATAAACCTCAACAATGGGATTGATGAACATAACGTGATGCGCCAGCTCTTTGAGTGCTACTTCGTTCACTCCTGTAGGGCCGATCAAAGGCATGTCTTCGGCTGCGTGAAGTGCGATGTCACGATTGATGCGCTGAGTTGTTTCCAGGGCATAGAGCTCGCTGGTTCTCGTGCTGATGCCAATTAGAACGCCCCCTACAACAATAAAGAGTAGGCCCGTGGCTAAGGCCAAGCGCAGGTATAAGTGCTGGAAGATCTTCACGGCTCCACCTGAAAACGATAACCCACGCCCCATACGGTGCTTATGTATGAAGGGTTTCCGGGGTCTTCTTCGATTTTGCCGCGTAGGCGATTAATGTGGGTGTTGACTGTGTGCTCGTATCCGTCGTGGCCGTACCCCCAAACCTCGTCGAGGAGCTCCGAGCGCCGGAATACTCGTCCGGGCTGTTTTGCGAAGTGCAAAAGTAAATCAAACTCGCGGGATGTCAGCTCGATACGCTCGCCATTCATGGTGACGCGGTGGGTCCGATCGCATATAGAGAATGGTCCTAGTTCCAGCGGCGGGGCTTGTGTGTTGTTCTCCAGGGAACGAGTCTGCTGACGTGTCATGTCGGCGCGTCGCAGTAAAGCCTTTGCCCGCGCCGTGAGTTCTAGGGGGCTAAAAGGTTTGCTTAGATAATCATCTGCCCCAAGCTCCAGACCCAGGACGCGGTCAAGCTCGCTAGACTTTGCGGTGAGCATAAGAATAGGGGTGATGCTTCCTTGCTCGCGTAATTGGCGACAGATATCCAATCCACCCAATCCAGGCAGCCTCAGGTCGAGAACCATGAGATCCCAGGGCTCGCTGCGGGCAAGTTCCAGTGCATCATCGCCACGATCACAGTGAGTCAATTCAGCATTGAGGTCTTCCAGATGCATGACGATGAGTCGGGCTATGTCTTCGTCATCTTCAACGATGAGAATTCGAGGAAGGGGCATGGTGCTTGCTATGCCGCGGCGATTTGCGTTGACGATAGAGTTTGCGTTGACGGTGGATAGAGGCGCTTCGGTCATAGACAGCTCGGAATCAAGGCGGAACAGTTCTCTTAGAGGACTGTTAGCCGCTCGAGTTCCCAAGCTGTTCACGCTACTGCGTCCGCGTGACGCGAATACGCGCTACGGGGTTGTCGAAGCGGTGAGTCTGATTCAAAACGGAACCCGTCAAGCCGTCATCTGAGGTGACAACGCCACCGTGCATGGTGACTTGATCGGCCAGATCATCGCGAGCGCTATTTAGGCCCTCACCGCCATCGGCGGGTCCCGGGATCGTGCCTGCTGCCTCAGTGTTAGCTTCGGTGCCCGCATCGTAGGCGATGGTGTTAAAAGATAATGTGTCGCCTACCGCCATTTGAGAGATGTCGATGCTGTTTAGGCCAGTGATCGCATCATTCGTGTTAACCAACATAGTTGAGACGGAGAGACGGATACCCGATGTGTCATCCCCTTCGATTTCCAAAGACAGCACGTCGCTGGCACCGGGTCCTACGGGTGCGTCTCCGCTAGCGGTTACTGCATCACTAAACTCATTCAAAAGCTCGCTGTTGTCGCCGCCTTCAGCAAGAAGCTCCAAACCCGCGGATGCTGGTTGACCAATGGTAAACACGCGCTGACTGTCTTCATGAAGCATTACGGCTAGTGGGGACAGCGGCTGCCCGATGGTCAGGTTCACGACGCTCACTTCAAAGCTGGCATTTGTTACGGGTGCCGGCGTGGATTCTGGCGGGGGAGGTGTGGTGATGCCACCACTATCTCCACAGGCAGCGAGTACACTTGTAATGAGCGACAGGTATAAATATCTCATGGTCCGGGTACTCCTCAGTTAACTGTCACAACAACGCGAACTACAGGGTTCAGCCAGCGATGCACGGTGTTGTCGATATCGCTGTTGCCACCACTTAAGTTGTCGTCCCCAAGGACATTGCGATGAATGTGCACGAAGCCTTCAGCTGTCGCGGCAATACCGGTACCACCGGTGCCGCTGGCCGCCAGTACGGGAGGGGGAGCGGGGTACCCGGGTTCGCCCGGCGCACCGCTACCAACCACCTCATCGTTACCTTCCGTACCAGAGTCATAGGCGTTAACACCGTATACATAGCGCCCGGGTTCCGTGGGTATCTCGATAGCATTGAGGCCCATAAAGCCGTCGTTGCTGGGCAGAATCATCGCCACGATGGACAAGCGAGTGTTGTCCGGGGCGTTATCGGTATTGAGCATGGCAGTGGTGCGCTGACCGGGTGCCAGAAGACCTTCCGCCGGGTTGCTTACAACGGTGGCGTTGATAGCCTCAACATCAGCTACCAGAGCGGAGATGTCGCCACCCTCGGCCATAGCCTGAAGGCTGGCGCTCGCAGCCTCTCCGCTGGTGAACAGACTCGCGTTAGGGGCGTGAGCCGCTACGAGCAGCGGAGTGAAGTAGCTTCCCCGCGTGAGGTTTATGATTTCAACGTCGAACTGGGCAGCGCCTGCCGGGGCGATTGATGTGGCCAGTAAAGCGAGTGATGCAAAGGTCTTTTTCATGATGGGGACTCCAGTGGTGTTTTGGAGCCGCTAGTGTTGCGTTGAGCAGGGCCTGGAGTTATCACAAAAGTCTCACGTTTTGTTTACATGTTTGTCTCGCTACTTTTTACTGCTGCCTCGTCACGACTGTTGAGCTCTGGGGTATGCTAGCGACAGTTCACTGGCTAGCGATGATCACCTTATGAAGAATGCAACTCTGATTTGCTTGCTGTCGGCTCTGATGCTGGCACTCTCAGTCACAACTTCTGCGCAAGAAGCGAGTTTTGACCAGAACGTTATTACGGGCATGGAGTGGCGAAACATCGGCCCAAATCGAGGTGGCCGCTCTCTGGGAATTTCCGGAAGTCCGGGTAGAAAGAATGAGTACTATTTTGGCGCGGTGGGTGGCGGACTTTGGAAGACCGTCGACGGCGGCCTGAACTGGAATCCTGTGACTGATGGTCAGCTGACCAGTTCCTCTGTAGGCGCTGTTGCGGTTGCTGAGACTAACCCTGACGTTGTGTACATCGGCACGGGCGAAACCCAGCTTCGCGGCAACATTATGCAGGGCGACGGGGTATATAAATCTGTCGACGCTGGCGAGACCTGGGAGAACGTAGGGCTCAAAGATACTCAGGCTATCGCCAGAGTCCGCGTGCATCCGACGGATCCCGATACGGTTTACGTTGCGGCCCTCGGTCACCCTTATGGCGCTAACAAAGAGCGTGGCGTGTTTCGTAGTAAAGACGGTGGCGCTTCCTGGAAAAAGGTCCTTTACCTTAGTGACAAAGCGGGCGCGGCAGATCTGATCATAGATCGTCGAAACCCCGATACGCTTTATGCAACGATCTGGCAGGTGTATCGCACGCCTTGGAAAATGTGGGGAGGTGCGGGTGATAGCGGCCTGTTTAAATCCACGGACGGAGGTGATACCTGGGAAGAGTTAACGGATAACCCCGGTATGGCCGAGGCTCCTGTCGGCAAAATAGGCATTACAGTTTCACCAGTAGACTCTGATCGGCTGTGGGCGATCGTCGAGTCCGCAGAAGGCGGGGTGTTTCGTTCAGATGATGCCGGCGCGACCTGGTCACGCACCAACAGCGAAAGAAAGCTTCGTCAGCGCGCCTTTTACTACAGCCGCATCTACGCAGACCCTAAAGATGCAGATACTGTTTATGCGTTAAATACCGGCTTCTATAAATCAACAGATGGGGGAGAGACCTTTGAGACGACCATCAAGGTCCCTCACGGTGACAATCACGATCTTTGGATTGACCCCAGCAACCCTTTGAGAATGGCTAACTCAAATGATGGAGGTGGGAACATCTCCATCAATGGTGGCGAGTCGTGGACGGATCAAAACTTCCCGACCTCGCAGCTCTACCACATCATGGTAACCAGTGACTTTCCTTATCATGTTTGCGGTGCCCAGCAAGACAACTCCACGCTATGCATACCGAACGAGGGCTGGGACTTTAAACAGGCACGAGGACCCTCGCAGGAGTACTACTACCCTGCTGGAGGTGGTGAAAGTGGCTACATCGCTCAGCATCCCGATAAACCCGATTGGTTCTACGCGGGTAGTCAGGGTGCGCTGTTGACCAAGTTCAATCGCGCGACGGGTTACCAGCGGGACGTGCAGGTCTTCCCCCGCTTTTTTTCGGGCGAGCCTGCTAGTGCGCTGCCTGAGCGATGGCAGTGGACTTTTCCGATTGTGTTTTCTCCCGTGGACTCGAGCCGGCTTTACACAACGTCCCAGCATGTATGGATTAGCGAAGATGAGGGGCAGAGCTGGTCAAAGATGAGCCCTGACCTTACTTATGCTGAACCCGAGACTATGGGTAAAACCGGCGGCGTAATTACCAATGATATGAATGGCCCGGAGATCTACGCCACAGTGTTTGCCTTGGAGCCCTCGCAGCACGACGTGGATACTATCTGGGCAGGATCCGATGACGGTCTGATGCATATCACGCGCAACCACGGTGAATCCTGGGAAAACATTACCCCCAAAGACCTGCCTAAACACTCGCGTATCAGCATCATCGATGAGTCGGCGCATTCGCCTGGCACCGCATACATCGCGGTGAAGCGTTATCAGATGGACGACCGCAAGCCCTACATCTGGAAGACGGATGATTACGGCAAGTCCTGGACGAAGATCGTCAAAGGCATTCGCAAAGACGACTTCATCCATGTGGTTAGAGAGGATCCGTTCAAAGCCGGATTGTTGTTTGCCGGTGGTGAGCACGCGGTCTACGTGTCCTTTGACGACGGTGAAAACTGGCACTCCTTGCAGCTCAACATGCCTGACACACAAACCGCTGACCTGCATGTAACCGAGAAAGATCTAGTGGTGGGGACTCATGGTCGATCAATCTACGTGCTAGACGATATTGCTCCCCTTAGAGAATATTCCTCGGAGATCGCGGCGGCCAAGTTCCATTTGTTTGAGCCCTTGTACGCGGTGCGCCGGGTTCAGGAAGCTTCAATCCAATATTACCTGGCCGAAGAAGCTGAGGAGGTTCGCATCTCGGTGATTGACAGCCAGGGCAATGTCATCGTCGAAAAAACCGGCACGGAACCCGAGCTGGAAGAGGTCGATGACCCCTATGCTCAGTGGTATGGCGCGCTACCCAAAGACCCGACAACCGCAAAAGGGCTCAACGTCTGGTCCTGGAACAATCGTTATGCCGGTGCTGCAGATTTTGAGGGCATGATCATTTGGTCCGGCCGTCCGCAATTGGGTCCTATCGCTCCTCCCGGTGAGTACACGGTGACCATGACGGTTGATGGCGACACGCAAAGCGCGACCTTTATGCTCAAGTCCGATCCTCGCTTTGATGTGCCCGAGGCCGACATTCAGGAGCAGTTCGCATTCGCCATGCAGATCCGAGACGCGACGGATGCCGCTAACAAAGGAGTAATCCGCATTCGTGAGCTGAAAACCCAGCTCGAAGATCAGTTGGGTGAGGCACCCTCAAAGAGCCTCGCAAGAGCTGCCGAGAAGTTTACCGATAAGTTGAGTGCCGTAGAGGGAGAGTTGTATCAGGTTAAGAACGTGAGTCCACAAGATCCGCTCAACTTCCCGATAAAGCTCAATAACCGTCTCGCCTACCTGCAAAAGAGTACCGAGAGTGGCGACGGTCGTCCCACGCAAGGTCAGCTTGATGTTTTTGCACTACTGAAAGACGAACTGGATAGCTTGCTTGCAGATCTGGACGAAACGATCAGTAAAGACCTACCCAAGCTCAATAAGGCACTCGAGAAAGACGGCCTGGAGAGCTTGGGAGATGACTGATTTCGCCTTTTATAGAGCTCGTTGATAGAGCCTAGGGGATAACGATAGGCTCCAGATGCACGGGCAGTATCACCCGCGAGTCGGGTGATACTTGTTTTGCGGTTTCGACGAAGGGAACAAGGTTTCGTTTTACGTTGGCCTCCTGAGAGAAACCATAAGGCAGTCGAAAGTTGTCCCAGTGCGTAGGAATCACGATCGGTGGAAAGTCGGTGGATTCGAGTAGGCGACGGTCGTAGTCATAAAGACCGAGACGAGAGCCGTTGATTCCCGCAAGGAGAATGTCAGGTTTAAGACCTTCGAATTCTCGCTCGATGAAGTTCATAGACCCCATGGTTAATATGCTGCGGCCGGCCAGTCTTACGAAGAAGCTCAACGCGCCACCCTCAATAAACTGCTCAATACGCAGGGGCGCCTGCAGGTGGGTGCTTCGATCGTAGGTCCTGTTGTCGATATAGTGTTTCTGGTTAAGGGCCGAGTGCAGACCGGGTACGACTCGTACGCTAAAGCCATCGAACAGATAGTCCTCTCCTCCTTTGACTGGGTAGAGCTGTTCGTCTGGAATCCCGTATGCCTTGAGGATCATGATGACCGTTTCGGTGCCCACGACTTTTGCGCCGGTCTTTTTGGCGATGTACGGCACATCGCCCAGGTGATCAAAGTGCCCGTGCTGCATCAAAATATAGTCGGCTTCAGGGATGAGCTTGTCGACAAGGTCTTTATCCAAAGGTGCTTGATCGGTGCGCCTGTAGATTGGCCGTTCATCGTCGGGGTGCCCGGCGCCGCCGTACTGGACCCGTGATGGCCATGGGTCCACAAGAATGATTGTCTCACCGTCAGTGATTCGCCAGCCTGCGGCGCCAAAGTAGGTCATTTCTAAAGGAGGCTGTTCTTGCGCTATCGCGAGTGCTGAAGCCATGATCGTCAGTAACACGGCGAAAAAACGGGAACGGATTCTAGGGAAGTCGATCATGGGAACCTCTGAAGCAAGGGGTGGGTCAAGACACAGATCTGACATTAGCACCGACAAATCCTTAATGGCATCTGTATTTATCTGGTGTGGCACAACGGGGTGCGGCTTAAGAGTAAGAGTAAGAGTACTCTGAGGGATTCATGCTTTAATGATCACCCTCCGAGCGCTTCTTTTGCGCTCTCGGATCTACGATTTTCAGTAAGGACACGGCATGTCAGATAAGTTTTTCTTCAAGGGTCGTCAGGATGCCCGTCAGGACTATGCGGGAGGGTCTTATCAAGCGAAGGTTGGTAATACTGCCGGCAGCGAAAAGTATCCTCTGGAATTAGTCGTGACCAGTGCGGCGCGACAAGCTGAAGTGCAGACCCTCGTGGACGATGCAAAGCTCCATGCACACATCACCGTCGATACTAGTGATGATGCTGAGGAGTCGATCAAAGAGCTCACGGCCCTTTTGAACAAAGGACCTACCGTGACTGTTGAAAAGACCCCTGCGCGAAATGAACCCTGTAGCTGCGGTAGCGGCAAGAAGTATAAGAAGTGCTGCGGATGAGATATCTCATGTCTTCGATAAGAGCGCCACTACTTGCGATCCTTGCAATACTGTCCTTCGTCCACAGTGCTTACGCTCAAGATGGCTTTGATCTTATTGTTGCGGGCGGACGGATTGTTGATGGCTCAGGCAATCCTTGGTACGAGGCTGATGTCGGCATTGTCGGCGACCGCATTGTCCGCATTGGCGATCTGAACTCCTTTACTGCGAAACGCAGAATTGACGCGACGGGACTTACCGTCGCGCCGGGCTTTATCGATCCGCACACGCATGCGCTACCGGGTGTTTTTGACGTGCCCAACGCGGAAAGTTCGCTGTTGCAAGGAGTCACTACCCTTACTGATGGTAATGACGGAAACTCACCGTTTCCCATCGATGAGCACTATGCGGAGATCGCTGCGCATAAGATCAGCCCTAACTGGGCGGTTTTTGTGGGCCAGGGCACGATCCGCGATGCCGTCATAGGTAAAGACGATCGTAAGGCAACACCGGCAGAAATGTCGCGAATGAAGCAGATGGTCCGGGAGGCTATGGAGCAGGGTGCTCTGGGTATTTCCACGGGACTTTTCTATGTGCCTGGGAGCTTTACTCCTACAGAGGAAGTTATCGAGCTCTCCCGCATCGCAGCGGAGTACGACGGCATCTACATCTCGCACATGCGAGAAGAGGCTGCTGAGATCATCGAGTCGGTGAACGAAACCATCCGCATTGGTGTAGAAGCTGATATCCCCGTTCAGATAACGCACCATAAAGTCATCGGCGCAAAAAACTGGGGCTTATCAAAGGACACTCTACGCCTGGTGGATGAAGCACGGGCTGACGGCATTGATGTCACTATTGATCAGTACCCGTATACGGCGTCGCAAACCTACATCACTGCGTTGATTCCCCAATGGGCCCAGGCGGGAGGGAGAGAGCAACTGCTTGCACGGATTAATGACCCTACAATTCAGTTAGAAGTTAAAGCGGCGGTTGTCGACAAGATTTTGTTTGACCGAGGCGGCGGTCATCCAAAAAACGTGTTCATCTCTCGCTGCACATGGAATCCGGACCTGGAAGGTAAAAGCCTTGCAGAACTCGCTGAGGCGAGGGGCTTGGCGCCGACGCCAGAAAATGCTGCGGAGGTTGTCTTCGATATTATTCGTGGGGGTGGTGCTATAGCGGTCTATCACGCTATTGGTGCAGAAGATGTTGAGCGCATCATGCAGCACCCGGCGAGTGCGATTGGCTCTGATGGTCAGGTAGTCGTGTTTGGCCAAGGCGCTGCCCATCCACGTCAGTATGGCTCTTTTGCACGAGTATTGGGGTACTACGTCCGGGAGCGGCAGGTGATCAGTCTCGAGGAGGCTGTGCGCAAAATGAGCAGTGCGTCAGCCCTCCGACTGGGGATACGTGACCGCGGGTTTATTAACACTGGATATTTCGCCGACATTGCGATTTTTAATGCGGATGAAGTTATCGACAAGGCGACCTTTGAGAACCCCCATCAGTATGCCGTTGGCATGAAGTATGTTCTGGTGAACGGTGAGATAGTTGTGGAGGAGGGGAGTCATACCGGTCGACGTCCCGGACGGGTCTTGTATGGCCCGGGTTATGTGGGGCAGTCAAATTAATGCCTGTCCGAATACTCATTACCAGTTATCTGGAGCCAGAGTACGTCGAGCAAATTCGAGAGGTCGACTCTAGTCTTGAGGTGATTTACGAGCCTGCTCTTATTGCAAAGCCTCGTTACCCTGCTGACCACAAGGGCGAAGCCTTTGAACGGTCCGCACAGCAAGAAGAGCTGTGGCAAAAGCTCCTCGCGGATGCAGAGATCATCTTTGATTTTGATCAGACGCACCTTGATGATCTGCCAGAGCTCGCTGGCAACGCCAAATGGCTGCAAACAACCAGCTCGGGCGTTGCACGTTTTATTTCTGAGCGCGGCTATGACAAACGTATGCCCAATACGGTGTTTACCAATGCTGCGGGAATCCACGCTCAGCCGTTGGCCGAGTTTTGCTTCATGGTCATGACGATCTTCAACAAGGGCTTTCTCAGATTGATGGGCGAGCAAAAGGCGCAGCGCTGGGAGCGTTACGCTGGCTTTGATTTAAGCAACCGAACACTCGTCATCGTGGGCCTTGGGAAGGTCGGTGAGGAAGTAGCACGACTAGCCAAGCAGTTTCGGATGAATGTCATTGGTATAAAGAGGTCAACGAGCCACGCTGACCTCGACGCGCTGAACGTTGACGAGCTTTATACACCCGACGTCTTGAATGAGGTTTTACCTCGAGCCGAGTTTTTGGTGTTGATTGCGCCACATACCGCCGAGACGGAGAACATGATGGGCGAAGAGCAGTTTGCCTTGATGCCGAGCGGTGCGGTGTTAGTTAACATTGGCAGGGGTGCTCTGATCGATGAGCCTGCCTTGCTTGCATCGCTGGAGAGTGGGCATCTGCGAGGAGCAGGTTTGGATGTATTCAAAACTGAGCCCTTGCCACAGGGCAGCCCCCTTTGGGATATGCCCAATGTAATCGTCAGTCCTCATTCGGCCAGTACTACTAACAACGAGAACCAGTTGATCACCGATTTGTTTTGCCAAAATTTGCGGCTGTATCTTGCGGGCAAGCCTCTGATTAACGTGGTGTAAATGCCTGTAGCCACTTAGCGGTTTGGAACTTGAGAAGCCACCATAACGGTAGAGGACTAACCCATGTTTGAGCCGACCTCGGATAAAACAGCCATCGTTTTGATTCTGGTGCTGACGGTCCTCTGCGCGATCTGGCTCGAGAAGAACACCAAGATCTTCAAGAAGATCGGCGCCGCTGCGCTGAGTATTCTTATAGGCATGCTGTTGTCTAACGTTGGCGTCATCCCGGGGGAGTCGGTGGTTTACGACTTCTTTCGAGGGCCGGGTGTTCTGGCGGGCATTACGCTGTTTCTGTTAACCGTGGATTTAGCTTCGATAAGGCAGGCCGGTGGCCCGATGCTCAAAGCCTTTTTGCTTGGCGCGTGTGGCGCAGCCCTTGGGGGCGCTGCAATGGGCTTTATGTTTGCAGATGCCATAGGTCCGGACACCTGGAAGCTCTCCGGGCAGTTCGCAGCTACTTACATTGGTGGTGGAGTGAATTTCGCCGCAGTGGGGCAGGCCCTGGACACGTCGAGCGAATACTTTACGGCAGGTGTTGCCGCCGATGTGATCGTTACCGCTATTTGGCTGATTGCCTGCATCACGATTCCCGAGTTTTTTGGGAAGCGAGATCCGCAGCTCGTATCTTCGACCATGGGTGAGCCTGCGGAGGAAGCGGGCGGGTCAACCGCCATCGGGAGCCTACTTTATTCCAGCGGCACGCCGATTACGTTGCGTGATCTGGCTTTGCTGATGTCGATCGTCATGGGGTGTATGTGGTTATCAAGGCTGGTTAGTAATTGGCTACCAGTCATTCCTATGATCATTTGGCTCACGACCTTGGTATTGATTCTTGCGCAATTCCAGGTTGTGAAGAAACTATCTGGCGCGCTCGTGTTGGGCAACTATCTGTTGTTGTTGTTCTTAGCCACCAATGGAGCGGTGTCGGTTATCGCGAAGATTATTGAAATAGGCCCTGCCATTTTCTACTTTGCCTTGGGCACGGTGCTTGTTCACGGAGTCATCATTTTTGGCGTTGGCATTATGCTCAAAATAGACTCGACGGTGATTGCCATCGCTTCTCAAGCAAATATAGGCGGAGCGTCTTCCGCTATGGCGATTGCGGGAGCGAGGGGCGTGCCTAACTTAATCCTGCCGGGGATTGCCGTTGGTTTGCTGGGAACGGCTTTAGGCAACTATGTTGGTTTATTGCTCGCGAACGTGATGAAAGTTCTCATCGGCTAGCTCATTGGCCACCGCGTCCAGAGCTTCATTAGCTGCTTCGTTCCGTTGGGGTAGGGTGATCTTTACTAGCGTCAAATTGCTGATCCAAAACGTCAGCGCGCGTTTTACCTGTTCTTCCCCTTGAAGTTGTTCGATGATGGAGCGAGCCCTGCTTTCGGATATCGGCGAGGCGCAATTCACGCTATAGGACTCGAAACGACCATCAACGGAGAAGCACTCGGTCCAAATGTATTGCTGAACTTTGGGTGGAATCATTGAGCGTACAAACTCACGGTAGGCAGGCAGCTCTGTCGTGAGCACACTCTGTTGTCCGACGATATCGTAGTACCTATCGATTTCCGCTTTAAGTGCCGAGCTTGTAGGAAGGCCGGCGAGCTTCATTTCTTCGTAGGTTTCTCGTCTTACGCTCGCGTTTAGCCATTGGGAAGCATGGAACAGCTCTAGCAAACGCCGCCAGCATGTAGTTTCTTCGCAGCCGTCGGCTTCCAGCGTTCCTACTCCTCGAAGCCCAAATTCTTCAACGGCCTGAAATCCATCTAAGATGAGTTGGTATTCAACGATATCGGTTTGAAGATCTCTCTGTAAGGCAGCGAGGAATGCTAATTCCTCGGCACGCTCTTTCTGGCGCTCGTTGTAGCGATCAACCTCGAGGGCGACGAGTACACCCAATACAACAAGGAAAAACTCTACGGTCACGGTTACCCAGTCCTGAGAGCGCAGCGCCTGAGCGATTCGTTGAATAATCATATGTGTTGCCAAGCAGTGAACAATCCTAAATATAGCTCGAATCTGTATGAGAGTGGGTTCAGCTAGCGTCGCTTTAAAACCCTTGCTTTCTGTGCTCGGAGAGCTTTAATGGGGAGACGTACAAATAACAAATAAAAGCGAGGACACAGCATGGCTGAAGCAGTTTTAGCAAACGTTGCTAGCGACGTACCCGATCCGAGTTCCATTCCCCTTGATACCCTGGATGTTGCCCAGGCCGAAATCTTTCAGGCCAATGCCCACGGTGAATACTTCCGTCGTCTTCGTCGAGAAGCGCCGGTGCACTTTTGTCCCGACAGTCAGTTCGGACCGTACTGGTCGATCACGAAGTACAACGACATTATGGCGGTGGACACAGATCACACGCGATTTTCTTCAGAGCGCGACATTGTTATCGGCGATCAGCCCCAGGGCTTTGCTCCGCCAATGTTTATCGCTATGGATAATCCCAAGCATGACGCACAGCGAAAGACGGTACAGCCAGCGGTTGCCCCTCAGCGACTCAACGAGCTTCAGGACCTTATTCGTCAACGCGTGGTAACTATTTTAGACAGTCTGCCCGTGGGCGAAGAGTTTGATTGGGTTGAGCGAGTATCAAAAGAACTTACGACGCAAATGCTTGCCACTCTCTTTGATTTTCCTTTCGAGGATCGACACCTCCTGCCCTACTGGTCGGATGTAACGACCACCTCAGAGACCGTCGGCGTTGAGGTGGATATGAACGAGCGCCAGCGAGTGTTAGGCGAATGTCTTGAGTATTTCAGTCGCTTGTGGCGGGAGCGCGCGGCGCAGCCCATGAAGTTCGATTTCATATCGCTGCTTGCCCATGGCGAGGATACAAAGGACATGATCGATAAGCCCGAAGAGTTCCTCGGGAATCTCATGTTGCTGATCGTAGGCGGTAATGACACCACACGTAACTCGATATCGGCGGGCGTGGTTGAACTCAACCGGAATCCTGATCAGTACGCAAAGCTAACGGCAAATCCGGATTTGGTGACGAACATGGTGTCGGAGATTATTCGTTACCAGACGCCCTTGGGCCACATGAGACGAACTGCCCTGGAGGATATCGAATTTCGTGGCCAACAGATTAAAAAAGGTGATCGGGTGGTGATGTGGTACGTCTCTGGAAACCGGGATGAAGACGTGATCGAACGGCCCGATGAGTTCCTCATTGATCGAAAGAATGCGCGCCAACATCTGTCCTTTGGATTTGGTGTTCACCGCTGTATGGGTAATCGCGTGGGCGAGATGCAGCTGCGTATTCTCTGGGAGGAGATACTCCAGCGGTTTGAACGGGTAGAGATGGTCGGTGAACCCGAACGCGTATTGTCTAACTTCGTTATGGGGTACTCGAAGCTTCCCGTAGTACTGCATGCTAAGGCGTAAACGCCCATGACTGATTTGCTGGAGATTTCATCCGGGGTTATTGATGGCCGAGTCGACCTTGAACAGTCGGGGCCGCTAAATCGCATTAATCACCAGTTATCCGAGCTTTCTGAGAGTACGGCGGTAGTTGAGGCTTTTTCTCATTGCATTGTCTTTAAGACCGATGAGGGATTGGTAGCTTTTGATACGTCCAACGAGCAGGGCGGTAAGCGCTGTGTCGATGCAATCCGACATTGGACTGACGACCCATTTCATTCGGTGGTGTTCACCCACGGGCATATCGATCATGTGGGTGGTTGCGGGGCCTTTTGTAGCGAGGCGCAGAGGCCAAGCATCGTAGCTCACGAAAATGTGCTCCAGCGCTTTGAGCGGTATCGGCTGACTAATGGCTACAACCATGTCATCAATGAACGGCAGTTTGGCCAGTTTAAGAGGCGTGGCTACGATCTTGCCGGTGATGCTCAATTTCTACCCACGACAACACCGAATCCCGATCAAACCTACGATCATGCCCATACAATTACCGCCGGAGACACTCGCTTCGAATTGCGCCACGCCAAGGGAGAGACCGACGATCACACCTGGGCCTGGGTGCCGTCGCAGCGTGCCATTTGTGCTGGTGACTTCTTCATCTGGGCTTTCCCCAATGCGGGTAACCCGCAAAAAGCCCAGCGGTATCCTCGAGAGTGGGCAAAAGCACTACGCGATATGTCGGCTATGGAAGCAGAGCTTTTTCTCCCTGCCCATGGCCTGCCGATCTGCGGTAAGGAGCGTATTGCGACAGTGCTTGATGACGTGGCCAGTGCATTAGAGTTTTTGGTGGATGAGACCCTCTCTCTAATGAATGAGGGCGCCAGGCTCAGCGACGTTATTCACAGTATCAAGATACCCGGTACGCTCACTGACAAACCCTGGCTTGCTCCCACCTATGATGAGCCGGAGTTTGTAATACGTAATCTCTGGAGACTCTATGGTGGTTGGTACGACGGCAATCCTGCGAACCTAAAGCCGGCTGCAGATAGTCGTTTGGCGCAGGAGCTTGCAGCTCTTGCCGGTGGCGCAAGCAAACTCGCCGCGCGTGCACTGGAGCTCACAGATGGCGATATCCGGAGTGCTTGCCATCTCGTCGAAATGGCGAGTCTTGCAGACCCCGAGAATGCTGACATTCATGCGGTGCGCGCGGAGGTGTACCAGCGGCGGCGAGCGGGGGAGACTTCACTGATGGCCAAGGGTATTTTTGGGTCGGCAGCTAATGAGTCAAAGGCGAAGTCGGACGCTACCTAGCCTATTAGAAAGACCGCCTGTTTTGTCTCTTGCAACTTAGACGATGACCGCGCCCACCCCAGCAGCAATTAGTAGGCCCAGCGTCGGAAAAAGACTGAGAGCAAAACCGAGCCCTCTTGTAGATGGGTCCTTCGTATATGCCACGGAGTAAAGTGCTCTACCAAGCAGGTAAAAAGCACCGACAGCCGCAATGATTGAACTGGGCCAATAGACAGCTGCGAGTAGCAGGGCAGGCAGAAAGCACACCAGGAGCTCCAGTGTGTTCATTTGTATGCGAAAAGCTCGATCGAACATTTCATGGCCGGATGTAGCTGGAGCAGCGACGTCATAGAGTCCACGAGCGCGTCCAACCATAATGCCGAAGTAGATAAACTGAATAACGGCAAGCACCGCAACGATGTGTACGTAGTTCATGGATTTCCTTTTCTCAAGAATGGGGCAATTTGTGTTTTGCTTTGTTTTGCCAATGGTGCAACGTACACCGATATTTCGCTACTGTTTTTGGCTTGGTTTCAAAAATCACGACTTGGTTTGAGGGTCTATAATAGCGACGGGCTTGTTATCTCGAATCGGCGCTCACTCTTTGGGCGTTAGGTAATGGGGAGCGGTGCAGCGCACATGAACCAAAGCAAAGAAAAAGATGCTGAAATCGGCAAAGACTTCTTCCTCCAGCTCCATCGGATCACCGAGAGGCTGGCAAAGCGTCATGAGATATCGATCGATCGTTCAGTGGACTACTTGCTGGCGGGTTCTTTGTTTACGGCGGCTCATGTTTACGGGCTGAGCATTGACGATACCGTCGAAGTGGTCCAGGAGATTGCTGAATCAGTACAGCAAGATGATTTGCCGTCGGACACGAGGCACTGATTATTATGACATTTCGCGGAGTAGCAGCTCTGTTGATTGCGATGGCGCTTGTCGGCTGTGCAGGCCCCAAGATCGAACCCTTGATGCCGACGCCGGTTTTGTATTCTGAGTTGGACCTGAGTCCTCTGGACAACATCTCGGAGGATCAGCGGTGGAAGCCGCGTAAGGTCTATTATGCGACTACCAGGCAGCGCGACGCCGACCTCCAGCGTATTAACTACGGAAACGACGAGAGTGATGTGATTTCTGCAGGGATGTCGCTTATCGGTTTTGGCGGTGACAGCCTTACTTGGTCTGATCTAAGAGACTACTCGCGCAGCGCCGAACGTCCCTCCGTTGTTGAACTCTCTGTTGCGGGGCTGCTGGAGGCGGGTAGATTTCGACCGTCTATGGAGGGGCCTGTATCCGAAAATGCGGCGGAAGGTTTGGCCTGGTTAATGTCGGATATGAATCGGTCTATCGCGTCGGCGCGAGACAAAGACCTACTCATCTATGTCCACGGTGCGAAGGTGAATTTCTACAATGCGAATGCCTTCGCCGCGCAGCTGGACCATTTCATGGGTAGGGACATGACGTCTATTGCCTTTTCATGGCCCACTCGCCAAAACATACTCTCTTACGGTATTGGCGATGATGTAGACCGAGCTTATCGGGCGGCGCCTTCACTTGCATCACTCATTGAGGTTCTTGCCAGGCAATCGGATGCGCGCCGTATCAATATTGTTTGCTGGAGTGCCGGCGGCCGCGTGGTGACTAGTGCCCTGGAAGAACTGTATACCCGGAATCAAGACAGTGGTCAGGACCCCCGGGAGCAGTTTCGCCTGGGTACGGTTTACTTTGCGGCCGCAGATGTGCCTACCTCCGACTTCGTTGAAGCTCTTCCAGAAATCAATAGCCTGGTTGATCGGGTCGTAGTCACGCTCTCCTCTAAGGATGGTGCGTTAGATATGGGGTCAACCTTTATGGGAGGCGGCGCTCGCATCGGTCAAAAGAGTCAGGATTTGACGGAAGAGGCGTTAAACACCTTGATCGCCGCGGACCGACTCGAGGTGATTGATGTATCCCGAGACTGGGAAGGGCGCGGCTTCGATATTACGGGTCATCGCTATTGGATCAATCATCCATGGGCGAGCAGCGACCTAGTACTCGCGGTAAGAAGCGATCTACGGGCGAAGGAACGCGGCTTAGAGCCGACGGAGTTCGATGTTTTGTGGGCGATACCAGCGGACTATCCCGAGCGCTTAAAATCACTACTAACTCGAGAGGGAATGAGGCTTCGGGAGGTGGATAGTTCAGACGAAGCTAACTAGCAGCCGATCTGCCAGCTTAATTTTCTTGTAGGTCCTTTGTTTTTAGCTGACTAATAATGTCGGCGCTGACCCAGTAGATATCTATGTTGTTGTTCTCTGGATCGACACCTCTATTGAACAATAGGTACTTTCCGTCAGAGGTCACGGTGGCATAGGCGTCCCACTTGTCTGAGTTCACCCCTTTACCCATGTTTATTGCTGGACCCCAGGATTCGTCTGGCTGACGGAAGCTGATGTAAAGATCGGAGTCTCCGAAACCGCCTTCCCGTTCGCTATCCCAGATTAAATAGCTTTCGTCCGGTGCTATAAAGGGGTGGGCGGTCCATTCCCCTGTATTGACCACTGGGCCCATCGCCACTGGCTCCGGGCGCTCTCCGCCGACAAGCGGGGAGATTCGTATCAGGTCTTCGCTTTTATAGTCATCAAAAACATAGGTGCCTTTTGCGGAAGCTGATAGCCGCATGATTCCCCAATCCTCTCGCTGGAAAATGGGGTCGAGCTCCTTGCGCTCCGACCAGCCGTTGCCTACACGATCTCTGTAGCCTTCAGCCATATGCATGCGCTGGCCATCGGGTGAGAATGTGACTTCCCCGTCGCGCTGAAACTCAGTGTATTTTTTCCAGATATCGCCTTCCTGACGAAAGCCCACCACGGTAGGCACCTTGTATTCGCCGCCATTGGTTGTGAAGTAAAACTCACGCATACCGGGAGCGAAGACACCTTCTACTTCCCAGCCGTCAGTAGAAACGATATCTGGCGCAAACACCTCGGCACGGTTACCTGGGACTGCCTGGCCCATGTAAGGGCCTTGGAGTTCGGGAAACTCTCGAGCGTGGCTGATAGCTGTAACGGCCAGCACTGAAAAAAACAGCGCGGAGCGAGTCCAATAAGAATGCATGTGTATTTCCGTAGCTGCTAGAGCGAGATGGGGTGTAGGCGTTATCTTGCCACGAGCAAATTGATCCGCCATCGAATTCAGGCGAACTGAATACACTGCGGGGTAGGGTGAAAGGGTGAAGGGGGCGATGATGCGTGCGTTGGCGCTATTCTCCGTTCAGCAGAGCATTTAGCTCAGCACGCTGCGCTACCATATCCCCTTCAATGGTCTCTAAAACGGCGACGAACCGGGGATGTTGTCGAATGTCTTTCATTAAAGGGTCGTCTCGGACTCTGTGCTGCCACCCCGGGCCGGTAGGTGTTTTTCGATAACCCAACTTGACGGCCGTCTCCAGCGCAGCCAGCGCCTCGTTGTGCAGTCCGGCCCTTAACTGCTTGCCGGTTTCCGTTAAGTATTGATCGGCTCGGGGTGTGAAGCTGGCAAAATGCCCCTCTTCTAAGCCCTGCCAGGCTAAACGATCAACCAAAGCATCGGAGAGCTCGTGTCGCCCCGTTTGTTGGTAAATAAACTGCAGGACCCTGCCACCAAGAGCCACCTCGTTCAGTTTGAAAGCTCTGGCTTCTTTGAGGGTACTGACTACCGGCCAGCTCATAAAGTCAGTTAGCTCCGGAGAAAATTTTAGCAAGGCGGACTCGGCCTCGGCGTACTTCTCTTGGCGAAGCATATCCTTTATCAGCTGGTACTTTGAAAACGAGGGGCGGTCAGCGCTCTCTTTATTGACTTGAGTTCGGGCTACTTGCAGCGCAGAGTCATGTTGGCCTTTCAGCCACGGCAATAGGTAATCATAGAAGGGAGCATCCCTAAACTGGGTTGGGTGTTCCGCTTTTAAGCGCCTCACCCAGTGGCTGGTTGCGTCAATGTCGCCTAAGGCCATATAGAGACTCGCTATCATCTGTTTGATTTCTGCGTCTTCTGGGTCGAGCTGAGTGGCTCTGAGCGCAGCGATCATAGCTTCGACAAGATTGCCAGAAGACGTGTGGACCTTAGACTTCATGCTCCACGCGGGGGCATGCTCAGGTTTGTCTAGTACAAGCTGGTCGATAAGTGACTGTGCTTTGCCGGTGCGGCCACGCCACATATTAAAACGCGCGTAGGCGATTTGGCTTTCAAGATTGAGCGGGTCCAACTGGACAGCGCGACGGAGGTACTCGTCGGCCTCACGGACTCGCCCGAGCCATTCCAGCGCCCTGCCATACTGATACACCACGAAAGGGTCGTTCGGGGACAGGCTAATGGCTTTTGATCGCAGAGCGAGAGTCGTTTCAGCGTTCCACGGGTAAATCAGGCTTAGTACTGTATGCGGTCCACCTAGATTGGGTGCAAGCTCAGCAGCTTTGAGTGCCGCAGCCTCCGTGCTCGTAAAATTCGCATGCTGCGCTGTTAATGTCTTGGCACCCACATATTCGTTGAAATCACCCAGCAGCTGGAACAGCGTCCGTGCACGTTGATCCCAAGCCCTGGCATAACCGGGTTCTAAATCAATGGTCTGTTCGAAGTACGACTTTGCCTCGACCAGGGATTGGACTGTCCCATGGTTGTAAGCGAGTAATCCTTTCAAATAGAGGTCGTAGGCCTCAACGCCGATCACCTGACGTGATTTAGGCGTGTTTGCGTTTTCCACCCCTAGCGTGTCTTTTAGTGCAATAACTACTGCGAGTGATAGTTCATCCTGGATGGCAAAAATGTCATTCAGCTCTCGGTCATATGATTCCGACCATACCGGTTTGTCGGTCGAGCCTTGAATCAACTGCGCGGTTATCCTGATGCGATCGCCAGCTCTTCGTAAGCTGCCCTCCAGAACAAAGCCAACGCCCAGTTGAGCCGCAATCGAAGGGATATCGAGGTTTTTATCCCGAAAGGTGAACGATGACGATCTGGAGGTGACCAGCAATCCTCCCACTTGCGCTAGTTCATGCAGAATTTCCTCGGCTATGCCGTCGGACAGGTACTGCTGGTCGCGAGCCTGACTCATATCGACAAAGGGAAGTACAGCGATGGAGTTTGCACTGGAGAAGTTTTTGGAAGGATTGGTATCCGCAATCTCAGCTTTATTGGACGCAGCAGGCTGTGGTCCAGATATGAGTCCCGCACTGAACTTGTCTACAAGCAATAGAACAACCGCGATAGCGAGTGCTACGCTGATCCCTAGGTTCAGCTTCCGCCCTGTGTCCGGGGTAATGGATTGACCAGGGTCGACGTCTTTTTCGAGTTTCACGCCATCCGGAGTCATTTCAAACACCCAGGCGAATAGCAGGGCGAAGGGAAAACCAATTGCGATGGCTAGCATGAATACTTGCACAACCCAGTCGGGAGCGCTCACGTTGTCAAGAATCAGGTCTACGACTTGTAGTAAAGCCCATGCAGACACGGCGTAGGCAACGCCTACTCTGAAAACGTTCCGTCTCTTCAGCTCTTCATAAAAGCTCATTGGAGCCCTCAGCGAATTGTGCTCGGTTTTCGTACAGCTGTTCTCAAGCGCTTGGTGGGTTAATTCTTTGCCAACACCCGTTGAAACTATATGGTTTTATTGCTTTGTGCCAGTAAAGTGATGGAGCGATGGGTTTTTCGTGGGGCCGAGTACTCCGGTTAAGCTCAGGGTTTAGTAAAAAGGAGGACACTGTGGGTCACGAGTTATTGATTGGGACGCAACTCAAACAAAAGATCGATCAGTTGAATGCGGCATCCCCAGCTCCATGGACATTGAACGAAGACGGAAAGCTTGAAAAAGAATTCAAGTTTGACGACTTCAATGCCGCTTGGGGGTTCATGTCGCGAGTTGCGCTCTTCGCTGAGCGCACCGACCATCACCCCGAGTGGTTCAACGTTTATAACCGTGTCCGCGTGGAACTCACGACCCATGATGTGGGCGGGATTTCTGACAAAGACTTCGCCCTGGCGGTATTTATGAACCAGTGCGCTGAGGTCTGATCTTTACTCTTGACCGTTGCGCGCCGTGCGCCGCCTGCTAGGCAGCGTTGTGATAGATCTTTTGCACATCCTCCAGGTAATCAAGTAAGTCGATGAGAGTGTCCATGATCGCCTGATCTTCATCGCCAAGTGGTGTAGTTAACTGCGGCACAAACTGGATCTCGTCAACGTCAAACTCGGTTTCGCCATACTCATCAATGATGGCTTGCCTGGCTTTGAAGTACTCGGTGTGAGGCGTAAAGACGGTTACCTTGCCGTCCTCGCTCTCTATATCGCTGACATCCACGTCAGCCATCATCAGCGCCTCGAGTACGGCCTCTTCGTCGTCGTGAGAGAAGGCAAGAATGGCGCTGTGATCGAACAGATGGCTCACGCTGCCCGTGTTGCCTAATTTGCACTTAGCTTTGTTGAAACACTGACGCACATCGCCAAAAGTGCGGTTGGGATTGTCGGTGAGGCAGTCCACGATGACCATGGTGCCGTTGGGGCCAAAACCCTCATAGCGTGCCAGAGCAAAATCTTCGCCGCCGGTGCCTTTGGCTTTGTCGATGGCTTTATCGATGACGTGGGTGGGCACCTGATCTTTCTTGGCTCGGTCGATGATACTGCGCAAGGCTAGGTTGCCCGCAGGATCCAGTCCGCCAGATTTCGCCGAAACATAGATTTCCCGAGCATACTTGCTATATACCCGAGCTTTTTGGTCCGAGGTTTTGGCCATGGACTCTTTGCGGTTTTGGTAGGCTCTACCCATAATTTGTATTCATTCTTTTTGTTGACTGGCTGCGCAAGATAAAGCTTTCGGCATTTTGTATCCAGAGCAGGGTACTACTCCAGGCAGCTGCCGTATTGCTTCCGATTCCCGTTGAGCTTTTCACATCATGTCTGGCAGTGTTGAAAGCAGCTGGTTTATCGCAGCGTCCAGACGCTTTAATTTGGCCGCGTCGTTTAGATTGAGCTCATCGGCCGAATACACTTCGACAGCCGCTTTCCACAGTGGATTGCCATCTCCCACTTTTTCAGATGTGGTTAGGGCCAGTATGAGCATGTCTCGCTCATAGGCTCCGCCGCCTAGCATTGGATACATGCGAGCCAGCTCCAAGATCTGTTTTTGCTCATCCAACAGCTCGTCAGACATGTTGCCAACGAGAGCGGCGAGCAGGACGTATTGACTGTTTGCTGGCGCTGCAAACCTAAACCCCTCATCACTCAATCGTTGCTCAACGCGTGAGGTGATTTCTTCGGTGGCCAATGCTTCGATTTCCGCAGAAAGGTCACCGGCGATGACGAGGTCGTTCAGCCAGCTGACAGTATCTCCTTGTTGAGGCTTAAACCCGGGGAGTTGGACACTGATGACGGAAAACTCTGGAAGACGTTCTTCTGGCAGTGATTGAGATAAACAGCCCGTTAATAAACATGCGCTTAGGGTCACGGTCATTATTGTTTTCAAAAAGGTAATCAATCTTGCTCCTTTAACTCGAACCAGCGAGTGCTCTTCAGCTGTCAAGTATCACAGGTCGGGGCTAAAAAATCGCCGTATCTTTGTAAGCTTTTGATTGCAGGTACAAAAATCAGACATTCGGCTGGACTTGCTAGATTCGATCCAAGGGCCGATTAATGGCAGGAGCTATCAAAGGCTAAAGCGCGCACCGTAGCTCTTTAAAGTCAGCGCCAATATGCGCTACCCTGCGCGCCTTCTGAAGAAGGCGTTCACGAGCGCACGGACGCTGGTCGTGGTGTCGATTGCTCTGGACGGTCAGTATTCGCTGACTCTTACTCTCTAAACAGTTTGTACGCGGGCCAAGCGCCTCCGCTACATAAGGCGTTGTGTTCAAGCATGTCCAAGACAAAACTCTCATCTTTGGGGCAGGCGCCTTTGGTGCTTCGTCTGACCGATCTGGGTCTGGTGTCTTCACGGCCGCGTAAACGCGTGTTTGCTACCCGTTTGGCTGATCTTGTTGATATCTCTGACGCCATCACCTTGTCCGATTTTTTCGCTCAGCTCGACGGTGTCAGCGCTAGCCCCCAGCCTATTGAGCCCTCTGCCAGCGATTCAGTTTTTGCACAGCATAGGTCCGCAATGCGGGCGTCTATCGATGCCAGTTTTGTGACCGACGATCGTCAGCAGGTGATCGAGGGCAAAAAGACCTTTGAGCTCCCCACTGCGAGTAAGAACACCTTAAGCGCACCCGAGGCGACCGGTAGATACGAGCGTTTTTACAGCCTGCACCAAAGTGAGCTCGAGCGGCGCGTCGCGCAACTCAGAAAAGCACTAATCGAGCATTTGCAGCATAAAAGCGACGCGCTGGCGCAAGTCGCGGCGGTAGAGGTTGCTTTGGGGCCCATGCTTGTAAAGTACAGTCGCCATTGTTTTGCAAAGCTTCCCAAGCTGGTAGGGCAGCGCTTTGAGCATTTGCGCCAGCACCAGCACCAGCAAGATTGGCTTGCTGGCGAACCACAAAGCTGGCTTCAAGCTGGCGGATGGTTGGCGCAGTTCCACGACGAAGTGCAGCATCTGCTCCATGCAGAGCTAACACTCAGGCTTCAGCCCCTCGAGGGCATGTTGTCTTGTCTATCTTCTGAAGATCCCCTAGGGAAAAACGCATGACTCGAGTTCTATCCTACGCGGCCTTTATCACGGGCATGGCCCTGATTGTCCTGATGGCCCGATCAGTGGCAGCCGATGACAGCTTGACTCTTCTGGTCATGGTGCTGATCGTCACGGCGTACGGTATCGGTGGTGTAGAGCTATGGCGCTATCAGCGCCATACCGCGGGACTGCGGTCGGTCCTGGGTGGGCTGGATGCAGCGCGGGCATCGTCCACTGATATCCCGACGCTGGATGCATGGCTGTCCACCGTGCCCGAAGCATTACGCCACTCGGTGCATCAACGGATTGTGGGGCATTTTCTGGGACTTCCCGCGCCGATACTGACGCCCTACCTGGTAGGGCTCTTGGTAATGCTGGGCTTGATGGGCACCTTCGTCGGCATGGTAGCCACACTGGGGGGCGCGGCGCTTGCACTAGAGGGGGGCACTGAGCTGACGGCGATTAGGGAGGGTCTGGCTGCACCCATTGAGGGGCTGGGGATGGCCTTTGGCACGTCTGTCGCTGGTGTCGCGGCATCTGCCATGCTGGGTTTGATTGCAACGCTTAGTCAGCGTGAACGGCTCCAGGTGTCAAAAGTTCTGGACCACTGCAGGGACGAGTTTTTTCGGGACCATTCACTCAGCCATCAACGGACACAAACCTACAGTGCACTTCAGCAGCAGGCCAACGCTTTGCCTGATGCGGTGGCTAGTCTGGTGGCACTAACTCAGCAGTTAGGAGAAGTTGGAGAGCGACTGACCGCCCTGAGTGAACGCTCCGGTGAGCAGCTCGTAACGCAGCAACGCGAGTTTGAAACAGCGGTGCGTGCGGACTTTCAGGCGCTTACTACTGAGCTCGCCACCGAGGTAAAGGGTAGTCTGGCGAATACCAGCAAAGAGACTGCAGCGGCTTTACAGCCGTTTGTGGGGCAAATGCTAGAGCAGGCATCACAACAGCTCGCCAGTGAGGCTGCGGCGCGCAGGCAGGTAGACGAAGAACTTCACAAGACTCTGCGTGCTCACCTGACTGAGGAACTGGCTACGCGTCGGGTCGCCGAAGAGCAGCGCCATAGCGCGATGAGCGAACGCGCCGACAGTTTCGTCGCAGAAATGGGTGGCCAGCTAGAGGCCATTCAGTCCCTGGAGCGCCAGCGGCTTGATAGCAGTGCGCAGCAAATCGCTCAATTGCAAGAGTCCTTGGGCGAGAAGCTTCAGGCAATGAATGAGAGTGTTACTCAATCCGTTACAGCGATGGAATCCGCTGCTGGGCAGTCGATCAGCATCGGCAGCGACTTGATCAACATGCTTCAAGACAACGCCGAGCGATCTCTTGAGCGCGATAAGCAGCTTATGGAAGAGCGGTCGACCTTGCTGGAACAACAGCTGGTGCTCATAGCGAGTCTGAAGGAACGCGACGACGAGCAGCAGGGCGCGCTGAAGATGATGAGCACAGAATTCAAAGAACACATCGTGGAGCAAAGCAATGCGGCAGGGGATAAGCTTGACCAGCTTATGGCGCAGAGCGCGAAGCAATTGACGCAGGTCTCCGAAAGCCTCTCGCAGAAGATGGCAGCAACAGTGGATAGCAATGAGCAGCGTTGGCAGACGTTGTCGAACAAGCTCGGTATCGAAGTGGATCAGTTACTGGCGCGCAACGGTGAAGCCCTTGAACTTCTGGCCGGTAATCTGAGTGAGCAGCTGGGCGCGTCGGGGCAGCAAATTGCCAGCACCGCGTTGGAATTGTCAGCCTTGAGTGGCGGCTTTGCCGAATCTGTAGATGCGTTTAAAGACAGTAGCGAGGCGCTCAACACTTCGCTGACCACGACCGCTGAGGGCTTGATGGCTGCTGGTTCGCGCAGCGACGAGCAGATGGGGTATTACGTAGATCAAGCGCGTGAAATCATTGACCACAACCTGATTACTCAACAAGCCATACTCGAGCGCCTCGAATCGGTAACTGCTTTGCTGCACGTTGAGGCGGATCAGTCTTGAAAGAGTATCTGGATGATGGTCGCAGCGATGGCCCCCCCATTTGGGCGATTTTCGGTGACCTGATGACCGGCCTGGTTGGGGTGTTTGTCCTCATCCTGGTCTGGACCCTCGGCTTTCAATTGGAGCTGGCGAAAAATCTGGAGGAGGCCGAGGCGGAACGCGAGCAGGAGCTGGCTCGCCGGCAGGTACTCGAGCAAGCCCTGGCCGGGCCTTTGTCCACTGGTCGAATCACTATCAGTGATGGTCGTATCGGCATTAGCGGGAGTGTGCTGTTCGCCCTGAACTCTGACCGATTGCAAGATGAGGGCCGAGAACTGTTGGTCACCTTGGCTGAACCTCTCGATGTCTTCCTCGAGGAGAATGATCAGTTATTGATGATCAGCGGGTTTACCGATGACTTGCCAATTCAGTCGGGCAACCTGAGTTTTAGCGATAACTGGGAGCTTTCGGCCCAGCGGGCTTTGACGGTTACACGGGAGCTTATTGCAGCAGGGATGCCTGCCGATCGCGTATTCGCTGCGGCCTTTGGCGACCAGCAGCCCGTCGCACCCAACATTGATGAGCCCGGTCGGGCTTTGAACCGGAGGGTCGAAATGGCGCCGGTGCCGCGTATCGTTTCATCAGAAGAAGTTCCACCCAATGGCTGATTCAGTAGGGAGCAAGGTGTTAGGCGAAGGCCTCAAGCGGCCCAAGCGGGCGCGTGACCAGACATTGGAAGCATTGGGCGAATTGAGATCGTTACTGGGACAACGCACTGAGCTGAAGGTGCTCGATGTCGTTGGCCAGCGTGTCTGGAAACGCGATGTAGAGGCGCGTATAGAGCAGGCTATGGCCACACTGCCGGATTCGGCGGGCCCCCTTAACTCTCAAGGGTTAATTGTAAAGGCCTTGGTCGCACTGGATCAGCGGGCACCGGAATACTTGGAATATCTGGCCAGTTATCTCGACACCTTGCTGTGGCTTGAGGAGCAATCCTGACCAGATGCGCCGTCGATTAGACCAGGCATTATCAGTTTTTTGATCTGTTAGACTCAGTTCAAAAGCACTAGGTAGAACGCTATGCAGATTGGTCATGTTTCAGACGTTTGGATGTATCCGGTTAAAAGTATGGCGGGGCACACCGTCGATACTGTGCAGCTGGATGAGTTAGGCGTGATCGGTGATCGGAGCTGGTCAATGCTCGATTCCCATGGTGACGTTGCTTGGGGTAAGCGTTTTCCAAAGCTCATGAATCTTGAGGCCCGATACGTTGGTGAGCGGCCCAAGACTCGGGTGTTTGCTGAGCAGGTGCCTTCCGTAAGCGTGCGTTTTCCCGATGGTAGCGAAGCGAGCAGCGATGATTCGATAGGCGCCCAGATCAGCGACTACATCGGTGAGAGCCTGTCCTTGAGCGCTTTACAGCCCCCAAGCAATCGCGAACATTATCGCTGGTCGCAGCCCTTAGACGAGGCAGCGATTATGAAAATTCTGGGTATCGCGGCCGGAGAGGCACCGCCAGACTTATCAGATTACCCCGAAGAGTTGATCTTGTTACTGGCGGAGTGTTTTGCACCGCCCGGCACCTACAATGATATGGCACCCATTCATTTGCTCACGACGGCGTCGCTTCGACACATGGCGGAGCTGTCAGGGGAGTCTTTTGATGTACGTCGCTTTCGACCTAATTTTCTTGTGGAAACCAACGATGGAATAAGCGGTCTCGCTGAATTTTCCTGGATCGGCAAGCGTTTGCAGATAGGGGACGTAGAGTTGGAGGTAGCTGCAAAAACGATCCGCTGCTCTATGCCCGCTCGTCCCCAGCAGCCTTTTGACCTTCCGGGAAATCCCAAGATTGCAAAAGCTCTCTATGAAGAAACAAACCGCTTTATGGGAGCTTATCTCTCTGTGGTGAAGCCCGGATCCGTGTCTGCCGGTGACGAGGTGGTGTTGCTGGCCTGAGGTGTCCGTGTGGCCTGATGGAGGCCTATATCTAGAGTGTCTCCGCTTGCCCAGTGCTTTCTCTAACTATCAATTTTGTGGTGAGCGCTGTATCGCCGTATGCCTCACCATTGATCATGCACAGCAGTGTTTCCACTAATACCTCGCCGGCCCGGCCAATGTCTTGCCGCACCGTGGTGAGTGTAGGACTACTGTACGCAGCTAGGCCGATATCGTCGTAGCCCGTTACTGCGATGTCCTCAGGCACACTCAGCCCCTGTCGCTGTATAGCTGAGATCGTGGCGAGTGCAACGACGTCAGATACGCATACTACGGCATCAAAATCTGTTCTTTCACTCAACAATCGAGTGACTGTGTCACGAGCGCTCTCCATGGTGAAGGGAATATCAAAGTGAAGAGATGGATCGTATGGGATACCTGCATCGCTTAGTGCAGAATGATAGCCACCAAAGCGGGCCGCGTTCTCGGGGTTCGCGGTATTGCCAAAAAATGCGATTCGCCGCCTACCCGTCGCAATCAAATGTGATGTCGCCTGATTGCCGCCATTGAAGTTGTCACTGCCTACAACCACATACCGTTTGTCCGAAACGGGATGCCCCCAGACCACCATGGGCCGATTGCTGTCGGCCAGTTCGTTGAGTTGCGCGTGCTGTCGCTCCTGTCCGATGAAAATGATGCCGTCTGACTGCGTCATTGCGCGGCCATCCGCAAGTTTAGCAGCGTCGATTACGGGAGCGTGCGCGAGGAGTAGATCGTAGTCCTTGGCAGCTAGCGCATCAGCGATCCCTCCAAGCATATCGAGGAAGAAGAGGTCAGACATATGTTGTTGCGATCGGATGTCGAGCATGAACACGACAGACACCACGCTATTTCTTTGTAAGCGCAGGTCCCGTGCTCTTCTGTTAATAGAGTAGCCGTGTTCCCTTGCCAGAGCTTGGAGTCTTTCTCGTGTCTCCAGAGCGATTCTAGGGTTGTCGTTGAGTGCTCGCGACGCGGTAGCGCGTGAGACCTCGGCCAAGTCTGCAAGGTCCTGAAGACTAGAAATTTTTTTGCTTCGCCCTAGCTTCAAGGCTTCTGTCCTCTTTTGGGATATTCGTACGATCAAAAAAGCCATTGTATAACAGTACTTTATACGCAGGGCAATCGATTGCATTTTTTTCTTGCAATCGATTGCACAATATTCTAACTTCCGTTACTTCGGTGCTTAATCACCGGTATAGCCACATAAATCTAAAACGAGGCAACCGCCATGAAGATATTTTCAACTGCGCGCTCCGTGTGCGTTCCCTTTAGCTTTGCCCTTGCTGCGCTGCCTGCCGCTTTGGTTCAAGCGCAAGAGCAAACCGTTCTTGAAGAAGTAATTGTTACTGGTGTGCCCTCGGGTGGAGCCACTAAGCTCGAGGCCAGCGTCTCGGTAAGTTCTTTGGGGGGTGATGAGCTCACCGACTTCGCACCTCGCTCTGCTGCGGAACTGTTCAGAGCTTTGCCCGGCGTTCGCGCAGAGTCCTCGGGTGGCGGTGGTAACGCCAACCTCACTGTTCGCGGAATTCCCCTCGCGACTGGCGGTTCCAAGTACATGCAGATTCACGAAGATGGATTGCCTGTTCTCGAATATGGCGACATCAACTTCGGCAACACAGACAACTGGTTGAGGGCTGACTGGACCATTGCTCGTATAGAGAGTATCCGTGGTGGCTCAGCGTCTACCTTTGCCAGCAACTCCCCTGGCGGCATCATCAACATGATAAGCAAAACTGGTGAGGAAGAAGGCGGTAGTATCGGTGTCAGCATGGGACTGGATTACGACGAATTTCGTACCGACTTCGAATATGGTGGTTCACTGACCGATACCATTCACTACCACGTTGGCGGATTCTTTCGAGACGGTGAAGGTGTTCGCGATACCGGCTACAACGGTGAAAATGGTGGCCAACTGAAAGTGAATATCACGAAAGAATTTGACGATGGCTACCTACGTTTGTATGGCAAGCACCTGGATGATCGTGTCGCGACATATCTTCCATCCCCGGTGCTGGTGGAGGGTGGCGATTCCTACGGGGCTGTACCGGGCTATGATGCCAGTTCTCAAACTCTCCAGTCGCAGCAGACAAACAACTTTACGACTTTCGATCAGTTTGGAAACCCCGTCAGTCGCTCTCTTGCCGACGGAATCGAGTCGAAGGTATCCGCATTTGGTTTTGAGTTCGAAAAGTCATTGAACGAACAGCTCACGGTGCGTAACAAGTTTCGTCAATCTGATATCTCGGGTGGCTTTATCGCTCCTTTTACCGATGGCTTTGCCGGGGGTACGGCTAGCATTGCGGACAAGGGTGCTGAACTTTGCGCGTCTGCAAGCGTTGCTGGCGTTGGGCTCGACTGTTCTGGCGGTGTAACCGCACTTATCGATGGTCAGCCTGCGGATGGCGACCAGCTCGCGTATACCAATCTTCTCTTCGATACCAAGATTCACGATTTAGGCTTGTTTGTTAACGACCTCTCGTTCACCTGGGAAAACACCAATGGCCTAGCGATATCCGGCGGCCTTTACTACTCGAAGCAGGCTATTAAGACATCGTGGAATAGCTGGCAGACGCGCATGCAGACTTTGGATGGTTCAAACTCGAGAAACATCACCTACCTCGCTAACGGCGCGGGCATCGATGAAGATGGTAACGCTGTGGATGTGGTCCTTGCGGACAACGGCGCTTTAACGCAAAGCTTTTTGGCGTGGAACTGGGATCTCGAATACACCACCTTTGCCCCTTACATCAACGTGGGCTTTGATGTGGGTGAGCGCATGCGTTTCGACGTCAGCGCGCGTCACGATGAAGTCGAAGCCAGAGGACAGCGTCTGGATGGTTGTTGCGGAGGCAATACTCCCATAGACCTTAATGGCGATGGCAGCGTAGGCCAGTTCGCCGTTGATGGTGGTGTAATTACCCGTCTCGATAGTGATGCGTTGTTGGAAAACCCCGGCGCCACTTCGGCCGGTTTCATTGCCGGCGGCGTGCGGGTTCTTAACTCCAGCAATGCCGCAACCACCAACGTAAACTACGATGCTGATAATACTTCCTACTCCGTGGGCGGCACGTTTCTCCTGACGGATGCGTCATCAGTTTTTGCGCGCTATAGCGATGGCGGCCGCGCGATCGCTGATCGACTGACACAGGTTGGCGGTTCTTTGCGACCTGATGGCAGTCTTACGTCGACCACTGACGGCTTTGACAACGTTCAGCAATTGGAGATTGGCTACAAACACGTTGGCGAAAACTGGTCAGCCTTTGCAACCTTCTTCAACACGATAACGGAGGAAACGCAGGCGGAGCTTACTAGTGGCTTAACCTTTGTCCGTGAGTATGAAGCAAATGGTATTGAGTTAGAGGGTGACTTCAACTTTAGCGACAGCTTCGTGGTGCGAGGCAACATTACCTGGACCGACGCTGAAATCACTGACGATGCCACCAACGCAGCGGTTGTCGGCAATACTCCCCGGAGACAGGCAGATTTTATCTATACCCTGATCCCCGAGTACCGCAACGCGCGTCTTGCGACGGGCCTGGTCCTGCAGGGATCAACCGACTATTACGTGCAGGACAATAACGACCTTAAGCAGGAAGCGTATGTACTGGTAAATGCTTTCTTCAACTACGATGTCACTCAGGATCTCACAGCCTACGTCAACGTTAACAATCTTACTGATGAGTTCGTAATTACGGAGTCAGAAGAAGGATCGGCGGCGGTAGGAAGTTTTATTCGTGCTCGTCCTCTCAATGGCCGATCGGCTAACATCGGTATTACCTACCGATTTTAGGAAGACGTAACGGGCGGTGCGCTTAGATAGCGCGCCGTCCAATCTTCTAACGAACAACCTGAGTCACTAACATATGCGCAGGGTTTCGCTCATTACCTACGCTGACCGTTTGGCCGGCGATCTCAAAAAGCTTAAAGACTTGCTGGAAAATGAGTTCGGCGGTCTTTTTGGCGGTGTGCATATCCTGCCTTTTTTTCATCCCATTGATGGCGCGGATGCGGGGTTTGACCCTTCTGATCACCTCTCAGTGGATGAACAGCTGGGTTCCTGGGGTGATGTTTCTGCGATTGCGGCAAACCATAGTGTCATGGCAGATATGATCGTAAATCATGTCTCTTCGGAGTCCAGTCAATTTCAGGATGTTGCTCTCAAAGGATCCGCTTCAAAGTTTTGGGACTTGTTTCTTCGCCATGAGGAAGTGTTCGGGGCTCTTGACTCCGGCGCCACTGCGGAGCAAGTGAGCCAAATTTATCGGCCGCGACCGGGAGCTCCTTTCACGACCAAGACGCTTGCAGATGGCAGCTCACACGAGTTTTGGACCACGTTCAGCCCGAGTCAACTAGACATCAACGTCGAAAGTTCAGTGGGACGGCAGTATTTGCAGAGCATCCTAGATACGTTTTCTGGTGCCGGCGTGAAAGAGGTGCGCCTCGATGCGGCTGGCTATGCCATCAAGCGTCCTGGTACGAACTGTTTCATGTTGTCTGAAACTTATGACTTTATCGCAACGTTGAGCGATAAAGCGTCTGATCTCGGCATGGGGACACTCGTTGAGGTTCATGCGAACTATCAGGTTCAATGTGAGATTGCAGAAAGGGTGGGGCGTGTTTACGACTTCGCTTTGCCACCGTTGTTGCTGCACAGTTTGTACACCAACGACGTGACTGCGCTGGAACATTGGCTTCGGATCGCGCCCCATAATTGTGTCACCGTACTGGATACGCACGATGGCATAGGTATTGTAGACGTCGGTGCGGATGGGGATCGTCCCGGCCTGCTCAACGACCACGAGATAGATCAGCTGGTTGAAAGCATTCACCATAAAACCGGCGGGAAGAGCCGGCAAGCCAGCGGCAACGCAGCATCTAATCTGGATATCTACCAAGTCAATTCTACTTACTACGACGCTCTGGGTGGCAACGATATTGATTACCTTATTGCGAGAGCCATTCAGTTCTTCGTACCTGGTATGCCTCAGGTGTATTACGTTGGTCTGCTCGCAGGAGAGAATGATTTAGGCCTCGTTGAGCGCACCGGAGTGGGTAGAGATATCAATCGCCATTATTACTCCCGAGAGGAGTTGTTGTCGGCAATCAACCGACCGGTGGTAAAAGAACTTTTTGCGCTGATCCGACTTTGCAACTCTCTGCAGGTCTTCGATGGCGATTTTTGCGTGGAGGATTCACCGAAACAGCATCTTGTGTTGTCCTGGACTCATGGAGAATGCATTGCTCGTCTGGCCGTGGATTTTGCGCAACGTAGCGCATGGATTTCTGGCGCACAGGAGGGAGAATCCTTCGAGTACAGGATTGGAGCTTTGACCGAAGCGACCAAAGAGGCCGTCTGATGAGTTTAGGGCCGAACACTGCACCCCTGTCCTTTCGTGAAAAGATCGGTTACGGCCTGGGTGATATGGCATCGAACTTCTATATGGGGTTCTTTGGACTCTTTCTTCTCTACTATTACACCGATGTATTTGGTATCAGCCCCGCAGCCGCGGCGACCATGCTTCTTGTTACAAAGGTGGTGGACGCGATCAGCGATCCGGCCATGGGGCTGATCGCTGATCGGACTCACTCTCGCTGGGGTAAATATCGACCCTATTTGCTGTGGGTTGCGGTTCCCTATGCGGGCTTGGGTTATCTGCTGTTCCTCGGGCCGGAGCTTTCCTCTACCGGTAAGCTAATCTACGCTTACGTCAGCTACACGTTGATCATGCTTGCTTACACGGCGATCAACGTTCCCTATTCAGCTCTGCTCGCCGTGATCTCTCCCGTGGCCGAGGAACGGACGAAGGCTACCCAGTTCCGTTTCGTTTTCGCATCTTTGGGGACGCTCTGCGTCGGTGCTTTTGCGACTCCTCTCGTGGAGATGCTGGGCAACGGTGATGAACTCCTTGGGTTTCGTCTCACGATAGTCCTCTTCGCCATCCTCTCGGTGCTAATCTTCTGGATTACTTTTGCGAGTACTCGCGAGCGCGTCCAGCTGCCCCATCATGATTCGAGCGTTGGTGAGGACTTCTCCGCTCTGGTGAAAAACGCGTCATGGGTTGTTCTGGTACTCACTGGGATTCTCATTGTGGTAGGTCTTGTGGCGCGCTTTGCTTCAATCGTTTACTACGTCAAATATTATCTTGGTGACTCCGGTCAGAATGTGTTTCTGATCTTTGATAAGACCGCGGTACTAACTTCTTGCGGGCTGATTGGACAATTGATCGGCGCTGTTATCACACCGCGCCTCACGCAGCGGTTTGAGAAGCATCGTCTGGTTTTTGCAATGAGCATCATCCATGCATTGCTGCTGGGACTTTGCTACTTGGTGCCACCAGAGAATTTCTGGTTTATCACGCTGGTTCACAGTGCGGGTATTTTGACCTTTGGCGTAACAATCACCCTTTTGTTTTCCATGTATACCGACTGCGCTGAATATGGTGAGTGGTTAACCGGTAAGAACACCGCTGGACTTACGGTGTCGGCATCGATGTTTTCTCTAAAGTTCGGTTCCGCTGTGGGGGGAGCCCTCCCGGGCTTTATGCTCGCATGGTTCGGGTTTACTGCTAATGCGGTGCAATCTGAGCAGGCCATTACCGGTATACGATTAATGTTCAACGTGGTGCCAGCGATCTATTTTCTCGCGGGAGGTGCTTTGATGATGTTTTACCAGATCGACCGTGCAACGCTGCGAAGGGTGGAGCGAGAGCTTTTCAACCGCCGTGAGAAGGCGATGGCGTGAGCGTAGCCGTACTGGGTGAAGCTCTGATCGATCTCATTATCGGCGAGGACGGGGCCTACCGGCCGCATCTCGGAGGTTCGCCGTACAATGTTGCGATAGGCCTTGCCAGGCAGGGAATCCCGGTCAGCTACCTTTCGTCACTCTCAGATGACCGTTTTGGTGAGGAGCTTTGTGAGTCTCTCTTGAGTGAGGGGGTGGTGGTTCCGTCTCAGCGCAGATCACTTTGTCCCACATCGCTGGCGTTAGTTACGGTCAATGATCAGGGGCAGCCCTCCTATCGTCTGTACCGTGAAGGGATCGCGGATAAGGACACTAGTCTAGAAGAGATTATCGAGCACTTGCCGTCCGATCTACGAGTTTTTCACACAGGGTCGCTTGCGATAACACCAAGCCAACTACCCAAGATTAATGCCCTATTTGAGTTGATGAGAGAGCGTGGCATTTTTATCAGCATCGACATCAATATTCGCTTGCGGGGAAGTCTGGACAAAAAAAAGTATCTCGATGGTGTGCGTAGCCTCATGGCCGTCGCAAACGTAGTGAAGGCAAGCGACGAGGATATCGAAGCCTTTGAGCTTGATGGCACCATTCGCGAGGCAGCGGTTCAGCTTCATGAGGAGATGGAGGATGGACTCTTGGTTCTGACGGAGGGTGGTGGCGGAGCTGTACTTTACGGCGCTCCGGGTGGGGCCGATGCTATCGAGAAACGCGCCTACGCCGTTGCGAAGCTGGAAGACACCGTAGGAGCGGGAGATACTTTTCACTCCGCGTTTCTTGCCAGTCTTTATCGCACGGGGGCGTTTGAGTCATCAGAAGTACCAAGCAATGCTGAAACCCTGGCAGAAGCTCTTGATCTCGCATGTGCTGCCGCAGCAATCAATGTGTCTCGTACCGGGTGCTCGCCGCCCACAAGGTCTGAATTGTCCAGTTTTATTGAAGCCAGCCGTCGTTAGCTGGGATTAGCCCAGTACCTTTTGCAGCCATTGCGACACATCAGCAATCTCTTGGGGACACACGGCGTGCTCCATGGGGTAGTCACTGTATTCAACGGTATAGCCCATATCGGACAGGCGCTCACTCGCGATCTTACCTTGTCCCACGGGCACCACTGGATCCATAGTGCCGTGACAGATCTTGATGGGAATCTGTTTGTTAGCCGTATTGGGCGTAATCGTATCCTTCGTTGCAAAGTAGGTGGACAGGCACAATAAGCCCGCCAGCGGTAACATGTATGTAAGTGCGGTTTGATAAGCCACCGCACCGCCTTGGGAAAATCCGGCGAGCACGATGCGACCGCTGGGAATGCCGCGATCGATTTCCCGATCAATTAACAGACGAATCTTCTCTGCCGAAGCAATGAGCTGAGTCGCATCTATTTTTCGCTCGATATCTATCTCCGTGATGTCATACCAAGCCGGCATAACATAGCCGTTGTTAATAGTGACCGGGATTGATGGCGCATTGGGGAATACAAAACGCACCGCTAGCTCGGCTGGAAGCTTAAGCTCAGGGATGATCGGTACGAAGTCATTGCCATCGGCGCCCAGGCCATGAAGCCAGATAACGGCTGCGTTAGCGCTACTTGGTGGTTCTTTTACGATGCAGGGTAAGAGTGACATGGTGATCGGTCTCAATGGTGATAAAAAGCGGCTGGCAGTATATACGGCTCTTGCGAACGCCATGGGTCAGGAAAATCGCGAGTGAGGTTGCTTTGCTGCAATCCTAGCGACGGAGCACGGCAAGCCATCGCCCCAGGTTGAGTAAGCTGGCGAGCGAAGCCGCGACGTAGGTGAGCGCCGCAGCTTTGAGAATACGCCGCGCATGCGGCAGGTCGCCGTCGTGCAGGTATCCACCTTCTTCCAGCATCGGCAGGGCCTTGTTGAAGCTTGCGTCGAGCTCTACCGGCAATGTGATGAGGTGTACCACAGAGGCCATGAGCATAGAGACGATCGCCACGATTAAAAACCCTAAGCCAAGGCCGGGGGCTCTTGTGAGTAGCATGACCACCGGTGCTGCTAGCAAGACTACGCTGCCGAACTGCTGAACACGTGCAGCAATCAGAGCCAGTGACTGGCGGCGACGAAACAGCGGCTCCTCTCGTGCATCCTGAATAGCATGGCCCACTTCATGAGCCGCTACGGTGACAGCAGTTAGTGAATAGCCGTTGTACTTGTCCTCCGTGAGCCGGACGGCTTTTGCTTGCGCGTCGTAGTGGTCACCTGCCGTGGTGGTTTCTACGGCTATGTTCTGTAGTTCAAAACGATCAAGAAGATGCCTTGCGAGTTCAGCGCCGTTTCCATGTCCGCGATAGCGATCAACAGGTTGGCTGTATCTGGCGAGCACCCGTTTGACCCAGAAACCCGGAGCCGCGATAGCCAGAAGCAAAACGATTACCAGAATGACCACAAACATAGTCGTTTATTCTAGTGCCTTTTGATGCTGACTTAGGGTCAGGGTCCAGGAACATGCACTGATGCCGGCTAGTCCCGTGGAGCGACGCTGCGCCAGCGCAAGCGATGGTCTCCGGGATCAAGAACTTCAAAAGAGCCATCCTCAGAGGAGATGATTGGAATGTCCTTTGCTGCTAGCTGGCTCTTTTGCGCAGCCAGGGTCGAAGTGAGTAACTCAAAGGTCACGGCTTTCTCTGGCGTGAACGTATGCATGCCTCTTGCGCCGTCTACCAAACCTAAAAACGTGGTCGGTGCGGCTGCGTGAATCTTGGCCCAGCCCTGATCAGTGATCAGCGGTAAACCAAGGGATTCGATCAAAAAGTTCTCGGCAGCGGCCAGATCCTCATAATAGAGCCAAAGAACTGTTGCCTTGAAACCAAGTTGTTCGGGCAAACCAGCAGCGTCGCCATCGACATAACGGGTTTGCAAGGCACTGAGCTGAGGCATGAGTGCCGTGTTTTCGGGATGCGGATTAAAGCGTTCGAATTCAAGAAGCCATCCCTCGGGATCAGCCAGCACGAATCCGTGATGTGCCCGACCGGCAACGGGATCATAGGATTCGGTGCGCATGTCCAATCCGCGCTGGGACAGCGCTTCCCACCATTCGTCCAGCTGATCGGTGATCAGGGCGATAGCAGCGGTGCGAGGCGTATCCGGCGTGTAGCCTTCGGACTCAAGGGTCGCCAGCGTGAGAAATGCGCCGTGCGCTATCTCGAGTACTACCGATTCGTCAGTTGCCTTTATAGGATGAAGGCCGAGATTTTCGCGATAAAACTGCGCTGCGCGGGGTACATCTTCATAGTAGAAGCGTATGTCCGCGGCGACCGCGTTGGCAGCCGGTGCTTCGTCTTGCGCCGCAGAGGCAAAACATAAGGAGGCCGCCAGTAAGATTATGAGTTGACGCATAGATTGGCACACTCCAAGAACTGTGCAGGCGAGTCGTAGAAGGTATTACTTCATATGTCCTGATTCAACACACTATCAAGACGCGTCATTGGGACTGATTCGATGAAATTTCACAGCCCAAGTGTCCTTTGCTAGAGAGTTTTCAGCAGCGGGTCCGACACGCCTGCGACTCCTGTCATTGCGAGCGTTACCAGCAGAGCGGACTGGGGGCCTTTGTAGGACTTCAAAGGGGCGTACCACTCATCGGGAGAGTGCGCACCACCAGCATCACCGCCGGCTGACAGTGTCACCGCAGGTATTCCCAGTGACATAGGAACATTGGAGTCAGTGCTGCTGATGCCCAAACCCTCCAGTTCCACATCGACCGCGTCAAACGCCAGGGCTGCTGCCTGCACCAATGGATCTGTTACCGGAGTACTCCCGACAGGTCGATCACCAATCAGTTTGAACTCCACGCTAATCTCGCCATTGTCCCAGCGGGCATTTTCTTCAGCTACTCCCGCCAGCGCCGCTGCTTTAGTCATTTTCTCAAGCTCAGCCAGTGCACTCTTATCGTTGGAGCGCATGTCTAAGGCAAAGGCGGCATGAGCAGCGATTGAGTTAACCGATGTCCCTCCCATGACGGTGCCCACGGTAAAAGTAGTTTTGGGTAAGGTCGGAGTCTCGATATCTCCAATTTTGGCTATCGCTCTGCCCATGGCGTGAGTGGCGCTTGCCAGACCAAAGGCACCAAAGGAATGGCCGCCGGGCCCGGTAAAGTGAAACTCAAAGCGACGACTACCAGTGCCCCCGTTGGTAATGCGCCGCATACGTACGCCGTCGATAGAAACAAAACCATCTATCCCGGGATGGTCTCGAAAAATCCCCTTGATACCTCGTAAATCTCCTCGTCCTTCTTCGCCCACGTTTCCAGCAAAAATAATATCGCCTACAGTTTCGATGCCGCTGGTCTCTAGTGCTTCAATCACCGACAGTAATGCGGCAAGGCCCCGCGTGTCGTCGCCGATTCCTGGGGCGTAGTAACGTCCGTCACGTAAGGTTACAGTTGTATCAATATCCTCAGGAAAAACTGTATCGAGGTGCGCCGCTATCAAGAATGTCGGTCCATTTCCGGTGCCTTTACGAATACCAATCACGTTGCCGGTAGCATCAATGTAGGCATCCTTAAGACCGCGGAGTTTCATCTGCTCAAGAAAATAGGCAGCACGGCGCTCTTCCTTGAATGGAGGCGCGGGAATCTCCGTGAGTCGAATCAGCTCCTCCAGATAGGCCGGCTCCTGTGCTTTTATGTGGGCGAGCGCTTGCTGCACCTTTGTCTGGTCTTGCAGCAAAGAGAACTGCGTACTTACTGAGTTATCAATAGCAACAACATTTTGTTGCGCCCACACAGTAGAGGACACACAAAAGCTGAGGATACTTAAAAAAACATAATGACAAACACGCATTCTTTAAAGCTCCATGGACAGAGAGCACTCGTTTGAGTTCGAGTGGCCGCATCGCTTGCGGTAGACCACCATCATACGATAGGTTCGCGCGAAACACGCAAGTAAGTCATTTGGGGAGATTATTTATCTTCGGATGGCTACGCTGAGCCATCACAAGGATCGTAATCGTTTATGAAGTCTGGGTCGAAGTCGTTTTTGGCGTTTTTCTGCTGCATCCCGCTGCTGTTGATTACTACAGGCAGCATCGCCGGGGATGGTGCGCTCCCTCCATTGAACACCTCTACCGTCAATGCAACCAGCATTGCCTGGACTGAGATGGGCAATCCCGATGGGACACCCCTGCTGATGATTATGGGACTCGGCGCATCCCATGTGGTCTGGGGTAATGAATTCCCCGCTGGTCTGGTCGATAAGGGATTCAGAGTGGTGCTGATTGATAATCGAGACGTCGGCGGTTCCCAGAAATTTGATGACTGGGGGGAGCCGGTGCTCTGGTGGAACTTTCTCAAAGCAAAAATGGGGCTAGAAGTCTCCCATGCCTACACACTGTCGGATATGGGGAATGATGCGGTCGCGCTGCTTGATCAGCTAAAGATAGAACGCGCCCACGTACTTGGAGCGTCCATGGGTGGGATGATTGCGCAAACGATAGCCATTGAACATCCCGAGCGCGTCATTAGCCTTATCTCCATAATGTCCAGTAGTGGCGCGCCGCATCTGCCTCAAGCTAGCAAGGAATCTGTCGCTGCCATTCGTAATGTTGCCGAGACATCTGAGGAAGACGTAGCGGAGATGCATGCCAAGGGCTTTTACCCCGCGGCGATACCCAGACAACTCATGGCTATCATGCACTCTGGAGATCGCAGTAAAGACCTTATGGCCATCGACCTACCAACACTGGTGATACACGGTGAGGACGATCCTTTACTGCCTTTGCCGCATGGAAAACATACCGCCGAGATGATTCCGGGTGCTGAATTTGTCTCGTTTCCTGGTATGGCCCACAACATCCCGGAAGACGTTAGACCCAGAGTAATTGATGCAATCGAAGTGCATGCACGGCAAACCTGAGGATTTGACGTTCCTCGGGACAGCACTGCTTAACCTGCCAGCGCGGGAATTGCATGGAGCTTGACGCCTATATCCAAAGAATTAACTTTGTCGGCACCCCAAAACCCGATCTGAAAACACTTGCGCAACTACAGCGCCAGCACTGCTACAACATTCCTTATAGCAACTTAGATGTGCAGCTAGGTCGTTCTTTAAATACCGACATTGAAAAAAGCTATATCAAGTTGGTGGAACAGCGTCAGGGTGGCTGGTGCTACGAGATGAATGGATTGCTAGGCTGGATGTTGGAGTGTATTGGCTTCAACGTTATGCGTATGTCTGGCGGCGTAAGACGCGATGAACGAGGAGACTCGGCCATTGGGAATCACCTCGTTTTATGTGTGCAATTAGACGAGCCTTGGATTGTCGATGCAGGTCTTGGTGATGGCCCTTACGAACCTTATCCGCTAAGGCCTCATACTTTCAGTCAGCGCGGATTTTCCTATCAATTGACGCGTTCTGAGGACTACTGGCGTTTGTACAATTACCCGGGGGGTAGCGCCCCGTCCTTCGATTTTGTGCATGAGCCGGCTGATGAAGACCAACTTAGCGAGAAATGCCAGTGGCTGAGCACGGCCGCCAAATCACCTTTTATGAGTGCCTTAGTGTTCCAGCGTGTGGTGCCCGGTGGGTATGACTTACAGGTAGGGCGGGTTGCGACAAAAATCCTTCCTGGCGGCCGCGAAGAACACCTGATTAATTCTGCTGATGAGTTTGTACAATCTATTAGTGATCGCTTTGGTCTGGTTGAGCCTGAGCTAGAAAATCTTTGGGAAGGTGTTTTAGAGCAGCACGAGCTGTATTTGGCTTCGAAGGAAAAAAATCAGTGAGATGGTCCTGGGCTTGATAAGGCCCTTTGGCAGTCCCCGGCACAACAGTAGAAAATCGGAGAAAACACCATGAGCAAGTATTCACGTAGACATCTTCTCCGCGCCAGTGCCGGCCTAGCCACGCTCGCTCCGTTCTTGCCCGCAGTGCTGTCAGCCAAAACCCATGCCTCTTCCATACGGGCCGTTTCAGCGCCAGACACCTCGCTTCTTGATAGCTTAAAACCTATGACAGGGTCCGTAACTTACATTAGCGATGCGGAGCGCCAGCAGCGTAGAGAAAAGCTCAGCAGCATACTCAGAGAGCAGAACGTCTATGCGGCCCTGATCGAACCGGGTTCTAGTCTTGACTATTTTACTGGTGTGAAATGGTGGCTCAGCGAACGCATTACCGCAGGTTTGATTACTGCCGACGGCGCGCAGATCTTCATTACACCGGCCTTTGAGGAATCGCGTCTGCGTGAGATGGCAGGATCTTCGGTGGAGATACTTGTTTGGCAGGAAGACGAAGACCCCTTTGCGATACTCGCTGCCTGGTTGAAAAACCGTCGTCCGAACAATCGCACGGTCGTACTGGATGAAGCGGTTCGCTACTTCGTTGCTTATCGCCTTGGGCAGACCGCAACCGATTGGCAGTTTCGTTCTGCCGCAAATGAAGTGAATGCCTGTCGCATGATCAAGTCCTCGACCGAACTGGCGCTGATGCAGACTGCCAATGACATCACTGTCGCGGCGTATCAGGCGGTACATCCGCTGGTGAAAGAGGGCATGAGTGGCCCCGAGATAGGGGCTCTGATGCATGAGGCACAAACACGGCTAGGCGGAGAGAGATCCTCCGGCGGAGCGCAGGTCGATAAGGGTACGGCATTACCCCATGGCTCCCGTGAGCCCGAGTATGTGGTCGATGGCTCGGTGGTGCTCATGGATTTTGGATGTGGTGTAGGTGGATACCGCTCTGACATTTCGCGAACGTTCGTCGTCGGCAAGGTGAGCGATCAACAGCGACGCCTCTGGGATCTGGTTCGCCGTGGTCAGGATCTGGCATTTGCAACGGCGCAGCCGGGAGCGGCTGCGGGTGAAGTCGATCGCGTGGTGCGCCGCCTCTATGAGTCCGAGGGCTTTGGGCCCGGCTACGGTCTGCCTGGACTCTCTCATCGCCTGGGGCATGGCATAGGCATGGATGTCCACGAGCCGATAAATTTTGTGGGGAACGAGAAAACCCCGCTGCAGCCGGGTATGTGCTTTTCCAACGAGCCCGGCATCTACATGCCCGGTCAGTATGGCGTGCGGATTGAAGACTGTTTGTACATCACGGACAAGGGGGCGCGTTGGTTTTCTGAGCCGCCCAGAGAAATGGAACGTCCTGTTGGTTAGCGCTTCACCCAGGCCAGTAATTCGTCGCTGCCATGGGCGCTGTCGCCTGCTGTAGCCCCGATGGGCAATTTTCATGCATAGATGCGGTCTAGAAATGCGACGACAAAGTACATGGCGAAACCTATTTCGAAGAGACTGACAAACTGAATGAGATCAACAGTCGTTACGTCACTTTCATCGATAGGCGCGGCATAACATTTGCTGTTAACTGCTAAGTCAGACTTTGAGGAAGTTCTGTATGGAAAACGCCACAAAACTAACGAGCGCGACCATTAAGTTCATCACTACAGCCAACAAGTAGTGACCAGGACCTGCGCCGACCAGTACGTTCCAGAGCATTAGACCGGTCGCTCCGGTGCCCAGGGAGTAGCATGAATACATGTGGAGAAGACCCGCCTGCCGGAACTCTTCTTTAGTCAGCTTAATCGTCAGTCGCAACATCGACGCTCCAAACACAACGCCCATGACGACGCCGGACATGGAAGCCCAGTACCAAAGTTGAGAATCATTAAAACCATAAGCGCCCAAAACTATCGGGAGCAGGGCGAGTAACAGAACCAAGACGCTGCCTGCCAGCATCGCAAAAGCATGATGAACGTCCGGCTTGGAAGGCGACTGCGCCTCCGCAAAAAAACCCATAAACACAGCAACAAAGCCCGTTAGAACAAGGCTAATCTGTGCAACTCCGATGAGTACCGTTGTGTAGTCCATGCAGGGCTCTTAGAGATCGCTTTAAAGACTTAAGTCTCTCACGGCCCCGCGGGTTTTTGTAGGAACATGCAACACAACCCACATCAACGATGACGCCGTACTGAAACTCGTCTGGGCTTTCTGGGAGACGAGATCGGTGAGGCCTTGAGCTGTGGTGATGAAATCGGCCCGGTGGATGGCATCCAATAAGCCCTTGCTATCCATGAAACTTTGGATCGTCCGCTGCTTAGGCTTAGGTTTTTTGTGCCGGAGGACGGCTGTCGGACATCATGTGGTCCAGCATTTTTTGTGCTTGCTCCGGCGCTTTCAGGTCGCGAACTTCAATCATCTCGCAACCATCGCGAACCATTTCAGCAATGGAAGTAGGGTAGTGTCGGCAGTCTTCGGGGCGGTCTTGGTAAATACTGCAGCCGTATTTGTCCGTACGATTTGTTGTGCCAGCGGGTAGCAATTGTAACCAGGGACAGCGAGTAAGTTGCGCACCGGTATTGGGGTCCATCCAAATTTTTCCGTCTACCACATACTCTGCGATAGCAGGGTTGAAAGTTTCCCAGGCCTCTATTTCTTCTGCGCTGGCAGATAAGCCGCCGTCACTATAGTGAAGGCAGCACTTGCCGCACTGGTTACATTCTTTCATGGTAGGGACGTCTTCTCGGGTGCCATATCGGGTGTTCAGCGTACAAAAAACAACAAACTGCCTAAGCTTGGATACCGGTGTTGATAAATCGCTATCTTTAAATCCGACTCCTAGACTGTCGTTCGTAGACGAACGTTTTCGTCAGTTCAGTATATTGGTAACGTCATCAGACTTGGAGAGCGTTCCAAAAAAGTAGTTATCATGCCAAAGGCAGCTTAAAAGCCTTGGGTGCTCAAGTTGGTAATCGATGAATTTTAAAGGAGCTTTAGACAGCCGCTATGGTTAAGAGAATTGGTAAATACCTGGGATTGACCATAGGCGGCGTGTTGCTCATTTTTACTGCGTTTGCCGCTCATGAGTGGTTCGCCAAACCATTTTTTATTGGCAATTTTGTTAATCGGACATTTGTGCAATATTTATTGAGCAGTCCCGAAGATCTCACATATGTAGGGATTTTTGAGCAGTTCGGTATCAACGGCCACAACGCGGAATGGGATGACGATTCCGAGGTTGCCGCCGAAGAAGAAATTCAGTTCACACGGCGAACCCTGGCCACTCTTGACAGCTATGACGTTGATAAATTGGCCGCGGATTGGCAGCTGTCAGTGAAGGTGGCAAAAGAGTATCTGGGAGATCCCGAGCAGGACTGGCGTTTTCGACATCACAACTACCCGGTCAACCAGTTGGATGGGGTGCAGCTTGAGATTCCTGAGTTTTTGGTTTCGTTTCACCAGATCAATACACGCGAAGATGCCGAGCATTACATCAGTCGCCTGTCCAAGACAGGTCTTAAGATGGATCAGGTCATGGAGGGGTTACTGCTCCGTGAAGCCAAGGGAATGCTCCCGCCCACTTTCGTCATCGACAAATCGATTGCGGGAATGTTGGCGTTCGTTGCCTCTCCTGCCGAAGAGAATTCGCTCTACACATCATTGCAGAAAAAGATGCAAAACACGGATGCGATCAACAAAGGTGAGCGTGAAGCACTCCTCGCTGCGGCCCGTACGCAAATAGAGCAAGTGGTTTATCCGGCCTACCAAGGCTACATCGACTACTTTACTGCCCTGCGCGACAAGTCCAACGACGATGCGGGGGTGTGGAAGCTCCCCGATGGTGAGGCTTATTACAACTATCTTTTGCGGGTTCATACCACGACTAATATGTCAGCGAATGAGATCCACGCTATCGGCGTTGCCGAGGTGGCTCGGATACAGCAGGAGATGCTGGCGATTTTTGCTGCTGAAGGTTTTGACACATCACCAGGCGTGAAGGCCCTGTTTGACGAGCTAGCGCAGGATGAGCGCTATTACTATCCCGATACCGAAGAAGGACGCGTCAGAATTCTGGAAGACTATGCCAGTATCATCAAGGAGATGGAGGAAGGCATCGGTAGCACATTTAACGTGATACCCAATGCGGACATCGTGGTTGAGCCGGTACCGGCGATGAACGAAAGGACATCGGGGGGTGCCTACTACATGGCTCCATCCAGCGACGGCAGTCGCCCTGGCGTGTTCTACGCGAACCTATACGACATAAGAACGTCGCCAAAGTACGCGATGCGTACATTGGCATATCACGAGGGTATCCCCGGACATCATTTACAGTCTGCTGTTCAGCTTGAGCTTGAGGGCCTCCCGGCGTTCAGATCATTCGTGGATTTCACGGCCTATTCGGAAGGCTGGGGGCTCTACGCTGAGCGTCTCGCCTGGGAGATGGGTTTTCAGCCTGGTGCCTATGACAATCTTGGTCGTCTGCAGGACGAACTCCTCCGCGCCGTTCGACTTGTCGTCGATACCGGCATCCATGCCAAACGCTGGACTCGCGAAGAAGCTATCGACTATATGCTCGGCACGACGAGCCGGACGGCAAGCGAGGTTGTTGCAGAGATCGAGCGATACATCGTGGATCCTGGGCAGGCAACCGCTTATATGGTCGGCATGCAGGAAATTCTGCGACTTCGCAGCGAGGTCCAGGCAGCGCTTGGCGATGCCTTCGACATCCGCGAGTTTCATGATGTGGTTTTAAACAGCGGTGAAATTCCGCTGACTGTGCTGCGGGAACTGGTGATGCGGTACATCGATAGTAAACAGGCGGGACCCTGACTGCAGAGGGGCCAAGTTCTTCTGGGAAGCTGCACTCCAGTTTGCTGGTGATTACTTTTTGTCACCCATAGTCTCGTCGAGCTTCTATTCCTTTGGGCAGTCTTTGGGCAAGCATGGCTCCGGTAATCAGTTTGAATATTTTCTGCAGGCAAAAAAAAAGGGCTGCATCTCTGCAACCCTTTGATACGGTTATAAAAACCAACTAAATATGGCTCCGCCTGCTGGGCTCGAACCAGCGACCCAATGATTAACAGTAGAGCAGAGAGGGGCTTTTGTGGGCTGTAAGTACAAGATTTTTACGCCGTTGCTGTCGTTAGAAAACCTCTAATACGCATACCCGAAATCATCAGGAGGCCATCTTCTCAAATTTAGTGTGGCCCAAAAAACTCAGGGCAGGTCAGATCACGTTTTCGCCATGCTAGGCTTAACTCGAACACTTATTTGACGACAGGGCTGAGGTATTTCAAATGTTCAAGGCAGGCTCTTTTGATTGTATTGGGATTCCAATCAGTGCATTTGCATTAGCGGCCAAGCTGCTCTCACCGGCGCTCGCCGGTGAGCTGCCCACGTGCCCAGACAGTGATCTTTTGATTCACAACACCACCATTTACACCGCCGATGACGATAACTGGCAGGCGCAGGCGATCGCCATAAAACAGGATCGCATTGTCTTCGTGGGCAGTAACGAAGAGGCGGGTCGCTGGGCCTGTGGTGCAAAGAACTCTATGGACTTACAGGGACATGTTGTCTATCCGGGCTTCACAGACAGTCATCAGCACCTTGAAGGTGTGGGAAGGCGTACCCGCAGCTTAAGTTTGTTCGGAATTCCTACGCGCAAGGCGACTATCGAAGGAATCAGGGCCTGGGCGGACTCTGTCCCCGAGGGAGACTGGGTATTGGGTCGAGGTTGGATCGAGCGCGAATGGAGCGATGATCGACGTTTTCTCGGCCGTACAGATGTTGATGCGTTTACGGCGAACAAACCTCTGTACATGCCTCGGGCCGATGGCGTGTCAGCCCTTGTTAACAGTAGGGCGCTGGAGCTTGCCGGAGTAGATGCCAACACACCCGATCCCGAGGGCGGACGTTTTGAGAGAGACAGCCAGGGCAATCCCACCGGTTATGTGCTCGCCCGGGCCATGGATCAATTTAGAGCCATCTTGCCGCCGGAGACCGACGAGTACATCAAAGACAATCTGCGCCTGGGTATGCTTGCAAATGCAGCCCTGGGTTGGACCCAAACCCATGATGCGGGTATGAGCTGGCGCGAGGTGGGTCTGCTGCGTGAGTTACATGAGTCTCAAGAGATGGCTCATCGCGTGTACGTAGCGATTCCTATCGCAGAAGCCCCAGCTTTGATGCATCACGGCATTGAAGAAACTGCCGATGGGTTTTTCGAGCTGCGCGGTATCAAGGTCTTTATTGATGGCACCCTGGGTTCACGGGGCGCGGCACTTATCGATAGCTATTCCGATGCCGAGCACAATGGCTTTATGAATCGAACCTCCCAGGAAGAACTCATGCCTGTGCTTGAGGCCGCTCTTCGCCAGGGCTTTCAAGTTATGACCCACGTAATCGGCGATCGCGCCTTACGCAGCACGCTGGACTGGTACGCGCAGGCTCAGGCCGATTTACCTGCAGACAAATGGAGGACCCGGGATTTGCGCTGGCGCCTGGAGCATGCGCAGATCATTCCGCCACAGGATCAAAAGCGACTGGTAGAGATGGGTGTTATTCCGTCTATGCAGCCGAGTCATGCCATTGGTGACCTGAATTTTGCCGGCGACCGCCTGGGTGAAGAGCGATTGGAGTACGCCTACCCCTGGCAGGCGTTGCTGGACCAGGGCTTGAAAATTGCTGCGGGGTCCGATGCCCCCGTGGAAGCCGGCGATCCTCGCATCGAGTTCTATGCTGCTATTACCCGGCGGCGCGTCGACGGCAGTCTAGGCGACAACTGGCACCCGGAGTTTGCCGTATCTCGCGAGGACGCCTTGCGCATGCTTACACTATGGCCTGCTTATGCTGCATTTCAGGAGCACGAGCGCGGATCCATAAGGGTCGGCAAGTTCGCGGATCTCACCGTGTTTGATGTGGATTTCTTGCTTGCTGACCCGGCCGATATTCTCAATGCAGCTACCGTTATGGCGATGGTAGGCGGGCGTATCAGCTATAGCGCAAACAACATTACCGCGATCTCAGGGGGAGCGCGCTCGGTGGATGAGGTCAGGCGGTAGTTTGAGACCCGGGACTAGCTTCCTCCACCACTTACCCTCTTCTCCTTAGCGGCAATGGACCAAAAAAAAGGCCGCACGCATACTTTCGTATGCTTGCGGCCTTCACAGCTTCGTTTTCGCTGGCCCCAGATGCGGATCAGCTAGCGAAGCTTTTCTTGTGGCTAGGTCCTGTTAAAAGACCAGACGTCCCTGTAGATACCAGGTGCCGCCGTTAAAGCCAAAGGGGCTGTCCTCGGGGTACAGCTGACCGGCACCACCTTGACCTGGGTTCTCGTCCGGATACTCGTCAAACAGATTTTCAACACCCAGCACAACTTCTATCGAGTCAGTGACTTGATAAGCTACCTGAGCGTCGATCAACGTCGCTGCGTCTACATTGTAGCCGTTAGCTGTCGATCTCCAGTCCCCGTAGTAGTTAGCACGGAGCAGTGTGCGGAACTTACCCTGCACATGCGACCACGCCACATTACCCTTGTATTCTGGGAGCAGCTCTTCGAGAGCTTCTACTCGGCCATCGCTGATCGGATTGACCGTTCCGCGATCGGTGACTTCGGTTTTGTTGTAGTTAAACGCTACCGTCACAGTGGAGCTGCCACTGAGGAAGTCAAAGTACATGTTGCCAACAACGTCGACACCCTCGGTGCTTGTATCGAAGCTATTGCTGAAGAAGCGGAATTCTGACAAGTCGTCGAGGCCCAGGAAGTCCTGACGGTTGATAATGCCATCCGCGTCGAGTCCAGTTAATGCCTCAGAGATCGTGCCGTAATCGGAGCCGCCGCCAGCAAAGTTCAGTGCATCAAGGAAGTCGACGTTAGCACCTAAGGCTATTCGGTCAGTTACATCAATGTTGTAGTAGTCGATCGTCCAGGTGGAGTTCCCAATGTCAAATACGACGCCGAGAGAGAAGTTCTCGGCTTCCTCGGTATCGAGGTCTGGTCGTCCATTTCCAAAACTTTCGATGTAATCAGCACCTATCTGTCCAGCCGCGGAAGACAGCGGAAGTGTCCCCTGATCAACCAGCACGCCCTGCACGTTTTGGGTGGTTACGTTAGTGATGTTCGCCTGACCGGCCGTCGGCGCGTGGAAGCCCGTTGAGATAGCACCGCGAAAGCTGAAGCTGTCCGTTAAACGGTACATACCTGCCAGCTTGTAGGTAATCGTCCCGTCAAAGTTGCTGAACTCTTCGTGGCGGGCCGCAACCTGAAGCGTCAAGTCATCAGTAACATCCGCTTCAAGATCGATGTAAAACGATGTGTTGTCCTGCTTGGCCGAGGTGTCGTTAGGGAATCCGCCAAAGCCGTTAGAGCTTGACGAAAAGCCCTGAGAAGCGAGAGGACCAAGCGCGTAGGACGCTGGGTCGCCAGCAAATAAATCGAATTCCTCCTCACGAAACTCTGCGCCAAAGGCAACACTCAAGGGAGAAGCAAAGCCGACGTCAATGCCGTAGACGAAGTTGGCGTTATAAACCGTTTCGGTCTGCTCCTGTCCGCCAGGAACGAAATTGCGCGGAGTGGCCGGGCCTAGAGACGCGTTAATGGTATTGCGAATAAAGAAGTCAGTACGATTCGAACCACGTTGTACGCTGAGGTCGTAGTCAAGGCCATCGCCGACGTTGATTTCTCCGCGGATACCTGCTGCCAGTGCCATATCCTCGTTTGTACCGCCAAAGCGAGGAACAAATCCGCCCGGGATTGTCTCGATGAAGGAGAAGCAGTTCTCGCTTGCCGATACCTGTGCTAGCAGCGTCGGGTCAGGAATAACCCCGCCGGAGCCGCCCAAAGGAATACCGTCGATGCAGCTACTGCCACCATCAAGGTCACCCACAAGCACCGAGGGCACGCCCGTAGCGTTGCTAAGCCCGGTTAGCGGATCAACCGTGGGGCCCGCATAAACGCCGCCGCGCTGACCAGATGGTCCGCCAACGACATTGCGGTAAAAGAAGCCGCCTTCTACCTCGCGTTCTGCATAGTTACCAAACGCGTAAACTTCCATGCTGTCGTTAATTTCGTAGGCTGAGTTAATAAACAGCTTAATGTCATCATTCACATCTGGCGTACCCCAGTACTGGGGTACTTCGTTTGTGTATGTGTTGATGGTCTGGAAGTCAGAAACCGGTGAGTAGCCATTTGCCGCGGCAAAGGCGACATCATCGCGGATGACAGAGCGCACGGTGCCTTCGACATCGCGCATTTCGCCGGTTATGTTAACGAAACCATTGTCGCCCAACGGCAGGCCAAGATTCGCTGCCACCATGTAGTTATCGCCATCACCTTCAAAGGTGGAAGCGGTTCTCGCCACCATCTCAAAGCCCTCGGCGGAGTCGCGAAGACGGAAGTTCAGCACCCCTGCAATCGCATCAGATCCGTATTGTGATGAGGCGCCGTCGCGCAACACTTCGACCTGTTTTATGGCAAGCGACGGGATGGCTGCCATATCGACGCCCTGTGCGCCATCGGAAATACCACCTCCTAGGAAGGAGATAATGGAGCCGCGGTGGCGGCGCTTGCCGTTAACCAGCACCAGCACATTGTCGGGTGACAGACCACGCAGGTTTGGTGGGCGGGTGATCGTCGCGGCGTCGCTAATCGGTTGAGAGTTGACATTGAAAGAGGGCACCTGCGTACGCAGCATGTCCTGAAGGTCGGTTGAACCGTTGATTCGGAAGTCGCTTCCGCTGATGACGTCTACCGGCACAGGGGAATCTGAGGCCGATCGATCCGCCAAACGGGTACCCGTAATGATGACTTCTTCAAGTAGCGTATCTTGCTGGGCTATAGCCGACTGCGCCATGGACACGGCAAGCGCTAGCGTTGCAATTTTGATCGGTGGGCGTTTCGTTAGTAATCTCATGGTGGTTCCTTGTATAGCTTGGCTGAAAAAACAAAGGCAAATTAGATGCAATCTTTACTTGGCTTTCGGTGGCGGCAGTAATCATGAGGTACACGCAGTTGCAACTGCCTCGACCACATGTGTGACAAAACCACAGACGATGGTGTGAAGCTAGCGTCTCAGCTTGGTTTGTGGGTTTTTTCGCACGATTTTTCTGTTTTTTGAGCTAGTTTTGATATTTCTTCGCTATTTCAGTTGGCTTTGTGCCGCCGGAACGAGAGGCTGTTTCATTTCTGTTTCGAAAGCAGCCCATAGGCGTACGCCAACATTTGGTTCTTCATCATTAATGGTGGATCCCAGCATTCATTAAACGGGATTTTCTGCAGGCATAAAAAAGGGCTGCATCGCTGCAACCCTTTGATACGGTTATGAAAACCGGCTAAATATGGCTCCGCCTGCTGGGCTCGAACCAGCGACCCAATGATTAACAGAAGGCCGGAGAGCCGCTCAATGCGTTTGCAAGAGCAAGAATTGTAAGCGATTTTTTCTGGGGCGGGGCGGTGATGTGCGACTACCGAACCAGGGCCGAACCGGCTGGGAGGAAAATCTTGGGCTGGGGCGAGTAAGCCGAAGAAGCGCAACAGAATTTTTCGACCGAACTCCGAACCGACGCCGAACTTGCTGACAGCGGAACGGGCGCGTCGGCTTGAAGGGCCTGCAAGACAAATGCGCGGGGGCGGTGAAGGCTCCCGCGAAAGTCGTTGGTGAGTAAAGAGCGTGACGATGCCAGAGTGTAGTGATTGCTGAGTGCTTATGCTGCCGTCAGTATTTTATTTAACCTTGGCAGGCACCTAGTCCGCGCTGAACAACTTCGAAATCTCAGGATCAGCGCGTTTAAAGAGTGGAGTAGGGTGGTCGCTTGAGGCAAGAGACCGGCTTCTTCTCAAGTCAGCAATTTAACTTGCCAGTGCCCGCAATAGCGTTAGGTGGCATCATCGTCATCATCAATCTTCTGAACAAGCTCTTCCAGAAGTTCATACAGCAGTTCGAGTTTCCCGTAGCCGAATTTTTCAGTGATGTAGTCGTATCTCTCTGATGACTTAGGCGCTATGAGCTCAAACAATTGCCCGCCTTTTTTTGTCAAATATATGACGGAGCGACGGTTATCGCTGCTGCTTGTTCTACGTTCTACAAGTGAGCGCGACTCCAGATTCTGAATGATGCGCGAAAGGCTTGGCATTAGCAGATGACATCGAATAGAGAGTTCTGAAATATCTAAACCATTTTCGTCTTGTAGTGCCCTGATCACGCGCCATTGCTGCGCAGAAAGTTTATGCTCTTGAAGCGAGGGCAAAAATTTCTTCATCACAAC
>NZ_JBGCFU010000029.1:0-7508 GCF_045107095.1 Congregibacter sp. | reverse complement strand
CCAGTCAATGCAAAGCTGTACTCCGCGTCTGCGGACACGGTCCACTCGGGCGAATTGGGGACGGTCAATCCATCCAGCACACGTGGCGCGCCATCGATAACCGTTGTGAAGTCCTCATACTCGGCTTGTAACCAACCCACGTTCAGGTTCATGACCAAACCTGCGATCGGTGCCGATGTTACAGACAGTTCTACGCCATAGGACTCGGCCGAATCCGCATTACCTACCGCTCCAAAGATAAAGAAGTCACCGTTTTCATCGATACCGGAGAACTGCTGGGATGTTTGCTGATCAGTCCAATCCATGTAAAACGCTGCGGCGTTTACCCGCAAGGTTCGATCCAAGTACTCCGCCTTGTAACCGATCTCGTAGTTCCAAAGCTCTTCAGGGTCATAGCTGTTTACCGCGGGATCATTGGTTACCTGAGCGCCACCGGATTTGAAGCCTTTAGCGACCGTGGCGTATACCGAAGCATCATCACCAAGGTCATAGCGCAACGAAGCCATGGGCGAGAAGTCGGTGAAGGTCTCTTCGGAAGTTTGCTCTTGTACAGCGCCACCGCCAAAACCGGAGATATCAGCAAAAATAGTCTCTTCACTGTAGCGGCCACCGACGGTCAAGGTAAGACGGTCGCTCACGGCATAGTTGACTTGTCCAAATACCGCGTAGACTTCGGAGCTACCGAAAGTCTCTTCACTGTCTATCAAGAAGCCTTCTGGAATGCCAAATATCTCTGCGGCGCCTACAAAGGTTTTGTTGTCAATGGAGCCTTCGTCATCGGAGTAATAAAGGCCTACGTTCCACTGAAGCCTGGACTCATCCATGCTTTGCAGGCGGAATTCCTGGGTAATTGACTCTCGCGGAATCGTTCGGAACTCCTGGAAAAAATCCTGACTACCGCCGTCAATGTCCCCTCGCAAGAAGAAGTCAGATTCCATATAACCGCTGATGCTGGTAAACCGCATATCGGCAAAATCGTAGTCGATACGCGCAATAGCGTATTCAAACTCAGTTCCCACGGTTTGCGGTGCATTGAAGTTCACTTTGCTCTCGTTTTGGGGGAAGAAGCCGACGCCATCGGGGTCAGCTGTATCACCGTAGAGGACGTTACCAAAGCTCGACAATACGCCTGACGGAATGCCTTCACGCATACCCACGTCTTCGCTGGCATCGCTGTAATTCAAGCTGATCGAGAGATTCTCTGTCGGCGTCCAAAGCACTGTCGCCCGAACATACTCGTAGTCGGCATCGTTCCCGCCGCCCTGGGGATTGATGTTCTCGATGTTGCCGTCAGTGCTGAAGTTTTTGTAGTTCACCCGCGCGGCCAGCTTATCTTTGATGATGGGCACGTTGACGACGCCTTCGATGTCCATGCTATCGAAGCGCCCGTAGTCGGCCATGATGTAACCTTCGACTTCTTCGGTGTTGGGTGCATTGGTTGTCACGCTGATGCCGCCACCGAGCGCGTTGGCGCCAAAGTAGGTTGACTGGGGCCCTCTCAGGACTTCGATACGCTCAATATCCATGATGGGCGGGTTGATACTGCTACTGGATAAGTTGAATCCATCTACGTAAAAGCCAAAAGAAGATGTACGCCGCGCGTTGTTAGCGCCCACAAAGTTTGTAACCCCGCGCATACTGATTTCGCGGCGACTCCGCGCTCCGCTGGTAATAAAGCTGGCGTTGGGTGTTCGGGCAACAAAGTCGGTGACATCACGGAACATATTTTTCTGAATATCCGTATCGCTAAACGCTGATACCGAAATTGGAACATCCTGCAAGCTCTCTTCACGCTGCTGCGCGGTAACGACCACTTCCTCCAGCGCCGGAGCGTCCTGCGCCAGTGCAGAACCCGCGCCTGTTAGGGCAGCCAGGACTGCGACTGCGATCCCCCTGGGCAGAAACCCATGGTCATCTGAATTTCTCGTTACGTCGGCGGTAATCGTCATCTAAATCCCCATTTGCCTGTAGCTAGTGTCTATAACCTGAAATTTGCACACGGTGTGCAAGGCTCTGCGTTCCCGGCCTTTGATCGGGATAGTATTCGTTTGCTGCGTTGATGAACAGCCGCTGCCAGGGAAAGCCGCGCCGTACTTTTTACATAACGACCGAAACCGTCCGTAGCCTTTCAAGCCTCGTGCTAAGCTTGCAAGCTCTTTTGGGACCACACATCGGGGCTATTGAAATGGCGCACCTCTTCCAAAAACTTATACCGCTCCTGGTATTTGCGCTCAGCTCCGTTTCTGCATTCGCACAAACGAATGAGAGCTCTGTACAGGCCGCAGAAGGGCTTTGGGAGTACACCGACCTGATCACCAAAGATGGTCAGTCGCTGCCGCTAACCGGCATTTTCCTTATCCGCAACGGGATGTTCCTGCAACAAAGTATCTTTAACGGCGACCCATTCGAAGCTCAGGGATCCATGGCTCATGCAGGGCCCTATTGGGCCGGCGGCGCAGGGCTTCGCCTTCGCTCCGACCAGACACTCAGCATAGACCCAGATTCAAAAAGTCCGATCTCTTCCGCCGGGAAAATGGAGCACGATCTAGAAGTGACTCGACGGGGTGATGAACTCAGCCTGCAGTTTGGTGGAGGCACCAGCACAATCCAGACCTTCAAACGTCTGGGAAATGCAGAGAAAACAAAAATCTACAATTTCGCCACCGGCAATCTCGCCCTGGCGGACAACTACTTTATTTTGGTTCTAGGAGACAGCGAGAGTGTCGTAACAGGCTATGGCACCTACAGAAGTGACGGTGGCGTTTTGACCATGGATGTGATCCGTTGGGCAGAGAGCGATGGCTCTCAGGTAAAAAATCTGCGTGATGCTGCTCTATCTGCGACCTTAACTGACGAAGCGCTCACCCTGGCTGATGGTAGGCGTTTTCCTATCACCAAGTAAGTTACTCCAATGAGGCTGTAAGACCCTATGCATGAGCCCCAATTCACCCTTTACGACCTGAGGGTCGAAACTATCGAAGGTGACAAACCCTTTGTTTGCACACACGAACTGGGAAGCGCTTTTGAAGTCCGTGGGGAAAACTTGTTTTTTGAAACGGACAAGCCGTTTTCTCTCTATGCGCTGTCCGCCCTGCTCCCGCTGCTACCCACTAAGCAGCGTCCGCTGAATGAGTACGACTGGATGGCAACGGACCACGTTATAGCCTGCCCCGATCCCCACTGCGGCGCGCGTTTTCGCATCAGTCGTATTGGCAAGCAGGTATTCACGCGCTCTGACACCACCATAGAACCGTTACCCGAGAACAATCCATGGAAGGAATGATTGAACGCTACTCCCTGAGAAGCAACTACCAGATATCCCGGGTTATTAAGGGCGGTTGGCAACTTTCTGACGGACACAGTCAGGAGATTTCGTCAGATCCCGTCGCCGACATGTTTGCGTTCCTAGAGCGCGGTATATACACCTTCGACTGCGCCGATATCTATACAGGCGTCGAAGCTATGATCGGAGAGTTTATCGCGGCCAACAAGAAGCGCAGCAGTCCCTTCGCAGTCCGCGTTCATACCAAGTATGTTCCTGATTATGATCAACTTGGTTCGCTGACCAAGGCAGATGTCGAGGCAATCATCGACCGATCTCTACTGCGACTCAATCTTGAAAGGCTGGACATGGTGCAGTTCCACTGGTGGAACTATTCCGCCCCGGGCACAGTAGAAGCGGCCATGTGGCTCAAAGAGTTACAACAGGCTGGCAAGATTGAACTTTTATCTACGACGAACTTCAACACAGACAGGACTCGCGACATACTCAACGCCGGTGTCGAGTTGGCAACGACTCAGGTTCAGTACTCCTTGCTCGACCCAAGGCCTGAGAAAGCGCTGCTATCACTGTGCGCCGAGCACAACATGCATTTACTCTGCTACGGAACCCTTGCAGGAGGCTTTTTAAGCGAACGCTGGCTGGATCAGCCGGAACCGAAAGCCTTCAGCAATCGTTCGCTGATCAAGTACAAACTCATGATTGATGAGGTCGGCGGCTGGGACCTATTCCAATCATTGCTAAAGGTTTTAAATCGTATAGCCGAGAAACACGGCGTAACGATCGCCAGCGTGGCATCTAACTGGGTACTAGCTCAGGCTCAGGTCGCCGCAGTCATCATCGGCTCTCGAAATGCAGCCCACGTAGATCGCTACAAAGAGGTTTTCGCTTTGCAAATGGACGATCATGATCGGGACGCTATAAATAACGTCAAAGCTCAGATGAGCATTCCTGCGGACGATGTTTTTGATCTGGAGAGAGATAAAAATGGCGCCCATGGCAGCATCATGAAATACAACCTCAACGCCGAATAGGAAGCTGAGGCATGAGCGTCAATGCACAGCAATATGATGACTGGATTCGATCAAGCTTCATCGAAATAAACAGCGAGCTGGAAGAAATCTACTTTGCGCAGGATGATCCGGCGGCCATCAGCCCGGAAGGAGATAAGCTGCGGAAGCTCCTGCATGATGAGGGTCGTGCGCACATCACGGGACTGCATAACGAGGGCAATACTGACGAAGGCTTTGAAGCCGCGTTTTCATTACTAGGCAACGTTGGTTTGTACATGGGCGCCTGCCGTCGCCATGAAATTACCGAACCGTCGCGGGAGCAAAGCTCACCACTTATCGAGGCCTCGGGTCTTGCGCTCCACATCGGCGCCTCATTAGGTGTGGCACCTCGCTTCGCCACCAGCCATCTATCGACTCACAATCTTGCACGGGATGGCGTTTATCGCAGCTTTACCCGGCTCAACGACGAGTTTCTCTTTCTCGACTTCAACACCCGAGGGATTTTCGCCTACAAGCGCGCCGCCGATGCGCTAGCCAGGACAGTACCGCTGGGCGTAAGCCACCCGGTTACCGGTGACTTGCTGGTCGCTGCCCGCCAAGCCCTCGAAGACGTGGCGCGATACAACGAGCAGCTGTTTGAGCAGCTTGACCCGACACGCTTCTTTTATTCGGTGCGCCCCTATTACAAACCTTACCGTGTAGGTAAGGGAGAGTATCGCGGCGCTAATGCCGGGGACTTTGCCGGCATCAACGAAATCGATCTATTGCTGGGGTTGTGCCAAGCAGAAGACCCGTCCTACTCGCAGCTACTGGTTGATAAATTTCTGTACATGATGCCGGAGGATCAAGCGCGTCTGCGAGACTGCATGCGACGGGAAAGCCTCATGGACCAGATCCTCGAGGGTCTGAAATCACCCCAGAGCTGCGGAGAGCACTTTGAAGAAAACGTGCGGGTTTTCCTCACGGTTTGCGAAGCCCATGGCCGTACCGCATCGCAACATCACAACCAGCTGGTAGAGCGCTTTATTCAAAAGCCGTCCTCAGTCCTTGATGAAAAGCATCTGACGCATATCACTGCCAGCGGACCGCCCCTGGAAGTACTAATGGCGGCGCTTCAGAAGCTCAGAGACCTCCGCATGGCGGCACCAAGGGATAATATCCGGAGCCGATACAAAGATATTGCTGCCATCCGCTCAGCGATCGGGATATCAGACTGATGACGGCCACCGAGGGGCTTGCGCGGGGGTGGCCCGACGGAAGCGGTTACCTGCTCAATCATTCCGCAGGGCTCCCCCCACTGAATGCGGCCGCCGCACTGTCAGAGGGTTTGTTTGGTCCTTGGGTTGCCGATAATGATCAGGTCTGGAATCACTGGATGCAGTCCTTCGATCGCTTTCGCAATGCTCTGGCACAGGTCATTCATCACGACCCTGCAATGCTCTGCCCGCAGCCCAGCGTGACATCGGGCCTGAGTCATGTGCTGAACGCCATTTCTGCGAAACCCGGCCGCAATCGCCTGCTGATCGCTGAGCGGGCATTTCCATCCCTTGGCTTTGTGTTGTCGGTTGCAGAGCGCCGGGGCTTTGAACTCATTGTGATCCCTAAAACAGAGAACACATTGGACCCCGATGTTTGGGCCCAATACCTCGACGATCGCGTGCATTGCGTCGTGTTTACTCACGTGCATTCCAATACCAGCGAGTGTCACGACGTGCAGGCGCTCGCTGCACTGGCGCAAGCGCGCGGTGCGATCAGCGTAGTGGATGTAGCCCAGTCTATCGGTATTCGACCTATCGATGCCCATAAATGGAACGCGGACTTCATTGTGGGCTCATGCCTCAAGTGGCTGTGTGGCGGACCAGGCGCCGGATTTATGTGGGTGAACCCGCGACGACTTGAACACTGTGAACCCACAGAGGTTGGCTGGTTCTCTCACAGCAATCCCTTCGAATTCGATATCCATCACTTTGAGTATGCTGGGGACGCGCTGCGATTTTGGGGTGGCACACCGAGCGTTGCCCCTGCTTTAGTCGCGTCGCATGCCATCGAATCTCTGCTGGCTATCGGCCTCGAGAAAATCGAAACACACAATCATCGACTGTTGGAAATGGTCTGCAACAACATAGACCCTCAATGGCTGATGTCACCAGAAACGCCTCATCAGCGAGGTGGCAGTGTCGTACTTAATCTGCAATCCGCACAAGAACAATTTACCGAGAGTCTCCGTGCCGCAGGGATACAGTTCGACGTTCGCAAAGAAGGCGTTCGTTTATCGCCGCATTTTTACAATACTGATGAGGACATCATGCGGGTTCTTGAGTGCCTACCTTCTGGCTGAAAGCTTACTTTCGAAGCTCGGAACGACGCATAGGCATTGCATCAATAGTCCCATACAAAGCCTCGAGGTCAATCTCATCACCCCGAGCCTTAACACCTCCGTCCAGACCCATCAGGATTACATCGTTAACTGCAGGGTCTAAACGCAGCAGTATATTGTTGCGCAGCTCATTCGCTACTGGTCCGACATAGTTAGAGCGCAGCTCATTGCCCGAAATCATAAACCACGCGAGGCGCCGCTCATTTAAGGCCTCTGCATTATCTTGCAAACGCACAATCAGTTCCTGGGGAGCTTCTGGCTCATTCACAACCAGAATGCGGTACTCCCATCGAAGTTCATGAAGATCGGTTAGCAGGTCGGAGTTCTGGGCACTCACAGTGGCGGCAACGCAAATAGATAGCAGGGCAAATAAAAATTTCTTCAACTACAGCAACTCGTATCGGCCGATGACGGGGAACTGCAAGTGTAGGCGATTTGCGTACTCGCGAGTCGTCGTAGCGAGATCTGCGAGCCCATGAAACATAGTCGCTCTAACAGCTCCGACGCCATCGAAAATCATTGCAAATACGCAATCGATCAATTTTTTGCCAAAAATTCCCGCCTCAGGCTATTGGCCACAGCGTCACTCTCCCTTAACCTGCGTCCGCACATATTAATAAATCAAACAAAAACAACTATTTAGAGTGAAAACCTAAATAAATAATAAGAAAAAGTGTGAAAAACAGCTATTAGGATTTGGAGTAAGACATGAGAGTGAAAAACGCGGCCTCTATTTTGGCGCTTTGCCTTCTGCCAGGCGTAAGCTCGGCTGGGATCTTGGATAGTGCGCTCCGATTTTGGAGTTTCGATAACACGTTGGTTGATAGCGTAGCGGGCA
>NZ_JBGCFU010000028.1:0-9850 GCF_045107095.1 Congregibacter sp. | reverse complement strand
TCCTAGCGGGAGGGCTTGTGGTATCAGAGTCGGAGGTTAAAGCGGCGATGCGCTACGCCTTTAGAGTGCTAAAGCTGGTTGTAGAGCCTGGCGGAGCTGTGGCGCTGGCGGCGCTGCTCTCCGGTAAACTTGATGCACGCTACCAATCGGTGGCGGTGATGCTCAGTGGAGGTAATGTTGACCCTCGTATGTTTGCCCAGATTCTTAACGACGATAGTTAATGCTATGACCTTGATAAAATATCTTCCGGAAGTTTTTGAGGTTGTAACGTGAGTGTCAGCGCCTTCGACTTGTTTAAGGTGGGCATAGGCCCATCGAGCTCTCATACCGTCGGGCCAATGGTCGCCGCAAATCGTTTTGTCGTGGAACTGAGGGACGAGAGCGTTCTTGACTCAGTGTCTGGTTTAAAGGTGGAGCTCTTTGGTTCCTTAGGTGCGACAGGCGCTGGCCACGGTTCACCCAAGGCGATAATTCTGGGTCTGATGGGTGAGCTTCCCGACACCGTTGATGTAGATAGCATCGCCACCCACGTCGATCGAGTGAGGAATTCCCAGGAGCTATCCTTACTGAACAACAAAACAATTGCCTTCAGCTACCGCGATGATTTGATTATGCATCGTAGCGAGTCACTGCCTTATCACGCGAACGGCATGCGCTTTACGGCGTTGAATGCGGATGCGGATACGCTGATGACTCGTGTTTTCTACTCTGTGGGTGGCGGCTTTGTTGTAGATGAGTCAGCAGCTTCAGGGGAGGAGCTTATTGTCGACGACCCTAGGCCGTTGCCTTACCCCTTTAGCACAGCGGACGAGCTTCTCGCGCAATGTCGAGAGCATGGTTTGTCTATAAGTGCATTAATGATGGAGAACGAAAAGGCTTGGCGTAGTGAAGATGAGATTCGCAGCAACTTATTGGAGTTGTGGTCGGTCATGGACGCCTGTATCGAACGCGGGTGCGGTACCGAGGGCATTATGCCCGGCGGTCTTAAGGTGCGGCGGCGCGCGGCGCAGTTGCACCGCCAACTGAAGAGTCAATCCAATAACTTTGGGGATCCCTCGTTAAACACCATGGACTGGGTGACTCTCTATGCGCTTGCGGTGAACGAAGAGAACGCTGCGGGTGGTCGGATAGTCACTGCGCCCACCAATGGAGCAGCGGGCATTATTCCCGCAGTGCTCAAGTACTACCTGACGCACTGTCAGGGTAGTAGCGAGAACGATATCTGCCGTTATCTGCTAACCGCCGCTGCCGTCGGGATCCTTTACAAGATCAATGCCTCTATTTCTGGCGCTGAAGTAGGCTGCCAAGGCGAAGTAGGGTCTGCATGCTCAATGGCCGCAGCGGCTTTAGCGGATGCGCTGGGGGGCACACCGGCTCAGGTAGAGAACGCGGCTGAGATTGCGATGGAGCACAACCTCGGTTTGACCTGCGATCCCATCGGTGGTCTTGTCCAAGTGCCTTGCATAGAGCGAAATGCGATGGGGGCTATCAAAGCTATTTCCGCGGCGCGTATGGCCCTCAGAGGCTCCGGTGAGCATTATGTTTCCCTGGATCAGGTCATCAAAACCATGCGCGATACGGGTCGTGACATGCAGGATAAATACAAAGAAACTGCTCGGGGTGGTCTGGCTGTGAACGTACTTGCGGTACCCGTCAACTTTGTTGAGTGTTAGAGGAAGGCTTGCATTGCAGTCCACATGCTTTCTAATCTTTCATGGAAGCATCAAACGCTCCCCGATAGGCCGCGCTCCTTACTCTCGCAAACGCTTCGCTAGTTTCGCTGCGGCCGCATCATGGCGGGCGTCATCGATGGGATTACGCCCATAGTCGATGAGCCAAAGAACTGCATTGGTGAGAGTGAAGATCAGGGTCATGACGAGCGCCACGCCCATAAAACCGACGCCCGCTGCTAATCCGACGCAGATAGCAACAAAAATGTAGATACCATCAATCGCTTCAGGAAGACTGACTCTAAAGCGCACCGCCGCCACAAGCGCGGCGAGGCCGAAGGCCAATGCGAGACTGTTCTGAATCAACAAAACGACTGCTGTTGCCGCTATGGGTAACAGAATGAGCGCTCGCACGAATGCCTTGGACGGTCCTGCGTCGAAGCGGGTGGCGGTGTAGGTCCAGGTCACGGGAATCATCACCAGAATTGTTGTTATCAGCGTGCTGGTCAGGAACAGTATCGATGTGAAGAACACCTCGGGAGTGATCGATCCTGACGCGGTGCTGGTATCCAGTAACTCCCGTGGCAGCCGGACCGAGGTCTCTGTAACCTCAAAGTCTTTTCGATCGTGGGCGTCGTTGCCGCTGAAGGGCATGTACAGCAATGTTTCTGAGTTAGCGAGCAACAGCGCCGCGATCACTGACAATAAAATCGCATAGTAGACGACGAGTCGCGTGATCAGCTGCCCTGGCGTTATGTTGTGCACGACTCTAGCCTCGCGCGGCGCTGGTTAGACACAGTGCCAGCAGTAATGTCGCTGCAACTCCGGATCCGCCGGCGACGGCGGACGGCATGAACCCGTCACGTCCCAGCACAATCACGGCTCCATTAGCTACCAAGGCAACAGCCCCAAGAGCCGCTGTTAAGCCCCCTAATGCTGCAGCGCCCGCTTTTAGCTTCGCCATGCCGAAAATGATCGCGGCGAGACCTAGCAGCAGCTTTGCCGCGTAATAAACCATGAAGGAGAAGGCAACCACGGCTCCGGCGGCTGGTGCCAGTCCTTCGACTTGACCTGCAGCTTCACGAAAGGGTCCGAACATCGTGAGACCAACGCTGACTTGCACGACATTGAGCACGGCGCTGAATGCAATGGCCGACCATCCCACATGAAAACTTTTGGTCTGCACCATGCCCGCACCTGCGTAGGCTGCCAGAACTGTAAATAGCAGGCCCTCGATTCCCCAAAGCAAATGCCGGGGCACCTTGAGCTCTGCTATGTACAAAGCGGTGTAGATCGCCTGTGTGATCGCCAGAGCCAAGAGCAGGCCGGCGGCGACCTGGGCGGTGCGTAAGGTATTGGTTTCCATGATTACTTCCCTTGAGCGTTAAGTTACCAGTCTTGATTCGGCCGCAACTGAATGAGAGCACAGTGCCCAAAGCGCAGGAAAGGCGTTTTCAGGCCGACCTGATGCAGGGTGTCACCAGACACGGACACTTTACCACCGCGATGCCAGTCGTTGCTGAGCTGAACGAAGTCAGCATCCTCAGGATTCAGTAACTCCAGATCAAAACGAGTGTTTGCAACACACGATGGTAGCCGAACAGTGGGTGGCTGCGCGTGTGCAGGATAGGCTCTTCGCAGAACAAACAGCAGGCCTCGACTGTCGTCGTTGTTGTAAACCAGCAGCGATTCCAGGCCGGGTTCTAATTCATCCAGATAGTGAAAATCGGCGTTCGCGAGGCTGCTTCGTTCAGCCTTGTAGAATGTCGTCCAGCGTCGTAGCGTTGATTGATCGCTGTCGCTGAGTACTTTGGGATTGAGTTCCAGTCCCATATGCCCCAGTAACGCGATAATGCAGCGTGTCGATAGGGGAAGCTTCGCGCCAGATGTTGAGGACGGACTGGCGCCCACATGGGTGCCCAATAGCTGTGGAGGGAACACCGTGTTGGCGTGCTTCATGATCAGGAAGCGTTGCAACGGGTCCATGCTGTCGCTGGGCCAGATTCGATCGCAATGGGCGAGGGCGCCCGCATCGGTTCTGGCTCCGCCAGCAGCACAGGACTCAATGGCAATAGTAGGATGACGAGCGCGAAATTCCGCAAGAATCGCGTACCAAGCGAGCGTCATTGCATAGGGAGTCGAGGTGCCTCCAAAACCGACTTGGGCGTAATCTCTGTTCATATCCCATTTCAGATAATTGGGATCACAGTCTTTCACAAGTCGATCGAGGCAGTGAAGGATGTGTTCATGCACATCGGGTACGCACAGATTGAGTAAGTATTGTCTGCGCCCCGATACCGGCGCATACCCTTCCGCACTTATGATCCAGTCCGGATGTTGTTGAGCGACCTGAGAGTCCATGGTCACCATTTCCGGCTCGATCCACACTCCAAACGACAGTCCGAGGCTCTGCGCATGCCTTGCAATAGGCCCCAGGCCCGAGGGATAGCGCTCTGAACAGGGGGTCCAATCCCCCAGTCCACGACCAATGTCATTGCGCCCTTGCATCCACCCATCGTCCAGCACAAAGCGTTCCGCACCGAGTGCATGCGCGGCATCAATGAGGGCAAGGGTGCTTTTAGCGTCGTGGGAGAAGTAGCTGGATTCCCAGCTGTTGAAGTGCACGGGCCTAATAGCGCCGATACCCGTACCTTTACGATGAAACCAGTACTGCTTGAATTGCTGACGTATTCCGTTAATCCCACGGTCGCTGAGGGCAAAAAGTGCGGATGGACTTTGCCATTGCTCACCGGGGGTAAGTTTAAGTTCCCCGGGCTGTAGTGCGACACCTGCCTGCAGGCTGTGGCCGAACGCAGGGGAGGGGTCGACGCGCAGCCTGTGATTACCGCTCCACTCCAGCGTTGCGAGTAACACGCTCTTTTGCTCGTCGCTGAATCCGCTTTCGCCGCAGACAAGCGTGGGAAAGTTCTGGTGGGAGCTGCGGCCTCGAGTGCTGCCGGTCTCGATCGCATGTTGACCAAGTGCTATACGCTCGCGCAGAAGTTCATTGGCCCAAAATCCCCCATAGCGCTCTAGGTCTTTATACGATGCGGGAAGTTGGAGATGCACGGACGCGAGCCAGTCGACATGCAGATCGGTATCGCTAGCGGTATTAACGATAGTGCACCGACTTGAGAAAACGCCAGAGGCGGTACTGCGAAATTCGATCTGTAGCTCCACTGCTGCCTGATCGTCGCGAAGTTCAATTTTTAGCGTGGACTCTGTTGCTACGGAGTTGAATACGCGCAGCTGGGTTAGCAAGGCATGATGGTTCCTGCGCGCCACGAGTGCCGGGTGTGCAGAAGACTGCCCATCCATTGTCGGAAAGCCTTCGGCGATCACTTCGCAATCCAGCTCGCCATGAGGCGTAGGTGCCTTTATGAGTCTTGGGATTTCATTGAGGTCGAGATGTCCAGGTAAGCGACTGCCGAGATAACACAGGGACAGTTGCTCACCGCCGCAATCGAGCACCAAAGTACTCGCGCCGGCATCAAGGCGACTAAGGGTCAAGCGGGGATCGCCTTTCCAAAAGACAGCTTTGCCTCGCCATTAAAAACAAAGCGGTTGGTGAGTAGGGCGACAGCGATACAGAAGAACAAAGTAACTGCCATGAGGTGAATATAGTGAATGGGCGTCCAGACAAAGGAGAACACAGCGTAGAGAGCGACGCCGCTTACCAAGGCTATGCCTGCAGCACCTGCGGCCACGCCACTGAAAACAAGCCCCACTATGAACACAGAGAGAATGGGCATGCTCAGTAGGCCGTTTAGCTGTTGCACCAGGTTGATGATGCTCTCCGCACCGTCGTAGATGGGTACGAGTAACAAAGAGCAGGCAACAAATGCGATAGATACCAGCACGTTGAGGCGATGCACGTTGGCTCCTTTGTTTACATAGGGCTCATGAAGATCAATAACGTAGAGCGTGGAGGAAGAATTTAGAACGCTGTTGAAGCTCGTAAGTACCGCAGCAACCATCATTGCCGCGAAGGTTCCCGATAACCAGCCGGGCAGTAGATCACCAACCAGAGTTCCAAAGGTGGCGTCTCCAATGTCCCCATACAGTTTGTAGGCGCAAATGCCGGGAATAACGATGATCGCAGGCACTATCAATAGTCGAATGCCCGCCGCGGCTAGTACACCTTTCTGTGCTTCTTTCACTGTCGGCGCGGCCATCGCTCTTTGGGTGATCGTCTGATTGGTGCTCCAGTAGAAAATCTGAATGAACAGCATGCCGGTGAACAACGTCGTCCACGGAATTGGTGAGTCGGGGCCGCCAATGAGCGTGAGTCGTTCAGCGGGGATACCTGAAAAGTCAAAGTTGATAGCATCCAAAGATAGCCACACGACGAGAAGGCTCAGGCTCAGCAGCCCAATACCGCTCAGCGTGTCAGAGACTGCTACCGCCCGAAGGCCGCCGAAGATCGCGTAGGATGATCCGAGGGCGGCTAGCGCGCAGGCAATAGTTAAAGTTGATGCCTCAAGTCCAAACATGGACTTGAGAAACAACGAACCTGTGTAGAGCATGATGGGTAGGTACAGAAAAATGTTGCCTAGTAGAAACAAAATGGAAACCAGAGAGCGCAGAGACTGTTTTCCGTAGCGCTTTTCAAGGAGTTCTGTGGTTGTCGTGCAGTTGTAGCGGTAGTAGATCGGTACAAAGACGAAAGCCAATATAAGGAGGCCCACTACAGCAGCCAGCTCCCACCAGGCCAACAAGAGCATCTGGTTGCCATTCATTCCAACCAGTTGATCAGTGCTTAGGTTCGTGAGCGTGATAGAGCCCGCAATGAAGTACCAGGAGAGTGTCTTGCCGGCCAAAAAGTACTCGGCATTGTCGTCGCCACTCCGAGGCGCCTTACGGCACTGTAAGTAAGTGAATACGGCTATCGCAGCGGTGATCGCGGTAAAGACGACGAACTGTGTGTTCATGATAGGACCTTGCGTAACTGCTCTGCTGCACGTTCGGGAGTTAAATCTCGTTGTGATTCGCCTAGCATCTCAAACCCCACCATATGTTTGCGCACCGTCGCGGAGCGCAGTAGAGGCGGGTAAAAATGTGCATGCAGTTGCCATGAGGCGTCATCAGTCGAGGAGGGGGATCCGTGCCAGCCCATGGAGTAGGGAAATGGGACAGAGAACAGCGCATCATAAGCACCAAGAAGTTGCTGTAAAACCGAGGCGAGCGACTGGCGCTGTGCCGATGTCAGATCCGGCATTGCGGCAACTGGGTTCAGTGGTAGCAGCAAGACTTCAAAGGGCCAGGTGGCCCACCAGGGGACTACGGCGATCCAGTGTTCGTTGCCACACACGACGCGTTCAGCTTTGGCTTGCTCCTTGAGCGCGTAATCAAGAAGTAATGAGCTGCCGTTCTCTTGAAGGTACAGCGATTGTTGTCGCTTCTCGACCGCGACTTCACTGGGCAGGGCGTCCAGAGCCCAGATCTGTCCGTGGGGATGGGCGTTGGAGCAACCCATCGTTGCGCCGCGGTTCTCAAAAATTTGAACGTGTTCAAACTGCTCGCCTAAGCTGCGCGTCTCGTCTACCCAGGTTTCGATCACAGCCAGTAGCTGTCTCTCTTCCATACGGGCAAGCGTTAAGTCATGTCTTGGGCTATAGCAAATCACTCGGCAGCGCCCCTGAACTCTCGCAGCAAGGAATAGTTCGTCGTCGGCAACTTCTGAATCCGCAAACTCTGAATCTGTGAGCAGTGCGGGAAAGTCATTGTCGAACACATAAACACCCGAATAGTCAGGATTTACCTTGCCTCCTGCGCGCTCGTTACCGGGACAGAGGTAGCAGTCTTCACTATAGGGTGGTTCGGGATTTGGAGTGTCTTCTACCTGTCCTTGCCAGGGGCGCTGATCTCTTTGAGGAGACACCAGTACCCAGCGATCGGATAGCGGGTTATAGCGACGATGGGGATGTACGCTCATATCCAGTCCCACGCCTGGGCGCCAGAAGCTGCGCTTACCCAGCGGATCACAGGCTCGCCGTACCCAGCGGCTTTAAAGCGTTGGGTGATACTCATCTCGAAGACCTTGGCGTTGTTGTGGGCTACAAAAGCTACCATGGATCCACCAAATCCGCCGCCGGTCATACGCGCGCCAAGTGCTCCGGCGTCCCGAGCGGCGTCTACCAGTGTGTCTAGTTCCTGACAGCTAACAGCAAAGTCACGGGACAGGCTTTCATGGCTGGCGTACATCAGTTGTCCCGCTGTTTCGATATCGTCTTTTTCTAATGCGGTCACGAATGACTGCACGCGATTATTTTCACTAAGCACATGTTGCGCGCGTTTTTTCACCGTAGCGTCCGATAATAGATTCAGGTTTTCTTGATCTGTATCCCGGAGGGACTTACCCAACACTTCTTGTGCCTCTTCAATTTGGGCGCGTCTCTCGGCATAGCCGCCATCTGCCAGCGCATGTCGTACACCGGAATCCACAATCGCTATGCGAACGTGGCTGGGTAGTTGGATGTTTTCAATACTCTGTTCGCGACAGTCGAGGAGCATCGCGGTATGTTCTTTTGCAAAGCTCACAGCAAACTGATCAAGAATGCCGCAGGGGACTCCCGCGAACTCATTTTCCGCTTGCTGACAAAGGAGAGCTCTGTCTTTTTTCGGGAGGATATGCCCAGTGACCGCTTCGATCAGCGCGGCGAAGCACAGTTCGAGTGACGCGCTGCTGGACAGACCCGCTCCCAAGGGGAGGTTGCCCCCAACAACGAGATCTAGTGCAGGGACCTTTACGCCGCGTCGCTCGTAGAGTGTTAGAACGCCCAGAAGATAGTCGGTCCAGTCTCCCGTGGGAGATCCAGCACACCCAAGCCGCAGTATTGCATCACCCTCCTGCGCGCTGAAAATGCGAATTACATCAGGGCTATCTGTTTGTGGAGAGGCCACTATCAGCGTGTAGAGGTTAAGGCCCATGGGTAAGGCGAAACCTTGGGAGTAGTCTGTGTGGTCGCCAATAAGATTCACGCGGCCCGGTGCTGCGGCAGCCCAAACAGCTTTGCTGTCACAGCGCTGCTCAAGCACCTGAATCAAGGGGTCGAAAAGGGCTTTTAAAGGATCGGTCACGGACTCACTCACGGGCGCTTTGCCATACCGCGTAGTCACCTTGAGCTAAGTTGCTCGTGCCGATAAGGCAGTTTGCACCTTCCTGTTCAAAGCGTTGACTCTCTGGCGAAAAATTAAAGACAAAAGTCAGTGATCCTCGGGTGCGAACACGCAAACTATTGGGGAGATGTTTAGGTTCAAGGCCTCGAGCCGAGAGCATTTCCCGCATTACCTGAGTGAGGAACGCGGTGGGTACGTGAGCATTGATGTAGTGGTGATTGTCGGTGCTGTACCAAAGGCCTGCATTGTCGTCACAGCGCATCCGTGGCTCTAAAGTCGAATCCACAGACTCATACCAGCGACGCGCCTCGTAGCTGTTTCCTTGGTAGCTAAAGGAGCGCACAGCGCCGCGGCGCATACTGTCTACCGCGAGTACGCGCAGAGGGATGAGGTCCTGTAGTGCACCGGGAGCCAGGGTTTCTGGTAGTCCACAATGCTCATCTCTGGAACCGCTGCGAGCGCCAATGAGGCAGCTTACTCCTGCATTTTTGGCTCGCGCTACGAACGCCCCATCTACCATGATCGTACCCGGGATAATTAAAAGTTCATAAGCTTCCAGTTCTGATTCGCTGTGGACGATGTCGAGATCCAGCCCCAGTGCGCGCGCAGCGCTGTAGTAATGAAAGGCACTCTCCAGTTGGTCCATACCGGGTGCATGGGGCTGGATCGTACTGGCCCAGCACGACGGGTAGTCAAAGAGCAGTGCGATAGGAGCTTGGGAAGCGGTGCTCGGCGAAAGGCTTCGTAGCTCTTTGGCCAGTCTGCTCACGGGACCCCACGCGGGCGCGGCCTCTCCTGTTGGCAGCCTTAAAGCCGCGTGCATCTGCTCCTGTGCACGGGGTAGCTGTTGATAGCGGAAGTAGCTCACAAACTCCGCGCCATGGGCTATCGCTTCCATTCCCCAAAATGCCGGTGCATTTTCTAAAGGCTGTGCATTGGACTCTGCCCAGTTAACGGGTCCCGGCTGTTGTTCCATTACCGCAAAGCGACCCCGCCCCACAGCGCGATACAAATCGTGATGAAAGGCTGCCCAGTCGGGGTGGCCGATGCGTCGGTATCGT
>NZ_JBGCFU010000027.1:0-34682 GCF_045107095.1 Congregibacter sp. | reverse complement strand
GTGGCAGTGCGCAGGTGCTGTTCAAAGCCTCCATGGACCCCTCGGGATTTGATCTCTACGAGCAATGGTCCAACAGCATGCGAGTGCTGTGGCAGTCGCGTGCAATACAGTCCATCGACCCCAGCCGAATTGAAAACTGGGACGAGATCAATCCCTTGAGCAAAACCGGTCGCTTGTCCCCCACCGACACCATCGGCGCGGGCGATGCTCCTCACCTGCTGCTCTATGTCCAGGCAGATGGAACTCTGGGCAGTCAGCCAACGGGAGAGGTCAGCTACCTGCCCTATGTTCACAACGCAGATTCTTTGGGCTACAACCCCCAACGCGTTACCGAAGGGACACCGTACGAAACCGAAAGCTGGGGCTGGTTACTGGATCCTAAACATAGGGGGCGTGTAGCGATAGTCAACGCGCCCAGTATCGGCCTTTTTGATTTAGCACTTGCCGCACAAGCTCGAGGTCTCATGGCGTTCGGCGACATCGGCAACATGACACGCGAAGAGGTAAACCGGCTGTTCGACATCCTTATGCGTTTTAAAGCCGACGGACATTTCCGCGGGTTTTGGAACTCTGTTCCCCACTCGGCCAAACTCATGAGCCGTGGTGAAGTTGACGTGCAAAGCATGTTCTCCCCGGGAGTATCCATGGTTCGCGCGACAGGAAAACCCTGCCTTTATGCCGCACCCAAAGAAGGCTACCGAGCCTGGCACGGAGTGATGTGCCTTTCGCGAGAAACACGCGGCGAGCAAGAGGACGCTGCCTATCGCTACATGAATTGGTGGCTTTCCGGATGGCCTGGCGCCTTTATCAGTCGCCAAGGCTACTACATCAGTAACCCGGGGCGCTCCAAGAGCCTGATGTCTGCTGGCGAATGGGACTACTGGTATGAAGGCCAAGCGGCTCCTACCCAGCTCGCAGGGCCCGATGGACAGATCACGGTGCAGGCTGGAGAAACGAGACGGGGCGGAAGCTATTCGCGGCGCTTCTCGAACATTGCGGTGTGGAACACGGTGATGCCGACCTTTGATTTGACCGTGCAGCGGTGGAACGAGTTTGTCATCGCCTGATCTAAAACAAAAGCAGCTCTCACTGCTGAACCGCCTCACGCTCCGGCAACGTCTGGCAGTGGCGTTTACTACGGGTGTTTTTGCTGCGGGGACCCTGGCATTAACCAGCTACATCGCCGTTGATTTTAGCGGCAAGCAGACTGAACAGCTGGAACACGCAGGCACGCAACTCGACTTTGTGAACGGGCTTTCCATCGCTGCCAGCGAGGTGCAGTTGGCGGCAACCCGCTATGTTCACTATGGTCATGAATCTGCCCACAAGCGCGTCAGCTCAGTAATCAGCTCATGGGGTGAGCGCATCGATGTTTGCGAAGAGAATGGGTGTTTAAAGGAAGACCAGATCGATGATATACGGGTTCACCTCCTGGCCTTCGACGAATCCTTTCTCCTGGTTGCAAAAGCCTACAACGAAATATCGGAGTCACTGAACAGTGATCTTGAGCGCGTGGATGAATTCGTACAGCCCCACGAATCTCCTTCCGGCTCAACCTCCGATGCAAGCTTTACAGTATCCATGCACATAAACAGCTTTTATGATCACGTAGCCGCAATTGAGGCAGAGTTACGCACCTACTTTGTAAGCTCTGACGCTCAACGGGTTCGCGATGCAGAATCTCATCTGGCTGAGCTCAAGGAGCATGCGGCTCTCGCGGAAGACGCCATTCAAGGTGATGCGACGGCTTTGGATCCATCATGGGAATCTCGCTTCAACATCAAACAGGTTGAAGACACCCTCTACAGCAATATCCAGAAAATTCGCAGCTATGCTTATCTGGTCAACGTTGTGATGCCCTCGGAAGCTCGAGAACTCGAATACCTAGCCAACGCGATCGCTACTGCCAAAAATCACGAGATTAGTGCACTACGTGCAGATATGCATAGCAACCGCATTAGCGCCTACCGCTGGCAGTCCGGCATCATCATCGCGGTAATTGTGCTGAGTGTTCCGATCTTCTTCTGGGTGCTGAATTCTGTGACATCGCCCTTGCGACATCTTGCCGCGGTGTTTCGGAAACTATCGGTAGGATCAGAAGAGGATGTTGTTGGCACCGCAAGGACGCAGGATGAAATCGGCGACCTGTTTATTGCAGCGGAGGCTTTTCGACAGGAGAACATTCGCGAGCGAGAACTTCTTACAAATTATCGAGAGCTTAGTCGTGGTTTGGAGGCGCAGGTTGCTGAGCGCACCCGCGAGCTTCAGCTAAAGAATGAGCAGCTGGACCGCCTCGCCTCCATCGACAAACTGACAGATACCTACAATCGTCGAGCTTTAGACAAAGCCCTGACTACGGAGCTTCGCAGAGCGCTACGATACGAACGATCTCTAGCGCTACTAATCATGGATATCGATTTTTTCAAACAGGTTAACGATACACACGGGCACCTCACGGGTGACCAGGTGCTTTCGACACTCGCGACGCAGATTAAGGCGAATCTGCGACATTCAGACATACTGGGTCGCTGGGGCGGCGAGGAATTTCTCGTCATTTGTCCCGAAACCGGCGTTGAGCCAGCGCGCAGCGTTGCTGAGAAAGTTCGAGCAGCTATTGAGGGTACGGACTTCGGCCTACCCGACCGCATTACTATCAGTATCGGTATCTCGATTATTGCTGAGGGAAGCACTGCGGAGTCGTTGGTCGCTGATGCCGACCGAGCACTTTATCTCGCCAAAAACCAAGGCAGAAACCGTGTTTGCATCGGTCCCATGACACTCACCCCCCAAACCGCATAGGGCAGAGGGCAGAGGGCAGAGGATCAGAAAGGCCTTGCGATCACCACGCCAAAAATGAACAGGTGTTCGTCGTCCACAAAATCTACGTCAATCTGCGGTGACACCTCGTACTTGCCAAAGTGAAATCCATACTCAAGCCCCACTCTCACAAGAAAGGTACTACCCTCCTCTTCAGAGTCTTCAATACCGGGACCCGCATACAACTTCCACGGGCCGCGATGATAAGCAACAGGTAGCACAGCGATATTGGTATCAAAGTCACCGCCTACATGTTCAAGGATGGCGCCCACGCCAAAGCGCTCACTGGCGCGATATTCATATTCCAGCCCAAGGGTAATACCTTGGTTTCTGCGAGTTTCTGTCGTATCGCCAAGAAAAACGCCTAGTGTGTGATGAGGATATCCGTGGCCCTGATAATGCTCGGCCCCCGACGCAGCGCCCTCATGCTCCGCATCTTCGTGGGCATTGCTGTGCTCCGCTGATTGCGGTGAGGGGTCAGCAAACGCCGTAGCAGTTGCAAATAGAGCCGCCAAAGCGCATCGAGTGACACAGGCCAGGTTCATGTTAAGCATGGATCTTTGCATACGCCGCATCGCCGTGCTCCTGTGCAACTTCTCTACCCAGTCGATCCGCTGACAATATTGCAGCGTGCAACGTCTCGGAGGTTACTTCAACAGGCATGTTCGCCATAAAGGGAAACGCCATGGCAGCCTCTACAACTGCAGCAAGACTGTCGGCATCTTCCGGCGACAGCGCAATCTGGCCAAGGTGCACCGGCAGACCAATGCGAGCAAAAAACCTTGTAACCCGTCGAGCCTCGTCGTCCCAGCCCTCCAAAGCAAGCTGCGCCAGGATCCCCATGGCCACCATCTCTCCGCGAAGAAACTGTTTATGTACGTGCGCGACCACCGTGTACGCCTGAGCAAAGCCATGGCTGGCGGCAAGACCACCGCACTCAAAGCCAATACCGCTGAGCAGGGTATTAGCCTCGACAATGCGCTCGAGAGCATCATCTATAAGCTCGGCCTCAAGGGATGCCAAAGCCGCTTCACCGTCTGCATAGACCGTCTCAGCACAAAGTTTTGCGATTGCGGCACCCGCTAAGGTTGGGCTGGCTCCAAAGGTAGTCACAGCGCCGGGGTTATTAGAGCAGGCCCTGGCCTCGTAGCAGGTTGCCATCGCATCACCCATGCCTGCGACCAGATAGCGAGCAGGTGCAGCTGCCACAACGGCTGTATCTACCAGCACCAGCGCAGGATTCTCTGCAAAGACCTCGAAAGTTTCAGACACACCCTCGGGGCTATAGATGACAGAGGCAGCAGAACAGGGCGCGTCATTTGATGCCAAAGAAGGCACCACCACCGCCGGCACACCGAGTCGGTGAGCTATGCATTTTCCCGCATCCACGACCTTGCCTCCGCCTAAGGCAATGACGGTAGCGGGCGCAGCGCTTCGAGCGCGCAACACATCGGCATGCCTTTCAATTTCTTCAAAGGAACACTCACCGCCGAAGGTAAGGATCGTGGCAGGAATCCCGGCATCCTCAAGGCTCTGCAGGAGCACAGCACCCTCAGCCCGCTGACTGCGCGCAGAGAGCAGCACCGCACAGGAAGCAAATCCCAGCTTGTGTAAGTAGTCGCCGGTTTGAGCGATCACACCCGGCGCCTGCACATAGCGACGGGGACTCCCAAAAACTCTTGCCATGCCCTGTGCCGGTGTCGGCAATGCAAAGAGCTCAAGCGCAGCCTCATCACTACCGTTAACCGCTTCGTCGTCTGGCTGAGCTCCCTGACTACTATTTGTCATAAATGAACACCTCTTTTGCCTTGGATCAGTCTAAAGCAAATACACACTCGTCGTCGCTTCGTGGCAGAATTACGGCCCACGAAAATCCCATGGAATACACAATGCCCAACCCGCTGCTTACCGACAGCCCATTACCGCAGTTCAAGTCTATATCTCCCGAGCACATAGAGCCTGCTATCGACGAACTGCTAGCACTCCATCGAGAGCAGGTTGAGACCCTTTTATCCTCGGTCAAGGAACCCGCCTGGAATTCAGTCGTGGAGCCTCTGGAGCTCCTGGACAATCGCCTTTCCAGAGCCTGGTCCCCGGTGTCTCACTTGAACGGCGTCATGAACAGCGACGAACTGCGTGAAGCCCACAGTGCATGCCTCGCAAAACTGTCGGACTTCAGTACCGAGATGGGACAGAACGAAGCCCTTTTTCAAGCCTACAAAATAGTGGCGGAGAGCGATGCGGCACTTAACAGCGATCAAAAAAAACTACTGAGCAATGTACTCCGGGATTTCCACCTCTCCGGGGTTGACCTGCCCGAGGACAAAAAACAGCGCTACAAGGAAATCCAGCAATCTCTGTCGGCGCTCTCGAGCGATTTCTCAAACAAGGTACTGGACGCGAGCAACGCTTGGACAAAAGAGATTGAGAGCGCTGACGCTCTGACGGGGCTGCCTCAGTCAGCCATCGATCTAGCTCAGCAAACTGCTAGCGATCGAGGTCTGGAAGGCTTTTTGTTGACCTTGGATTTTCCTTCCTACCAACCAGTGATGACCTACGCTGAGGACGCAGCGCTTCGCGAGGAGATGTATCGCGCTTTTGCCACCCGTGCCAGTGACGAAGGGCCGAACGCAGGGCAGTTCGACAACTCACAAAACATGGATGACATTCTGGCCCTGCGCCACGAAGCGGCGCAGCTTCTAGGCTTTAACAACTATGCCGAGCGCTCCATTGCCACAAAGATGGCCCGCAGCACCGACGAAGTTATGAGCTTTCTCAACGACCTCGCTCAGCGATCAAAAGCACAGGCCGACACAGAGTTTGCCCAGCTGCAGTCTTACGCCGCGACACAGCACGGGCATGAGGATCTTAAGCCCTGGGATGTCGCTTACTACAGCGAAAAACTTCGTCAGCACCAACACAACATTAGTGAAGAAGAAGTAAAGCCCTACTTCCCCGTAAGTCGCGTGATCCCGGGCATGTTCGAAGTGGTCGGAAAACTCTTCGCCGTGAGCTTTCATGCCGTTTCCGACGTAGAGACCTACCATCCGGATGTTAGCTTCTATGAAATCCGCAATCCCGATGGCAGCGTGCGTGGGCAGTTTTACTTTGACCTCTACGCCAGACAACACAAGCGCGGCGGTGCATGGATGGCAGATTGCCAGTCACGCATGAAGACGGAGTCCATGGAACAGATACCCGTTGCCTACATGACCTGCAACTTCACCCCTCCCGTGGGCGATGCCGATGTACTGCTAACACATCGCGAAGTAGAAACGCTGTTTCATGAATTCGGCCACGGCCTCCACCATATGTTGACTCGCGTTAACTACCCGGGGATTGCCGGCATCAGTGGCGTCGCTTGGGACGCTGTCGAACTCCCCTCACAGTTTATGGAGAACTATTGTTGGGAGCGTGATGCACTGAATCTATTCGCCGCGCATTTTGAGACCGGAGAACTGATTCCCGACGAGCTTTACGAGCGCATGATTGCCGCCAAAAACTTTCAGTCCGGCATGATGATGGTTCGTCAGCTTGAGTTCGCTATCTTCGATTTCCGCATGCACCTTGAATACGACCCATCTGGCAGCCCGACGATCTACCAGATCCTGAATGAAGTACGAGAACAAGTAGCGGTTGTTCCTGCCCCGGAATGGAACCGCTTCCCCCATGCGTTTTCACATGTCTTTGGGGGCGGTTACGCGGCCGGTTATTACAGTTACAAGTGGGCTGAAGTTCTGTCCGCAGACGCCTTTTCTCGCTTTGAAGAAGAAGGTGTGTTTAACGAGGACACAGGACGTAGCTTTCTTGAGAGCATCCTCGAACGCGGTGGCTCTGACGACGCCATGAACCTCTTTGTAAACTTCCGAGGGCGAGAACCTAAGGTAGATGCACTACTAAGACATACGGGCATCGCAGCGTGAATACTCAGGAGCGACGACGACCTGAGAGAGGGGCCTATTCCTGAAGCGACAGAAGAAACTCACTCACGGGTAAGAGAGAACGCTGGGGTGCTTCTTCCTGAGGCACATGCCCAAGGCCAGGCAGCGGTACCAGTAGACTGTCTGGCAGATGGGTTTGATAGTCAGCGGCATTGGCAATGGGTATTGCGCCATCGCGTTCTCCCCATAGCAGGAGCACCGGAACCTTTATGCTTCGCAACACGGGCTTTGGATCCACCAGAACCGTTTGTGCCATACGCTTGATCAGAGCATCTCTGGATCCCGGGGCGAGCATCAAGTCGTAGTAGCGGTTTACCACGTCCTCCGTAAGCGCATCGGGATTTCCATAGGCAGGCCGCAAACTCATTTCCAGCAAAAAACGGGGTAAGGTGTAGCGCATTAATTGTGTAACAACCGAGACTTCCGGCGTCCTACCATACTCAAAACCCTCGCTGGCAAAGCCGTCTGGCGAAATGAGCACGAGACCAGTCACTCGTTCGGGATAAGCCGCAGCGAACCGCCAGGCCAGTCGGCCGCCGATGGAATTACCGATAATGACGCCCCGGGAAATATTGAGTTCTGCCAGCAACGCATCGAGCAACGCTAGCGTTCGCTCGTCAGAGTAGTCGCCCGTCAGATCAGGGTAAGAGAGCCCGGCCCCCGGCAAATCCAAACGAATAACGTGGTAGCGTTTATCGAGGGAGGCCGCCCATCCCTCCCAGGTGTGCAGACTGGCACCAAAGCCATGGAGCATGACCAGCGCCGGCGCTTCAGCGGGCCCGGAAACCCTCACATGGAGCTTTACGCCATCAATGTCGCGAAGATCCCCAGCGCTCTGCAGATAGAGCGCTTCAAGATCTGATCGATTCCTATCCGGCGTCCAGAGAGCAGCCAGTGCGACGACAACCAGAATAAGCATGGCGGCAACCAGCTTCGCCAACGTATTCACCTGGCTAATCCGCGGCAATGAGTGAGGCCAGAACCGCCCGAGAACCTTCGAAAGGACGACGTCCGTGCATCATCATGTAGTTATCAATGAGTACCACATCTCCCTGCTCCCAGGCCACGTCCTCGGTAATTTGCTCGGCGAGCGACGCGGTCATAGCGAGGTCATCTGCCGGGATCTCGTCTCCGGTCCCGAAAGTCACCGACTTTTCGCCCTTATTACGCTTGTCATCCCAACCCCGATACGCCGCAATCAGCTGATTGAAAAACACCTCAGTACCGTTCGGTAGTTCTTTAACTGCGGGTAACACTGGAGTGCTCACCTTCAGTTCACCCTGGGGCAACCAAGTCCAGGAATACCCCAAATTTGACAGTCTTTGCTCCGCTACGTTTCTATCGTGGGTTCCCAAAGTATCCGTCCAGCTTCGCCCCTGCCCCGACCCGGCATCTGCTTTGTGGGGCATCACATTGGTATATTGCAGCCCATCCTCAGCACAGCGCTTCAAAAACTGCGGCTGCTGCTCGCGCATGAGTTCAAGGAGCCAATCGGAACGACAAATAGGCGTCTCCCCACCCCTTTGCGGGGCTGTCTCGCAAAAGAAAAATAGCTTGCTGGGATACACGGGCGTTTGAGCCATCTCATGGTGTAGAAAGATCTCCACGGTCGACGGAGCCTCATTGGCGGTAAAAACGCGATCTGTTCGGTTAGTCCTCACCGCGTTTGATAAGGAGTCGGCATAGCGGAAATTAGGCAAATCAAAGGCGGCAATGAAGGCATCGAAATCCGTAGCTGAACGCAAAGGCATTCCTCGAAACAATACCGCCCCATGCTCTTTTAGTAAGTCGCTAAGCTTAGATCTGTCCTGTGCAATGCGCAGGAGGGTGTCTTCGATGCCAAGTGCACTCGAAGGATCGTCATTGTTCGCCAGTACGCAGGGAAAACTCACTGCAGCATCGGACGTTGGCATTACATAGCTCCAGGCATCAGTCATAGATTGCATGAAACCTGTTAAAGGCCCCCTCGCAAAAAACACCGGGATCATTAAAACGTCGATTGCGATTCAAAGCGGAGATGGCAGACATTTCCTCATTGGATAGCTCAAAATCAAAAATCGATCGGTTCTCTAGCAAACGTTCAGCTTTGCTGGTTTTGGGAATCACCGCCGTGCCCCGTTGTACCGCCCAACGAAGAACAATCTGCGCCGGCGTTTTCTTCAATCGCTCAGCCGCTTCAACGACCACCGGCTCATCGAGGACTGATTCGCTGCCCGTAGCCATATCCAATGCTACGTAAGACAAAGCACCCAGCGGTGAAAATGCCGTTACCGGAATACCGTAATCCGATGCAGTGCGGAGCAAAGCGTCCTGCGAAAGGTACGGGTGAGACTCGATCTGCAGCATCGCCGGCGGCCGGTCCGCATAAGTCATCAGATCATGCAGTAGGCCACTGTTGTAATTGCACACGCCAATCTCGCGCACGAGCCCCTGATCCGCAAGAGCCTCCATCGCAGTCCAGGTAGCACTAAGCGGCACTTTCGCCAGCTCCATGCGAGGCTCAGCTGCGTTAGCGTCTGTGATCCATCCTGGAGGGTAACGCTCAGAAAACTCAACAAAGGGCTGTGCGATGGGAAAGTGCACGAGATAAAGGTCGAGATACTCCAGACCCAAATCATCAAGGGAACGCTGACAAGCCGCTTGTACATGAGCAGGGTCATGGTAGGTATTCCAAAGCTTGGAGGTCACCCAGAGATCTTCACGACGACACAGGCCTTGCTCGATCGCCCGCGCGATACCCTCGCCTACCGCGGTCTCGTTGCCATAGTCGGCCGCACTGTCCAAATGCCGGTAGCCGGCCCGTATAGCCTCCACCACCGCATTGGCCGTATCCGTCGGCTCTATTTTCCAAAGACCCAAGCCGATCAAAGGCATACTTCCGGATCCCACACTGATGCTATCCATAACTGTTACCCAAATGCTTAAATTTATACTTGACGGTTTATTCGAGACGCTGAAGAAACCACTGAGTTGCTTGCTTACTCGGCTGTTGCTGCAAGATCCGCGAGCGCCAATGAAGAGCTGCCGTGTTCGAGCAAAAACTGTTCAATATCGACAAGCGCGTTTCTTTGAATAGATGCCTGCGCCGCGCTTGCCACAATCATTGCCCAAAGACCTTGCATCACCGTAGCACTGTCAGCGCCTTGTTCAGTATTGCGACCTTCCAGCAAGTTTAGGAAAGATTCCTGCGCGAAAAACGTTGCGCCACTGTGTCCGCTTTGCTCAATCAACTCTGGATACGTAACGTCCCGCGAATGGTAGTGAGAGTGTCCCGACACCTCAACCTGCAGAGCTCCGGTAGATGGCTCGTCGCGCTTAAAGGTTGAACATTCTGATGCAACGGCCTTACCCTTCTCCCCCACTACAACCATTTCTTCGTAGAGTTCTTCGGTGAACATATTCAGGGTAAAACTTGCTCGGACGCCATTGCTGTAGTTAATGACAACAAAGGCGTGATCATCGATATCTGAAGCACTTCCCGCGTATTCAAACTCCAGAAAATTGACCGCCTGCCCTCCCGACGCATACACGCTAATCGGCGCTGCCTCAGCCATCTGATTAATCAGATCGAAGTAGTGACAGCATTTCTCGACCAAGGTCCCACCGGAATAGCGATTAAACTTATTCCACTGCTCGACCTTTTCCAGAAACGGCGGGCGGTACTCCGCCATGCTTATGGTCTTTACTACGCCTAGCGAAGCGAGCGCTTTCACCTCTCTAAACAGATCAACGTACTGTGCTTTGAAACGGTATTGCATACCCAGGCGAAACAACGCTTTCCGGTTCGAAACAGCCTTCACTATGGCAAAGGCGTCTTCAAGGCGGGTAGCCATGGGCTTTTCTACCAGTAACGCTTTTTCGCTCTTTAAGGCCACCTGCACCACAGCCCAGTGGGTGTAGTTAGGTGTACTGATGATCACCACGTCCACTGTCGGATCGGCAAAAACGTCTTCAAGAGCGGAGTAGTGATGAGGCGCCTCGCCACTCAACTTAACCAAGAGCTCGTCAGCAGCTTCGAGACTTTCAACTGACTGGTCATAGACTCCCCGGAGCACCGTGCGCCCCAAAAGGTGGGCAACGCTCAGATGCTCCCTACCCATCATGCCAACGCCTATGACTGCGAGACCAGGCCTTGTATCGGCAGCGTTTGACGCGGTTTTTTGAAAACTCTCTTCAGACAATTTCGCACAAGCGCGTTTGGCTCTAGCCTCTGAAGACTCTTCGTAAAATCGCATTACAAAATTCCTCGCGAGCGCGCGTATACCTGTCGTCTGGCCAATATCCAGGTGAGCGCATTAACAACTACGAGCGCGGTAATGGCTGTAAAGAACCCACCGCCCAACCCACCTACCAAGCCCAAGGGCGAGAAAAGCAAGTAAAGTGCCACCACGCAGGACAGAAGGGTTAAAGCGCAAGGCACCGCATAGACCCAAGGTGTCATTTCCACCAGCTCCACATGAGCGGGCGCGGCCGGATTAATCCGGGGTCGATAAGTCGCCACCCACAACATAATGCCCACCTCTATAAAAAACAGAATCGCATAGAGGTGTAAAAAATGGATAGTAATAAAATCCTCAAAAACGAATTGGCAGAGTCCGTATGCCACCACATGAAACACGATTACAATTTTTGCACCCAGCGCCGGAACTCGGACGGTAAACAGTCCTACCAGCACAATGGCAATTACGGGAATGTTATAGAAGCCAGAGAATATGCGAATTATTTGCCAAAGCCCGATAGGCGCAAACTGAAGCAAAGGGGCGACCGCAAAGGAGAAAATCGCTATTACTACGCTGGCGATCTTTGCCACTCGGACCATTTGCGCGTCTGTCAACGGTTCCTTCTTTAGCGGCGCATAGAGGTCAAGACAGAACAAGGTAGCGGCGCTGTTAAGCAGCGAGTTAAAAGAGCTAAACACTGCACCGAGAAGTACCGCGAGGAAAAAGCCCATCGCGTAAATTGGCAGAACATCGCTAATCAGTCGCGGATAGGCAAGATCTATCGAGGCCAGACCGGGACCATAGAGATGATAGGCGATGACGCCCGGCATCATCATAAAAAACGGCACTAACACTTTGAAGAATCCTGAGAGCAGCACGCCTTTTTGACCCGCAGCCAGGTTCCTCGCGCCCAATACGCGCTGAATAACATACTGATTGGTGCACCAGTAAAACAGGTTGGCGAGAATCATGCCTGTAAACAGCGTGCCAAAGGGCGTGGGTGAATCCTCTGTGCCGATAGCGTTGAGTTTTTCGGGGTACTGAGAGGCCACGGTCTTTACACCGCTGGCAATGCTGCCTTCGCCTAGAGCCGCAAACCCCAGCAGCGGTACCGCGATGCCGATAATTAGCAGACCCACGCCATTAAGCGTGTCCGACACCACGACCGCTTTGAGTCCCCCGAACACCGCATACATTGCGCCGATACAACCGATCGCAAAAATGGTCAGTACCAGCGTTTGGCCATAGGACATCTTCAGCATGCTTGGCAGATCAAACAGCTGCAGTACTGCGATAGATCCAGAGTACAAAACGCTGGGAATGGTTATCAATCCATAACCAAACATAAAAAGTAACACGGTCATTCTGCGAACGCTGTCGTCATAGCGTTCGTTCAAGAATTGCGGCAAGGTCACGAAGGCGCCCGATAGATATCGTGGAAGAAACACAAAAGCCATGGCGATGGTCGCTATAGCCGCCGTGACCTCCCAGGCCATGCTACTCATATCGAAGCCGTAGGCCGATCCATTCAGGCCAATCAGCTGCTCTGCAGAAAGGTTAGTCAGTAACAACGAACCGGCAATGAAGGATGGACCGAGTCCGCGGCCCGCCAAAAAGTAACCTTCCTGAGTGGCCACTTCTCCTCGGGTCTTTCTATAGGAAACCCAGGCAACAAGCGCCATAAATCCCGCACAGCTCAATAAGGTGCTGGCAATCTGCTCGGGGGTCACGGCGTTGGTCGCTCTCGCGGACTATTCACGCTCCAGAGGCGCCCTAGCCCTCTCCCGGGTGATAGCGGCGCACAGCACGTGCCTCGACATCTTCCCGGTAGAACGCCACGTCCTTAAACTCACGATCAATGTACGGCTGGGCCTGATCATAAAAATGTGGAGAGTCTGGGTCACCACTCTGACCGCCGGCCAAAATACTCTTTGCTCGTACTTTATCGCCAAACTCCACCACGGCTACAAAACTGTTTCCCGAAACACCATAAAGTCTTTTGGTATCACGCCGCACAGCTCGATAAGAAGCAAGAGCGCCCCAGTCTCCAGACGCCAGACCAACGGGCAGACTTGGCTTCTCATCATCAAAGGCAAGGTTGATGTCGCCTGACAGTCTTTGGAACCGATTTATCTCACCCCAGGATGTGTCCCATTGACCAAAATCGCTGGTGAGACGCTCGATGGCAGTCTCGAAGACTGCCAGTCGCTCTTGATATGAAGATGCCTCAGCAAAGTAGTTGATTAATGCCATACGACGCAGACCCTGAGGATTCTCTCCATCCTCCCGAAACTGCATCCCATAAAAGTACGCCAACGACATCGGCACCGAGTCCGCGCTGACGCGCAGATCCCAACCACGCAGTACATCAATGGCCTCTGCCAGCTCCGGGTAGCTAGACCCCTCAGCGTCATAAGCCTCGATCAGTCCGGGAATCAATCCTTCGAAGCCCGGTAAATAGCTGTCGTAAGCAAGGTCGAGCAGTCCATCCAACGTGAGATCAGTGGCCTCTTTCAAAACTCGCTGCGCATGAATGCCCCGGAAGTTCTCAGCATCGGGAGCCATGTACACCGGATAATCCTTTTGCTTGGGACTGTATTCCCCCGCCGCTGTAAAGGGTGTGGAATTACAGTTCTGCAGCCATCCGTTAGCGGGATTCGTAACTGTCACAATCTCATCTACCGAATGCAGACCCAGCCAATCCGTAGCGGGATTGCTTCCGTCGACGGGCTTGGAAAAATCGAACTGGGTGTCGCGCTTTGGAATGAAATTGCCGTGGTAGTAGGCGATGTTGCCCTGGGAATCAGCGTAAACCGTATTGTTAGATGAGTTGGTTCGCAGATCCATCATGTCGTTAAAACCGTCAAGGCCGGTCTTCTTGCTGCGAACGTAGGACTGCTCCAGTGCCGTAACCGGATCCCAGTTGATGCGCGTAGCTACCCACTTGCCATCAAGCATGTGGGTAACGGGGCCGTGGTGGGTGCGATAGCGAGGAAAGGTTCGCTCCGACATCCCGTTACCGTCCTTGTATTTAAGCGTTACCTCTGAGACTTCTACCGGCCGAAGCTCATCGCCGTAGCGATACATCAGTTCGCCATCGGGGCCCTCAATCACCTCTTCCACAAACTCGTCCATGAAGTCGACGCCCGTCGACGTGTGCATCCAGCCCGTGTGCTCATTGAACCCCTGGTAAACAAAAAACTGCCCCCAGGTCACAGCGCCGTAGGCGTTTAAACCCTCCTCACTGACGACGTGAACCTCGCCGCGAAAATAAAGCGAGGTATGCGGGTTGATCAAAAGCATGGCGTTACCAGAGCGAGTACGCTCACCAGCTATCGCAAACCCATTGGATCCCAAATGCTGCTCATAGCCCAGCTTAGGCTCCCGGGCCTGTTCCACCACCGCTAATTCAACGGACCTCTTCTCGCCATAAAAAGCGCGAATGCCGTCCAGCGGAATCTGCTCGATATCGCCTCCAATAGAACCCTCGAAGAAGAACATCGGCATCCAGGGCTCAAAGCGGGTGAGTACTTTGGGTGTGACTTCGGGATGAGTGGCTAAGTAATAGTTCAGTCCATCGGCAAAGGCGTCACAGAGGGCCTGAAGCCAGGGAGGAGCTTTCGCGTAGGCTGCTTTCGCTTGATCTGTGGACATGTACAAACGTGCGCGAAGATCACTAAAGAGCGCTGACTCACCTTCGGCCTCGGCTAGTCGCCCGATAGCCCAGTAATAATTGCGTTCTACCCTGGGAAAATCATCCTCGGCCTGCGCGTAGAGAAGACCGAACACAGCATCTGCATCTGTCTTGGCATAAATATGTGGCACACCAAAGTCATCGCGCACAATCGTCACTGCGCCAGCGCGACTTGCCAGTCGAGCAAGCTCGGGATCAACGTTTGCTGCACCTTCGTCCGCGCAGGCTGTTATCAATGCCAGGGCGCACCACGCGATGCCCCATCGAAGGAATGCATGAATCGTCATAGATCTACTCGCTTGTTAACCAAAGACTTGTAACCCAAAAACTTATCACCAAAAAACTCATCACCAAAAAAACCAAGCGTTTTAAGGTATCACCGAAACGTCACAAAAACGTCATCGTATCGCCTCATTTGCTTCATCAATCTTTCATGCTACTGCCACACGCTCACTTCCCTAAATTTGGCCTCCCCTGAACCCGCATTGAAGGGATTCAGCGCAAGTCGTACAAACGATTAATATTGAGTTTATCCCTTAAAGGACAACTAACTCCCACCGGATACCAGGCCGACAATGGTGGGAATCAACCATAAATTTCCAAACTCTGAGATTCGGCCTCCGTCTGCTTCGGTAGGCGCTAAGTTGAGGTAGGGGATAGCGCAATTGCCGATTGCATAACCCGCGCGGATAAATCAGCATAGCGCCGACTTAAAATTTTCAAAAAACCATAAACGAGGGGAGTCTGGCGATGAAAACGCGTATCACTGAAATGTTTGGTATTGAACATCCGATTATTCAAGGCGGCATGCACTTTGTCGGTTTTGCTGAGCTGGCTGCCGCAGTTTCCAATGCGGGCGGCTTGGGAATCATCACTGGACTCACACAAAAAACACCCGAAGATCTGGCCAATGAAATTGCCCGCTGTAAAGAGATGACAGATAAGCCCTTTGGCGTGAACGTCACATTTCTACCTGTAGTGAATGCGCCCGACTACCCGGGGATCATCAAGGTGATCATCGACGGCGGCGTCAAAGTGGTAGAGACTGCGGGCAACAATCCAGCGGAGTATCTACCGGCATTGAAAGAAGCCGGCGTCAAAGTTATCCATAAGTGCACCGCAGTCCGTCATGCGCTCAAAGCACAAAAGATAGGTTGCGACGCCGTATCCGTTGACGGCTTTGAGTGTGGCGGCCACCCGGGCGAGGACGACATCCCCAATATGATCCTCTTGCCCCGTGCTGCGGACGAACTGGAAATTCCCTTTGTTTCTTCTGGTGGCATGGCCGACGCCCGCTCCTTGGTGGCGTCGCTAGCCATGGGGGCCGAAGGCATGAACATGGGCACGCGCTTTTTGGCCACCAAGGAAGCGCCCGTGCATGAGAACGTAAAACAAGCAATTCTGGAAGCCACTGAGCTTGATACACGCCTGGTAATGCGCCCCCTTCGCAACACCGAGCGCGTATTGAACAACCCCGCGGTTGAGAAAATCCTCGCGACCGAAAAAGCCAAGGGCAAAGAGCTTGAGTTTGGTGACATCGCTGCCGAAGTCGCCGGTGTTTATCCTCGGGTAATGATGGAAGGCGAGGTCGAGTGCGGCGCGTGGTCCTGCGGCATGGTCGCGGGCTTGATCAATGACATTCCCACCTGCGACGAGCTGATCAGCCGTATCATGAACGATGCGGAAGCGATGATCCGACAGCGTCTCAGCGGAATGCTCTGAGCATCTACGGTCAATCACCAGCTAAGCCAGCGGCTGTGTAAAAGTGAATACGCACTCCGCTTTTTTTGATGTAGCGATGTTTGCTCGTATAGCGGGCATTCTGTTTCCCATCGTCGCCATCGTAGTCGCAGGATTTTGGTACGGTCGTAAGCACAATCCCGAGATGTCGGTAGCGAATCGTCTGAACATGGATGTGTTCGTGCCGGCATTGATCCTCGGCGCCATGATGAGCAAGAGCTTTGACCCAACACGCTACGCTGGCCTAGCCGCCGGAGCAGCCTTAATCGTTCTCTGCAGCGGACTCGCCGCCAGGCTTCTCGCCAAGGCAGTAGGAGTAGATTGGCGCACTTTCGTCCCACCGATGATGTTCAATAACTCGGCGAATATTGGGATCCCATTGGCGGTCTTAGCGTGGGGCGATAGCGCGTTGGCAGCCGCAGTCATTCTCTATAGTGTTTCCAACGTGCTGCATTTCTCCGTGGGCCTCCATATGCTGGACAGAGATGCCCAGATTAAGACCCTATGGCGAAACCCCACACTACTGGCAGTCTTTGCTGGCCTCGGAATCTCTCTGGCGCAAGTGCCAGTGTGGCCTCCTTTGGTAGAGGCTTTACAACTAATGGGCAACGTTGCTGTACCACTGCTCCTTTTTGCTCTGGGCGTACGCATGCGCGAGGTACGTTTTGACGCGCTCTCTGCACCACTGCTTGGAGCATTTTTGAAACCCGCTCTGGGTATGACGCTAGCCTGGGTGTTTTCGCTACTTCTGGGTTTGAATGAACGAGATACGGCAATGCTTATCATCTTTGGCGCGCTGCCCCCTGCGGTAATGAATTTTCTCTTTGCCGAGCGCTATGCACAGGATCCTCAGCGAGTTGCTGCCATAGTTCTCATAGGCAATCTGGCATCATTGATCATTCTTCCCATCGCCCTGGGCGTCGTGTTGTGATGCGTTAATCATCCTTGCCCCCCTTACTTCCAATCAGACACTGGAGAATTTTATGGCTACGGTATTGATAACTGGTGTAAACCGCGGCTTGGGTCTTGAATTCGTCCGCCAATACGCGGCGGCAGGCTGGACCGTGTTTGGCACCTGTCGCGACCTAGACAACGCTTCGGAGCTCAAAGAACTTGCCACTGCCGCTGACAATGTCACGGTATATAAATTGGACGTTAGCGACGCGGCTGCTATCGCTGAGCTGGCCGATACTCTGCGGGGAATCGCGATCGACGTACTCATACTAAATGCTGGAGTAATGGCTGAGCGAACCGGACTTGGAACACTCAATGCCGAGGACTTCCAACAGGTTATGAACATCAATGTGGTCGCACCGGCTATGTTCGTACAGGCATTTGCCGATCATGTAGCCGCCAGTGAGCGAAAGATCATTGTAGGCATGGGCAGCACACTGGGCAGTATAGGCGGCAACAGCACGGGTGGTTTATATAGCTATCGCAGTTCGAAAGCCGGACTGCACGCCATTATGCGAACCGCCAGCATCGACCTAAAAGAGAAGGATGTTATCGCCATCGCCATGCACCCCGGATGGGTCGTCACCGACATGGGCGGTAGTGGGGCAGATATTCAAGCAGAAGAGTCCATCGCCGGGATGATGACGGTCATCGATCAGCTGAGTTCTGATGACAGTGGAAGACTACTTACCTTTAAAGGTGACGAGCTACCCTGGTAAAGCGCTTGTGACAATTTCAAACATGCGATTTAGTCGGGCGCAGAGACTGACAAAAAACCATAAAACGGAGAACTAACATGACCCCTTTATTGAGCCTTGTTGTGTACACCACCCTGCTGACTTTCCTGGCGATCATGCTTGGTGCTTTTTTGCGAAATCGCGAATGGACACCCGAAGGGCTAAAAGCAGGACTCAGCAATCGGGATGAACTGCCCGAAGCGACACCTCTCGGAGGCCGAGCCGAGCGCGCAGCCGCCAACTCCATCGAAGCGCTGATCCTATTTGTACCCCTTGCACTCACCGCTCAGCTGGCAGGCAGTGCAGAAGCCGCAACACTGGGAGCAACAGTGTTTTTCTGGGCGAGAGTCGCCTACCTGCCAATTTACCTCATCGGCATTCCCTATCTGCGCAGCCTGGTATGGGCCGTGGGCGTTGCGGGCTTGGCCATGATGGTGTCCAAGCTTCTCGCTTAGCCCCCGAAAGCTTCTAAGCTCCCTTGGAAACACGAAACTCGCGCCGGGATGCGGACTTCTCCCGAGCTGTGCTGGAGGATCTATACCGCTATCCGCTGAAGCGCCGGCAAGTCGCCTGGATACTTTGGGCCCTCACAGGCCTTCTCGGGGGTCACCGGTTTTACCTGGACCGGCCAGCGACAGCGCTAGCCATGGCGGTAACTGCCGGGGGAGGTTTGCTGTGGTGGATCATTGACGCGTTTTACATGACCACGATGCTTCGGTCTTTCAACGACGACCAATCCCATCGTCAGAAGACCGGACAGCCGCCAAGAGCGCTATCTTTCATGCCGCCAAGTCGCGGCATGGTCTTGCCCCCCCAACCCGAATGGATAGAAAAGCGCCAAGGTCGTGCACGACTATACGGCGACGTTGTGGTGCTCTTCTTTGCGGGTTTAAGTGTCGGCGCCATATCCGATGCCAGCGGCAACTATGAATCTATTGTCGCCATCGTTGCACTCAGCGCGATCACTTTGCTTGGGGCACGCTGGAACGCTCTGGCAACGACCCCGATCTTGCGTAACTTCGATCGCTGGAGCCACAGGCTCCGTCTCTACTATTACGTCAACGACCCCGGAGGCCCACTCACCCTATTCTTCAAGCCGTTTTGGGGGTTACTCACCGCGCCTTTTCGGAAACGAGCGCGCGCAGAAGCCTGGCTCTACTTGCAGATCGGCCTATGGTTTACGGTCTTTTTCGTAAGCATTGATCTCATTCAAGCTGTGGATATTAGTGCGGACGGTATCAACATCAATGTCATGGGCTTTTTAGGCGATGTCGCCATTACGTTGGTGTCCGTCTACGCCTTTGCGACACCCATAGGCGCCATTTTAACGACGCACGTCTTACTGGAGCGGCGGGACATTACCGTGTGGGTTTTAACCAGCATCACCTTAGCCGCTGTTTTCTTTGGCACCAGCATTTAGCCAAGTTCACCCTGGTACACCATATTACTTTTGGGGCGGTCACTTCTATCGGCAGTCTTCCGGCGTCTACGTCAGTATCACCGCGCCGATCGGAGCGATAGCGCCGTCATTGCCAAGAGGCGCGCGACTATGTAGTGAAGTAACATGAGGGGGACCAAACTATGACAAAGACCAAATTATGACGGCGACAGAAGACTACTTTATTGGCGAAGCGGGCGTGCCCTGGGGGGCCGCTGAGAAAGCGGCGTGGCTGGATGCACAGACCACTAAGCGCAGTTATGCGGTACTAGTTGAGCAGCGAGTTAAGGAGTTGGAGAAGCAGTTTGATCTTGCAGAGTACGGGGAGCTGTCTCACCCCAATAGGACGCACACTCTCTACGCGCTCAGCTCCAAGAACTGGAACCCCGAACTGCCCAACGTTCTAATTACGGGCGGTGTCCACGGTTACGAAACCAGCGGTGTGATGGGGGCACTGAGCTTCCTCGAAAACACTGCTGCGCATTACTCGGAAGATTTTAACTTTCTGGTCATGCCCTGCATCAGTCCCTGGGCTTTTGAAACGATAAACCGCTGGAACGCACAAGCTATTGATCCTAACCGCTCCTTCCGGCCGGACAGTCCCGCGCAGGAGAGCGAGGCGGCTATGCATTATCTCGATCTTCGCGACTTGGAGTTCTTGGCGCACTTTGATCTGCACGAGACAACGGACACGGACAACTCGGAGTTCCGGCCAGCACTAGCAGCAAGAGATGCGCGGCCTCAGGACCACTGGGACATCCCTGACGGATTCTACGGCGTAGCCGACAGCTCACGCCCGGCAACCGAGTTTCAGCGTGCAATCATCGAGTCTGTCGCAAAGGTCACGCACATCGCGCCGTCTATCGATGGAAAGATCATCGGTGAGACGCTCCAGCAAGAAGGCGTCATTTGTTACGACGGCAAGGGTCTCGGTCTCTGTATGGGAGCCACTGATGCGCCCTTCGTGACAACTACCGAGGTTTATCCTGACAGCCCCTTGGTAAGCGACGACGACTGCATCGCAGCGCAAGTAGCCGCGGTCACCGGCGGACTTAACTACCTGCGTGACGGCTGAGCCACAAACCTACAGGTCACGCTAGAAAGTACCGATACAGTGCCTCGCCGAATACCAGAGTCACAAAGCTCAGCGCGACAAAAACTGCAGCGGATCCCATATCCTTGGCGCGCCCGATAAGCGGGTTGTCTTCGAGAGTGACCGCGTCGGCAACGGCCTCGATTGCGGAGTTTAGAAGTTCCGTGAGAAGTAATAACGCCAGACTAGCCGCCATCAAAAGAAAATGATTGCTGGAAGTAGCAATGAAGAACGCCACGGGAAGCAGTACAACGACCAGCAATAACTCCTGACGAAATGCAGATTCGTGAACAAACGCACTTCGAAAACCATGGTACGAACATTCCGCGGCTTTCAGGATTCGTCCTATTCCCTGTCCATTGGGCTTATTGATCGCAGTCTTACCTATCGTAATTGAGAGGAGCGAGCCAAAACACTTATTCCAGCCGCTGATTCAGATAATAGTACGCTAGCCGTCAGTGTAAGGCGGGGTAGCGCGGCTGATCAATTGCCAGCTGTCCCGCCACAGTCTGACGCAAGTGCGCCGCCAATCCTGGAGTGTCGAGATGCATGTCATCTCGCAATCGACGGACGAGCTCCCAGCGCAAGTCGTCCAAACTATCTTGATGGCCAAGGAGATCCTCGAGGCGACTCTGCTCCTGCCTCGCCAAGGCGGCTCCATGCTGCAACTCCCGCTGGGCAATACCGAGAGAGTTCGCGGCGACTTTGGCTAAAAATCCATCGCGTCCTTGCAACTGCGTTGCGACCTCATCCGTCAAAAAATCGGCCACGCCTGCCAACAGCTCCGCGGGCATCGGTAACTGAGTGCCTTCCGCAATGCTCACCCCCAAGTCGGGCACTTCGAAATCACCAGGGATGATGAGATTCACACAATCCATCTGTGCCTCGGAGGACCGCCTGCCAATCACGGGCCGCTCCAGGCTCGGGGTCTCCCCGCTTCGCCAGGAGTTGGCCATTTGCAGTGTCGCCATGGCCCACCAAAACGAGCCAAATACTTGCCAATACTTGATCTCTTCGAAGGAAACTTCGACGCCACTGGTCTCGAGGTATCCCTCCCGTAAATCCTCTACCGTACCGAATCCCCCTACGGGCAAATCGTCATTCCCAAACCGCCAGGAGTTAACGCACAACCAGCCAAGGTCCCGCACGGGATCACCGATCTGAGCCAATTCCCAATCCAGCACCGCGTTCACGCCCTGGGAGTTAACCATCAGATTGCCATTACGGAAGTCACCATGGACCAACGTGGTTCGCCACGTCTTGGGGGTATTATCCATAAGCCACCGATAGCAGTAATCGATCATGGGCACCGGCACTTGCAGATCGCGGTAAGTTTCCCAGGTCTCTTGTACTAACTCTGTGGGGCTCACTCTGGGTAGCTCATCGGCTAAGACTGTGGTCTCCCAATCCAACGCGTGTATTCGCCCAAGAATTTGACCGCATTCTTTTGCGAGCTTTGGTCGAACTTCTTCAAGTTCTTTAGATCGGACAATACGTCGACCCAGCGTTTCGCCACTTAGCCAGTCCATCACAAAACCACTACCGAGTTCGTCTTCAGGCTGCAAAGCGCAGTGAACCTTGGGGCCCGGTATTCCCGCCGCTGCTGCCAACTGAAAGAGCCGCGCTTCCGTATCCAGGCTGATGTTGCCTACAGTGGATTGTGTATCCAGCGCCGGAGGTGATCGTCGCAAAGCGTAAAGCTTCTCCCCCGCGGCTTCTGCTACCGCCAGCCTATAAGTCTCCTGACTAGCCCCCGCGGTAAGTTGCTCGCAAGACAGCAAGCCCTGGCAACCCGGCAGCTTCCGCTGAAGTACCTTCTCTAACGCTGCTTCAAAATCTTCGGGCATACTCGTCACTCAACGCCTTTAGGTTTCTTCTGATTCATAAAACCGAATAGATAACCCGCAGCGCGGCGAATCTGTATCTCGTCTGCGCCTTCAGTGATTCGGTAGCGTCGGTGATGCCGATAAATATGCTCAAAAGGCTTGTAGCGTGAATACCCCATTCCCCCGTGCACCTGCATCGCAAAGTCCGCCGCCTCACAACAAAGCCGGTTGGCTTGGTAGTTACACATCGACACCTTGTCCGACACCGAGAAGGCACCATCGCGATCCATAAGCCACGCGGTCTTGTGAATAAGCGCACGGAGCATTTCACAGCGTGCATTAAGTTCCACCAAAGGAAACTGGATACCCTGATTCGTGGCTAGCGCTTTGCCAAACGGTTTTCTTTGACGGGCATGCTGGACAGCCTCATTCACGCAGTACTGCGCCGCGCCCAGACTCGATGCGGCCTGACGAATGCGGTTCTCGTTAAAGAAGTGCTGAATCACCATGAGGCCTTTGCCCTCTCCGCCAAAGATCGAGCCATGGGGCACGCGAACGTCGGTGAAAGATACGCGTGCATGATCCGATGGCATATTGAAGGTCCAGAGATATTCTTCAATCTTCACTCCCTGAGCCTGCATAGGCACCAGAAACGCAGTGATCCCCGCAGCCTCACCCGGCTGACCAGACGTTCGCGCCATCACCATATCCGCATCGGCGATATGCACGCCGGTGTTCCAGGTCTTCTCCCCGTTGATTATCCAGTCATCGCCGTCCCGGACCGCAGCAGTTTCCATATGCGTGGCGTCAGAGCCGTGCTCCGGCTCGGTAATTCCAAAAGCGAAGCCCTGCCGGGCCGATGCCATACCATCCAACCATTCAGACTTTTGCTCCTCAGTCCCGTAGTTGAGCATTAATAGCAGAGCAATGTTGTTTCCAACGATGGAGTGTTCGTTCTGCAAATCGTTGTGCAGTCCCAAACCTTTTGCTGCCAGATGCTCCCGAATAAGTGCCATACCAAGATTGCCGCCGTCACGGCCCCCGAACTCCTTGGGAAATGGGTAATTGAAAATTCCCGCTTCGATGGACAAATCCTTTGCCTTGCGAAGGAGCGCTTCCCACTCCTCGTTCGGCAGGCCATCCCGATCCCAATCAGTTCGCGCATCCTCGCGACGATGATCAAAAAAGCGGATGTTGTCGTCACTGTTCTCCAAGGGCTTGATCTTGTCATCGATGAATTGATCGATCTCGCCAAGAAACAACTGAATATCTTCAGGGACTTCGAAGTTCATTGCGCTCACTCATCCTTTTCCGTACTTGAGTTATTTGAAAAATCGCTGTCCACAGTTTAGCGCGGCGCAACCTTTGGAGAACACAAGCCAAAGCTCCCGCGGCGGTGTACGATGCCAACTGCATTTGTTACAACACAGCACTTTCGTGGGAATCACCATGCCCGAGACCTTAGTTGTAGTTCACGTTCGCGCCAAACCCGGCCACGGGGAATTTGTCGAAACCCAACTAAAAAAACTCCTTAGCCCCACTCGCGCCGAAGCGGGCTGCATTCGCTACGACATGTTCTCGGACGCCGAAGACCCACTCCATTTCATCTTCCTCGAAGAGTGGAGCTCCATAGACGACTATCAGGCACACATGGACGAGCAACACATGGTCGAATTTATTATGGCATGCAAGGGCAAACTTGCAGAAGCGTCTACCTACAATCTAAAAGATTGACCTCTGGATTTCCCGCTGCTTCTCAAACTTCCGGCATTAAGAGGCTGTAGAAACCTACGCTACGCACTATTACTCTCGATACCCCACTCGCGAAACCAGGCCCCTATCGCACGCTCCGGATAACGGGGATTGAAGAAACCCCAGTCGGCAGTGGATGCCGGCATCTTGTAAGCCTCCCCCGCTTTCTCTGCAGACACACCTTGCTCCCGGGCCTGTAGCGCAGCGGTATCAATACTTGCGATCAATTCTGCATAGGGCGCCATGTCGTCCGTCGACACCAAGCCTCCGTGTCCCGTCACCATCAAACGAGGACCTCCAGACATGAGCGTGGCAACAGACGGCGCCAGCTTTGACGGTACCGCATCCACATAGTTTGGGAACAACCCCCACCATGCGAGATCTCCTCCAAAGGTGATCGGCAGGTCGTCCACCAGAATGGCGAGATCTGACGGTGTATGCCCAGCGAGGGGCAATATGGTGACTGTACGCCCTCCAAGATTCATGGAGACTGATTGCGATTCGTCCTCGATCAGACGTGTGGGGCCCACGAGTCTTGCAGGCGGGGCAACAAAGGGCGTTCCCTCGACGGCAGTACCGCCACTGTACTGCTCTACCATCAAGGCCCAGGTGCTCGCGGTCATGTAAATCTCTGGCCCCACAGCCCCGTCCTGAAAACCTGCCAATCCGCCCGTGTGATCTAGATGCAGGTGCGTGCAAATCACGTCGCTCACGGGTCGACCAAACAACTTTTTAGCCTGCTCGTTAACCCAGGCAGCGCCCTCCGGCTGATAGTAAGCATCTATTGAGAGTATTCTTTCGTCACCGATAATGAGCCCACCGTTGCACAAAGTTTGGGTTGCTGCGAATCGTCCCTCGCTATCGAGGGGTGTGGACACCACCGCAAAAACTCCATCGCCAACCTCGACGATGCGTGCGAATGCGCTTTCGGCCACGACCCGCTGTTTTAGGGGTGCAGCACTAACGCTGGAGATCACGCCAGGCAAGCTCGCCAGCGCCAGGGCAGAAGTCGCTCCAGCTTTAAGCAAAGAACGTCGTTCAAGGTTGATCATAAGGACTCCTGGTTATTCGTTAGTCGCGAATCTCTACGCGCCAAGGCGGAAAGCGACGGTGCTCCCCCGCCCGGTAAAGCTTGATCTTGTTTCCTGAAGGATCACGAAGAACGGCCTCTGTCCAAAGATAGCTCTGTTCGGCGGGAAGCTGGTCAAACTGAATGCCCTTGGCAATAAGTTCGTTTACCCAATCTTCGAGCTTGGCATGCTCAAAGTAAATGACGGCGCCATTAGTGAAGGCGCCATCTTCTACCAACAGAGAGAATGTGCCGTGACCATCGGGGCATTCGAAACGAGCGTAGTGCGGCGCATCAACGATCTGCGTAAAGCCGAGTTTCCTGTAGAAGGAATTCGAGGCAGGAAGATCTCTCACGGGAAGAGTCACTTGATTCAGGTTCATTTTTACTAACTCCCATTCATCTCAGACTGCCACTGATACTTACACGAATCAGTTCAAAAAGAGTATCGTGTTTCCCTTAGCAAGACTGCATGAAGGAAAACGTACAGCATGGATCGTAGACAATTCCTCACACTAGCGGCTGCGCTTTCTGCCGGGACCGCGTCGCTTTCTACGGGGGCATCCGGCACGCGAAAAATGCGCGTGGTTGTCGCTGGAGCGGGAGTAGTCGGCGCTTCTATTGCCTACTCTTTGGCAAAGGCTGGAACAGCGGTAACAGTGATTGACGCAGTGGGTCCGGCGAGCCATGCGTCCCGTGGGACGTTTGCCTGGATAAATGCGACCTGGGCAAAGCAGCCTCGGCACTATCATCAGCTCAACCAAACCAGTGTCGGCAGCTGGCACGAGCTTCAAGAAGAGCTTCAGATCCCGATAACCTGGGGCGGCTCAATTGAGTGGTTTGCAAGTGCAGAGCGACAACAGCGTTTGGCGGAGCAGATTGCCGAGCAGGTGCAATGGGGTGAACCCGCGCAAATGATCAACGCCGAGAAGATTGCTGAGCTGGAGCCCAATTTACGTTTTGCTGCTAAAGACTCTGCGGCCTACTCCCCCAATGACGGAGCGGTGGACCCAGTACTCGCCACGCAGCTGATGTTAAAAGGCGCTCAATCTCTAGGTGCAGATATTGTGTATCCCAATGAGCTTAAAAATGTGTCTTTGAATAAGGGACGGCTTGTCTCCGTAGAGACGACAAAGGGCTCTATTAAAGCTGATCGTTTGGTTCTCGCTACCGGAGCCGCCCAGAAGCTTCCAGAGCGCATCGCCGGTATCAACATTCCGCAAAGAACAACACCGGGGATCATAGGCATCAGCGAACCAATGCCACGTCTTCTCAACGGCGTAGTCGCAGCACCCGGCGTGCACTTACATCAGCGCAGCGATGGCCGCTTTGTTATTGGTGAGCAAGAGGGAGCACCAGCAAGTCACGAGCAGCGCTTGGCAGAACGCCCCAACAGCTTCCCCACCCCCGAGCTCGTTAGCGAGCATGGCTCACGCCTCCTACAAGCAGCAACGGAGTTTCTACCCGAGCTAAAAGGCACACGCATGGAAAACGTTTTCATCGGGTGGCGCCCCCTACCTCTGGACGGCCACCCTGCGCTTGGTGTGAACCCTGATCGTCCGGACGTGTATCTGGCGATCATGCATAGCGGCGTATCGCTGGCACCGATAGTCGGCAGCCTGGTCGCGAAAGAAATACTCAGTGCGGAGTCCGCTAAGAATCTGGAGCCTTATCGTCCGACGCGAGAGTTCGCCAACGTGAGTCGTTATTGACGGCAGAAGAATTCTTGCTGCTCTAACGCAATACCGCAGTATTAACCACTTTTTCCGTGGGGTTGAAATCATCGAAAACCCCTATAAAGGCCTCATCTTTTGTATGGTGTAATTCGCAAATCGCGTAAGTTACGATCAATACTCATCCAAAAAATTACTCGGACAACCCATGGATTACAACCTGGCTTTGCAAGGGTTTACTGGAATGCGCTTTGCCTTCTTACCGGCTTTAGTTCTCGCTCTACTCGGTATCAGCGCCTGCAGCGGCACACAGATCATCCCCTCAGAAACCGACACCTTTTCGGCGACAGGTTATACCCACTATGCATGGAGAAGCGCGCCGCCCAAATATACGCCCAACAGTAAAGACATGCTTGCGCAAAAAAGCCCGTCGATTCGCGCTGGTGTTGAAGCAGAAATGTTTGAACTCGGATACCGCCGAGTCAACAAGGCAGAAGCGGAGTTTCTTATCGAGTACGTTGCCGCTCCCGGGCTTAACGATGGTCAGCTGCTTCGCGGCGGATCTAACGACACCCTTTACGGTAGCTCGGTGAATCGACAGATCGATGGCGCGTCGGAAGACAACGCCTACGCGCTGAGCGGCCCGGTAAAAACTGGAGAGATGAAGCTGTTGTTCATCGACGCTCAGTCATCAGATATTCTCTGGAGAGTCGACATGAGCATTGTGGTGGAGGATGCGAATCGTATCGATCACGAGGAAGTTCGCAAAACAGTCCGCCAGGGAATAGCCACGCTGCCATCCGCCCCTCAGTAATGCTTACGCTCGGAGGAATGTGAGCGTGCCTTAGCCGGAGCAAACAATATCCCGCCTGTGGTGAGGCGCTGCTTTTTTTGCATTGATTGACGCTCCCAAGATCCCTAGACACCAAAAGAATAACGGCCGTAGTTACTCATAGTTACTCGTAGTTAGGCCTTTGTTCGCCCTAAAGCGTTCACGTTTTTTGTTCATAAATACGTGAACACTTTTTGAAGAAACACGCTAGTCTGTCGCCCCGCAACAAATGCCTTCTTTGGATCAACAGAATAAAGAGCAGACAGTGACATGAATAGCGACTTACACGGCGCCCTTGCCGCATGTAAAACCCTACCGACCCTTCCCACGGTAGCCGCACAAATCATTGAGCTTTCCTCCCAAGAAGACTACGGCTTGTCGGATATCATCGACATCGTTCGCAATGACATCACCATCTCCACAAAATTGATCGCAAGTGCCAATACGCCGCAGTACTACCGTGGCGAGCCAGCCGTGGAGATATCCCAGGCAGTTTCCCGCTTGGGATTCAAGTCGACAATGATGATTGCCCTGAGCTTCTCTTTGTCGGTAAAAGTGAATAGCGAGGAGCAAAGCGAGATCGACCTCCTCTCGCTTTGGCGACGCTCTGTAGCCAGCGGTGCGATTGCCAGACTCCTCGCTCGGGAACTGGGGTTAAAGGATCCAGAGGTCTGCTTCCTCGCCGCGCTCGTGCAAGATATAGGTGTACTCGCGCTGTCACAGGCCGCACCACAAACCTACTCGACACTGTTCGAAACGTCACATGAAGCGCTGTGCGCCGCAGAAAACGCGGCATTTGAATGCGATCATTCAGTAGTGGGCGCCTGGATTCTTGAGCAGTGGAAGCTTCCTTCAGAGATCGCGGAGTTAGTGGCAAGCAGTCACGACTTTGCCACTCTCACCTTGGAAGCTGACTCCCGAAAAGAACATTGGTGTATCGCAGTTTCAGGGCTGCTCGCTGATGCGATGTTGGCGGGCGATCAGTTTGAGGCGGCGCGCATGGTATGGCTAATCGACGGCGTCTGCGGCGAAAACAATGACACCGAGTCGAACATCGTACCGCTCATAGCCGATGCCGTACGCGAAGCCGAAACGCTGTTCGAAGCGCAGCTAGTCCAAGAGCCAATCGCATTGCTCGAGGCCTCAAAAGAAAAACTCTTCGAAGTAATGACTGATGCATCCAAAGATGTAAACGACGACAAAGTTGCTCAGCTGGAAAAGCGGGTGTCGATGCTTGAACGTCAGGGGCAACGCGACAGTCTGACGGGAGCCATCAACCGAGGTCACTTCCATGCAGAGTTGGATCGCCTCTTTATTGATTCCAGCAACACTCAGCGTCCACTCAGTCTCATGTTCATCGATGCAGATCACTTCAAACAAGTGAACGACACCTTCGGTCATTTAGCGGGGGATGAGGTGTTAAAGTGGCTTGCGAACGCGTTTACAGAACTTGTCGGCGAGAAAGGATTGGTAGGACGTTATGGCGGCGAAGAGTTTGTTGTCATTCTGCCTAACGCAGCAGAAAAAGACGCCATGCTGCTTGGACAAGATGTCTGTGATTACGTGCGGGACGGAGCTATTACTGCGGGTGATGCGCAAATTAGGGTCACAGTCTCTATAGGCATCGCGACCTTTGACACCGACTCTCAACTACGTGGAACAAGGGATCTTATCTTTGCTGCCGATCAAGCCATGTACTTTGCCAAGCAGTCGGGTCGTGATCTCTGCATCGTGGCATCGGCACTCCCCACCCCGCCGCAAGCCGTTGCAGCTGCGGGTTGATCAGCGAAGCTGTCGAAGCTTTGCACGATTAAAGTGCTTGTAATGGAAACCACCATGGCGGCGAGCCGCGGTTGTTCAAGCCGGACGAGCATGTCTGTGAGTACTTCGGCGCACCTCCTGTAGTTATCTTTAATTTGCGGCGATCTGCTATCGCTTGTTTGCAGAAAAATAGAAGCCGCCTCTAGCGCCGATCCCGCCAATTTAACGTGCTCAGGGCTAAGCTCTCCGCTGCGATCCGCCAGGATCGCCTCGCAATCTATCCAAAACTGATAAGCCTCGGTGGAGCTCCGCTGCAACGAATTGCGGTGGTGTGGGCACAGAAACCTCAGTCTCATCATCACGTCTCTTTTCAGCGATATGGCTACAAGTTTTCGATCTTAATACGATTAATTATCATTCGCAATAAATCATTAAGGCTTTCAATAACAAAGCCCTGTTTATAGGCAACCATTCTTACGCAAGAGCGGGATGCTCGTGATAGAGCGATCCTGTAACGCTACAATGCGCATCCATCGAACAACGCGTATTCCGGAGACAACACGTGATCCCCAGCCATCACCTCAACTCACTTTTAGGCCTAGTAATCGTTCTTTGCCTAGTGCCGATGAAGCAGGGAATAGCTGCGGATTTGACAACGATTCGTGCCGAGCTACCTCCCGTGGCTCTCTGGTCTGGTGCTAGCGAGGCACTCATTGCGCAGCCAGACGATGCCTGGATAACGCCCGCCGAACGAGACGACTTCAAATTCACTCCGAGCTATCAGGAGACGCGACAATGGTTAGAACGCTTAGTAGAGGCGAGCCCAAGCCTATCTCTGCATAGCTTTGGACACTCGGCCGAAGGGCGCGAACTCTTCTATATCAAGGCGACACCAGTAAGAGATGACAAAGGCGACGTTCAGCGCCCTGTCGTGCTGATTCAGGCGGGTATTCACTCTCACGAAATCGATGGCAAAGACGCGGGGCTCATGCTGCTTCGGGACATCGGTCTGGGCAAGAAGTCTGACCTGATCGATGTCGTTGATCTGGTCTTCGTTCCGATCTACAACGTAGACGGACATGAGCGCCCAAGTGCTTTCAATGCGGCGCACCTTCGCGGTCCGGCTAACCACGGAACACGTGACACAGCACAATCCATCAATCTAAATCGGGATTACGCAAAGGCCGAAGCGCCAGAGACCCGCGCAATGCTCGCTCTCATTCAGGAACTGGATCCTGTTCTTTACATAGACGTGCATGTCTCCGACGGCTTTGATCACGGCTACGATGTGACCTACACCTACGCGGCCTGGGGACGATACATGCACTCCAAGGCCATTGCAGACTGGCTGAATGGACCTTTCGAAGCCGGCGTCAACGCGTTCCTTCGCTCTCAGGGACACAACCCGCATTTTTATCCCAGCGCGATTGATTACCACGAAATCGAGAAAGGTCTTCGCGTATCGGGAGAAGGCCCCAGGTGGTCAACCGGCTACGGAGACCATATCCGTATGCCGACCGTGCTCGTAGAAATGCACAATCTAAAGCCCTATCGACAGCGCGTACTGGGTGCCTACTCCATGATGGAGGGAGCCCTGCGCGCCGCCGCAACGCATCTAGACATACTACAGTCATCCATTGAACAGGATCGACAGCGCCGCCCTGACTCTTTAGTGGTGCGCTGGGAGCGCGACGAACAACCGATGGAGACCATACCTTTCAAGGGTATGGCTTTTGAGCGTTACGAATCGGCAGTATCCGGAGCAAAGGAGATTCGATACCTCGGACATACAGAAACGTGGAACCTTCCGGTCACTGGCCAGCACCCTGTTGCCGAAGTAAAACTGCCTCAAGCCTGGTGGATCCCTGCCTCCGAAAGAAAAGTTATCGCGCTTATGGATGCACATGGCATCCTCTACGAGACCATCGACAGTGCAATAGAGCTTGAGCTCGATACGATCACCATGCACGAGCTGAAATTGGGCCCTGTGTACGATACGCGGGTACAAGTGTCCGGGAACGCTTCGCACGCTGTAACGAAGGTTCGGATGCCTGCGGGTTCCGTGCGCGTGTCTGCTGATCAAACCTTGGGCTTGCTCGCAGCATCGTTGCTGGAACCCGAGGCGATGGACTCGCTGTTCTCCTGGGGGTTCTTCCCGCAGATGCATCAAAAGGCGGGCAATATGGAGCGCTTTATAGCGGTCTCTCTGGCGGAGTCTATGCTTGAGCAGGACCCGGAGCTACGCGATAGCTTTGAGACAGAACTCGCGAAAAACCCTGAATTCGCTGCGGACCCCAAGGCACGCTTGCGGTGGTTTCAGGATCGATCTGGCTACGGCAACGATGGTTACGGGGTGTACCCCATTAAGCGCGAGCTCTGAACGAGCGAACACTACGATTCTGTCACTCAATGAGCGCTACGAGCTTTCCTAATCACCAAGTCATGTTTGGTGATGCTTAAGGGGAAGCTCGTAGCGTCAAAGAGGTCCTCTATTGAGTACGCGAAGGTTTAGAACGCATAAGAAGCACTGAGGCGATATCGACGCGGCATCCCAGGCTCTACCCATACATCTGCAAAGGAATTGGTGTAGAACGTTTCGTCGAAGGCGTTATCAATGTCAAAACGAACCGCAATGCCTTGCATGGGCTCAATCTGTCCAAAGAACCGGGCTGTTGTGTAGCTAGGCAACGTAAAGTCGAAGCCCGTCCACCCTAGGCGCTCATCCGTGTACAGAACACCCGCACCTAACTGCGCCGGCATACCCGCTAAAGAAAAGCTCTGCGTAAGCTGCACATTAAGCTGGTTCTCTGGTGAGTTAATGAGCGGGTCGCCCTTCTCGATAAGCGCACCAAAGTCAGCATCGGGAGCCGTCGTCGTAAACTCCGCATCGGTGTAGGCGTAGGAAAACCACAGGCTCAAACCGCCTTCAAAGTCGACGCTCGCATCCAGCTCTATACCGCGGCTTTGCGCCTCTCCTGCTGAGCGAGAGAAAAAACCCGCAGCCACCGCCGCAGGACGGTCATCGTTTACCAAGATATTGCTCTGATCTACCTGAAATGCTGCCAACGTGAGGGAGCCCGCGACGCCGTCAAAGAAATGCTGCATGTCCATCTTCAAACCAAGTTCAGCAGACTCCGTGATGTTGGGATCGAACTGGTTACCTTGAAAGTCAGATCCGGTTTGCTGCCTAAAGCCTTCGCCGTAAGATGCATACAGACTGAGCCCGTCATTAATCATGTAAACAGCGCCCAGCTGGGGCGATACGCGCGTGTCCGAAGTCTCGGTGGTAGTCGCAGGGACTGCTCGCTGATTAGTTAGGCTCTGCTCGAAGTCATCCCAGCGCAAACCCAGACGCACCTGCAGGCGGTCAGTGAGATCAATCTGATCCTGGATGTAGACACCAACGCCATCGAGCTCTTCGACCCTATCGGTATTCGGTCCGGGAGTAGGAATGGGGTATTGCCCATAGATCGGATCAAAAGCGTCAAGAAGCAAGTAAGTTTCCGGATCGAAATCCTCTAATTCAAAATCCGCACCGGGGAACGGCGGGCGGTAGCGCAGAATAAAGAGGCTATTTTCGAACTGGTCCATGTCGGCACCGACAATAAGACGATGGCGCAGACCACCTGTGTTGAACTGCCCGGCAAGCTCTGCACGGGCTACCAGGTATTCGGAGTCAAAATCACGATAGCGGAAGAAGCGCGAGATAGTTCTGCCGTCGCGGAAATACGTCTGCCGGCCACCAAAGTTGTTTTCTGATGCATTGCCCTCAAAGGTAGTGTCTCGGTATCCAAGCCCTGCGAGCAAACTCCAGTTTGTGGAGAAGTTATGCTGCAACTCCAGCTGATGACCGAGTACGCGTGTTTCGATAGGACCATCGCCTGGCTCTCCCGTAAACGTATTTCGGGGACTAAATCCGAAATCCTCGCTATACAGCACACCACGATCAAAGGGTACTTCTTGCTCAGTGTACTCAAGCTCGTAGGTGACGGTGGTAGCGTCCGAAACTTTCCAGGTCACCGACGGATACAAACCCACGCGCTCGGTCTCGACGGTCTCGCGGAAGCTCTCTGCATCTTCGGTGAACCCTACCAAACGAACACCAATCTGATCATTGGCGCCAAGAGCAGTCTGAACATCGGCCTCAAACCGAAGCTGATCCCAGCGACCAACCGTCGCGCGCAGCTCGCCCTGAGTTTCGAATTCCGGACGCTTCGTCACCAGGTTCACGGTACCGCCGGGCTCACCCCGACCAAACAATGCCGCGCGGGGACCTTTGAGCACCTCGACGGATTCAATGCCCGACATGTCACGGGGACCGGCAAAACCGCGACCCGCGTTAAAACCATTCACCAGGAAGCCGCTAGGAAGGTTGATGTCGCCGGAAAAGCCGCGAATAGAAAAACTGTTCCACAGACCGCCAAAGTTGTTCTGCCGAGCAACCGAGGCCGAGAGATCCAGAGCCTGATTCAGATTAAGCACACCCGCCGCGCGGAGTAGATCTTCGCCCATGATTTGCACAGATGAGGGATTTTCCAAAGTATCGAAATTACCCTGATAGGCACGACGATCACCGAGGACAAACACCTCTTCCAGAGTAGTCTCGGAATCAGCGTTCGGGGCTGTCTGCGCCGTTGATGACAAAGAATAAAAAGATGAAAGAGCCGCAGCAACAGCGAGCGCGACAGGTCGAATAGTGTAAGAGTTCATTATGTTCAATCCACAAAACGTATAAAGAAATGAGGGCGCGGCAGTAGGCTGCCGCCCTCAAAGCGAATCAAGTAAACAGAGACGACGTTTTAGATTGCTGGTGGGGGGCCCGTGGGCGGTGGAAGCAGCGAGCATCGTCGCCGCGGCGTAATCCGATCGGCTGGAAGCTCAACAGCGGCACTGAGCTTAATCCGCTCAGGTGGAACAATACCCGCAGCGGGTAACACCCCAGACGCGTCAAGCATTGGCGCCAAGCAGATAACACCATTGTGCTCGTGAGGCCCTTGGGGGAACTCCGTTTCATGCAAAGAAGACCACGCCTGGGAAGCCAAAAACAAGGCACCCACAAGCGTCAGAATCCATTTGCGTGATTGAATAATCATCGGCCAGCAATGTGACAGATGTTTTTGGTGGGTGCAACCAGT
>NZ_JBGCFU010000026.1:0-68446 GCF_045107095.1 Congregibacter sp. | reverse complement strand
GAGTTTAATGGCTGCTTCCGGTCAGGAGCGGTCATTGCGAAAACAGGAACTCAGCTCCACCTTGAAGTCGGCTTTCGCGTCGCAGCAGTCATTAGGTGGGGCCTGGTTGAGGCGCATTGATTGGCCATAATAGGCTAGAGACAGCACATGTCACACTGGCATAGCCACGCCTCTAAAGTACGGATGTGTCACGGTATAAAATCGTACACCTCTCTAAACTTCGCGAGAACCTCTTGGCCCTGCACTTCTAAAGTTTGTACATAAAACCCATAGACAGTTTGAGCAACCTTCATTGCCGTTTCCAATTCATCTCGGCCGCGAGAGGTGCTCCCGTCTTCGCGCTCGGGCAGCCTAAAGGGGTAAATATAAGAGCCGGTGTTGTACCTGGCAGCGTCACTAGCAGTAAGAGTAACCAATGCTTCTTGGTTATCTGTGTAATAGCTAACAAACGACTTCAGGTCTGCTAATTCTGCTTGGAGCTCTGGGTTTTGCAGCAGGATTAAGCTCCCTGATTGGATCAATACATCTAAAACTCCAAAAGAAGGATGGTAGGTTGGATGTATTATGATGGCGTATTTCAGCGTATCAAGCTCATCAACGGGCGGACTTGGCTCAGCACCATTGAGTATTCGGACATACCTCAACACCTTTTGAGCGTGCAGTGTTTGTGCTTGTGTGATGCGCTCCAAAGCAAGGATATTCGCTGTAATTTCAGCCTTAAGATTGCGCATGAGGGCGTCGCGTTTAACGGCTTCTTCGGATTTCGCCCACCACGCATCAATGGCGAATGCCAAGAGAATACTGCCCACTATCGCAACTGATTCCAATGCGAGGCGGCGAAGGGTTTGTGTGCTTCCCATGGTTTTCAGGCTCCCAAGTAAGAGATCAAGTCTTATGGAAGGAATTTAACAGAGAATCAAGGAAGCTCTGAAGATAAAGCGATATCTGCTAGGGGCACAATGCGGACCTTCAAAGTAACAGCCTACCGTTGTCCCTAGTAGGCGAAAGCGGTCGTCTAGGTAACTTCTGCTAACACCTCGCAGTGGTCTATTCAGATTTGGAGTGTCGGACGTCCCACATAAATTTTAAGCCACCCAAAATTCCAGCAAATAGTAGGACGAAAGACACATACGCCGGGTTTGCATCAATCGGTAACAATTCGGGTCGGCTATCTTCCAACTGTTTTGCGACTACATAAGCTGCATTGAACCATACAGTGGTTCCCCACACGGTAAAGCCACCAAACACGATATAAGCGCCGGTAGCTATGACGCACTGCACCGATGTGAGACGAGCTCCCACCACATACGCAGCTATGACAAAGCCACTGAACACAGAAATATACAATGTGAGTACGCTGAGGCCGTTTTCGACTGCACTCCAATAGTGCGGCACAAGCTCTGTTGCAGTCATTCGTCATTCTCCATCAATCGATTAAAGGCAGAGTGACGATATACCGATTTACCTACGTCTCAAAATAGGCGGAAGCGGTCCCTGACAATGTCTTAAAACATCTCAAGAGAATCTTTCGCCAGACAAGAAAGCAGTCATGCTTTTATAGGCATCTCAGAACCGCTTATAGGCACAGTCGGCCAACAGCTCACGTACTCAGGGAGCCTGGCGTATCGATGTCCTGTTAGTGGCTCCCATCGACGGCTTTAGCCACAGCTTGCATGGCGAAGAAAGCTTTCGTGGAGTCAGGAAATTGAAAGTCATCGGCTCAATTCTCCATGATGACGACGGATACATCATGTCGATAATCAGAGGCAATCAACTGACAAAAGGAAGCTTGCCCTGTGAGAACGTCTTAATCACGAAGGTACCAGACAGGAACCCTGGAAAACTGACGATGAAAAGGTACACCTCCGCATAGCAGTGGATCTTTAGCCAACCTAAGCCGAGCGCCCTAGAATCCTCACCGGATAGTACGCTCCGATGACGTTCGCCACGAACTGCTCTCGCTTTGTCGAATTGTCGTAGCTAAGGCCAAGACTTCAGTGCTACGTTCTCCAAATGCGAACTCTCAAGCGCCTTTTTTTGGCGCCCCTCAAAGCCTTTTGCATCTTGATTGTGACAGCCGTACTCATCCTTTGGGCCGCTGTTTTGTGGCCTATCGCCACGCCTGTGCCTAACCAAAGCCACGAACTCGTGTTGATCGACAATATTTCCATTGTTGATGTCGATCAGGGCGAAGTGATCGAGGGTTCGAGCATCCTAATACGAGAAGGCCAAATTGTTACTTTGGGAGCCAAGCCAACGGGTTCCGAGTTCGTAGTAGACGGCAGTGGTCGATATGCAATACCCGGTATGTTCGACATGCACACGCATAGCTTAAAACTGTCGCCAGTGCTATTCCATCCGCTGTACGTCGCTTCGGGTGTCACAGCTGTTCGCGATATGGGTGGCTGTATTGATGGTGATGATTCCTGGGTCGCCTGCGCCCAAGAGAAACGTGAGTGGACGCGCAAAGTGGAAGAAGGCACCCACATCGGGCCTCGATATGATCAGGTTACAAGTCTCGCTATAAATGGAGGCAGCGAAATTCCCTCAGGGCTAGCTCCAGCGTTGGGTGCCGGGACTTCAGAAGGTGCTCGACTCCGTGTGGTGCATGATCAGAAGCGAGGCATCGACTTCTTAAAGACTTACAACAACATACCTAGAGATGCCTACTTCGCCCTTGCCAACGCCGTTAAGCAAACGAACCTGTACCTTGCTGGGCATATACCAACTTCCGTTACTGCAATTGAGGCCGCAAACGCAGGGCAGCGCAGCTTCGAACACGGCATGGTGTTGATTTTAGACTGTTATCCTGACATCGATGAAATTAGAAACGCAGATGATTTCTTTCAAGCCTATACAGACGAAGCACGTATGCGAATGGTTACAGAACATGACGCAGCGCGATGCTCACGTATTCACAATGCCATGCGACGAAATCAAGTCGCGCTAGTGCCAACGCATACCACACGTAAGCTCGACGCTTATGCCGCCAATGAGTCTTATCGATCAGATTCCCGGCTGCGCTATATTCCAGATTTGCTACGCAGGATGTGGCTTGGCGATGCCGACAGTATGGCGAAAAGAGGATCGGCAGAGAGCTATCAGGCGATCTACGAGTTGGGCATAGCGCAGACCGGAGTAGCGCATCGCGCCGGCGTTACCGTTCTGGCGGGTACCGATTCGCCCGACAGCTTCGCATTTCCGGGCTTAAGCCTCGCTGATGAGTTAAATCACCTAGTAGCCGCGGGGCTCTCGCCTTTGGATGCGCTCCGCAGCGCAACGCGAGAGCCAGCAAAGTTCTTGGGGTTAGAGGGAAAAGCGGGGGTGATTCGATCGGGCGCGAGAGCGGACATCGTGCTCCTCAATTCTAATCCGCTCTCAGAAATTGACGCAGTGCGTGATGTGCACACGGTGGTGCTCGCCGGTGTTGTTTACGATCGAGAAGATTTGAAAGAGCTGCGATCTACCGTAGAAAAGAATGCAAGCCATCTTTCCTTGTCGCCGAAACTGGTTTGGCAGCTTTTAAGAAGCCCCATAATGCGTCGTCAGTTCGCGGACTGATCCCGGCAAATGCTCACAATATGACCGCTGCGGCTTACATTTAGATAGGGCGCGCCAACTCGGAGAGGTCGGCTTTCTTGGAATCCGCTATCCCTAGTGCTTCCTAAATGCTCTCGCCGGCCAGTCTCGGCCATCCATCAAGTCTGCGACTATATTCTTTCAAACTCAGTCTGGCAGTGCGCCTCAAACGCATCTACAAATCTTTTACTTAGATTGCGTTTGTACTCCGCCCAAGGGAGATACCCCGGCGGCGTAAGAACCGCCTCCATGCCCCCGTCAGGAAAGACTGTTGTACAGCCGTCAGTTAAATACGCTAAATAGTGTTCTTCTTCCAAGATTCCACGATCAAAGCTTTTCCATGCGGTTTCAGTAATGTTCAATGTAGAGAGGTTCCGAAAACCTGCAGCTACCGATAGAAAGTCCGTATCGTTAGCCTCTGCAATCGCCCTTACCAAATCGGCGTTCTGATGCGCTCCGACGCTTAACTCAAGGTACATAGCGTTTATCTGCTGCACGGAATCTGCCTCTGCTACGTTATTGGCATGGCGAAGTTCGAGACCTACAAATACCAGCGAGAGAACAATACTCACTGCGCCCACAAACTCAGTGAGAGTGCGCAGTTTTGTTTGAGTACTCATAGAGAAGAATCCCTTTCAATGCCAGGAGACGAACAGTGTAGCTTCTCTTGCGCGGGGGCGAGTCTGTGCCAGATCATCAGAATCCAGATGCTTGCGCAACTACTGATAGCGACGAGAAAACAAACAGTACTAAGTTGTAGAAGTCGCCGTGGATCTTCACTCTGACGAATAGGCTTCCAATTCGATTTCGATCAGAAATTCCGGCAACGCCAGCCCCTTCACCTCTAACCAGCTACCCGTAGGAAAATGACCCTCATAAAGCTCCGCTCGGAACTCACCAGAAACCTCGACAAACCTCGCCATATCAGTGGTAAAGACGTTCTCGACAATAACGTGCTCAAAGGTCAATCCGTAGTGCGCAAGGATTTTCTCAAGATCCCCATAGACGTTCTTCATTTGCTCCGCCATATCCCCTAGCGCAGTGGGGTTACCCTGAGAATCCATACTTACGGCACCCGACACTTTTACCTCATGTCCAATCCGGACTGCGTGCGTGTAGCCGTAAGCCTTCTCAACCTCGGGCCTAAGCATGAAGTATTCTGGCTCGGCTGAAAAAGTCGGGGCACCCAGCGTCAATGCCAACGTAGACGCCAGCAAAATCAAACACAACTGGCGCAGCCCTGAACTCAACATCATAGGCCCGCTCGAAATACGCAATCCCGTTGTGACTTTTTCTTCTTTCGCTCTCATACGCCGCTCTTCATATTAATTCTCAACCGCAACTTAACGGACGAGCCATATAATCTGCAAGCTGCACGCTGCATGGACAGTGACAAACCGTCTGTTAACCCACATCGGTGCGCTGGCGCTTTTGTGTACCCGCCAATCGGTTGGCTTCTCCCCCCCCCCTATTCTGAAAAATTTTGACTACAAAAAATAACAAGGACGCGAGACCGGCTAAGCACTCTTAGCTGTCATTGGCCCCGCTAAATAATCCGTGGCCTTTACGTCGGTTTCCAGATGGTTCTTGGCATACAACTATGCAATTTGGGAAGATTGCCTCATTCTCCAGTTATTCTGGACTTAGGGGCCCAAATGCTACTACGCAATATCACAAAACACGTTAAGGATCAGAACTGGTTCGCGGTCAGCCTCGATTTCATTATTGTTGTATTTGGAATTCTTATCGCCTTTCAGATTACGGAATGGAATAACGCCCGCAGTGACGCGCGCTCAGAACGGGCACTACTAGAGCGTTTGCACGAGGAGATCGTAGCGACACGGACCCTTGATGCAGCGACGCGCGAGCTCTTTGTCGATGAGCGTCAGGAGAACTTGATTTCGGCGCGTCATGTGATTTTTGGTGTGACGGAACGCACGGAGCTAACGGACAAAGAATGTCAGGCGATTGGGTTCAGTCATCTTCCACTGTTTGGCGGGCGCGCGGAGATCCCTGTTATCTCAGAGTTACGCGCGACCGGAGAGGCGAAACTTTTACGCGATGAAGGGATAGTCCGACAGGTATCGAAATTGGCGAGCCTCGTCCATAGTGGAGCCGGTTTCGAAGAATCGATTCGATCAAAAATCACATTGCTGTCGCGTGCGTTCCCGGACGTGATTCTATTGGGGGTCGAACCACAGGCGGTAACAACCACAGAATTTGAAGTTGACCCTTATGATGTCCACTATGAATGCGACACGGCGGGTATGCGCGCCAACGCCGCGTTTCGCAATGCGTTCGGTGAGAATGTCACGCTCCAGTTTAGCTTGGTTGAAATGGCCATCGATCCGATCCGGCAATCATGGAGCGATCTCAACGCAGCACTTGATGTCAGTCTGGGCGAAAACTATAAAAAAAATGAGCGCTGACATAGCTGACATATATGTATGCCAACGACCCAGTTATCTTCCGTGGGCCCAACGTCCTAAAACTCAGTCCAGCTTCGCGAAAGCGCATCGTTAACACAGAAGTCAACTCACGCCAGCCTAGATCGAAAGGCTGGATCGCCGATGAAGTCGATGAGGCCGTTGGCCGACTGAGAAAGTTCTGTTGTTCAATTGCGACTCTATTCTAATTGATAAAACGTACCATAATCGCAAATGCGAGCCTCTGCGCAAACAACGCATCGTCGTATGTGAGCACTGCTCAGCGCCAAACACAGGCCACATCCAGTCAGATCCATAGCGGATGCTTTTAAGCTTGCTCACAAGCCGGGATTCGCTGAAATTAAGTCGATATCGACTGATTCGACGGCGAAGCACTCCGGTCCGCCGTGATTTAGGCTCCGTCGCCTGCAGTCGACTGAACGCTAAATCGTCTCAGCGGCCGAAATAAAAGTGGGCTCCGCATCTGGCATCGTCGGAGTAGAGTAAAAATACACCAGCGCAGACAGACCCAGCCACGCTGTGAACATCAGTGGGTAGGGCCAACGACGCAGAAAAAATCGTGCCGCGAGCAAAGTTGTCACCGCCGTGCCAGCCAGCGCGATCAAAACCGGCAATGCCGCCAACATATCAGTCGCTGTGAGTGACACGTTGATTGCAATGCTTGCCCACTGAGCAGGAAGAAGCGCCAGGAACCAATCGGGTAGCGTGCCCGGGAACACCGAGGCTATGAACAACACTGATGCCTCGCCAGCAACAACAAACAAGGCCATCAACCATCCTCGCTGAGCTAGCGTTACCGAAAACAGCGCGCCTCGCGCGGAGAAACTGACGCTTGCGATCACCATAGCCAAGGCGGTTGATAGCGGATGTGTAAGCACTGGCATACCCAGCGCTAGTGCTAATAACAGCAAGAACGCTACATTCATCAACGCCAAAACGACCGCAAGGCCAAAGCGTCCCGCTGTAGCTGCCGCTATGATGCCAACGCCCATAAGACCCAGGGTGAATATAGGACCGCTGCTTAACGCCTGAGGAGAAGATGCTCCATCCCAGAGCGTCAGCAGCACAACCGCCGGGACAGCAATGCCGAGCAGCACTGTGGTGCACCAAGCCGAAGCTGGCCAAATCAGAAGTCTGTTAAGAGCTAGTGACCTCATGAATATGAGCCTGACTGAAGCGCCATTAGTTGTCGACCTCTGCTGCGTATCACTGAGAAAACCTGCCCCGGCAATGTTAGCCCGCAACAACCCCTAAAGCCCGCGCCACCCGTCCAAGCTCCGGACTTACCTCGTCTCTCACTAGGGGTAATCGAGTTCCTCGCAGCTCTTCACGCTTTCGATACCCCCTGCGCAGCGCATCAAAACCTGCGGCACGCTCGGCGGCCGGCAGTTTGTCTAGGTTTCTGAACAACAGGTCATCTTCACCGATTGCATAGCGCTGCCGTATGAGCTCGCGCGCGGCGCTGCATCCGACCCCATGCAACGGAGCCAGGTCTACCACAGCGTTCTCATCAATCTGGATTGGGCTCTCGACTAACTGCTTATTGCGGAGGGTTTCATACAGCATCTTTGTCGCCTTCCACTTGGCGTCCCAGCTGTAGCCAGCGATATGAGCGCTTGCCAGTTTGAGCGATGGCATGGCAAGCAGTGCCCAATCACATTCTGGTTCGCCCTCCCACACATCAAGCACGCAGTTGACGGGGTTTTTCCGCTGGAGATGCTCTAGCAAGGCTCGATTATCGATGACAGCCCCACGCGCGGCGTTAATCAGCCACTGGCTACTATCCAGTACAGCCAAAGCGGCCGCGTCAATCAAATGGTAGCTAGGCCAAGGTGACTGCTTGTGCAAAGAGCAATGCAAACTAATCACCCGACAATCGAGTATCTCTTGCAGTGACGCCCAATCTCCCTCCACGTCTTTGTCAGCAAGCCAGGGATCATGCACTTTTACATGCCACCCGAGATCCTTAGCTACCTGTGTCAGCAAGCGACCCACGTGGCCGTGACCGACAATGCCGAGCGTATCGCCCTCCTCCAGGAGCTCCCATGGCTCATGAAGCTCCGCCAACGCCGCCAGAACGTATTCGACAACGGAATTGGCATTGGCACCCGGCGCTGCAGCAAAGCTAATCCCTTGGGCTGCGAGCGCGTCCTGATCGATATGCTCGACCCCGGCGGTCGCAGTGCCTACAAACCGTAATTGACTGTTTTGCACGAGCGCTTGGGTCACCGGCGTAACAGAACGCACCCAAAGAGCATCCACCCCTTCAAGATCAGCGGTTGAAATGCTGCGTCCGGGCAGAGTGCGAATATCTAGCTCGTTACTCGGCAGAAGATCCAAGCCCACCATATTCTGGTCTGCAAGAACCCGGATCACCGTAAATCCTCGATCGCGAACTCCAGCGCCTCTAAAGAAACACCCAAACCGTTGTATGCAGCGAGGGCATCAAACACCTTCTCTGCCCTTTGGGGGAGTCCTTTAGCTACAAAGTTCCTGGCTTGTGTCACGACGGCAATTGCGAATTTGCTAGTCGCCTCTGCATCCACAGGCGCGTCGAGGTTGTCCATGCTCAACCTAAACCGAATTCCCGACGATCGCGCAAAGCACCACTCTAGAGCCTGTGGCCTTGCTTCAGCGTTTAAGAAGGCCTGTTGGGCCTCGCTATCGCGCCCATCGGGGTTGTACCAATATCCGTAGTCGACTTGCTTCCGGCGAGCGGCTCCAGCGATACACCAGTGAGCTATCTCATGCAGTGCACTGGACGCAAAATCCTCGCGAAAATAGATACATGCTGGAGAGTCCGCCCTAGCAGGCTCGTAGAGTGGCTCCATGGCGCCACCTTTCAGGCATGTATCCTGGCTTACAAGAAAAAGATCATTAAAGATCTCGATTATCTGCTGGGCTTCAAGCGCCTTTGATAAGGGTATAGCGGAATTCATCGTTCTGTTCTTCGCTTAGCTCAAGCTCATGTCCGAGAAATCGGCAAAACTGGGGAATGTCTCGCTGGGTGGTCGGGTCTGTCGCAATGACCAACAGACGCTGTCCCGGCGAAAGCTCGGCTACAGCTTTGTGAAGAAGCATTACCGGCTCGGGACAGTTAAGACCGCGAGCATCCAAGGTAACCGTAGTTTCTTGTGTATTCATTGAAATAACACCAAAGTGTTCATGACCGTCCGGCACGACGCTAGGGCGCGTCGAAGTTGCCTAACAAACGTTCAGCGTCATCGGCTGGCAGGATATCCCATTGCTCGGAATCCACATCAAACAAAAGCTGTACTTTGCCGCTGTGCATCTGCTTCAGTAGGCGGGCAACGCGAACATCCATGCTGGTTTCTTCAGCCCCGTAGTCGGTGCCATCCCTGCTGGCGTATTCCTCAAGGAGCGCATGCAACTGCTCCTCGGGGACGCGCTCAACAGGGACCCTGACAAAATCTGCCAAATCAGCTCGCCGGCTTAACGAACTTCAAAGTCATGCGATCACTTTCGCCAATCGCCATGTGTGCTTCTTTGTTTTCGTCAGCAGTACTCAAAGATGGAGGAAGCTCCCATACACCATCTGCGTAGTCACCGGTGTCTTTAGGATTGGCATTCACATCAGAGCGAGCATCCAGCTCAAAGCCCACACTACGCGCGGCAGCAATTATGTAATCCTCGCTGACATAGCCTGTGGCCTTCATCCGTTCCGGATCACGCCCGTCTTTGGCACGGTGCTGTACGACGCCGAAAACCCCGCCGTCTTTTAGTGCGTCGTAGGCAACAATCAGTGTGTTCGCCAGAGTATCGCCACGCATCCAGCTATGCACATTTCTAAAGGCCAGCACCATGTCCGCAGTTCCTGCCGGAGCTATAACTACGGAGTCTGCGGACCCAAGTGTGGTCACGGTGACATTGCCGTAGGTGTCGTTGTCCTCACCTAGCTTCTTCAAGTACGAACCCAGAGATCGTCGAGAATATGCACCACCATTGGGGCTGTTATGTGCAGCGTAATAGCTGCCCTTTTCTTTCAGGAGCGGCGCCAGAACCTCCGTATACCATCCGCCGCCTGGCGATAGTTCCACGACCGTCATATCCTCCTGGATTCCAAAAAACTCAAGGGTTTCCCGCGGGTGCCGAAATGCATCCCGAGCAGCATTCTTCTCACTGCGCTGCTTTCCGTTAAGGGCGGTGTCCCAATCGAGTGCCGCCGACGCCGGTGTTGCGATGAGCAGCGCCGGAGCGAGAACTAAACTAGAGATGAGAGCCGTAAGCTTTTGCACAGATAAACTCCTTTGGTAAATGAAATCACGAGGTAATATACGCGCTGAATCGACCAAAGTGGAGCACCACCCAGTGACGACCCGCGTTTTGATCAGTTTTTTTTGCGACGACCGTCCCGGCGTAATCGAACAGCTGAGCGCATTGATCTCAGATCATGACGGCAACTGGCTGGACTCACAACTGAGTCGTCTTGGAGGACGTTTTGCCGGCGTCCTGCAAGCACAGATACCCCAGACGCAATACGAGCCTCTAAAAAGCGCACTCAAGGACTTAGCTAGCGTAGGCATTATCGCCCGTCTTACGGATGCTGGCGACGCCTCAAATGCGCCTCTGGCGACGCAGCGTCTGACACTTATGGGACCCGATCGTCCGGGAATCGTACGCGAGTTAACGCGGGCCCTACGCAGCGCCGGCTTTAACGTACGCTCGATGAAAACGGCCGTTGAAACTGCGCCTATGAGTGGTGAGCCGCTTTTTCGTGCAGAAGCAAGCATTGAGCTCCATGAGGATAGCCGCCTGGACGAGCTTGAGTGGAAACTTGATGCCATGGCAGACACCATGACTCTGGAAATCGATCTTATTCCGGACTAACGTCGCCGACGTAGCAATCCGAACAGAACAGCTACCAGGGCTGCGAATCCAATAAGCAACAGCATCGCCAGCAGCAGAACCAGCAACTGCGCCACGAGGCTGTTTACGCCTAAACCGAGCTGCGTCGAGGCGGCCCACAACAAAACACCCAGCGCCGCCACACCCAAAAAGGTGGTTCTCGCTAGGGAACGCCGCCAAAACGGGAACTTCACGAGTTCTGTGTAACCTCTGCAGGCAGTACAGGCGTAGGCGATTCTACATCGCCGTTTTGCGCCCGGTTACGCAAAAAGTGGTCCATGAGAACCAGTGCCAACATCGCTTCAGCGATAGGTGTCGCGCGAATACCAACACATGGATCATGGCGCCCGGTAGTCACCACCTCGATGGGCTCTCCTGCATGATTAATGCTCGCGCCGGGCTGTCGAATGCTCGAGGTCGGCTTTAGAGCCATGCTCACGGTGATGTCTTGACCACTACTAATGCCGCCAAGAACGCCACCCGCATTATTGCTGAGAAAACCCTCGGGGGTCATTAGGTCGCGATGCTCGCTGCCGCGATGCTCGACACTGTCAAAACCCGCGCCAATCTCCACGGCTTTTACCGCATTGATACTCATCATTGCTGACGCTATGTCCGCATCCAGGCGATCAAAGATGGGCTCTCCCAGTCCCGGGGGCACGCCTTCCGCAACTACGTTGATTCGAGCGCCGATTGAGTCGCCGCTCTTATTCAGTGCAGCCATATAGGTTTCCATTTCAGGAATCTTGGCGGGGTCAGGACAAAAGAATGGATTTGTTTCGACCACGCTCCAATCAAGCACTTCTGCCGCTATCGGTCCGAGCTGCTGAAGGTATCCGCGAATACGAATGCCCTGCCCTGCGAGAAACTTCTTGGCGATTGCACCAGCGGCCACCCGCATCGCTGTCTCGCGGGCTGAAGAGCGACCGCCTCCGCGATAGTCCCGAAAACCAAACTTGTGCATGTAGCTGTAGTCGGCGTGGGCGGGACGGATACGATCCGCAATGTCTGCGTAATCGCGACTGCGCTGATCCTGATTCTCGATTAATAGCCCAATAGGTGTTCCCGTGGTGACGCCCTCAAAAACACCCGACAAAATGCGCACTTCATCGGACTCTCGTCGCTGTGTGGTAAAGCGAGAAGTGCCGGGTTTACGTCGATCCAGATCCGGCTGCATATCAGCACTATCAAGGGGAAGCCCCGGCGGACAACCGTCTACGATCGCGCCCAGAGCGGGGCCATGGCTCTCGCCAAAGGTCGTCACGGTAAACAGCGTGCCGAAGGTGTTGCCTGCCATAATACTTCCGAGGATTTTGCAAAACCGCGATTATACGCGTTGTTTGGCGCTCTGCAGAGCGCAAGGGCTACACATATGTGTACTGGACTAAGCTCTATCTGGCCAGAGCTTGAACAATCTCTGGTAGCTCCTCTGCTCGAACTAAAAGCACTCCATGGCCACCTTCACTAAACTCGATCCACGTTAAGGACAGTCCGGAGAGCTCCGCATCAAGGGCCTCCCAGGAGTTCCCTACTTCGAGAAACAGCAGTCCTCGCTTTGTCAGATGCTCGCCAGCTTCCCGAAGGATCCTTCGGGCCATATCGAGGCCGTCTTCGCCAGATCCAAGGCCTTGAGGAGGTTCCGCCTGGAATTCCGCCGGCATTGACGCGAGATCCGCCGCGTCCACATAGGGCGGATTAGTCAAAATAATATCGAAGCGCTGCCCAGCAAGCTCATCCATTAGATCTGACTGCACGGCAGTGACTCGCCCAGTGAGTTCGTGGATCCCAATATTCTCTCTCGCCAAGGACAGGGCGTCGGTATCAATGTCTGCAATCACAACTTGCAGATCTTCCTGATAGGCGGCCGCAGCGATACCGATACAACCTCCTCCGCAGCACAAATCAAGCAAGGATTTCGGTCCGTCGCCTGTCCACCAGGGGGCGTATCCATTGCGGATAACTTCCGCGATCGGTGACCGGGGAACCAAGGCGCGCTCGTCGCACTTAAACTCCATGCCGGCAAACCAGGCCTGGCCCGTCAAATAGGGTAGCGGACGACGCAGGATGATCCGCGCATGCAACCAACCAAGGACCTTTTCCCAGCTATCGCCCGCTACTGATAAAGCGAGTACTTCATCGCCAGAGTCCAAAGGCTGCCCCACCGCGCTAAGCAGTAAGAACACGGCTTCGTCCCAGGCGCTGTCGCTACCGTGACCAAAAAATACCTCGGCTTTTTGCAAAGCTGAATACGTTTGATCAAGAGCATCACCCAGCGTTGCCGGCACCTGCTCGCTCAGAGCATAGTCGCTAAGAAACGTCTCGTTGCTGCGCCCTGAGGAGGTTGCTACCATCTTTATTCTCCTTCAAATCTGAGTAACTCAAGACATGGAATCCCATTGGGCGGGCATTATCGCAGGCATCGGTGAGGACCTGGATCGTCCGGGTCTAAAAGACACACCTAAGCGCGCCGCGAAAGCTTTTGAATTTTTGACCAGAGGCTATCATCAAAACGTTAAAGACGTTGTAAATGACGCGCTGTTCCCCTCCGACAGCAACGAAATGGTCGTCGTTCAGAATATAGAGATGTATTCCATGTGCGAGCACCACATGCTGCCATTTATCGGAAAGTGCCATGTGGCGTATATACCCACAGGCAAAGTCATTGGCCTTTCCAAGATAGCCCGCCTTGTAGACATGTACGCGCGACGTCTCCAAATTCAGGAATCACTGACGTCACAGATTGCGGAAACTATTCTGGATGTCACTGACGCAGAGGGCGTAGGTGTCATCGTGGAAGCACAGCATATGTGCATGATGATGCGCGGTGTCGAAAAGCAAAACTCCCAGATGAAAACCTCAGCAATGCTAGGAAGCTTTCGGGAGGATCAAAAAACCCGGGACGAGTTTCTATCACTTTTACAGCTACCCTAGAACATGCGCGGCAGATGCCTACTTCAATAGATTAGGGAGACAGCTTTATCGACTCTAGGTGCAGATACTGCCGATCGCTACTGCGTGCAGAACCATAGACTAACAGTCGATAGCTGTGCCCGCCCTGTTCCAGGGTGTAAACGCGATAGCGCTGTGAGACTTCCGTCCCGTAGAGCAGGCGTTGCTGAAAGATTCTGTTAGCCCATTGCACGCTGCTACCGCAAGCGCGAGCCTCGCAGCTGAAAGATTGGGTCACGCCCTCTTGGCTCGCCACACGCCCATCCAGCTCTTGCACCATTTCTGCGGAGGTATAACCGTCTTGCACACGCCAGGTATAGCTAGTTCGCTCCCCGGTGACGCGCTCACTTCGCCTCGGCGACCAGACACCCCGTATCTTCTCGATCGCGCCTAAGGGTACGAGATAGTCCCGGACGCTCTCCCCCGACAGGGCATCTATTTCTTCAAGATGAGGATAATTACTCAGACCCACAAAGTAGTCCGTGAGCGGTGAGTTATCGGCGGATAGCAGCTGAGTGCTGAACCCACAGAGAGCGATGAGAACGACGGTTGTTTTGCGAAAGCCCATAGTTAGACTATAACGCCAATTGCCCCACAACATGCAGGGCAACCGGCAATGCGCAGCTTACCCGTTGCTCAACTGCAGAAGCAGGTTGTTCAAACGCTCGACATAAGCTGCGGGATCACCCAGCTGACCACCCTCCGCAAGGTTAGCCTGATCAAAGATAATCTTGGCCAAATCTGCAAAGCGATCTTCATCGGTTTCCGCATCCAGTCGATTGATAAGCGGATGCGTTGGATTGATCTCAAGGATAGGCTTTGATTCGGGAACAGCTTGCCCCGCTGCCTCCATAATGCGTCGCATCTGTGCGCCCATGTCCTGCTCACCCACCACCAAACAGGCCGGTGAGTTGGTGAGACGTGTGGTTACGCGAACCTCTTCAACGTCGTCCGCAATAACCGTTTTCAAACGCTCGACCAAGCCTTCGCTGTCTTTCTCCGCTTCTTCCCTGGCCTTTTTCTCTTCTTCATTCTCGTCCTCGAGGTCAAGGCGACCACGAGCCACGTCTTGCAGCTGTTTGCCGTCAAACTCCTGAAGATGATTCATGAGCCAGTCATCGACACGATCTGAGAGCAGCAGGACCTCAATGCCGCGCTTTCGAAATACCTCAAGCTGAGGGCTGCGCTTTGCGGTATTGAAGTTCTCGGCGACCACATAAAAGATCTTGTCCTGGCCGTCCTGCATACGCTCAACGTAGTCTTTGAGAGACTGATCCTGCGCTTCATCATCGGTGTGTGTACTACTAAAACGCAGCAGCTCGGCAATCTTGTCCTTATTGCCCATATCTTCTGCAGGGCCTTCTTTCAGTACCTGTCCAAATTCCTTCCAAAAAGTCGCGTACTTCTCTGCATCGTTCTTGGCCATCTTGGACAGCATGTCCAGCACACGCTTACTCAGCGCGCTACGCAAGGCATCAACCGTCTTGTCTTGCTGGAGAATCTCGCGAGACACGTTCAGAGAGAGATCGTTGGAATCGAGCACGCCTTTTACGAAGCGCAGATACATGGGCAAAAATTGCTCGGCATCATCCATGATGAAAGTGCGCTGTACGTAGAGCTTAACTCCAAGATTGGCATCACGATTCCACATATCAAAAGGCGCACGGGCTGGAATGTATAGCAGACTCGTGTACTCCAGCTTTCCCTCGACCCGGTTGTGGCTCCAACTCAAAGGATCTTCAAAATCGTGAGAAACGTGTTTGTAGAACTCCCCGTACTCCTCGTCCGTAACTTCACTGCGGCTTCGCGTCCAAAGTGCCGTGGCTTCATTGACCGACTTGTACTCTGGCTCTACTGGCTCCGCGTTATCTTCTTCTGCGCTCTCTGCAGCGGGTGGCGGTGTCTCTTTCATCAAGACCGGCACCGAGATGTGGTCTGAGTACTTTTTGATTACGCTGCGAACGCGCCAATCATCTGCAAAATCTTTGCTGTCTTCGCGCAAGAACAGGGTGATGCTTGTTCCGCGCTCAGCCTTATCTTGTGCCTCAATGGTGAACTCTGCTTCGCCTTGAGACTCCCACAGCACACCTTCACTGGCAGGAACACCGGCTTTACGAGTATGCACAGCAACGCGGTCAGCAACGATAAAAGACGAGTAAAATCCAACGCCAAACTGGCCGATTAACTGAGAATCCTTCTGCTGGTCTCCAGACAACTGCTCGAGAAAAGCGGCGGTGCCGGATTTCGCTATGGTCCCGAGGTTGTCGATAACTTCGTCGCGGCTCATGCCGATACCGTTATCGCTAATAGTTACAGTGCCCGCGTCTGCATCGACGTCCACTCGTACCGCGTATTCACCGTCGCCTTCCAGTAGCGCATCGTCAGATAACGCGGCAAATCGAAGCTTGTCCACAGCGTCCGAGGCGTTGGAGATGAGCTCCCGAAGAAATATCTCTTTGTTCGAGTACAGAGAGTGAATCATTAGCTGTAGCAGCTGACGAGCTTCTGTCTGGAACCCCAGGGTTTCTTTATTCATATCTGCAGTCATGGTGTCCTCTGAATACTTAGGGTGACGTAGGTATGGGCAGTGATATGGGGGCCAAAGCGCTAAATTCAAGCCTCAAGCTATCCGGCAGGCATAAAAAAACCCGCCGATAACAGCGGGTTCTTAGCGTGCCGGTTACAGCATTACCAACCGGTGATTTCAGCGAGTCCTGAACCAATGTCGGCAAGAGAGCGCACGGTTTTCACCCCGGCATCTTCCAGAGCTGCAAACTTCTCATCAGCGGTGCCTTTACCACCGGAGATAATCGCCCCGGCGTGCCCCATACGCTTACCCTTAGGCGCGGTAACGCCTGCAATATAAGACACAACAGGCTTAGATACGTTCGCTTTGATGTAGGCCGCAGCCTCTTCTTCCGCTGTTCCGCCAATCTCACCGATCATTACGATCGCCTCGGTTGCAGGATCTGCCTCAAACATTGCGAGGATATCAATGAAGTTAGAACCAGGAATGGGGTCGCCACCAATTCCCACACAGGTTGACTGACCAAAGCCAGCATCGGAGGTCTGTTTTACCGCCTCGTAAGTGAGTGTGCCTGAACGGGATACGATACCGACTTTGCCCGGTAGGTGGATGTGCCCGGGCATGATGCCGATTTTACATTCGCCGGGCGTGATAACGCCCGGACAGTTTGGCCCTACGAGCCGCACACCCAGCTCATCGCACTTGACCTTCGCTTCGAGCATATCCAGAGTAGGAATCCCTTCCGTGATACATACCACCAGCTTGATACCGCCATTGGCTGCTTCAAGAATGGAATCCTTACAAAATGGTGCAGGTACGTAGATTACCGACGCTTCTGCGCCAGTCGCCTCAACGGCTTCGGCAACGGTGTTAAACACGGGAAGACCCAAGTGCTCTTGGCCGCCCTTGCCCGGCGTAACACCGCCGACCATCTTCGTGCCGTACTCAATCGCTTGCTCTGAGTGAAAAGTACCCTGCGAGCCAGTAAAGCCCTGGCAGATTACCTTGGTGTCCTTATTAATCAGGATACTCATTAGGAATTGCCTCCTGCTGCTTTAACTGCCTGCTGTGCCGCGTCCGTCAGACTGGTCGCCGCAATAATATTTAAACCACTGTCTGCCAAGACCTTACGTCCCAGCTCAGCGTTGTTCCCCTCGAGACGAACAACCACGGGAACTTCTACTCCGATCTCTTCGACTGCGCCGATAACGCCCTCAGCGATGAGGTCGCAGCGAACGATGCCGCCAAAGATGTTGATCAGAACGGCTTTCACTTTGTCATCTGAGAGGATGATCTTGAACGCCTCAGACACTCGCTCTTTCGTAGCGCCGCCCCCAACGTCCAGGAAGTTGGCCGGATCGCCGCCGTGCAACTTAACAATGTCCATGGTGCCCATCGCAAGACCCGCTCCATTGACCATGCAGCCAATGTTGCCGTCCAGAGCAACGTAGTTAAGCTCCCACTGTGCTGCATGGGACTCTCGCTCGTCTTCCTGTGACGGATCATGCATTTCGCGAAGGTCACCCTGACGGTAGAGTGCGTTGCCATCGACACCAATCTTGGCGTCCAGGCAATGCAGATTGCCCTCTGTAGTGATTACCAGCGGATTAATCTCAATAAGGGCGAGATCCTTCTCTTGAAACATCTTCGCAAGGCCCAGAAAGATTTTTACAAACTGCTTAATCTGCTCACCCTTCAGGCCGAGATTGAAAGCCAGCTCGCGACCCTGATAAGGCTGAGCACCGGTCAATGGATCGATTACCGCGCGGAGTATCTTCTCTGGCGTCTCTTCAGCCACTTTCTCAATTTCTACGCCGCCCTCAGTGGAAGCCATAAACACGATACGCCGTGAAGAACGATCGACTACCGCACCCAGATACAGCTCGTCGGCGATATCCGTACAAGACTCAACAAGAATCTTCGATACGGGCTGACCATTGGCATCCGTTTGATAAGTGACCAGGTTTTTGCCCAACCAGTGGCTGGTGAATTCCGCGATCTCGTCCTTAGTTTTGACGAGCTTTACGCCCCCCGCCTTACCTCGGCCACCAGCATGAACCTGAGCCTTAACGACCCACATGTCGCCGCCAATAAGATCTGCCGCTTCAACTGCGGCCTGAGGAGAGTCAACTGCGTGACCCGTGGAAACCGGCAAGCCATATTCGGCGAAGAGCCGCTTACCTTGGTATTCATGAAGATTCATGTGAAGTCCCGTTAGTGTTCAAGGAAACGATTGCGCACCGGACCCCTTGTCCAGAGCGATTTTACTGACGCCCCGACACAGGTCGGGGCGCCAAATTCTTAGCGGCGTTTACGGTTCGCTACGTGAATCGCGTGCCCATCGACGGCTAACGCCGCCTCGTGAACTGCCTCAGATAAAGTCGGATGACCAAACACCATCAGTGCCAGATCCTCCGTGCTCGAACCAAATTCCATTGCGATCAACACTTGCTGGGCAAGGTCTGCGGCCGAGGGGCCCACAATGTGGCAACCCAGAATCCGGTCTGTCTCGGCATGCGAGATGATTTTCACCAAGCCCTCTGAATCATTGGCAGCCAGCGCCCTTCCCGACGCTGCAAAGGGAAAAGTTCCCGCTTTGTAGGGTACGCCGTCTGATTTCAGCTCTTGCTCTGTCCGGCCTACCGCAGCGATCTCTGGGTGTGTGTAGATGATCGACGGAATGCAGTCGTAGTTAACCTGCGCAGGCTTGCCAGCGATCCGCTCAGCGACCATCACGCCTTCTTCAGAGCCTTTGTGCGCAAGCATAGGACCGCGAACGACGTCACCTACCGCAAATACATTAGGTGCCTCGGTAGCGCACTGGTCATTGACGAAGATGAAGCCTCGCTCGTCCATGGTCACGCCAGAGTCGTCTGCCAGCAAATCAACGGTTCTAGGTCGACGCCCCACGGACACAATCAACTTGTCAAAGATTTCTGTGTGTTCTCCCTCAGGGGAATCGTAGCGAACGTGCACTTTGCCGTCTTTAACCGTAGCATCGGTAACGCGGCTGCTCAGACGAATATCCAGAGACTGCTTCTTGAAGATCTTGGCTGCTTCTTTGGCAATCTGGCTATCCATCATGGCGAGAAATTCGTCTAAAGCTTCCAGAAGAATGACTTCGGAACCGAGACGGCTCCAAACACTTCCCAGCTCAAGACCAATAACCCCAGCGCCAATAACACCCAAGCGACCGGGCACTTCGGTAAATTCCAACGCGCCGGTGGAGTCAACGATAAACTCGTCGTCTACTGGTGCGGGCGGAATTTTCACCGGCTCAGAACCGGCGGCAATGATCACATTGCCAGCTTCAACCGTGGAGACCGTACCATCAGCGGCGGTGACTTCAACGTTTGCGCCCGCCAGAACTTTGCCGCGTCCTTGAATCACAGACACGCCATTGTGTTTAAACAACCCAGTGACACCACTGGTTAACTGCTTAACGATCTTATCTTTTCTGCCCAGCATTGCCGGAACATCAATACTCGGGTTTTCTACACCAATACCGTGTACCGAAAACGTGTCCTTCGCATCATGGAACTTCTGACTTGAATCAAGAAGGGCCTTTGAAGGGATACAACCCACATTCAGGCATGTTCCACCGAGGGTCGCAGCGCCGTTCTCGTCGGTCCACTCTTCTACGACTGCGGTGCTTAAACCTAACTGCGCAGCTCGAATCGCCGCCACGTAACCGGCAGGCCCCGAACCAATAACTACTACATCAAAACTTTCTGCCATCGTGAAATCTCCGTCTGGCTGAATAAGGGTGTCGTCGGGTAATCAGAGTTGCAGCAAAATTCGCGCAGGATCTTCGATGAGATCTTTCACCGCAACGAGATACTGCACGGCAGTCTTGCCGTCGATTAACCGATGATCATAAGACAACGCCAGGTACATCATTGGCAGCACGACAACTTCGCCGTCAACGACCATGGGGCGCTCCTGAATTTTGTGCATTCCCAGGATGCCTGTTTGAGGCGGATTGAGTATGGGTGTACTTAGCAAGGAACCAAATACTCCCCCATTGGTCACGGTAAACGTACCGCCCGTCATATCATCTATGGTCAGTTTGTTTGCCTTGGCACGAGTACCCAAGTCGACAATCGCCGCCTCGACATCTGCAAGACTCATAAAGTCCGCATCACGGAGCACAGGCACCACGAGACCACCATCGGTAGATACTGCAACGCCGATATCCTGATAACCGTGATACACCACGTCGTTGCCGTCTATAGATGCGTTGACTGCGGGGTAACGTTTTAAGGCCTCACAGGCCGCCTTCACAAAAAAGCCCATAAAGCCAAGACGCGTGCCGTTGTGGGTCTTTTCAAACTGATCTTTATACTTCTTACGAAGCGCCATTACCGGAGCCATGTTGACTTCGTTAAAGGTAGTTAGCATCGCAGTAGAAGTCGTCGCCTCTAAAAGTCGCTCCGCAATACGCGCACGCATGCGAGTCATAGGCACACGCTTCTCGACGCGCTCACTCGATGGGCCACTAGGCACATCAGCGACAGCGGCACTACTGGCAGCAACGGGTGCAGCCGCAGGCTTGTCCTTGATGTAGGCCGTAACGTCTTCTTTAGTGATACGGCCGCCTTTCCCCGTACCGGTAATCAGCGATGGATCGAGCTTGTGCTCTTCTACCATCTGCCGGGCAGCCGGGCCCATTTCAGAGCTACTGTCGGTTGCAGCAGGCGCTGCATCGGCTGACGCAGTCTCTGGAGCACTGTCGGCGGCGGGAGAGGCCGCCACTGCACCCTCTTCCAGATCCGCCAGCAGGGCTTCACTTTCGATCGTCTCGCCAACAGCCGCGTGAATTTTCTGAATCACTCCATCAGCAGGAGCAACCACCTCCATCACAACCTTGTCGGTCTCAATCTCGACAATGAGTTCGTCTCGCTGAACCGAGTCGCCCTCTTCCTTGTGCCAGGCAGCGACCTCACCGTCTGCGACGGATTCAGGGAATGCGGGAGCTTTAATTTGGATAGCCATGAGTTTTCCTTGTAGAGAAGCTGTTAGCCGTTATCGCTTTCGAGCGTCAGTGCCTGATTAATAAAGGCCTCCTGCTGCTCAAGGTGAAGGGCCATATAGCCCGCGGCAGGTGCCGCCGACGCTTCGCGTCCAGCGTAACCAAGATAGATATTGCCGTTAAGCGACGCGAATACGCGACGCAAATGATGCTGACTGGAGTACCAGGCGCCCTGATTCATAGGCTCTTCCTGACACCACAGAGCATCACGTAAATTGGGGTACCCGCTGAGGACCTTCAGCATTTCCGCTTCGGGGAATGGGTATAACTGCTCGAGGCGAATGAGCGCAATGTTATCTATGCCACGCTCCCTGCGTGCCGCACGCAGGTCGTAAAACACCTTGCCTGAGCACACAACGACTCGCTCTACTGCTGACTTATCGAGGTCATCAGTTTCATCGAGCACATTGTAGAAGCGACCGTTCGCCAGATCCTCCAAAGTGGATGTTGCCTCTTTATGGCGCAGGAGGCTCTTCGGCGACATGACAACCAAGGGCTTTCGCAGTGGACGGATGCCCTGGCGACGCAGCATGTGGTACACCTGTGACGGCGTGGTCGGCACGCAAACCTGAATATTGTGCTCTGCACAAAGCTGCATGAAGCGTTCGAGACGTGCAGAACTGTGTTCTGGGCCCTGCCCCTCGTAACCGTGGGGCAGGAGCATGGTCAGTCCACAGAGCCGACTCCACTTATGCTCACCGCTGGTGATGAACTGATCGATAACCACCTGAGCACCATTCGCGAAGTCACCGAACTGCGCTTCCCAGATAACCATTCCTGTAGGAGCCGTTGTCGCGTAGCCGTATTCAAAGGCTAAAACGGCCTCCTCAGAAAGGAGCGAATCGTGAATAACAAAATCAGCCTGATCTTCACTAACATGCTGCAGGGGAACGTAGTTCGCATCATCGCGTTGGTTATGGAGTACGGCGTGACGGTGAGAGAAAGTACCGCGACCTACGTCCTGACCTGTTAGCCGAACCGGATATCCCGCTTCGAGCAAAGACGCATAGGCCAGCGTTTCTGCAAAGCCCCAGTTAAGTGGCAATGCACCGGCAGCCATCTTGCGACGATCTTCCAGGATCTTCGCGACCTGACGCTGCAGAGGAAAACCATCAGGCGACTGATTAGTGTGCTGCGCCAGTGTTTGCAGATGGTGCAAATCCATCCCGGTGTCACAGTGTAGGGTCCACTCGTGACCCAGGTATGGAGTCCAATCAACAAACAGCTCGCTGTTGGGCTCATGCACCAGGCTGGACACCAAGGGCTCATTCCTGTCCAGGGAACTCCGATAGCCATCGACTAACGCCTGATCTTCAGCCTCGGTAAGCACTCCGGCCTCTATCAGGCGTCGAGCGTAAATATCCCGCGTCGTGGGATGCTTGCGAATTGCCTCATACATTTGCGGTTGCGTTACCGCTGGCTCGTCCGCTTCGTTGTGGCCCCGGCGGCGGTAACAAACGAGATCAACAACCACGTCTCGTTTGAACTCGTTGCGATAATCAATAGCCATCTGAGTGACAAAAAGCACGGCTTCAGGATCGTCGGCGTTGACGTGAAAAATTGGCGCCTGAACCATCTTGGCTACGTCGGTGCAGTACTCAGTGGATCGGGAGTCCTCACGCAGACTGGTAGTGAAGCCCACCTGATTATTTAGAACAATATGCACCGTGCCACCGGTCTTGTAGGCACGAGTCTGAGACATTTGAAACGTCTCCATGACTACGCCCTGACCAGCAAAGGCTGCGTCACCGTGGAGAACGATAGGCCACACGGTTTGACCCACAGGATCATCACGGCGATCCTGACGCGCTCTGACCGAGCCCTCAACCACCGGCGATACAATCTCAAGGTGCGACGGGTTGAACGCCAGAGCCAAGTGAACCTCGCCTCCGGAGGTCATCATGTTCGATGAAAACCCCTGGTGGTACTTCACGTCACCGGAACTCTCGTAGGTTGCGCGACCTTCGAATTCCGCAAACAACTCGGATGGATTCTTACCGAGAATATTTACAAGTACATTCAGGCGACCACGGTGGGCCATACCAATAACGATTTCTTTGGCGCCGTACCCACCAATGCGCTGCATCATCTCCGCGAGCATGGGAATAAGACTCTCACCACCCTCGAGACCAAAGCGTTTTGTGCCCGGAAATTTGGAACCCAAAGATTTTTCCAAACCATCGGCTTTAATCAATCGACGGAGAATCTGTCGCTGCACATCTGGCCCAAAATCAGGAGCAGATCGCACGGACTCCATGCGCGACATAATCCACTGCCGCTGCTCCGTATCCACAATGTGCATGAACTCAGCACCAACGGTGTGGCAGTAGGTGCGCTCCAGAGCTTCAATGATGTCTTTGAGCGTGGATCCCGCGCCGCCCATCTTCAGCGTACCTACCTGAAAGCTTGTATCCAGGTCAGCAACGGAAAGCTCGTGGAAGTTGAGCTCCAGATCAGGAATGTGCTCGCGCACTGCCAGCCCCAAGGGGTCAAGCTGGGCTTTCTGATGCCCCCTTTGGCGATAGGCAGAAATCAGCGCCAACACCTTGACCTGCTTGCGCTCGTGTTTAGTCGCCTGGCTGTCGTGGGCAACGGTCGCTTCTGTGCGTACTCGCATTTTGCTGATGCGAGCAAAACGCTCTCGTACCGCGCTATGCGGCACATCGTCAATCAGGGAAGTTTTGGTCTCGACCCGTGGCAGCCGATCAAAGTAATCCCGCCACTGCTCAGGCACGGCATTGGGATCAATGAGATAGCTTTCATAGAGGTCTTCGACGTAGGTGGCGTTGCCACCCGCGATGTGCGAGCTGCGGCGAAACAACTCCATAGAGTTTTCTTGCATTCTTCCCCCCAGAAGATCAACGCACAGAAGTTAGGACTACGACCGTGCGTGCCGGGGCATATTGTTTCCACGGTCCCCCCGGCCCCGCGGGCGCTCTCCGTGTCCGGACAGCGCGGTGGCGCAATTATGCCAGCAAAGCGAGAGGTCTAGAAGGTGTAAAGCCGAGAAATGGGTGGACTTTTCGCTAAAAATCCACCGCAGGGAGCCTAGGCAGCTTGTTTAAGCAACATACTGCGAATATGGCCGATAGCGCGTGTGGGGTTAAGGCCCTTGGGGCACACATTTACGCAGTTCTGAATACCGTGGCACCGGAAAACACTGAAGGGGTCGTCGAGCTTTGAAAGACGCTCTTCAGTCGCGGTATCGCGGCTGTCAGCGAGGAATCGATAGGACTGCAACAAGCCCGCTGGGCCGATGAAGCGGTCGGGGTTCCACCAGAAAGAGGGGCAGCTTGTAGAACAGCAGGCGCAAAGAATGCACTCGTACAATCCGTCGAGCTTGGCGCGGTCTTCGGGCGACTGAAGCCTCTCGATGGCTGGCGCAGGGGTATCGTTCTGCAAGTAAGGCTGCACTTTTTCGTACTGGGTGTAGAACATGCTCATATCCACAACCAGATCGCGAATAACCGGTAGCCCGGGCAAAGGCCTTATCACAAGCTTGTTGTTCTTCACGGTTTCGGACAATGGCGTAATACATGCCAGTCCGTTCTTACCGTTCATGTTCAGGCCGTCGGACCCGCAGACACCCTCCCGGCAAGAACGCCGGTAGGTTACAGAGGTGTCTTGCTGCGCTTTAATATCTTCAAGCACATCAAGAACCATTACATCTTTGCCGCCGGTATCGACTTCAAAAGTCTGCATGGACGGCTCAGCGTCCTGCTCCGGGTTGTAGCGATATACACTGACCTGCAACATGCAAAAAACTCCGTTTCGTTCGTTCCCCTAGGGGATCAATAACTGCGAGCCATCGGCTCCATCACGTCCATAATCTTGGGCGCGAAGTTCACATCACGCTTGCCAACACTCTTGTCCTTGGGGAAGTACAAGGAGTGGCACAACCAGTTCTCATCATCACGTTCCTGATAGTCATCACGGGCATGAGCTCCGCGACTTTCAGTACGAGCTTCAGCGGGTACGGCCGTAGCCTCCGCCACTTCAAAGAGGTTCTGCAGCTCAAGGGCTTCGATACGCGCGGTATTGAACGCCTGAGTTTTATCGGCAACACCGACGCTTTCAATTCTCGGGCGCAGCTCTTCAAGGAGCTTAATGCCGTCGCGCATAAAGTCGCCCTTACGGAATACACCGAAGTGATTCTGCATGACACCCTGAAGCTCTTTACGCAGACCAGCCACGCTCTCTCCAACGGGAGCTTCATCGAGCTTGGTCAAACGCTGGTTCGCTTCTTCAATATCTGTGGGCAATGCGTCACGAGCTTCGATACCAGAGCGCAGAGACTCTTCGATAAACAGGCCGGCTGCCCGACCAAAGACCACCAGATCAAGAAGCGAGTTTCCGCCGAGACGGTTGGCACCGTGGACAGATACGCAGGCAGCCTCACCACAGGCGTAAAGCCCGGGAATCACGTGATCCTGACCCTGCGCGTCAATGGTCAGCGCCTGACCGTTCACGTTGGTGGGGATTCCACCCATCATGTAATGGCAGGTCGGCACCACGGGAATAGGTTCTTTTACTGGATCTGCATGGGCAAACGTTCGCGACAGCTCGAGAATACCGGGCAAGCGACTCTCCAGAACTTCTTCGCCAAGATGATCGAGCTTGAGGAACACGTGATCCGCGTCGGGCCCACAGCCGCGACCTTCGAGAATCTCAAGAACCATCGAACGGGCAACAACATCGCGTCCGGCCAGATCTTTAGCGTTCGGCGCGTAGCGCTCCATGAAACGCTCGCCGTCTTTATTGACGAGGTAGCCGCCTTCTCCACGACAACCCTCGGTGACCAGCGTGCCCGCACCATAGATTCCTGTGGGGTGGAACTGCCACATCTCCATGTCCTGCATGGGGAAACCCGCTCGCAAGGCCATGCCGATACCATCGCCGGTGTTGATGTGGGCATTAGTGGTGGAGGCATAAATACGCCCTGCTCCACCCGTGGCGAATACCGTGGCTTTGGACTTCACATATACGACTTCACCGGTCTCAATACAGATAGCGATAACGCCGACGACCACTCCGTCCTGGTTTTTCACCAGGTCGGTTGCAAACCACTCATTAAAGAACACTGTCTTGTTCTTCACGTTGTTCTGATAAAGCGTGTGCAGCAGCGCGTGGCCCGTACGATCAGCCGCCGCGCAGGTTCGTGCAGCCTGGCCGCCTTTACCAAAATCTTTTGACTGCCCGCCAAAAGGTCGCTGGTAAATGCGCCCGTCCTCGGTTCGAGAGAACGGCAAGCCCATGTGCTCAAGCTCGTAGATGGCTTCGGGGCCCACTGATGTCATGTATTCAATGGCGTCCTGGTCACCGATGTAATCGGAGCCCTTCACCGTGTCATACATGTGCCAACGCCAATCATCCTGCGGATCCGAGCTGGCGATCGCGCAAGTGATGCCGCCCTGGGCAGACACTGTGTGCGAACGTGTAGGAAAGACCTTGCTGATTACCGCCGTCTTATAGCCAGACTGGGCGAGTTGCAGCGCAGCGCGCATACCCGCACCGCCGCCACCGACAATCACACCATCAAAAGAAATTGTGCGCATTCGTACTTATGCTCCTGTTACAGGAATCTTAACCAAACTCAGGCCCAGACTATCTGGATGCCCCAAATCACAAAAATGACCAGCGACAGCGATGTAAGAAGCTGAAGGCCAATTCTTAGCACGTTGCCCCGGGACCCCATCAGACGCTCTGTGAGGTAATCCGTGAACACACCCCACATCCCGATCCAGGCATGTGCCGCTAACGACAGAATCGCCAGCATGGTGAAAATCTTCATCCACGTCTGAGCGAACAACGCGGTCCACTCTACGTAGGACACGCCCGCAGCCAGCTTGAAGCCTACGAACACGAAAAACGCGAGAAGGATAACGGCTGTTACGCGCTGCACCAACCAATCGGACAAACCTGATCGTGAAAGACTCGTGACCGCAGTTACCATAATGCTACCCCTACCAAAACCGCGCTAACGGCGGTACACACAAACACCAAACGAGCGCCCAGGACACCGCCATCCATGGTCTCTCCGATGCCGAAATCCATAATCAGGTGTTTGACGCCCGCAAAGCTGTGGTAAAGCAAAGCCGTAGCAATGCCCCAGAGCACGAACTTCACCAATGGGCTCCCAAATAGCTCACCCAAACCCGCAAAGCCCTCGGGCCCGGAAAGGCTGAGATCAAGCGCCCAAAGGAGAAGAAAAGATGCCACGACCATAATGACGCCGGAAACCCGGTGCAAAATCGATGCGTAAGCAGTGATTGGAAGTCGGATAGTACCGATATCGAGGTTAACCGGACGATTGTCTTTCACAGACGGACAGCTCCTGACTCTGGAATGGCCCTAAAGTATCACTCGGCCGCGCTGAAAGCGCCGTGACCATGTGACTACTCGCTTCGTACCAGAGCCCGAAAGAGTGCTCATTCAGCCCTGATACCCTAGAAAACGGCGCGAGTATAGAGATTCACCAAGTCCATTACAATTGACTCCGATCAATGCACCGGATGTTACTCGGCAAGACATAGCGCAAGAACGTCCTCAGTCAATTGACAAACGTTTGCCACTGTCTATAGTTGGCGGCCCACTGAAAACACGCGGGTTTTCCCATGAGTCAAAAGAAAGCAACCCTTACCATCGATGGCATTGAGGGCTCCGTAGATCTGCCTGTTTACTCAGGATCTATAGGACCGGATGTCGTAGACGTTGGGGGCCTCACGAGCAAAGGGATGTTCACCTATGATCCCGGCTTTGTATCTACCGCGGCCTGTGAATCCGAAATAACCTATATCGATGGTGGTAAGGGAATCCTCCTCCATCGCGGCTACCCCATTGATCAGCTGGCAGCGGAGTCAGATTATCTCGAAACCTGCTACCTGCTGCTCTACGGCGAGCTCCCAAATACCGAGCAGAAAGAAAAGTTTGTAAGCACTGTTCATAACCACACCATGGTTCATGAGCAGATCAGGACGTTTTTTAACGGCTTCCGCCGCGATGCCCACCCTATGGCCATCATGTGCGGCGTCGTCGGCGCACTATCTGCGTTCTACCATGACTCCCTGGATATCTCGGACGAGCACCACCGACAGGTAGCGGCCTTCAGACTCATCGCGAAGATGCCCACCCTGGCAGCAATGAGCTACAAATTTTCCATCGGACAGCCCTTCATGTATCCGGATAATAATCTCGGCTACGCAGAGAACTTTCTACACATGATGTTCGGCACGCCCTGCGCCCCAAGCAACGTGTCGCCCGTGCTGGCGAAAGCAATGGATAGAGTGTTTCTTTTGCACGCAGACCACGAGCAAAATGCTTCGACCTCTACGGTTCGATTGGCGGGCTCTTCAGGAGCTAACCCTTTTGCCTGTATTGCGGCGGGTATCGCAGCGCTGTGGGGACCGTCTCACGGTGGTGCGAACGAAGCTGTACTGAACATGCTGGAAGAAATCGGCGATGTTTCACGTATTGATGAGTACGTCGCTCGCGCCAAAGACAAGGAAGACCCCTTCCGTCTCATGGGCTTTGGCCATCGTGTATACAAGAACTTCGATCCACGGGCGAAGGTTATGAAGCAAGCCGCCGACGAAGTACTGGCAGAGCTGGGCATTGAGAACGACCCTCTTCTCGCCATTGCCAAGCGTCTGGAAGAAATCGCCCTGGAAGACGAGTACTTCATTGAGAAGAAGCTCTATCCCAACGTGGACTTCTATTCCGGCATCATCCTTAAAGCCATCGGCATCCCAACGAGCATGTTCACCGTGATTTTTGCGGTAGGTAGAACCGTGGGCTGGATTGCGCACTGGAACGAAATGATCTCGGGCAGTTACCGCATCGGTAGACCTCGCCAGCTCTATACAGGCCACGCGCAGCGTGACTTCGTAGGTATCGACGACCGCAGCTAGCGCGACCTCGGCTCAGCTCTCCCTGCGCGATGGACTGAGAGTCCCGCGCAGGGTGCTTAAGCTGCTCTAAAACGATAGAATTACGGATTGTTGCTAGGTGCGTCCTGGTCGCTTCGCAACACCCGAATCCAAAACATGTTCACTCAATAAGCAGAGGCTCCTATGCCCGAAATGTCGGTATCTACAGACTCAAAAGAGGTCTACCTGACCGGCACCGGTCTCTACACGCCTCCAAACTCCATCAGCAACGAAGAGCTTGTTGAGAGCTTCAACCAGTTTGTCGACCTTCACAACGCCGAGAATGCAGAGGCTATTGCCACCGGCGACATGCCTGCGCTCTCCCATTCTTCAGCTGAATTCATCGAGAAGGCCTCGGGTATTCGGTCCCGTTACGTCATCAACAAAGACGGCATACTCGATCCCCATCGCATGACGCCCAACATCAAAGATCGCGCCAACGATGAGCCCTCCGTAATGTGCGAGATGGCAATCACCGCATCAAAGCAGGCATTGGAAGCTGCCGGGCTGCAGGCGTCTGATTTGGATGCAGTGATTTGTGCGGCATCTAATATGCAGCGGGCCTACCCTGCCATGGCGGTGGAGATTCAATCTGCCCTGGGCTGCGGTGGCTACGCTTTTGATATGAACGTGGCTTGCTCTTCAGCGACCTTTGGACTGCAACAAGCTCGGGATGCCATACGAAGCGGTAGCGCCAGGCACGTGCTGGTCGTCAATCCAGAGATTTGCACCGGGCACCTAAATTTTAGAGACCGTGACTCGCACTTTATTTTTGGCGATGTTTGCACAGCGATGATTATCAGCGACGAACCCGGCAGCACAGGCGATAACTTCAAGGTGCTGGATAGCCGGCTGCAGACAATGTTCTCCAACAATATCCGCAACAACTTTGGTTTTCTCAACCGCGGCGACGACGAGGGCATAGGAAAAGCCGATAAGCTTTTCGTTCAAGAAGGACGCAAGGTCTTCAAGGAAGTTTGCCCCGCGGTAGCGACTCAGATTAATGAGCAGTTGGCGAGCCTGAATATCGACTCAGCAGACCTGAAGCGCTTGTGGCTGCATCAAGCTAACTTGAACATGAACGTACTCATCGCAAAACGCGTGCTTGGTCGAGATGCCAACACTGAAGAGGCACCGGTGATACTCGACGAGTATGCAAACACAAGTTCAGCGGGATCAGTCATCGCTTTCCACAAGCACCATGGTGATTTTGAGGTCGGTGAGCGCGGAGTGCTTTGCTCCTTTGGCGCGGGCTACAGCATCGGCAGCGTGATTCTAGAGCGCTGTTGAGACGTTTTTTTTTGCGCAGCTAGTCCAGGCTGGATATGACTTTCTACCCGGGCCCCGTTTACTGAAGCGCCTTCTGCAATACCCCGAGCAGTATCTCCCTCAGCCTCTGACACTGCTCATCGGTGCCTACGCTAATCCTGAGATAATCTTCGATGCGCGGCTTGTCCCATCGACGAACGATAACCCCCTCCGCTCGTAGCGCATCGAAAATCGCCTTGCCAGCTACCGTCTTGTGTTTAACGAAGAGGAAGTTCGCCGCAGAAGGAAGCACTTCGAACCCCATCGTTTTCAACGATCGGGATAAATCGTCTCTTGTCGCCACAACGCGAGCACAGCAACGTTCAAAGTACTCACGGTCGAGGTATGCCTCCGTTGCGGCGCGCTGGGCAGCCACACCTATGGGATAGGAGTTGAAGCTGTCTTTGATTCGCTCCAGACCCTCAATGAGCTCGGGGTTACCAAACGCCAGGCCTATGCGCAGACCGGCCAAGGCCCGGGACTTTGACAAGGTCTGCACGACAAGCAGGTTGTCGTATTCGGGCAACAATGAAATTGCCGACTCCCCACCGAAGTCTATGTAGGCCTCGTCCACCACCACCAGTCTATTGGGAGCCGCTTCCAAAAACTCACGGATCACCGGCAACTCCGTAATCAGTCCCGTGGGCGCGTTGGGATTAGGAAAGATAACCGCTGCCGCTGCCGAATCGTAGTCTTCTGCCGCGATACTGAAGTCACTGCGCAGGGGTATCTGCCGGTACCGCACTGAATGCAGTTGGCACCACACGGGATAAAAGCTGTAACTGATATCGGGGAATAGCAGCTCCCGCTGCTGCTTCAGGAGTCCCTGAAACACATGGGATAAAACTTCATCGGATCCGTTGCCGGCAAATATGCAGTCCGGGGTAATGCCATGAAACTCGGCTACCGCCTCACGCAAGGCAACGGAACCCGGATCCGGATAGCGTAACAAGTCATCACCGCTGAGGTCTTTCAGGGCCTCCATCACCCGCCCAGACGGCGGATAGGGGCTCTCGTTGGTGTTGAGCTTGAGTAAGTTATCAAACTGCGGCTGCTCTCCGGGCGTGTAAGGTTCCAGCTGAACCGTCAGGTCGTTCCAGAAACGCCGACTCATGACCTCTCCCCATCCTTCGCTCCATTCGATTCAAGCAGAGCCTGCAGCTCTCCCGGCCTCATATGCCTGACGTCTCGACCGAGCACCAGATATATCACCTGCTCCGCGATATTCGTGGCGTGGGCGCCTACACGCTCGAGCCCGCGAAGAGCCCACATCTCGTGAACAACGCCATCAATACTTTGCGGCTCGTCTTTCATCAGATTCACCAGACTCTGCATTGTCGCCTCCCGCTGATCATCAACAGTCCCCTCATCAAGGACTACGTCAATCGCCTTAGTGACATCAAGACGGGCAAAGCTATCCAAAGCCTGTCGAAGCATGGCGCCAACATGGTTGCTGATGAACCGATACTCCGGTGTGGTACCCGAGGACGGAGGCAATTCTGAAAGCTTTGTGGCCTGACGGGCAATGCGCGTGGCCTCATCACCAATACGCTCAAGATCAGTCGTGGACTTGGCTACCGCAAGCACCAGACGGAGATCACTGGCAGCGGGTTGTCGCCGCGCCAGGATTCTCGAGCACTCCTCGTCAATCTGTAGCTCCATTTCATTGATTTGCCGATCGGCCTGCACAACCAACTCCGCTTGGCCGCTATCGCGGGCAAGAAGCGCAGCCATTGCACGGCTCAGCTGCTGCTCTACCAGGCCACCCATTTCCAGCAGGTGATTCTTCATGGCATCCAGCTCCGCATTGAATTGGCCGGAAATATGCTGCCTGTGCTGATCGCCTTGCACTTGTGCTCCTCAAGCTCTTAACCAAGCGCTGCTAACCGTAGCGCCCGGTAATGTAGTCTTCTGTTTGGGATTCGCGGGGATTAGTGAAGAGTGTATCGGTTTCTCCAAACTCCACCAATCGCCCCAGGTTCATAAAAGCGGTCATGTCAGAAACACGTGCCGCCTGCTGCATGTTGTGCGTGACAATCACAATCGTGTACCGGGTCTTCAGCTCATAAATGAGCTCTTCGATACGCAAGGTCGAAATGGGATCGAGCGCTGATGCGGGCTCGTCGAGCAACAGCACCTCAGGCTCCACCGCAATCGCCCGGGCGATCACCAGCCTCTGCTGTTGACCACCAGATAGTACGACAGCATTCGCGTCCAAACGATCCTTAACTTCATCCCACAATGCAGCAGACCGTAAAGCCTTTTCAATCAACTCATCCAAGACTCTCTTTTTGTTGAGACCTTGAATTCTCAGGCCAAAGGCGACGTTTTCGTAGATGCTTTTTGGGAAAGGATTAGGAGATTGAAAGACCATGCCAACGCGTCTGCGCAGGGTCGCGACGTCGACACCTTTTGCGTATACATCTTCACCATCAAGCCATACATGTCCGCTGATAATGCTTCCCTCAATCAAGTCATTCATGCGATTAAAACACCGCAGGAGGCTCGATTTACCGCAGCCTGAGGGGCCAATGAACGCTGTCACCCGCTGCCTGGGGATCTCCAGGCTGACATTGTGCAGCGCCACATTTTGACTTCGTTGGTAGTGCAGGCTCAGGTCTTCTACCTGCAGACAGACGTCAGAACCTCTGGAAGGAGTCGGTGCCCGCTTCAGAGCCTTCACATCGATACTGTGGTTTTTCATCTAAACGGCTTCTTGTGGTTTAAAGGCGTTGCGCAAACGACTACGTAACAAAACTGCAGCAATATTCAAAAGCAAAGCAATAATCACCAATAACAAGGCTGTGGCAAAAACCAGACCCTCGACGGTTTCAATATGTGTACTCTGAAATCCGAGGTCGTACACTGAAAACCCCAAATGCATGAACTGTCGATCCAGATGTACATAAGGGAACTCTCCGCTCACTGGCAACCCCGGCGCGTACTTCGCGACGCCCACCAATAACAGCGGCGCAACTTCGCCCGTTGCCCTCGCCACCGCCAGAATCAAGCCCGTGAGTACCGCGGGTGACGCCGCTGGCAAGACTACGTGCCATAGCGTTTCTGCGCGCGTGGCACCCAAAGCGAGGCTTCCCTCTCGCAGGCTGCTAGGCACGCGCGCCAGGCCCTCTTCTGTTGACACAATCACCACCGGGAGGGTCAACAAAGCCATGGTCAACGCGGACCACAGCATACCTGGCGTACCGAGCGTAGGCGCGGGAAGCCTGTCCTCAAAGAGTAGCGAATCCAGCGACCCACCAAGGGCATATACGAAGAACCCCAAACCGAAAACCCCATAAACGATAGAGGGAACTCCAGCCAGGTTGTTAACAGCAATACGAACCAAACGCGTCAACGGGCCACGCTGGGCATACTCTTGAAGGTAAATAGCCGCAAGAACGCCCAGCGGCGAAACAATAAGCGCCATCAAAATAACCAGCACAACCGTACCCAATATCGCGGGGAATACGCCCCCTTGGATGTTACTGCGCTGCGGGGACTCACTTAGAAATCTGCCAATAGCGGATAAAAAGTGCGTGACTTTCTCCGGTAGATTCATGGCGTTGGGGGCAAAAGCCGTCCTGATCGCGCTTAAAGGAATCTCCACGATAAGACCTGACGCCAGTCGAACCTGCAAAAGGCTGTTGCTTCGCTGCGATACGGCAAGGTTTTCTGTAGCGCCCTCGATAATCGCGACCTGTGCATCTGGAGACAGATCACTAAGAGCCTGAGATTGATCTAAACCCTGTACATTGAGCGCAAAGCCGAAAATAGGCCCCTGCCCTTCACGCTCAATGGCCAGCGCATTCGCCGGGGCTCTTCGATCACTGAGTCCAGCCTCGTCAATCCAAACCAATGGAGAGTCGAAAAAATCTTCAGCTCCACGATGGAGCAAAATACGATTTAGCCCGTGAGAACCCGCGGACTCTTGATCAAGGACAACTCCCAACTGCGTCTGCGGACCTGAGTCGACACTTTGCAAAAGCATCAACGGTTGTGGCCAAAAATGAGTCAAACCTCGGGTCGCAAGCAGCGACAAAAGGCCGAACAATACCAGTAGCGCAAACACCACTGCGCCAGCGCTAAGCCAAACCATAGGCTCTGCTCGCCGAACCCCAGCCTGGAGTGTCAACACATTCATCAGCGGCTTAGCGGTTGGCATAGGCGTAGCGCAACCGCTGGCGGAAAAGTTCGGCGACGGTGTTCAAAACAAATGTTAGGCCAAAGAGCACCAGTGCCGCTAAAAACAACAGCCTGAACTGCACACTCTCAGATCCCGCTTCTGGCAGCTCCACAGCGATGCTTGCGCTTAAACTACGGAGGCCTGAAAAGGCTCCAGGCTCCATCAATGGCGTATTCCCTGTAGCAAGAAGCACGATCATAGTTTCCCCGAGACCTCGCGCCAGACCAATCAGGAGCGCCGACAGTATTGCCGGAGACGCCGCGGGGAGAACCACCCTGGCAAGGGACTGCCAGCGCGTAGCGCCCAGGGCTAGACTGCCGTCGGACAGACTCCGAGGAACCGCAAAAATTGAGTCCTCGACGATGGAAAACATCACTGGCGTAATCGCAACGCCCATCGCCATACCAACTAACAACGCGTTTCTTTGCTCGTAAGCTATTCCCCACTCACGCCAAAGCCAGTCGCGCAAAGAGACCTCAAAAAGCCAGCTCTCAAAGTAAGAAGCGTTCATGACGAGCAGCACAACCGCAGCTAAATACACGACGGCTACAATCGCCATTCTCGGAGGGCGACGCTGAAACCTCGGTGAAAGAAGCTGCAACAGTAGGTGAATCAGTGACAACAGGATGGGGAGCCCCAACAAAAGCACCGGGAGTAACAGTATGGGCAGCAGATAATCCAGCAACAGAGGGGCCAGCCAAAGGCCTGCAACAAAGCCCAACACTACCGTCGGGAACGCTTCGAGCATTTCAATACTCGGCTTGATGCGATTTCGGATACGCGGAGGCAGAAAATACCCTGTGTACACCGCAGCTCCAAGGGCGAGAGGTACAGCCAGGAGCATTCCGTAGAGCGCAGCTTTAAACGTTCCGTAAAGTAGCGGCGACAGGCTTAACTTGGACAGAGCGCCAATGGCCGCGCCGTCGGGGTGCCAGAAATGCGCCGGTGCATCGTAGGCGCCAAACCACTGGGGCAACCAAAGACTCCTCCACCCTGTTTCAGGAAAGGGATTGCGAATGCCCACGCTGATCAAATCGACATCGGTGAGGCGATAAACTGCACTGCCATCCGCGACGATGCCAAAGTCTCCGGGACCCGCAAGTTCGGGAACGATTCTTCGAAGAAGTTCTTCACCGCTGCTTGGCACCATAACGGCGAGCTCTCCATCCTCGCCTACTAAATAGCTTACCCGACGCCGAGACTCACTCTTTAGCCATCGCACTGTCATTGATGTTGGTTGCGGCTCCCCTAAACGCGGCAACGACGAGCGAGCCACATCAAAACGATGAAGCTGATTCAGCTCGTCAACAATCAAGAGGGTTTCGTAGTTTGGGCCCCAAGCGACACGCTTGGCTGCACTATCGAGCCCTTCTAGTGAACCCGGTACCGCCTGCGCACCATCTCGATTGGGTTGCCACCACAGATAGGAGCGGTCTTGCACAACAACGACTGTTCCCGACGCCGCATCCACGCGGATTACGCCGTCGGCGAGCGACCCCTCTAGGGGCGCAAAGCGCTGAACCGCGTCTTCGCCCTCAATGGGCGTATTCACGCCCCCCACTACGAGGCGGTCTTCCGTATCAAAGTAGGCATATAACAGTCGTGTACCGGCGCTAGCAATGCTAAGACTTTGTGGAGATACAGCACTTACCGGGATCCTGAGTCGCAAGTGTAGTTCGACTATCTCCTGACCCTCCCCGGCAACCAGCGCCGGGGGCGTTAGCACATACAAATCTTGGCCACTTAAGTAAACGGTGTGTTGATCTGTGTTACGCAGCCTGCCGTCCGCAGTGACAATACCCGCAGGCAGCTTAAGCAGCTGCCCCCCGGCCACCACAACCTCCGTTTCCAGGGGCAGCTTTATGGCGGACGGCGCATCCAGTTTTGCGACACTCCTCAGGGGCAATGCCACGTAAAGTAAGTACGCCAGTATCAGCAGAATCATGATGATTACGGTACCGCCGGCGGCACCGATAGCGACAGTCGCCAAGCGATCTCTCGCACGGCGGCGTGTCGCTATTTTTGACGGAGCATCAACCACCGCTTAAGCCCAACTCTGAACGCAGGCGTTGGAGCTCACTGGCTGCGAGAGCCTCATAGCCCAAACGTGCGACTTCTCGCTGTCCCTCGCTACTAAACACGGCTTCCAAAAAAGCGGCGGTCAGTATGTCGACGGGTTTATGAGGAGGGCGATTGATGTACACAAACAAGCGTCTGGACAGCTTTGCTTCGTCCACACTTCCACTTTGGATAACGCGCAACCTCTTTACGCTTGCATTCAGGTAACCCGCGCTCGCGTAGCCGATGCCGTGGTCGTCCATTGCAACAGCCCTTACTACAGCCGATGAACCCACCAGACGATTGAGATACACAGCAAAGTCACCGGCACAAAGCACCTGGCTACGAAAAACACTGTAGGTTCCTGAGGCAGCGCTTCGGCCATAGACACTGATCACTCGCTGATTCCAGGGCGCGCTTAGCGCGAGATCGCCCCAGGCGCGAATCGGCTTTTCATAGCCGCAGCGTCTGGTACCTGAAAACACTGCGTCAAGCTGAGTCGTAGTAATGCTGTCCAAGGGGTTCTCTCGATGCACGAAAACAGCGAGGGCATCCTGAGCGACGGGCACCGCGGTAGGCTCGTAACCATACTTACGGGCAAAAGCATTGATCTCTTCGGGAGACATAGGCCGGCTCATGGGCCCTATATCCGCTGTCCCCTGGACAAGAGCCGTCGGCGCTGCACCAGATCCGATTGCACGAACCTGTACTGACAGCCTGGGATGTTGCGCAGTTACAAGCTCAGCCCATATTGAAGTCAGAGATCCCATGGTGTCGGAGCCTGTGCTGACCAACTTCCCCGTAAGCGGCTCCGCGGCATGTACCGCTGGAAACAACAACAGAGTCAGCAGCAGAACCAGCGTTGTTAAAAAGTCGTGAGATTTCACAAGGGAAAATGTAAAGAGAAACAACTCCCGCGCCCGGGTTCACTCTCGATGTTCAACTCAGCGCGGTGGGATGCTGCAACGTGCTTCACGATGGCGAGGCCAAGACCCGTGCCGCCGGTGCGCGCGTTACGACTTTCATCCACACGGTAGAAGCGCTCGGTAACCCGGGCAATATGCTGTTCATCAATACCCACACCGGAGTCCACCACGTTCAAAACGAGGGCGTCGTCTTCCCGTTCCCAGCTAACTCGTACCGGATCGTCGTCACCGCTGTACTTAAGTGCATTGATCACTAAATTCGAAACAGCACTTCGCAGTTCGCGATAGTTGCCCGTAACCAACTCGGTTGTTTTAATTTCCACGACGACCAGCCGCTCTGGATGGCTGGACTGAAGCTCTTCACGCAATTCCTCGAGCATAGCAACCATGTTCACTTCACCCGTCTCGCGATCCTCGCTGACGGTCTCAATGCGGCTCAACCATAAGAGATCCGTGAGCAGGTTCTCCATGCGTTGTACCTGCATGTCCATTTGTCCCGCTGCCTTCTGGAACCGAGCGTCATCAAACAATTCACTCGCAGACAAAGTGTCCAGATAACCTTTGAAGACCGTCAGAGGCGTTCTCAGTTCATGAGATACGTTACCCACGAAGTCGCGACGCATCTGCTCCATCTGTACCACCCTCGTGACGTCGCGGAAAAACAGCAAAAAGTCTCCGCCCGCAAAAGTAGTGATCTCGACCTGCAGTATCTGTCGGCTGTTACTCGAACTCGGTATCTGCAAAGGCTGTTGAAACTCACCTTTGAGGAAATAGTCGTGAAACGCGGGCCAACGCAGCAGATTCAAAACCGGCTGCCCCTGATCGCGAGGATACTGCAAACCCAACAGCCCCTCGGCAGCGTCGTTAGACCATTCTATGGCGCCACTTTGGGTGAGAATCAAAACGCCGTCGCGCATCGAAGCAAAGGAGCTTCTCAGATAGTCGACGGTAGACTGCAGCCGGCCCCGCGCTTCGCGATTCTCGCGCTGTAAGCGGTAGATTGTGTCGTAAACCAGCCCCCAGATACCCGCGCTCTCAGGGGGCGCTTGATCAGGATTTTCCAGCCAACGGCGCATAAGCCAGAGCTGCCACAGCCAAATACCCGAAAGTATTGCAAGGCCGATGCACAGCATTTCCAGCGTATAGCCCGTCAGCCACCCGAGCACCCCCGAGGCAACCAGTACCAGCAGCAGCTTACGAAGTTCAGCACGCCAGCTGCCAGCAAGACTCAACCGGCAGGTACTCCGCGAGATGAAAAGCGATACCCGGTACCACGGACCGTCTGGATCAAACCGCTATAGTCCTTGCCATCCACTTGCAGTGCCTTGCGCAGCCTCCGGATGTGAACATCGACTGTGCGTTCTTCTACATACACATTAGCCCCCCACACCTGATCGAGCATTTGGTTGCGACTGTACGCACGCTCGGGGTGGGACATAAAAAACTGTAGAAGATTGAATTCTGTTGGCCCCATATCCAAAGGTTCATCCGCCAGATAAACACGACGGCTCTTGCCATCGAGCACTAGCTCCGAAACCTGCATGCGGTCCGTGCTTTCACCAACGCCAGAGCGACGCAGCAAAGCCTTTATGCGCGCAATAAGCTCTCGGGGTGCAAAGGGCTTTGTGATGTAATCATCCGCGCCCACCTCCAAACCCTGTATCACATTGTCCTCCGCCGTCTTTGCTGTCAGCATGATCACGGGAATTTCTTGCGTGGTGTCATCCCGCTTAAGACGACGCAGAAGCTCGATACCGCTACCACCGGGAAGCATCCAGTCCAACAACACGATGTCAGGCCGCTGATCGACAACGATAGCGTGGGCATCCTGAATGTTGTCTGCCTCCAGACAGCGGTAATCGACAATTTCGAGGGCCATTCGTAACATATCTCGAATAGCAAACTCATCATCGACCACAAGAACTGTTCGCTCGCTCATTCCTACTCTCCCGCAGGACCGTTGATGCGGTGAATCTTGCAATCCTCGTATGACACAAAGATGACAGTAGGCGGACTTTTCGCCACAGAAATGTAATATTTAGAACCAGTCAAACCAGCCCCTTCCCTTTTCGAGACGCTCGCGGCAGCCTGCCAACTGACGCTCATAGCTGGCCGATCGGTCCGACACTTTTCTGGCAACACCCAACAACCAGTCCTTGGAACGGTAAGTGGCTCTCTCATATCCTCCGTGACCTTCGTGGTAGGCCAGGTAGAGTCTATAGGCATCATTCTTTTGAATGCCGTTTCGGCGATACGATTGATGGTTGTACCAGCCTACAAAATCAATGGCGTCTCCAAAATCATCTCTGTCAGCGCCATAGCGACCCGCCGACCGCTGGTAGCCTTCCCAGGTCGACTCCAGAGCCTGGCTATAACCGTAGGAATCTGAGGGCCGGGGTCCGGGGATAAAGCCCAAAATCTTTTTCCGTGGCGGTTTTGCATTGGCGACAAATCGAGATTCCTGATGGACGATGGCCATCATCACCGGAATTGAGCTCTTCCAGGCCTTTTCGGCATCTCTGGCATCCTCATACCAGCCCCGCTTGTCATCAAAGATATTGCAGACGTTGTTCACATCTGCCGGCGGTGACGTAGCGCAGCCGCCCAGCAACATGAGCACCAACGAAAACGACAGCAAGGCGCCCGGCATCGAATCGAGAGTCGATGCTTTGAGGAGCGACAGCTTCATGAACTGGCCTCCTCCACACGCCTAAGAAACTCAGGCTCGTCGATGACTTCAACACCCAAGGATTCAGCCTTAGTCAACTTACTCCCGGCGCCGGGGCCTGCGAGGAGCACGCTGGTCTTCCCCGATACGGATTTGGATGTACGCGCCCCCAAGGCGCGTAGAGCTTCTTCTGCTTCGTCTCTGGATTGACTTTCGAGCTTTCCGCTAACCACCCATGTTTGCCCGTCGAGTGCTCCCGAGGTGTTTTGTGCTACCACGATTTTAGGCCAGGAGACGCCCGCAGCTAACAGCGCATCAAGAACCTCTTGATTTGCACTCGCTTTGAAAAAGGCCTGCACGTGTTCCGCCACCACGGGGCCGACATCGGATACTTCTAGAAGCTCTTCAAGATTCGCAGCGCCGATCGCTTCCAGGGAGCCAAAGTGATTAGCTAGTGCCAGCGCCGTTGCTTCCCCGACTTCGCGAATTCCGAGGGCAAAAATGAATCGGGATAAAGTCGTTTGTCGGCTGGCGTCTATCGAGGCCAGCAATTTACTCGCAGACTTCTCTCCCATACGCTCTAAAGAGACTAGCGCGGCTTGATCGAGCTTAAACAAATCTGCCACGTCTCGGACCAGACCGCGGTCGACAAATTGCTCAACAATCTTCTCGCCGAGCCCGTCAATATCCATGGCACGACGGCTGGCAAAATGCCGCACCGCTGCTTTTAACTGCGCCGCGCAAACCAACCCACCCGTACAGCGAAGGGTCGCTTCTCCGGCCACCCGCTCTACGGGTGAAGAGCATACAGGACACACCGGCGGCGCTTGTATCAACGGGGCGTCATTTAAGCGTCGATCCGCAATCACAGAAACCACCTGCGGGATTACATCCCCCGCGCGGCGAACCACCACCGTGTCACCGTGATGAAGGTTTAAACGCCCGATTTCATCCATGTTGTGGAGTGTGGCATTACTGACGGTAACCCCACCCACGAACACCGGCTCCAGGCGTGCCACAGGCGTAATAGCCCCAGTTCGACCTACCTGGAACTCAACACCGGTTACCTTGGTCACCGCTTCCTGAGCAGGAAACTTTCTGGCGATGGACCACCGGGGTGCCCGCGCGACAAACCCAAGCTCCCTCTGGGCCGCAAAATCGTTAACTTTGTAAACGATCCCATCAATGTCAAAGCTCAAGGCATCTCGCTGCTCACCCAGGCGGTGATAATAATCAACGCAATCTGCGAGCCCCCCGAGGCGCTCAGCATAGCGACTGATCGGTACTCCCCAACTCGCAAAGAGCTGAAGAACATCCCAGTGAGACCCAGGCCACTCCTCTTCCGGGTGCTGACCCGACGCGTAGGCGCAAAACTCGAGAGGTCGTCGTGCCGTTATCTGAGAATCGAGCTGCCGCAGAGAACCCGCAGCGGCGTTTCGAGGATTGACGAAGGGCTTTTCCCCCAGACGGCGGGCCTGCTCGTTGAATGCCTCAAACCCCGCTCGAGGCATAAATATCTCCCCCCGAATCTCCACCTCTGGAGGCCACTGCGCGCCCTGGAGTCGCAGAGGTACCGAGCCGATGGTGCGAACATTAAGTGTAATGTCCTCGCCAAAGCTGCCGTCACCTCGGGTGGCCGCGCGAACCAGAATGCCTTCACGATAAATAAGGCTCACCGCGATACCGTCGAGTTTGGGCTCCGCCACCAACTCAGGAATTGAGTCCACATCCAATCGATCAACCACACGAGTGAGAAAAGCACCGAGCTCGTCGTCACTGAAGGCGTTGTCCAAAGACAGCATGGGCATGGGATGCTCGACGCTTTCGAACTCGCTTAAGGGCGCTGCACCGACCCTTTGCGTGGGAGAGGCAGAGTCTTCTAACTCAGGATACTTACCCTCAAGCTCCTGAAGCTCTCGAAGTGCTTTGTCGTAATCCTGATCAGGAACGCTGGGGTCGTCGAGCACGTAATACTCGTGATTCCAGTCTTCAAGCTGTTTACGCAGGCTCTGGACCCGGTCTTTGATGTCGTCCTCGGCCATGCTGATCGCTAGCCTCGCTGGGCTAGTAGTCGGCGTTCAAGCTCGCGAATCTGCTGCCGGGAATGCTCCACGGCTTGGGTTGTGAGTACGCTTCGGGATTCATCCAACAGCTCTCCACCCAGGTTTCGTGCAACCACCCGAGCAGTCTCGAGCATGTAGTCAAAGGCCTGCGTCATATCCTCAGGACCGGGCAGCGTAATAAAAAACACCAGCCCACGCGTGAGCATTGCGTCCATGTTATCGATATCGAAAACACCTGGCTGCAGCATGTTTGCCACGCTGAACTGTATGGGCCCGCGACCGGCCTGCTGCTCATGCCTGTGAAAAAAGTTCATATCGCCGAAGCGCAAGTCGCAGGCCAGCAAAATCTCCAAAATATCCTTACCGGAAAAGCCCTCGCTGTCGCGGGACATCACGTGAAGAATAATGACTTCCGTTTCCACAGGCGACGGGGTATCCGTAACCACTGGCGCATCAAGCTCATCTTCCGAAGGAATATCATTCAGCCAGTCGAGATTACTCGGCTCGCCGTTGTCTGCGCGCATTCCCGCCAACGACGACAAACTATCGTTGGCTTCTGCCGTCGCTGCAGGCGATTCACTAGCCGCGGCATCCGCCTCAGCTGCGTCGCCAGGACTCTCTATCGTCGCAGCGCCTTGGGATGTAGCCGGAGAAGAACGTGATGGTGATGGGGTGAGTGAAGGTGACGGCGTGGCTGCAGGGTTGTCGCTGGATGGACCCAGGCCGTCGCTTCCAAGGAGATCTGCGCGGCTAACGATTCTCGCGCCACCATTAGGCAGTTCACGAAACACCGCAAGATCATCAGCGGGCTCAGACCCTTCGCTCTCTGGCGCAAGCTTCATGCGCACACGTTCCCGCTGCTGGCTGCGCATTCTTCGCCAAGCGTCAATCATCACCGCGAGAATCAAAAGACTCCCGACTAGTACCATTCCGTCGCGCAAAGTTACTTCAGGCACGGGCTTGTTTACTCCTCCCCAACATCTATGAGTCAAACGCGCCAGGGCGCTCGCGTAATTCTAGCTCGCCGCCAACTCTGCGGCTTCTTCTACATCAACGGTCACCAAACGCGAGACACCGGGCTCATGCATCGTCACACCCATGAGCTGATCTGCCATTTCCATGGTGATTTTGTTGTGAGTAATAAAGACGAACTGCACCTTTTCAGACATTTCTTTGACCATACGTGCGTAACGGCCCACGTTAGCATCATCCAATGGCGCATCGACCTCGTCCAACATACAAAATGGCGCGGGGTTGAGCTGAAATATCGAAAATACCAACGCGATCGCGGTGAGGGCTTTTTCTCCACCTGAAAGGAGATGGATGGTGCTGTTCTTCTTTCCCGGTGGTTGCGCAAGAATAGATACCCCGGTATCCAGCAAATCCTCGCCTGTCATCTCGAGACTCGCTGCACCGCCACCAAAGACTTTTGGGAACAATTCCTGAAGGCCCGCGTTTACCTGATCAAAGGTGTCTTTGAATCGATTCCGGGTTTCTTTGTCGATTTTTCGAATCGCCGCCTCAAGGGTTGCGAGGGCAGACTCAAGGTCTTCATTTTGCGCATCGAGGTAACGCTTCCGCTCGGACTGTTGCTGATACTCATCGACTGCGGCGAGGTTGATAGGGCCCAATCTGGCAATACGATTAGCGTAGCGCTCCAACTCGCCTTGCCATGCTGACATATCTACCTCGTCGGGTAGTTCTGCAAGCAAGGTCTCAAGATTGCCGCCCAATTCTTCGAGCTGACCCTGCATCGTGTTTTGCTGATGCTCCAGACCTTGAACAGCAAAGCGCCGCGACTCAAGTTTCTCACGCAGGCTCGCAGCACGTTGCTCGATCTGCATTCGCTCTTGCTCCGCCTCGCGCAAGGTATGCTCTATATCTGCAAGAGCCTGACGAGCAGTCGTCAGTCGCGTTTCGGACTCAAGCCGGAGTGCTAACTGCTCTTCGAGGTTTTCTCGCAAACCTTCGAGGGGCTCGTCGTTTTCAAGGCGCGCGCCGCGCAAAGTCTCAAGACGCTCGCCGAGACGCTCAACCTGCTCTTTGCTACGAACCAGCGCGCTGCGAATCGTCTCACTCTGCGTAACCAATGATTGATGGCGGAGCGCGGCCTGATGAGATGCGTCACGACTTTGGTGCGCCTCGCTACGAACGGCATCCAGGGCACTGCGCAACCCATCGCGCAGTGCCAGCCTGGCCTCTCGATCTGCCGTATTCCCATCCATCGTTTCGATAGCGGATGAAAGCTTGTTGCGTGCTTCGCCAATAGCACTTTGTTCCTGTTCGAATTGAGCGCGCAGTTCGGTCACCTCGTGATCGAGACGCTCTCGACGTGCAAGGACCTGCTCCTGCTTGGCTTCCTCGGCGCGCACCCGGGACAAAACATCCGATCGTGTTCGAGCCGCGTTATCTGACTCCGCGCGTGTGGCTTTGAGCTGCTGCTCCGCAGTCGCCAGACGCTCTTCACTGTTAGCAAGATCGGACTTTGCCGCTAACTCTGCTTCGCTAAGCTGTTCAATTTCCGAACTCAGCGCCTCCAGTTCCTGCTGCCGGGCAATCAGACCTGATTCACTTTCGCCCCCTTTGAGTGAGCGGATCCAGTTACGACCGAACCATCTCCCATCGGGAGTGATAAGAGACTCACCAGGATCAAGGGACGCACGATTCGCCAAGGCTTCGGCGCTCGTCTCGACGCAGCGAACGCCGGCCAGCAACCCACGCGCGCCACTTTCGCCACGAAGTTTCGCTGCGAGTGAGTTCTCTGCGTAAGCGGTGTTGGCAGATGCCTCGAACAGGGTCAGATCACCGCTTGCCAATTCACCCAGTGCGCCTTCCAATGAATCGACGCTGTCAACACACACACCTTGTAAAGCGCTGCCCAGCACCACTTCTACCGCGTGCTGCCACCGCTCCTCAACGTGCAGGTCATCCAATAGACGAGGGTTATCACTAAGACCTCTTTGACGAAGCCAATCACCAACTTTGCCCCCTTCCGCGCGCTCTTTAGCTGCCTGCTGAAGAGCCTCCAGCGAAGCTTCCCGGCCGCGTTGTATCTGCAAGCTGGATCTAACCGTGTTGAGCTCTTCCTGCCGTTCACGGCGCTGGCTGCGCAGCTGCGTAACATCGCCCTCAAAGCCCTGGAGCTTTTCGGCGAGCTCCTCTGTCACCTGATTGGCAATCTCTAACTCACCGTGCAGACCATTCAGAATCTCGACAGCTTCGCCGTCGTTCTGCGACGCGCGCTCCTGATCCAGCTGCTCGAGGCGCTTCTGCAGACGTGTCAACGAGTGCTCAAGGTGTTGTATGCGCGACTGCTGCACCTCGGCCTGCTGCCGGGGAACTGCGGCCTTTTGATTAAACTCGTCCCAATCCGTCTGCCAGGACTGCATCTTGGCTTCAGCATCCGCCAACGCTGCACTGGCGCTCGCAGCAGTACTGCGCTGTGACTCAAGAGCTGGCCCCAAAGTCGCCAGCTCCTCTTCCCAGCCAGCCAGGCGGTCGCCGTCTTCTTCAAGATGCGCCTTTGCCTGCTGCAGCCCAACCTCGGTGCTCCGCAAGTCGTCGTTAATCTGTTCAGCTTTCTCGCCCTGGTAACGGATCTCCTGTTCAACGCGGCTTACCTCGGCACCAATGGCATAGAAACGCCCCTGCACCTCTACCAACGCGTCGTTGCGTTCACTGTGGGTGAGACGATGCTGTTCCAGAGCCGTGTCCACGCGCTGTTGGTCCGCATACACCGCTTCCAGGCGCACTTCGTGCTCGCCAACTTCGTGCGCGGCCGCGGCGTGCTGTGCCTGAAGATCGCGTAGCTGCGCCGCCATCAACTGCTGCTTGAGAGCACGCTCTTCAGCCTTCAGGTTTTTGTACTTCTCTGCCGCCTGTGACTGCCGCTGGAGGTGTTGTAGTTGCCGCTCCAGCTCGTCGCGCAGATCGGTTAAACGCTCGAGGTTTTCGAGGGTGCGACGCATCCTCGACTCAGTTTCTCTGCGCCGTTCTTTATACTTGGATATACCCGCTGCTTCTTCGATAAAAATCCGTAGCTCTTCCGGCTTGGATTCAATCAGGCGTGAAATCATGCCCTGCTCGATGATCGCGTAACTGCGCGGCCCAAGACCGGTGCCCAAAAAGATATCGGTGATGTCTCGTCGTCGGCACTTGGTGCCGTTTAAAAAGTACTCGGACTGCCCGTCTCGAGTTACCTGACGCCGAATACCGATCTCGGCGTAGCTTGCATACTCACCTCCAACACCGCCATCGCTGTTGTCGAATACCAACTCAATGGATGCCTGGCCCACGGGCTGACGGTTGCCCGATCCGTTAAAAATAACGTCGGCCATTGATTCTCCGCGAAGGTTCTTCGCAGAGCTCTCGCCCATTACCCAGCGAACGGCATCAATAATGTTGGACTTTCCGCAGCCATTGGGCCCAACGACAGCGCTCATATTGCTTGGGAAGTGCACAGCAGTGGGATCCACGAAGGACTTGAAGCCTGCCAGCTTAATAGACTTTAGACGCATCTAACTTTAACTTTCCTTCGTAAATGCATGATTCATATGGGTATTTATTATATTTTATGGGTGCGCGCTTGCAACTATGTACACATTCTGACCACTAGATATAGTGTATCTGCTTTGCGGGAATAACACTATGCCCGATGAGCAATAGGCTCAATCACCCTGACCAGCGGCTTTCCATTCGATCTGAATAACCGCATCGTCGCCTCCTGCAGAGATTGGCTCCGCAGCTCCCGTATAGGCAGCGTTCGCTGCACCGGGCTGCCCATTCAGTGAGATCTGGGCTGAAACGACGACCTCCCCGGCCTCACTAAGCAATTGGCCCGCCATGGAATCGCCATCACTCAAGCGAAAGCTGATGGGAAGCTGCGCTACCTGCAAACGGCGCACCGCAATGGGCATACCACCTGCCGCGCCAGCGGGCCGTGCGAACACGAAAACACTAGTCTGTGGATCCAAAGCTTCTCCCTCTGGAAGCGACAGAGAAACGGAAATACCCGATGTGGACTGAACCAGCTCCTCAGTTGGCGCAACCGAGGATGCGAGACCACCGCGCTCCTGAGCCACCGCTATTGCCTGAGCAAGCATTTCATATCCCGGAGAGCCCGCCTCCTCCTGTGCCTGAAGCCTGCTCCAGTAATTTACAGCGGTACCGAAAGCGCCCACCTCAAAAGAGGCCATACCCAGCAAGCCCAAGGCAGTACGCTGCCCCGGATCCACAGCCAGCGCACGTTCCGCCAGTAGCTGAGCTTCTTCATCTAACTGCCTATCCGATGCCAGAAAACGTGCTTGCGCAGCCATGGCCAACGCTTGTGGGTCCTCCGGAGCCTTCTCAGCGAGGAGAGCAAAACTCTCCATGGCTGCCGGGAAGTTTTCACCGGCCATATACAGTTGCCCAAGGAGACCCAGGTATTGGAGGTTATCTTCACGGGCGCGGCTTCGCTGTGCGATACGAGAGAGAAGCGCTTCTCGCGTAGCGTCAGAATCCTCAGGCGTGAGCTGACTCAGCTCCTCGTAGATCAGCACGTCTTCCATCGAACCCGTTTGCTGGTAGATCAGCCCCGCAACTAGCATCACCGAAACGAGCAGCACAAACCCCAGTCGCCTGACACCAGAATCATTGAGCTCAGCCGCTACGTCTCCTGCCCCGGCGTCTTCCAGAAGGCGTAAGCGAGCATCATCGAGGAGCTGCGCATCTTCACCCTCAAGCTCTCTTTCGCGCTGTACATACCAACCCAGGTTGGGGTCGCTGGCATCAGCGGCGCGAGGTGCGCTGCTTTTACGAAACAATAGGAGTCCCGCTGCAATGAGGCACAGTACAGTAGCCCCGAAAAGAAACCCCGTCATGGAGTATTACCCTTACCGCTAATCATCTGCTCCAGCCGCTCACGCTCTTCTTCCGTGAGAGGCTCCTCACTGGGCTTGGCACCACCCCGGCCCCTTCGCAGCAGCAAGAAAAGCAATACAACACCCGCGGCAAGCATGAGCGCAGGGGCTAGCCAAAGCCACATGGCCGCACCGCGAGTATCTGGCCGATAACGGACAAACTCACCGTAGCGGGCCACCATATCGTCAAGAATAGCCTCGTCAGTTGCGCCTTCCTCTAACTGTGCATAAACAAGGGCGCGAAGGTCCTGGGAAATGGGTGCGTTGGAGTCCGCGATATTCTGATTCTGGCACTTGGGGCACCGAAGCTCCTGGCTCAGGGCTCGGTAGCGCTCTTCCAGTTGCGGGCTCGAAAACTCGTAAGTCTCTATGACGGCAAGGCTCGGTGTTGACCACAGAGCACTCAACAGTAACGCGACGATGCCAAAGCGCATGGGGAAAACCTCTTTAAACATCAGGAGTCGCTTGGCGTTGCCAGCGCGTCATAAATAGCCTTTAAACGCCCCGTCCACACACGCTCGTCAATGACACCCACGTGGCGGTAGCGAATCACACCTTTGGCGTCGACGAAGTAGGTCTCCGGTGCACCGTAGACTCCAAGATCAAGACCCAGGGTGCCTTGAGCATCCACTATGCTGTCACGATAGGGATCACCCAGCTGTTCCAGCCAGCCCCGCGCCGCTGTTGAATCGTCCTTGTAGTTCACCCCGTAAATCAGCACCCCCGTATCAGCTAAGCGCTGGAGATAGGGATGCTCGACGCGACAAGAGATACACCAGGTCGCCCAAACGTTGAGCAGCAAGGGCGCCCCCACAAGATCAGCGTCTGTCAAAGGTTGCTCATCACTGAGTGCAGGCAACGTAAACGCTGGGAGAGGCTTATCAATGAGTGCCGAAGGGAGGGCTTGAGGATCCAGAGACAAGCCTCGAAAAAGCAGCACGGCCAGAAGCAAAAACAGACCTAGAGGGACAAACAGTTTAAGCCTGGACGACATTCGATGCCCCCGACACACTGCTGCCCTGAGTTACCTGACGGCGGTAGCGGCGATCCGTCACGGTGAGCAAGCCTCCCGCTCCCATAAATATCGCGCCCAACCACATCCATCGCACCATAGGTTTGTAATGCAAGCGTATTGCCCAGGCCCCTTCATCACCCACGGGCTCCCCCATGGCCACATAAAGATCTCGAAACAAACCGCCATCGATAGCTGCTTCGGTCATGACCGAACCTGACGCCAGATAGCGACGCTTTTCTGCAAGCATCGTGCTGACTTGTTGGGTATCTCGATACACCTCGAAGCGAGCGCCGTCGGCTAGATAGTTCGCGCCGCGCAGACGCACTGTCTCTATAAACTCGAAGCGATAACCCGCAAGGGTTTCTGAGTCTCCCGGCGCCATACGTAGATCGCGTTCGATGCTGTACTGAGATGTCGCAATGACACCAATAATTGCCATCGCAAAGCCACAATGAGCCATAACCATGCCCCAGTAACTGGGGGACTGGCGACGCAGGGCTCGCAGCACACTGGAGCTGTTGCGCGAGCGTTCACGAAAATCCTGAACGAGCCCGGCAAGCAACCATCCCGCCAGCACGACCGCCAACGCGACCCAAAGGTTGTAGCCCTGGTCACTCAAAAGAGGAAGACTGACACCGCAGGCGAGAACCACAACCGCGGGCACAAGCATGCGGCTGCGCCAGCGATAGACACTGTCATCACGCCATTTGGAGATAGGCCCCACACCCATAAACGGCACCAGGCAGGCCATGAGGGGAACAAACACAGCGTTGAAGTAGGGAGCACCCACGGAATACTTGCCCTGCCCTAGAGCGTCCATCAACAAGGGAAACAGTGTTCCAAAGAGTACTGTCAGAGTCGCCACGAGAAACACAACGTTGTTGACAAGCAACAGTGACTCTCGAGAAACCGTTCCAAAACCGATGCGACTCCTCACCGAGGGCGCGCGCACCGCATAAAGGGTAAGAGAACCGCCTACGACCAGTGCGAGAAAGACCAGAATAAACAGTCCACGCTCGGGATCCGCTGCAAACGCGTGTACCGAGGTAAGGACACCGGAGCGCACTAAAAACGTCCCTAGGAGACTCAGAGAAAAGGCAAAAATAGCCAGAAGCACCGTCCAACTCTTAAACAGGCCCCGCTTCTCTGTCGCGGCAAGAGAATGAATAAGCGCGGTGCCCGCTAGCCACGGCATGAACGACGCATTCTCTACCGGATCCCAAAACCACCAACCGCCCCAACCAAGTTCGTAGTAGGCCCACCAGCTGCCCAGCATAATTCCCAGGCTCAAAAACGCCCACGCGACATTCGTCCACGGCCTCGACCACCGCGCCCAAGCGGCATCAAGACGGCCTCCCATGAGGGCCGCCACCGCGAAGGCAAACGCGACACTGAAGCCCACGTATCCCATATAGAGCAGAGGGGGATGGATGATTAGCCCCGGATCCTGCAGCAAGGGGTTGAGATCGTTGCCATCGGCGGGAACCCCTGGCAACAGGCGTTCAAACGGATTCGATGTGAAGAGCGAGAAAGAAGTAAAACCAACGCCGATAAAGCCCATAACCGACAGAACACGAGCGAGCATCACCGTAGGTAAGCCCCGGCTGAAGGTAGCTACCGCTGCAAGCCAGAACGACAAAATAAGCACCCATAGGAGCAAGGAGCCTTCATGGTTCCCCCATACGGCGGAGAATTTATAAATAGGGGGTAACAGGCTATTGCTGTTTGACGCGACGACCTTCACGGAGAAGTCGTCTTGTAAAAAGGCGATAGCCAAACAGACGAAGCTAATCAGGCAAAACACCGTTACCGCAGTCGCGAGTGTCGGTGCCAAACGCATGGCGGCGTAGTTACCCCGCCATGTCCCCCACAACGGAACAATCGTCAAAGCAACGGACATCAGGAGGGCGATGACCAGAGCAAAGTGACCCAACTCAGGAATCATTGACTGACTCCAGCGGTGGCGCTGTTCTTCAACGCCTCGGCGACTTCCGGGGGCATGTAGTTCTCGTCATGCTTTGCCAGAACTTCATCGGCGCGGAGGACACCGTCCGCGCCGAGACGTCCAGAGGCCACCACACCCTCTCCTTCAGCAAAGAGATCCGGAAGAATACCCTCGTAAACCACCTCAACCGTCGCTCGATAATCCGTTACTGAAAAACGCATTTCCAGGGACGTATCGGAGCGCTGAACGCTCCCATCGACGACCATCCCTCCCACACGGATGGGGGTGTCTACAGGAGCCTTCCCTGCGGCGACTTCAACCGGTGGATAAAACAGGTTTATGTTTCCACGCAGGGCGTAGGTAGCAAGCCCAATTGCCGCCGAAGAGAACAGCACAATACTGAGAACCACCCAAAGGCGTTGCTTGCGGACTGGATGCATTAGTTCAGGATAACTCCACGCTAGAGGCTGACTCAGACTGCTGCCGACGGCGGTACTCGCCCCGCAACTCTCGTAGCAAGCGTCGTTTTCGAAGGACGGGCGCCATGATAAGCATTGCAATCACCGCCAGGCTTAACCCATAGGCCGCCCACACATAGGGACCATGTCCGTCCATTGCTAAGGCTGCACTGACGCTATCAAAGTACATGTCAGCCGCCCTCTCCTACCAAACGCTGTACCCAGCCGGTGCGACGCTCTCGATGCAATATCTCCGCACGCATATTGGCAAGCAAAGCGCAGGTAAATAACAGGTAGAACGACACGATACACAGCAGTAACGGGTAGAGCATGCTGGGGTCTATGGTGCTCTCGCCGGTAAATTTGATGGATGCGGGTTGATGGAGGCTGTACCACCAATCCACAGACTTGTAGATGATGGGAATGTTTACCGTGCCCACCAGAGCCAGAATCGCACAGGCTCTCGCCGCCGCGGCCTTGTTGTCGTAGGCCTCGTAGAGCGCCATGACGCCCAGGTATAGAAACAACAGTATCAACATTGAGGTGATTCTTGCGTCCCACACCCACCAGGTGCCCCAGGTGGGCTTACCCCATATAGAGCCGGTCACCAGAGCCACAAAGGTCAGTGCCGCCCCTACTGGAGCTGCCGCCAACATGGCGACGTCCGCCATTTTCATCTTCCAAACCAAACTTACGGCGCCAGCAATAGCCATGACGTAATAGCCAGCCAAGGCCACCACGGCGGCGGGCACGTGGATATAAATGATTCGGTAGCTATTGCCCTGCCGAAAGTCGGGGGCTGTATAAAGCAGTCCCCACACCACCCCTATTCCAAGCGCGACGAGCGCCAGCGGCAAAAGCCAGCGCAAAATGCTACCGGCGATGCCGTAAAGCCAAGGGGGAGAACCCAACTTATGAAAGAACGTCCACATGCTCGAATTATACTCGGGGCCAACAGTGGGAACAAAGTAAACGGAGCCTTAATGGCAGCAGAAAGGACAGCAGGACACCCGCCGCAGCCTCAGGCATCCGCTGAGATTCTTAGGGCTGCCGCAACCGCTGCCGGCCCCAAAGCTAGCGCCAGAGAAAACATCGCTCCCAACAACGCCAGATAAGGCCCATAGGCCAGCCCATCAACCGCCGCTCGCACCGCCCCTGCACCGAAAATAAGAACCGGCATGTAAAAGGGTGTTACCAGAAAAGCCACCAACATTCCCCCGCGGCGCAAACCCACCGTAAGTGCGGCTCCGATCGCGCCCAAAACGCTCATAACCCCGGACCCCAGTGCCAACGACGCCATCAGCACAAGCACGCCCGATGGGGGCAAACCAAGCATGAGGGCAAAAAGTGGCGACAGCAGCGCAAGAACCAAGCCGCTGATCATCCAATGTACTAAAAGATAAGGCATGACCAGGAAGTAGAGAGCTTGGTCAGCAATTAATAGCTGATCGAGGGATCCATCGTCGTAATCACTTTGAAAAAGCGTCTCGGCGCCTAACATGTTAGCCAAAAGCGCCACGATCCAGAGAATCCCTCCGGCAAACAACGACAGCGTTTCCGGAGACGGGCCCAGGCCTAAAGGAAACAACACAACGACAATAGCGAAAAACAGCGCCGGATTGAGAAGCTGCACGGGGCGCCGTAAAGCGAGGGTTAGCTGACGCCGGAGCAATGCTGTGTAAACTCCGGCATTGTTTCCGGACGTCATTGGGCTGCCCCGGCAGCGATTTCCAGTACACGAGCATTCACCGTCGCATCGAGCATCTGGTGTGAGCTCAGTAATACCGCACCACCGCGCTCCGCGTGCGCGATAAAACGTTGCTGCAAACGCTCCACGCCCTTCGTGTCAATCGCCGTGAATGGTTCATCAAGCAACCACAACGGCCGCTGACTAAGATACAAGCGCGCAAGATCTACCCGACGTTGTTGCCCGGCAGACAGTTGTCCCGCGGGAACATCTTCGTAGCCAAAGAGACCGACCTCGGCGAGGGCCGCGTCGATCGCTGCGTCATCGGGAAAAGCCTCGCCCGATGGATGCCAGTGAAGGTTTTCCCGTGGGCTGAGAAGCCCTTTCACCGCGCTTTGATGTCCGAGATATAAACAAGCGGCATGCCGTTGCACCTGCCCATCAAAACCGTAGCGCGACAAACCCGCCAGCATGCGCAACAAACTCGTTTTGCCCGCACCGTTTTCCCCCCGAAGATGCACGATATCTCCCGCACTAAGAGAAAAGGAAAACCGCGAAAATAGCTGACGACCACCTCGCTCAATCCCGAGGTCGGCTGCTTCGAGCAGGATTGATGCGCTCATGCGTTAAAGGTTTACCGCGTTGATTCGCGAGAACGCCGCCTCAAACTCTTCAGACTGGATCGGGTCTGCCGCATTTAAACTAGCGAAGTCGAACAAATCGCGATCTGCCAATTGCGAGGGAGACACGTTGCTAATAGCCTTAAAAATCGTCTCGGTGCGTCCCGGATACTGGCGATCCCAATCGACAAGCATTTTCTTAATGGCCTGACGCTGCAAATTATCCTGCGATCCACACAGGTTGCAGGGAATAATAGGGAAAGCCATTTCCTGAGCGTAACGCTCAAGATCAGCTTCTTTGCAGTAGGCCATCGGCCGAATAACCACATTCTTGCCATCATCAGACAGGAGCTTCGGAGGCATAGCTTTCAGGCTTCCACCAAAAAACATATTGAGGAACAGGGTCTCTACAATATCGTCTCGATGATGTCCCAGCGCTATGCGGGTCGCACCAATTTCTTCAGCAAAGCCATACAAGGTCCCCCGTCTTAGGCGAGAGCACAGGCCACAGGTCGTCTTGCCCTCAGGAATGACGGACTTCACTACGCTGTAGGTGTCTTTTTCGAGGATGTGGTACTCGATATTTTGCTTATCCAGATACGCTGGAAGTATCTCCGGTGGATACCCCGGCTGCTTCTGATCCATGTGCACGACAATGAGCTCAAAATCCACAGGCGCGCTTCGCTGAAGGTTTTGCAAGATATCGAGCATTGCGTAGGAGTCTTTGCCGCCCGACAAACACACCATGATGCGTTCGCCATCGCGAATCATGTCGAAATCTACAATCGCCTGTCCGACCTGACGTCGAAGGCGCTTATGCAGCTTATTGAACTCGGTTTTGGAGCGTCGCGGGTCGCGGTTCATCGCGATGAAAACCCTGTTTGGAACACGCGCGCATGGTACTCGTCCAGCGCTGGGGAGGTCCAGCACCGCTTATCAGAGCAACTTGTCTTTTTCGGGCGTAATGCCGACAATGCGCGGCGTAATTTTTCCCCTAGTTCCAACACCAGAGGTTTCCTATGAAAGCACCTGTTCGCGTCACAGTCACCGGCGCAGCCGGCCAAATTGGCTACGCACTCCTTTTCCGTATCGCGTCTGGCGCTATGCTGGGTGACGATCAACCCGTCATTCTGCACCTTTTGGATATCACCCCGGCCATGGATGCCCTCGAGGGTGTTCGCATGGAGCTGGACGATTGCGCCTTCCCACTGCTGGCCGGCATTGTCTGCACCGACGATCCCAATGTGGGCTTCAAGGATGCTGATTACGCTCTCCTCGTAGGTGCTCGCCCTCGCGGCCCTGGCATGGAGAGAAAGGACTTATTAGAGGCCAACGCCGCGATTTTCTCGGTACAGGGCAAGGCCATCAACGATCATGCAAGCCGCGATATCCGTGTTCTGGTTGTGGGCAACCCTGCCAACACTAATGCGCTTATCACACAGCGGAATGCTCCAGACATTGACCCACGTAACTTCACGGCCATGATGCGGCTGGATCACAACCGGGCAAAAACCCAGATTGCGCAAAAGCTTGATGCCCCGGTCACAGCAGTTAGCACAATGACTGTGTGGGGAAATCACTCTGCCACCCAATACCCAGATCTCCACCACGCCACAGTCAACGGCAGCGTCGCGGTAGATGCGGTAGATCAACAGTGGTACGAGGACGATTTCATTCCCACCGTACAGCAACGTGGTGCGGCCATCATTAAGGCGCGAGGCGCGTCCTCTGCGGCGTCCGCCGCTAACGCCGCCATTGATCACATGCGCGACTGGGCACTCGGTACCGCCGATGGAGACTGGGTTTCTATGGGTGTTTATTCCGATGGCTCCTACGGCATCGCTGAAGGACTGATCTACTCCTTCCCTTGCCGCTGCAGTGGCGGTGATTGGAGCATCGTGCAGGGCCTTGAGGTAAATGACTTCAGCCGTGGGCGAATGCAGGCTACAGAGCAGGAGCTCACAGAAGAGCGTGATGCGGTTGCAGATCTTCTTCCGTAAGTAACGGCTTCGCTCACCTATGACTCAAGCCGCCAGCCAACGGGCCTACCACCACGGAAACCTGCGTGCGGAGTTACTCGAAGAAGCCGTCGAGCAGCTCCGTCACACTCCCGCAGAGCAACTCAGTCTGCGGGCCGTGGCACGTGCTCTTGGCGTTTCTCAGACAGCCCCCTACCGACATTTCAGCGGTAAGGAAGCCTTGCTCGCCGCGATCGCTACCCGAGGGTATCGAGAGCTTCTCGATCTACTGGGAAGCGCACGCGATGCGGGGGGCGATAGCGCCTCACAACAACTGAGGCTGGTCGCACGGGCTTATGTCGATTTCGCTGAGACACAGGAGCAGATATTCAAGTTGATGTTTGGGCCGCTGGTACAGCCCAGCGCTGATTACCCCGAATTACGGGGTGTTAGTAGAGAAACGCTGCTTCTGGTGCAGTCGATCTTGCAGCACGGAATGCACAACGGCGAGTTTGAAGAGCAAGATGTAATCTATCTTGCGAATGCTTCCTGGGCCGGTATCCACGGTGTGGCCACCCTGCGCGTGGACACTCCAGGCTTATACAGCAAGCACATCGACCTGTTGCGGCAGATCGATGTCGCTGTGAACGCTTTCATAAACGGGATACGTCGACGAGACAACTAGCGCCAGATAGATTCCGCAGCGGTACGACGACCATCAGGCATCACGCAGCACCTCGGCAGGAGCCACCGACACCACACGCCTGCAGTTCCACAAACCCAGTCCACCGATCAATGCCGCAGCGCCTGCCAGCGTTGGAAACCACAAAGCCGGCGTTGGCGTGTAAGGCAGTTCCAGTACAAATCGTTGTAAAGCCCAGAATGCTCCTTCCGCTGCGGTGATAGCCAGCAACCCTGACATCACACCCAGGGTTAGAAACTCGATCGCAACACCACCCAGAATATGTGCGCGCCCTGCCCCGAGAGCTCTTAGCAAGGCGCTCTCCCGTAAACGAGAATCAGAGGTGGCCTGTACGCCGGCAATGAGTACTAAAATCCCCGCCAACAGAACAAGACCCAATACCAGCTCAATCGCAGCAGATACCTGCCCCAAGGTGCTCCTTAGCTGGGCCATGATTGCATCGATCTCCAGCACCGTCGCCGTAGGGTGCTGTCGTAACAGATCGTTGAGCAGCGATTTTTGTTCAGGCGGCAAGTAAAAGCTCGTCATATACGTCACGGGGTAACTCTCGAGGAGACCAGGCGGGAACACCATGAAAAAGTTGGGCTTGAAGGACTCCCAATCCAGGGACCGCAGGCTGGTTACAGTGACCGTAAATTCAGCAGCACCGATACGAATGTCTACCTGATCGCCTAAAGCCATTCCGTAACGCTGGGCAAACTCCGCCTCAACGGACACCGCCGCAAGTTCTCCGGATTGCCACCAGTCACCCTCAACAAGTTCATTGCCATCGGGGAGCTCAGCAGACCACGTGAAATTTACTTCGCGCTGGGAGGGAGCATCTTCTTCCTCGGGCTCTATGGGCAGAGCCTCACCTGCGACACCCATCAATCGCCCACGCAGCATTGGGTAGAGTCGCTCCCGCTCTACCTGACGATCGTCAAGCAAAGTACTTACGGAACCTAGCTCATCGGGCGCCAGGTTGAGCAAAAAGTGATTGGGAGCGCCCGCGGGTAACTGCTGCTGCCATCCCTCCAATAACGAGGTTCGCAGAAGCCCCAACAGAAGCAGCAACATTATTGCCACGGCAAACACTACGAGCTGCAGCGCATTCCCCAGGCCGTGACGCTGCAAACTCGCCAGCGCGAGACGCCAAACACTGCCAGCCTGCATGCCCAGAGCTCGGCCCCCGCGAAGCAGTGATAGAGCCACCAGTCCGCCCACAACAGTCACGGCTACAAGTCCACTCAACACGATGAGCGTCAGCTGCAGATCTGCGCTGTACCACCACATCAACAAAACCACAGCAAGCAAGCCCAACACGTAGTCTCTCGGCTCGCGGGTGTCGTGTAGCGGCATATCGCTGCGTAGTACACGCAGAGGGCTGATATCCGTGAGTCTACCCAGAGAAGGCCAGGCAAATACGCCAACGCAAACCAGCGCCGTAACAGCGCCTATAAAATACGGTCTTGGCTGAACAAGTGACGGCATCACCGTCAGTTGCTCGGCGAAAGACTGCAAAGCCGCGACCTGAAGCACCCAGGCAAGGAGCCATCCCAGGAGTAAAGAAATCAACCAACTCAATGCGAGCGTAGCTGCGTAGAGACGTTTGACCCGAGTGGAGTCTGCCCCCAAACTTTTGAGCAGAGCCACGTAGTTTTGATGTCTCTCCGCGTAACGCCGCGCGGCAAGCCCCACCGCCACGCTGGCTAAGATAACCGCAAGACTGCCAGCCAGGAGTAAAAACCGTTCTGCACGAGCAAGGGCACGACCCACCGCAGGCTGGGAGGTTTCCACGCTTTGTAGTCTTTGTCCGGGTTCGATTGCCTCTTCCAACCAAAGCCCGAAGGCTTCCGCTGCCTCTGGCTCGCCGGCGTAAAGGTGGCGATAGCTCACTCGACTTCCGGGCTGAACGACTTGCGTCGCCGGAATATCAGCGCTGTTAAGCATCACTCTGGGACCGACTCCCAAAAATCCGCCGGCCCGATCCGGCTCTCCGCGAATCGCGGCAGCCACTATGAATTCGGCTTCACCAATCCCCACGCTGTCGCCAACTTTCAGCTCCAGTAGCGCGAAAAGCCTCGGTTCGATCCATACCGAGCCTCGGGGCGGTGCACCGCGATGCTCTCGTAAATCGCCATAGGGTGTGTCGCTGAGTCTCAAAGCGCCCCGCAAGGGGTAGGCTTCGCTCACAGCCTTGACCGACGCGAGGACCATTCCGTCATCGCCACCGTAGAGCATCGAAGTAAAATTGAGCGTTTGCGCTGAGTCCATGCCCCGCGCCGACGCCTCATCAAGCCAGTCAGCAGGCAGTGGCCGCGCGTCGCGCACCACAAGATCGGCGGCAAGAAAGCTATGGCTCTCTTGGCGCAGTGCCGATTTGAGGGCCGCCGCGAATCCACTGATTCCCGAGATCATGGTCACGGCCAGCACAAGCGCGCCTAAAAGAACACCTAACTCGCCGCCGCGCCAATCGCGGACAAGCATCCGAAGCAGTAACGTCATATCAAGCGGTCTCTACTTCATGAAGTTCACCGCTGTCCATTTGCAGTTGGCGAGCACAGCGCTTGGACAGCTGCAAGTCGTGGGTCACCAGAACCAGCGTAGTACCCTCTTCCTTATTGAGCCCAAACAATAGATCGGTTATGCGCTCACCCGTGGCTCGATCAAGGTTGCCGGTCGGTTCATCAGCGAAAAGAATTCTAGGGGATCCCGCAAAAGCCCTGGCGATGGCAACGCGCTGTTGCTCGCCTCCCGACAGTTGTCTGGGGTAGTGATCCCGTCGATCGGCAAGCCCGACACGCTCGAGAAACTCTGCCGCGCGCTCGCTGGCACTACGATCTCCCTTTAACTCCAGGGGAAGCATTACGTTTTCCAGTGCCGTCAACGCAGGGAGTAACTGAAACGACTGAAATACGAAGCCGACATCGCGCCCACGCAATGCCGCTCTGCCGTCCTCACTGAGCGCCTGTAAGTCCGTGCCGTCGATGCGCACATGGCCATCGGTCGCGGTGTCCAATCCAGCCAACAAGCCGAGTAGTGTCGATTTTCCGGAACCCGAGGCGCCGATAATGGCTACGCTCTCCCCCGACTTGATTTCGAGGTTAATCCCTTTCAGTATCGCAAGCTCCCCCTCTGCCATGGGTACCCGCTTGCCAAGATTTTCTGCAGTTATCATTTGTGCTCCTATGTTGCACGCTTTACGCGTGGGCTTGCTGCTTGGATTGGCACTGATACCCGCAAGCTGGCCTGCTAACGCGAGCGATTCGACGAGCGTGCCTGTCGAGGAGCCCGGAAGTCCGAGAGTGCTGGTATTAGGCGATAGTATCAGCGCGGCCTACGGCATGTCCCTTGAACAGGGATGGGCTGCCCTTCTGGAGCGACAATTGAAGGAAACATGGGATGACAGTCAAGTGATTAACGCCAGTATCAGTGGGGATACCTCCGCGGGGGGCCTGCGTCGCCTGCCTGACCTGCTGGAAGAGCACCGCCCTGATCTGGTGGTCATTGAGCTTGGAGGCAACGATGGCTTACGCGGATACCCAACCCAGAAACTGGAGGCTAATCTCACGGAGATGGCTGAACTGGCTGCACAAGTCGGCGCTGACGTTCTTCTCCTGCCCATGGAGATACCACCGAATTATGGACCGCGCTATACCCGCTCCTTTCGTGAAAGCTTTCAGCGCGCAGCGAGCAACACCGATTCAACTCTGGGGCCTTTTCTCCTCGAAGGCATTGCAACGGATCCAGCGCTGATGCAGGACGACGGCATCCACCCGACGGTAGAAGCGCAGCCGATGATCACGCGGATTCTCCAGCCGGTGATTGAAGAACTTCTGGGGCAGCACACATCCTCATGAGCCAACGAGAACAGACTGCGCTTCAGGCGCGGCTCTACAAGATAATTTTTGGCACAGACACTCCGTCGGGAAAGTGGTTCGACCTCGTACTCATATTTGCCATTCTCATCAGCGTGGGAGTCATCATCCTTGATTCTCTGGCAGATGTTCATCGAGACCACGGAGAACTACTCCAACGGATTGAGTGGGGTTTTACACTCCTTTTCACGATTGAGTACCTTGTGCGTATCTGGATTGCGCGAAACCGTCGAGCCTATCTGTTCAGCTTCTACGGAATCATCGACTTCCTGGCGATTTTGCCGAGCTATCTGGCGATCCTGGTGCCTCAGACGGCGCCCTTGCTGATCATCCGGCTGTTGAGAGTGCTACGCGTATTCAGAGTGCTTCGCTTGGTGGGCTATCTCCACGAGGCTAACCAGATTGCGGGGGTGATGCGCAGCTCCTGGCGACAAATTTTTGTATTTTTCTCCATCGTGATGACCATCATTGTCGTGTTTGGCTGCCTGATTTACGTATTGGAAGGACCAAACAATGGCTTTGAAAACATACCCGTGAGTGTTTACTGGGCGATCGTAACCGTAACCACCGTTGGCTACGGCGATGTAGTGCCGGTCACGCCTGCAGGACGCGCTATATCGTCCATGGCCATGCTGGTAGGTTATGCCATCATCGCGGTGCCAACCGGGATATTCACTGCCAACATTCTGGAAAAACGTCAGCGCGACCGCACCCCACTCAACTGCCCTCAGTGCTCTCGGGCAGGACATGAAGAAGACGCTCGCTACTGTCGCCACTGTGGCAGCTCCCTTCGAACGGACAGCGACGATTAACCGCAAGGTTTAGACAGAAGCCAAGATCAGCGAAGGCATTTGCAATGCTAGACGTCTTTCTATATCGATAGAGTTCTAAAAGGAGTACTAAAACGAGCACTAAAACGAGTGCTAAGAGGAGCTCCAAAAAGAACTCCGCGGCTAACTATCCAGCCGGTTTCTGCGATAGCCGTTCGACGATGTAGCTGCCCAGTAAACGAAACTCCGTTTGTCGCGGCGTTTTCTTCCGCCACATCAATCCAATATCACGCTTAACCTCTGGGTCGGCAAAGGGCGTTATCATTACATCAGGGCTCGCGAGCGCTCCAGCCGTGACCGCCATCCCCGGCACCAAGGTGACTCCAATGCCACTGGCAACCATCTGCACCACCGTAGTAAGGCTCGTCGCCTGATACGGCACCTTGTATTCACTACCTCGCAGCTTGCAGGCCTCAAGGGCGTGATCGCGCAGGCAGTGGCCATCCTCGAGCAACAACAATTCCTGTCCCTGGAGACTGCCGGTATCGAGATCGCTTTGAGCTGCCAAGGGATGATCCAGGGGAGAAGCAAGGTAAAACGGATCGTCAAACAGATGCATACTTTCCACGCCCTCCGCCGCCACCGGCAGCGCGAGCAGGAGTAAATCGAGTTCACCGCGGTGTAGCGCTTCGATAAGGGGTTCGGTCAAATCCTCGCGAATAAAAGGTGTGAACTCCGGGTAGTCACTGCGCAGAGCCTTCAGCAAACCCGGTAGTAAAAACGGAGCAATCGTCGGTATGACTCCAAGGCGCAAACGTCCACTCAGGGGTTCCGCGGACGCCTGACAGAGCGCTACGAGATCCTCAACATCCAACAGCAGGCCCCTGGCTCGTTCAACTACCTCCTCACCCAAACCGGTCAGCACGAGACTGCGGTTGTTGCGCTCCAATAGAGACGCTCCCAGGACCTCCTCGAGTTCGAGAATTCCCGCGCTCAGCGTGGATTGAGACACGTGGCAGGCCTTGGCAGCGCGACCAAAATGCCCGTGCTCGACAACGGAGCACAGATAGCGAAGCTGCTTGATGGTGGGATGTCTACTCATGAATTCTGCTTTGGTACCAGAACCCAAAAGATAGCAGAGTTCGCCGAAAATGGATGCCCATTGACGGTTAATCCTCTACGAATGCCGCTATAATCAACCCATGGATCTAATCGTTTTTGACCTCGACGGCACCCTTCTCAACAAGTCGTCGAAGATATCAGCCTATACACGGGAAACCCTCCGACGACTCACCGCTCGGGGTATCGCTTATACCGTGGCTACGGGGCGCGCCCTGCACGGCGCCATAGATATCTTGGACGACCACGGATTTTTGCTGCCACAGATATACAAGAATGGCGTAATGATCTGGAACCCCGAGCTTGGCAGCTACAGTACAAGCCATGTTTTAACGCTGGACGAAATCGGACATGTCGCGGATGCCTTCACCGAGAGAGACGTAACACCGTTCTTTTTCACTCTCGAGCCCGGTAACAAGCACGCGGCCTACCACCCTCCGTTAAGACAAAAAGCAGAGTACAAACTGGTCAAGAGTTTTGAGCGGGAACGGAATCTACCCGTGCGCCCGATAGCTGAGTTACCCGCCGATGCTGACATCACAAATATCAGCGCTATAGGTCCCGACACGGCCATCAATGCGGTCGCCGAGATGATTCAGGACGAAGAACAGCTAGTCGCCTACATGGGGATAGCCATTGAAGATCGCAGGCTCAACTGGATCGATATTCATCACCATTCGGGGAGTAAAGGCGGCGCGGTTGAGTCCCTGAAACAGGAGCTGGGCTTTAGTCGCGTCATTTGCTTTGGCGACAGCGATAACGATTTGAGTATGTTCGAAACCGCAGACGAGGCTTACGCGCCGGAAAACGCAAAAGACAGTATTAAGGCCGCCGCCACTGCGGTTATCGGACATCACGATGCAGATGGCATCGCCCGCTTCCTAAGAGAACGTTTTGATCTCTGATTAGTCACTCCGGATGCGAGGGGTCACCTGTCTCCTGCTCTTGATGACCACAGCTGATGACCAAGCCTGTGCGATTTATCCCTCTGTTCTTGATAGACTCGGCATTCCGTATTAGGTGCCCAACGGGAAATCAACGCTATGGTTTTACTGGTCGCAGGTATTTTACTTTTTACCGGAACTCATCTCTTTTTAAGCCTTGCACCAACCAAGGTGAGCGCTGCCAGGGAAAGTATGGGTGAGAACGGGGTAAAGTCTTTGATTACCGTTTTCACTATCGCGGGTATGGTTCTGATCGTTCTGGGCTGGCGAGGTAGCGAGAGCACCTGGCTGTACACAACACCCTCTAGTATTCGAGGAGCCGCTACCGGCTTGGTGGTTCTGGCACTTTACTTGTTTGTAGTTTCCAATCGACCATCCGCAATCAAGCGTGTTGTTCGTCACCCCCAGTTAAGCGGCGTGCTGGTTTGGGCAGTAGCGCATTTACTGCTCAACGGTGACTCTCGCTCTTTACTGCTGTTTGGAGGGATGGGACTTTGGGCTGTTCTGGAGATTCTGCTGATTAATCGCCGGGATCCCGCCCCGGAAAAACCCACGGCGCCGGGCTTGATATCAGAGCTAATTACTGTCGCGATCACTCTGGGCGTTGTTGCGCTCATTGTTTGGGCGCACCCTTGGCTGGCAGGCGTTCCCGCGATCGCCAGTTTCTAGAAATCTAAACAGATAGCCCTAATGCGCGATATAATGTCGCGCCTGCATAGCTCTTAGTTCTACACCGCTTCTCCAACTCGCGTATAGCCGCATTCATCGTTTTAGGAACTCTCTCATGGCTGTTAAGACGCCACTTTCTCGCGACAGTAATCCGCTGTCTGAGGCCGAAGCTTTACGGGAGCATATCAATCGCGCCCTCGCGACCAGTCCTCCTTCGGGTCTCGAAGAGAAACTGATTTACCGTTTGTCCAAGTTTTGGTTTCGCCCCGAGCTTCACAACACCGATCGCCTGCCCGACCGCCCCTGCCTGTTTATTGGAAATCATGCACTCTTTGGGCTGGATGGCTTCGTCATTCTCCCTGTGCTGCTGGAAGAATACGGACGGTTTTTGCGCCCCATGGGAGACAAGTTTCTCTTCTCTCAACCTGGCGTTGCAAAGACGCTGCTGCGCCGCGGCGCTACCATGGGGCACCCAGATGTTGCCCGGGCTCTGATGGCCCACGATCAGGACATCCTGGTTTTCCCCGGCGGCGCCCATGAGGCAGTAAAACCCAGCCGGGATCGTTACCAGCTGCAATGGAAAGAACGCCTTGGTTTTATTCGTCTGGCCGCAGAGTTCGGGTATACGATCGTGCCCTTTGGCCTCGTGGGTCCTGATGAGTTCTACGAGTATCTTCTTGATAGCGAGCAAGTCGTCAAGCTCTTAAAGCAATACGGATTCTGGTCGGACAACATGCGACCCGATGCGATTCCGCCCTTGCTCCGCGGCGCTCTCGGAACCCCTCTACCGAGACCTCAGGCAAGCTATCTTAGCTTTGGTGAGCCTCTAACCCTGCCGCCACCGACAAAACGGGCGCCAAGTGTGAAGCAACTAAGGGCATGGCGTTCGACCGTTGCCGAACGCATTGATCAGGAAATTGCCGATATGCTTTTACGTCGAGAGCAGTCCAGACACACCCTGGGCATTCTTAGACGACTAGCCAACGTTTAGAGAGTTCGTGCTGATGTAGCTTCGGCAGATTAATGACTAGCTACTCAGCCATCACCTTTGCAAGGCGTTCCGGGTTCCGCCAACGAGTGCCCAATACACGCCAGAGATACAGCAGAGCATTGGTAATCAGCATGCTTACAAAAACCCACCAGCTCACCAATGGTCCGAGCTCCCAAACAACAATCACAAATACCTGCACGATAAGCGTGAGTACGTGAACGATCACTGAGGCTATCAACAGCCAGCGCGTATCCCCCGCACCGCGCAGGACACCGCTGCATACCAGAATCAAAGCATCGGCCACTGCGTAGGTCGCCAGACCGATCATCATCGGAGCACCCACTGCCAGAATTGGCGAGAAGTCTTGCCCGGGCGTGGCAAAAATTTCTAGCAAGGGCTCTCGCCATATCACGAACATCAGCCCCATAAGGCCAGAGTAGGTCACAGCGATCACAAACCCCGAGGCAATCACCTCGTTGGTCTTTGACATATCACCAGCGCCAACGGTGCGGCCTACCATGCTCATTAGCGCGATATTCAGTCCCATGAGCGGCACGAACGACAGCATGTCCCAATTAAACACGATTGCCATAGCAGCCCCTTCGGCCACTCCGTAGGACTGAAACAACAGTAAAAACACGTTGAAGGTGCCCATACCAATGAGTACCTCAAACCCTGAGGGTAAGCCAAGGCGTAGATAGCGACGCATAATTCCCGGCGAATAGATAAACGACTTCCGAATGTGGAAGCGCCGCGCATGAATGGGATTGAAGTAAAACAACAGATAAATCGCTATGGAAAGGATGCACGCGATCACGGTCCCCAGGGCAGCACCGATTATCCCCATCTCAGGAAGACCAAAGCGTCCAAAGATGAGTACATAGCTCAACGGGATGTTCAAAAAGACGCCAATTAGATCCGCGATCATAACCACCCGAGGTCGAGCTACTCCAGAAAAATAGGAAGCCAACACGGTCTTAATGAGAAAGAAAAAGCTACCCATGATGAAGGTCAGAAAATACGGCTTTTCGAGCGCAACGAGCTCGGGCGCGTGGCCCATCCACTCGAACATCGACAGCATCGGCCATGCCATCAGCAGCAGCAGGGGCATGGCTAGTACACAAAGAATGATGCCCTGAGTTACAACGCGGGGGCAGCTGCGCATGTCTCGACGGCCAAAATACTGAGCAACCATAGCGTTGCCGTAAGCGGCTATACCGTTAAAAAAACACAGACAGACCCAGAAAGATACGCCACCCCCGAGAGAGGCGGCTACATGCACGGGGCTAATTCGCGATAGAAAAAAACGGTCCGCGAAGGACATTAGGGCGAGCGCACCCTGCGACACCACCATCGGCAGTGCCAGTAAAAACAACCTGTTGAGTGTTGATCGAGTGAACCACATAGCGCCCTGCCATTCGGTGGGCGCGTAGTCTACTCCTGTAGGCGCTTATACCGTGAACAAAGAATGAATCAGAACGAGATCAGGACTCTCGCTGGGAGACCCCGAGTTTCTCCAAGTTGGCAATCATGTCTTCCGCAGAAGTGCTGGGCTTCACCGCAGTGTCTATATGGGAAATCACGCCATCAACATCAATGTAATAGGTGTAGCGACGGGCGAAGCCCCTGGTGAAAACCTCATAGGCCTTGGCCACCTCGCCATCAGGGTCACTTAACAGCGGAAAGTCTGCTTCGGTTTCATCGGCGAACTCAGCGTTCTTCTCCACCGGATCCGTACTCGCCATGAAGTAAGTTACGTCGAACTTTCGGATGCTGTCGCCGTTCTCTGCCAGACTCTTACATTCCACCGTGCAGCCTGAGGTAAATGCGCGAGGAAACCATGCCAAAACCACTGCCTGCTTGCCGCGAAAATCAGCCAACTGATACGTTTTGCCATCTGAGGCTTCGAGGGTGAAGTCTGGGGCCATATCGCCCACTTTTAGTTCAGCCTTCGCAAACATGGACGAAACGCTGAGAACCAAAACGCACAACGCGCGAAGAGAAAAAGCTCCAAAATTTTGCATAACAACTTACTCCGGGATAAAAACAGGGTTTCCTGGGTTACGCTCGACCGATAGCCCCATAGATGTGACGATCAAAATGTGAGTCCTTTGTACGCGAGAATGTGACCTCAGATCACTTTCTGGCAGCCTTAGTCAGCCGCGACAGGAGGCCACTATGAGTATTGCGCACTTCACAATCTGGGATATTAACCCTTTACCTTATGGGCTCTTGCCGTTAACTTCAGGTTTGCGTAGAGGTAGTGCGTAGCAAGCTGTCGGGCTGGTCCATCTATGAGCATGGGATCATTAGCACAGACAGCACACAACGAATCAAATCTCCGGGTAGATTCACTCAGAAACACATAGATTTATACACGATACAGACACAAGACAAAGGAATAGTCATGCGAACAAAAGCACTTATTGGCGTAGTTGCCACATCTGCCCTCCTCCTTACGCTGGGCGGCTGCAGTAAAGAAGATATGGACAAGGCCAAGAGCACCGCGGAAGAAGCGGCTGAGTCAGCGTCAGAAATGGCCGAAGGTGCTATGGACAAGGCTGGCGATATGGCCGACAGCGCTGCTGAAGCGACCAGCGACGCCATGGAGTCTGTAGGCGATGCGGCAGAAGGTGCTATGGAGTCAGCCGGCGAAATGGCTGATGCCGCCGGTGAAAAAATGGGCGATATGGCAGATGCTGCCAGCGACAAAGCGGGCGATATGATGGACGACGCCAGCGATGCCGCCGAAGGCATGATGGATGACGCAGAGGCCGGCGCTAAAGACATGATGGAAGACGCTGAAGCCGGTGCTGAAGACGCCATGAAGAAGATGGGCGAAAGCTAAGTCGCTCCGACCGCTGCGCTAGGCGGCGGTCACTCATTCAAGGCGCAGGTTCTTTACACTGGCTACAGCTTGCGCTGCGAGCCGAGTTCTGCGCCTTGAATCACCTCGATACTGCAGTTCGATTAAAGTACCACAGCAGTACAACAGCAATACAACAGCAGTAAAAGCTAGGCAATTTCAAAGCGCGCCCCTATTACCATTTCTTACAGCGCCTGGAGCATCCAATGGACCTGTGGCCATATCGCTGGGACCATCTCCTTAGATACCGCTACATCGAAATCATCAGTTTGTGGGAAGGCCGTCTGACGACGGGGCACCTAACCCGTTGCTTTGGTATTGGCCGTCAGCAAGCCAGCAAAGATATTAATTTCTATCTTCGGGAAATCGCTCCCGGCAACATTTCCTACGACAAGTTTCTTAAGGGCTATCGC
>NZ_JBGCFU010000025.1:0-3213 GCF_045107095.1 Congregibacter sp. | reverse complement strand
ACAAAGAGACATGGCAAGACGGCAGACGACACACCACACCCTGGGAGAGATCCGTAGGTTATGTTTTTCAGGATGCGCGATTGTTCCCGCATATGACGGTCGCTCAGAATCTGGCATTCGCGGCAAAGCATGCTTCGACGCCAACCAACGGTGATGAAATTGCAGGCTGGATGAACATTGAGCCATTGATGGATCGACTCCCAGAAACCCTATCCGCGGGCCAACAAGCCCGCGTTGCGATTGCCCGCGCGCTCATGCGTGACCCACAACTGCTGCTCCTTGATGAACCGCTGGCAAACCTTGATAAAGCTGCGGCTTCACAATGCCTGGCCTGCCTTGCGCGTATTCATCAGGAAAGGGATCTGCCCATCATTTATGTCAGTCATCACATCGAAGAAGTCAGCACTATCGCTGATCAAATCCTCCTCATTGATAATGGCAAGATAGTGGAGCAAGGACCGCTGCTGGAGCTGGCAAGCAAACTGGATACACAGCTTGCCGAAGATGAGGCTGCCGCCAGCCTGCTATCGGTGGAGGTGTTTGCTACTGACTCGGATTTTGGACTCACCGAACTGCGAGTCGACGGTCAGTCTCTCTGGGTTGCAGGGGATGAGCATCATGGCAGCACTCGCCGATTACGTGTGCCCGCGAGGGATGTGAGCGTCTGCCGCGAGCGACCAACAGATACAAGCATTCAAAACATATTGCCCGTAACGCTTGTGGAAATCAGGCAGTTGTCAAAAGCCCATTGCCTGCTGCGGCTGCAGTTGTCAGAGCAGTGTCTACTGGCGCGAATTACCCGCCGGTCTCAGGAAGATCTCAAGCTTCGGACGGGCGACCAGTTGTTCGCGCAAATAAAAAGCACCGCCTTACTGGGCGACGCGCGATGAGTAGCCACCCTTTTGATGTCCTTACTCCCGACGCAATCATCGACGCGGTAGAGGCAGCCGGCTTTGTCAGCGATGCACGACTCCTCGCCCTCAACAGCTACGAGAATCGCGTTTACCAAGTCGGTATAGAAGACGAAACACCGGTCATCGTAAAGTTCTATCGCCCTGGACGCTGGACCGAGGATCAACTGCGCGAAGAGCATAGTTTTAGCGAAGAACTTGTAGATGCGGAGATACCCGTCGTAGCACCGATCATCTCTGAGAATGGAGAAACCGTCCATCGTTGGGGCGAGCTGCTGTACACGTTGTTTCCACGACGCGGCGGACATGCGCCGGAGTTTGACAATCTCGACAACCTGCTTGTGCTCGGTAGGACGCTGGGGCGTATCCACGCCATTGGCGCTACAAAGCCCTTTAGCTATCGTCCGCGCTTGGAAGGACAGGCAATCATCGATGAGAGTCGCAATTTACTGCCAGAGAACTTCATACCAGCAGAACTTAAGACCGCGTACGTAACGCTGCTTGATGATTTGGAACGGGAATTGGCACCCAAGATCGCACAGATGGAATCGGGGGCAGGTATTCGCATACACGGCGATTGCCACGGCGGCAACATTCTCTGGCGCGACGACACCGCAAACTTTGTGGATCTGGACGACTGCATGACCGCGCCGGCCATTCAGGACCTGTGGATGTTTTTGTCCGGCGAACCTCATGAACAAGAAATACAATTGGGCGAAGTCATAGCCGGCTACGAGGAATTCTTTGAGTTCGACCCCAAGGAATTACATTGGATAGAAACACTGCGAACGCTGCGGATTATTCGCTACGCGGCATGGCTTGCACGGCGCTGGGACGACCCGGCTTTTCCTAAAGCCTTCCCTTGGTTTAACTCCGAGCGCTATTGGTCAGATCATATTCTGGAGCTACGGGAACAATTCTCGCGGCTGCAGGAACCGGTGTTGCGTTTGCTATGACGGAATCTAAGCCATAGCCAAACGATGCGGCGGTCAGTCTTCGCGCAGTGCCCGGTTCATACTCTCGCGGATAGGCTGTACCAGATAATCTAGCGGTGAGCGCGCCCCGACCTGAATCATGACTTCCGCCTGCATACCTGGATACAACTCTCCATCGGCATAGTCCGTATCGGCAAAATCTGGCAACGAAACGCGCGCTAAATAGTACGGCGCACCAGTCACCTCGTCAGTGAGGCTGTCGGCCGAGACTGAAGCAACCTTCCCCTCCAGTGGCTGGCGATTCCGCTGACTAAAGGCGGTAAGGCGCACCATCGCGGTTTGCCCAGCGCGCACAACATCAATATCTTGAGGATTCAGCCGCGCTTTGACTAATAACTCCTCGTCCGAAGGCACGATATCCATCAGGGGCTGTCGCGAAGCAATCACGCCACCGATAGTCGTGACGCTCAGGTCTACAATGGTGCCCTGAATGGGCGCGAAGATTTCTGTTCGCTTGAGTACATCCTGTGCCGCGGACAAACGCTCGTTTACCTCTAACGCCTCCGCCTGAATCTCTCTAAGCTCCGCCAAGATATCGCCATTGCGCTCGGTCTCCAGATCAATGATTCGCAGCTCTTCCTCGCTGATACTCTGCTGGGCGCGAGCAATCGCGGCTTTGCTGCGACTGCGCTCACCTTCGAGTTCTGCCGTTTGGCGCTGAAGGGCAAGCATTTGTTGCTTGCCCACTAACTTGCGTTCATAGAGGGACTCCATGCTGACACTTTCGTCGCTCAGCAAAGAAATCTGTCGATCCTGGCTGCCTATCTCTTCACGGAGCCCCAGAATCTCTTCCTCCAGCTGACGAATACGTTGGCCTATGATCTGCTTTTGCTGCGCAAGGTTCTGTCTGCGCGTAACAAACAGGCGCTCTTCGCTCTGGCGGATGTTCGCCGCACTCTCGGCAAACTCGGGATCGTCCAGTAACCCAGGAAAGGCAATTGACTCCAATTTGTCGCGCTCGGCAATAAGACGTGCCTCGCTTGCCAGCAAAGTGTAGTAGCGCGCCTTTACCTGCTCAAAGACGGACTGGGGCTGGGTACGATCCAGCCGGAGCAAGACATCACCGGGGGATACGATATCTCCATCCGACACGAGAATCTCGGCAACGATGCCACCTTCAAGGTGTTGAACACTTTGCCGGTCGGTATCAAAGTCAATCTCTCCCGGTGCAATAGCAGCGCTGGCCAAACGACTGAAGATTGCCCATCCGCCGAAGATGCCAAAAAACAGCACAAACACCAAAAGCCCCAGCGCGATGTAACGACCGAGTTTTGCATCGTTATTCATGCCAGACGCTCCGTAGGCGT
>NZ_JBGCFU010000024.1:0-2784 GCF_045107095.1 Congregibacter sp. | reverse complement strand
ATAGACTCTGTGTGCAAAGGCGGTAGTTCTTTCGAAGCACTCAGCATGGGATTAAGGTGTTCGACACTAGGTTGAGTCATTCCTTCCTCAAATTCCAAATCGCAAAAACTCAGCATCCGTCGTGCTTCTGCCTCGGGGCCTGTGACAAGAGCCTCGTAGCTGACATCAAGAATCTGGCCCGGAAACAATGTATGCCAATGTTCCATCTGTGCGCGGTAACTCAGGTAATAGCTGGCTAGCTCATCAAGGTCATAAGAGTAGCTGTGTGCGCCAAAGATCAATGTCTTAAACACCGAGTAGCAAGTATCCAGTGGGTCTCGGTGCATATGGATAATGCGCGCACCCGGCAGTGCGGCTAGGATATGTCCACAGTACAGAAAGTAGTGAGACGTACAGTCTACAAAGCGCGACGTCTCTCCGGCTCGCTCGCTCACCGCATTGCTATAACGCCTGCCAAGCTCTGCAAAGTCCACGGCAAGTGTGGCCTCGGCATCGGAAACCTCCGCTGGCGCTGCATCTCGAGCGAGAACTCCTAGCAATCGCCTGAAGTCGCCTAACTCTCCTGCCGCCGTGACCGCGCTGTGCCGCGCGAGGACGCGCTCCGCAAGACGTATGCCCGCACGGGGCATACCCACAACAAAGATCGGTCCGGGCTCATCGGCGCCCAGCTTCAGTGATGCGAGCCGCGAGGCATCAAAGGTATTCCGAATGTCCTGCTGTGCACCCAGCTCCGTAGCCTGGTCATAATTCACCAGTTTTCGATAACTTTGTGCTCCGGCGTCAAAAGCGGGGAAAGCTTCATCGTAGTTACCGAGGTCCTCAAACTCTTTGCCCAAGGCGTAGCAGGCGATCGCCGTGATTTGTGGCTCGACACTCTTTCGAACCGTATTTCGCAGGGCCTGAATATGGTTATCCTTTTGAGACCAGCGGCGCAGTTGAGTTCGCAGATGAAGTGCTCCGACGTCCGTGGGCGACTTCTCTAACAGCTGCTCCAGATGCTTTTCCGACTCCTCCGTTAAATCCATCTGCGCTTCGGAAACCGCAAGAAGATAAAGTAACTGCTGACTTTCGGGGTTTTTATCGCGGGCGATGAGTAGACAGTTTCGCGCTTCCTTCCCCTGACCAAGCTGAGCGAACATCTCAGACAAGGCCGCTAACTCTGGCTCCTTTGCCTCCAGTAAATCCACAGCTCTGGCGCAAGTTAAAGCGCGCTTCGACTTACCATCAAAAAGACACAGCTGCGCCTTTCGCAGCAAAATCTGTGGGCTATTGCCAAGATCCTCAGCGAGGGCATCAAGATGCTTAAGGGCCGCGACGGGATCTCCACGTAAGCTCTCTACGTCGGAGGCCAGATAACGCACGTCAACCCGCTCTGGAAACTGCCTTAGAAGCTCGTTGGCTACAGCTTCAGCATCTTCGAGCCTTCGGGCTTGAATATGTTGAGCCCCGGCGATGAGCAAATCTTGCAGACTAGGGGCCGTAGGGTCACTCGTGTTCATGGAAGTCCTCAAATTCGGGGTAGCTTAAGCCCCGGGAAGTAAATCAAAAGCCACGGTTATTCGTGACTGATCGGAATGGAAAGGCAGTGTGCCGTGCCACATATACGATGGAAACAGTACGAGAGTTCCCACCACAGGTTTTACGATGCGGCGAGGCGCAAGATCGAGCCCGAGCTCCTGCATGGGTCTCCCAAACTGGATATGCCCTTCAGTGCCTTCCCCCTGCTGCACTTCATTTGGCAGGGAGATATACAGCGCCGAGCTTATCCAGCCCTCCGGATGGATGTGATTCGCGTGATAACCCTGATCGCGAAGACGCACAGACCAAGCGCCTGCCATGCGCAGATCACTGGCCCGCTGTGGGCGAGAGTTTCGGCTCCAGAAAGGATGATCCTCATCGGTAGGGAGGTTTTGCAGTACGCCTGCTATCGCCAACTGCAGTTGTGTTTCTAGCCCGCGCAACAATTGTTGTTTGAGGCGAAAGAGAAAACCATTGGTTTGCGTACCACCGCGGACACTTTGCTCAATCGGCTGTGCGTTACTGTGATGTAAGCCTTCAAGCACACGAGTAAGTTCCTGGAAGTAGGCTTCGCGGCTGGAGAACTCCGGCGGCGCGGGAACCTCAACCGGCACAACCATACGATCGTAGTCGAGAAGCCAATCTTCACGGGAGTCCCCGAGAAGCTGCAAAGCCGTGCCACGGTAAGCCAGCAGTGTCTGATCATGAGGCGACTTAAGTAACCATTCACGGCAGAGTTGTTCGGCGCGCTCGGCTTCCTGGCAGCGTAGCAACTGCATTGCAAAATAATGTTGAACGTAGCTATCGTCCGGGCTCGCCTCACTGATCTGCTGTAGTCGATCCAGAGCCATCCCTTCTTGACCACGCTGGGCCATATCCAGAGCGCCAAGCACCTGTAAGTTCGGTGTATCAGGGCAGCCCATCCGCTCTGCTTCAAGAAGCGTTTTTTCAACCCCTGACTCCTGTCCCAAACGCTTCATAAGCTGAATCAGCGTCTGCCATAGGGCCGGATTGCGAGGCTCTTGTCGCACCGCGGCGCGAAGCTTTTCAAGATGATCCCGTTGGGCTCCAGAGCTGAAACTCAGTTGAGCCGCCGTTCGCTGTAGCAAGGGATGGCCAGGAAAACGCTCTACACCGGCGTCTGCGCAGGCGAGGGCCGCTTCGATATCTCCGGAATCCAGAAGTGCCTCTGCGCGATTGCGATAAACGTCCGGTTGATCAAAGCCCAATTGTCGCGCTTGCTCATAGGCATCAGCGGCTTCGGCG
>NZ_JBGCFU010000023.1:0-80257 GCF_045107095.1 Congregibacter sp. | reverse complement strand
GCCCCAGGCAATGCCGGCCGTACTCATCAATAAAAGACCGACCAGCGGCGGCGCAGCAGCACCCGGTGCGACTAGGTAGGTAAATCCCGAAAAAGCGATGATCAGTCCCAGCCATTCGAGCCGGTTCGGCCGCTCGCCTGTGATAAGGCCGCGGCATAAACAAAAAGCATGCTTGCAGCGCTCCAGCTGCCTTTGGAGCCGGGCACGCTTTGAGAAGGAGTGACGCTAAGAATTATGAGAAGGACGGCGACGGCGGATAGAAGACGAATAATGGTGAAACTCGATGGATCTATAGCGTCCTCGCCAAGGGCGAGCCGACAGAGGATGGAGTTGCCGGCAAAAGCAATCAACGCAAGTGTTGTATAAACCGTAGTTTTCACTTTGAAATACTTCCTGAAATCTCTTCGGTCACCGACTTGCTCACTGTTTTGACAACTGCTCTGACAACTGCTCTGACAACTGTTCTGACAACTGTTCTGATAAACAAGGTGCTGAGAGAGTTGCCAGAAGCAACCAGGCTTACCAGCAACTATAGGCACCATGGATTCCTTTTTGTTCCGATATTGTCCTACCCGGCTGCTCGGCATGACATGGCGCAGGGCTTCACGGTGGATAACGGGGCACTATTTGTACGATAATGGTGCACGAATTCTGGTGTGGTAAAGCAGCGTATTGGTCGGGAAGTTTTCCGGTACTCGGTCCCCATCCAGAGTAGATAAAAATAAAGGTAGGGCGTCAGCATAATGAATGGCCTGTTAACGTTGCGATCACTTGAGTCGCGACGACATCCGTTAAAAAGTTCTGCGGTTAGCGTTGTTCGTTCCGTTTTCCTGAGTTGTCTAGCCCTCGGGGCGTTGTCTGGCTGCTCTGAGTCTGTGGTAGAGCCCGAGAGTCCCGGTACTCAGGCGCTCACCAGTCTGATGACAGCTGAGCAGTATCAAAACTCTCTGGGGTACATTTTTGGCCCTGGGGTCGACTTGCAGGTGGAGTTTGCACCCGTAGCGCGCACCGAGGGTCTTCTTGCGAATAGCGCGTCTATCGCCGGTGTCAGTAGCGCTCAGTTGCAAGGCATTCAAGGCGTTGCCGCGAGTGTTGCCAAGCAAGTTGTCGATGCGACTCATCGTAATTACCTCGTTCCCTGTAAGCCCTCGGCCATGGATGAGCCAGACCAAGACTGTGCGACGGAGTTTCTTTCTCGGGTTGGGCGGCTTTTGTTTCGGCGCGCGCTCACAGAAGAAGAAATCACCATGTACGTTGAGCTTGCCGGCACGGCGGCGAGCGACCTCGAAGATTTTTATGCGGGTCTGGAGATCGCTCTTGAAGGAATGCTGATAAGTCCTGAGGGGCTTTTTGTTATTGAGCGTGTCGAAGCTGACCCAGATAATCCCGGGCAGCTGCGTTTAGACGCTTACTCCTTGGCATCCAGGCTGAGTTTTTTCTTGTGGAATGCGGGGCCAGATGATGAGCTCTTGTCAGCGGCGGAGAGCGGCGAACTGCAATCCGAGGGAGGCGTCGAGCGATCCGTAGAACGCATGCTGGCGAGCCCACGCCTGACCCAAGGTATGCGCGCATTCTTCGACGATATGTTTGCCTTTGAAGAGGTAAAGACCCTCGCCAAGGATTCGACTATCTACCCGGAATTTACTGGAGTGACGGCTGAAGACGCGCGAGAGCAAACACTGCGGACTACCATTGATCATCTGCTGGTCAATGACGACGACTACCGCGACCTGTTCACAACGCGGTCTTCGTTTATGTCGCCGGCCCTGGCCATTATTTATGGCGTGGCTGCGCAGCCAGGCTGGTCGCCGGTGACCTTTCCTGAGGACAGTCCTCGCGGAGGTCTACTGACGCAAGTCAGTTTTTTATCTCTCCACGCACACCCGGGGCGGAGCTCGGTCACTTTGAGAGGACAGGCACTGCGTGAGTTGTTCCTGTGTCAGACCGTACCCGAACCTCCGCCAGGCATAGACTTTTCAGTGGTGTCCAATCCCAACTCCCATTACCCCACACAGCGAGAACGTGTTGCTGCACATCTAGAAACACCGTCTTGCGCAGGTTGTCACAGAATCACCGACCCCATCGGCTTGTCCTTAGAGCAATTTGACGGGGCGGGTGCTTTTCGCCTTACGGAAAATGGCGCCACCATTGACGCCAGCGGCGGACTCGATGGCTATGAGTTCGATGGCGCGATTGGTCTGGGGCAGGCTTTACGGGAGAACCCCGAGTTGCCGCGCTGCCTCGTTCAGCGCGTGTACAGCTACGGTACGGGCGGGCCTCCGGAGCTCGAGGCGAGAGCAGTGATGGATTATTTCAATGATGAATTTGCGCAGGACGGTTACCGCCTTCGAGAGTTACTGCGAACGGTGGCACTAAGCAGCGCTTTTTCTAGGATTCAAAAGGGCCCTAGTGACGTTAGTGATTCGGAGTCCCCTGAGAACCAGGTTGCCGATGTAAGTTCTAACTAATTGATCCAGTAAATATGTAGGTCATGGATACACAGGAGAGTTGTTATGAGTAAGTGGAATAGACGTCGAGTGCTGAAAGGCATGATGAACGGCGTCGGAGTGTCCGTTGCTCTGCCTTTTCTCGAGGTTTTCCTCAATGGAAGCGGGACAGCCTTGGCGTCTGGTCGACCTATGCCTGTGCGGTTTGGCACCTGGGGCTACGGTCTCGGTGGAACCTCAGATATCTTTGTGCCTAAAAAAGTGGGCGCTGGATATGACCTTCCTGAGGAGATCGCCTCCTGGGAGCCGGTACGCGACGATATCAATCTCTTCACTAACGGATCGGCATTTCCCGACGCGTCGCCAAACAACAATCACTTCACCGGTTGGGTTGTCTCAAGAACGGGAGTGGCGCCCGAGGTGAATAGCATCGTTCCAGCGGAAACCATCGACGTCACCGTTGCCAAGCAGATTGGTCGGGCGACGAGGTTTAGCTCGCTTACTGCGACTGCCACAGCCGATGCCCGAGATACCTATAGTTACTTGAATGCCGCTACCCCGAACGCGCCAGATTGGTCGCCTCTCCAGTTCTACAAGCGTCTTTTCGGGCCAGAGTTTCAGGACCCCAACGCCGAGGAGTTTAATCTCGACCCACGGCTAATGGCGCGAAGAAGCGTTCTGTCCAGCGTGATGGATCAGTCACGCACGATGATGAAGGCGGTAGGAGCGGAAGACCGAGCCCGCCTCGACCAGTATTTTACCGGCTTACGCCAGTTGGAGACGCAGTTCGATCATCGCCTTACCAAGCCGGAGCCCATTGCCTCCTGTATCGCTCCGGGTGAGGCTCCGGTGAACCCTCTCATGGACAAGTCCGCGGATGCTGTAAAGCTTCGCCACAAAATGATGACTGAGTTGATGGTTATGGCTATCGCCTGTGATCAAACTCGTGTCTTTAACATGACTTATTCTGCGGCGTTTTCTTCGATTATTAAGCCGGGATACCCCAAACCGCATCACACCTGCACCCACGAAGAACCCGTTGATGGTGCGCTGGGTTACCAGCACCACGCATCGTGGTTTACGCGCCGGGCAATGGAGTCTTGGTCGGACTTTGTGGCTGCCTTCAAGGCGATCCCCGAAGGTGATGGAACGCTGTTGGATAACGTGCTGATTCTGGGTACCACCGATGTCGGATATGCGCGGACTCATGCTATCGACGGAATGCCCGTGTTCCTTGCCGGTCGTGCAGGGGGCAAAGCCAAAAGCGGAATTCATGTCGATTTGAAGGGGGGCTCGGTATCGCAGGTAGGCTACACCGCCCTGCGCTTGCTCGATATCGATACGCCGTCTTGGGGGACTTTAAGTAACAAGACCTCCGAGCCCATTGCTGAGGTGGTGGCCTGAGTGGTGCACACCATGGGCGTAAACAACAGTTCATTGACGCATCGTAAAGCGACTGCCCTTAGCGCCGGGCACATAATCGGAGCAGCCTCCGTTGTCATTTTCGGGCTGTTCTCTGCACAAACTTTTTCTCAGTCACAAACCGGTTGGCAGACCGACTCACAGCTGGGTTCTAAATACTGGCAGTCTGCTGACAGTTCTGCGCAAGAAGCTTTTATCGAAGAGCTCACGCCGCCCGGGATTCAGGTGGTGGTGACTGCTCTTGAGGGCCCGGTGTACGCCGATGAGCAAGGTCGCACGTTGTACAAGTGGCCTCTCAGTGCTTTGCGTAATGGGTCCACTGGCGATCGAAAAGACGGTCCTTCTAACTGTGGAGACGAAGTTATAGAAGTCTCCGCAGGCTTGATGAGCCCCTATCCACCCAATCTTTTGCTTCCGGAAGAACAGCGCGTCAGCTGTTCAAGTGTTTGGCTGCCACTGCTTGCGGATGCTGATGCCGAGGAGTTGGATAAGTGGACCGTGACGGAGCGTGCCAACGGCGATCGACAGTGGTCCTACGACGGGTATCCATTGTATCGCTCCCATTTAGATGAAGAGCTTGGTGATGTCTTTGGCGGATCCAAGATTCGCTCGCGCAATGACGGCGGCGTAGTTCGGGTACCGGTAGGGCCACCCTCAGATGTGCCCGCGGGGTTCAAAGTGATTCCCAGCACTACGGGAAGGCTCTTGGTTAACAAGGACGAATTTTCTGTTTATGCCTGGGATGGGGATGAACCCAATAAGTCTAATTGCGATCTGGAATGTCTGAAGGACTGGACACCTGTGCCCGCGCCGGGGATCGCAATGAGCCGCGGTGAGTGGACAGTGGTTAAGCAGTTGTCGGGATTCAATCAATGGGCCTTTCGCGGGCAACCCCTATATACCCATAACAACGATCCTGGTACTCGCAGCTTCGTGGGTGGTGATGTCCCTAACTGGCGAGCCCCCCGTTGGCATAATGTTTATACACAGCGCGCTGTGACTCCGCCGAGTGAATTCACTGTGCAGGATGTCGAGTTTGGTGGGCAGGTTCTGGCGGATAGCCAAGGTCGTTCTATTTATCTTTACAACTGCCGCGATGATTCCATGTCGCAGATAGCTTGCGACCACCCCGGTTCTTCACAGGACTATCGTCTGGCCATTTGCGGCGATGGGGACCCCGAGCTGTGTAGGGCGACTTTTCCCTATGTTCTTGCGGGTGCAGACGCCGTGAGCGCAAGTAGCCTGTGGAGCGTTATTGATATTGATGAAGATAGCGGGAACCTTGCCACTGCAGACGGTGATCCCGACAAAGTTTTGAAGGTGTGGGCTTACCGCAAGCGCCCGGTGTACACCTATATTGGAGATAAGGAGCCCGGTGTCACCAATGGTGATGGCATCGGCGAGTTTACCGGTAGCCGAAACGGTTACAAAGTTTTCGTACTGCGGGATGATTTTGGCGAGAACGCATTTCGACGCTGAAAAATCTTCTGCACAACGCGGGCGTAGAACGCCCAGGAGAGCCAAGCAATGACACTCTTTTTACAATCTCCAGCACCCCGTCGATCTTCCGTGGCCAATAGCGTTCGGCTTTTAGGAAGTCCTTTACTCGCTGTGCTTGTGTCGATGGCAGCTTTGCCCGGGGTAGCGAATGCCGAATCTGTCAGTGGCAAGCGAATCGGGTATGTACTGACAGAGCGGCACTGGTCTGTTTATCAAACGGAGGACGCCAAGACAGAGTGCCCTCAGGGATTCAACATTGGACCCAGGGAGCAGTACTCAGAACTTTATCCTGAAGAGGGTGATGTGCTGCGCGCCGAAGTCGATACTCGGCTTGTGAGAGAAGGACGACGTTTTCACCTGGAGACTTCGGATGAACCGTTTCCGTTTTACGATGCGGTTGGTCCCAACGCCTATGGTGTGAACTTGGACGGGCAGGTTACCGAGGAAGACTTCACTAGTCCTGACGGCGTAGCGGGCATTGATAATCAGCTCAATCGCGCGCTTGCCTGTATAGCGATATACCGAGGCCCCGACGGAGCCTTCTACCACTTTTCGAACTTGTTCATGTACGGCAATGCTTATAACCGCTGGCTGATCGAATTGACGGGAGTCGACGATCTGACTAACGACGACGCGGTGACGGTCAACTTCTACCGTGGTCTGGACGATCTCGTTAGCGACGCCTCGGGGAAGGGGTTTGTGGCGGGCGGTACGCAGCGTGTTGACGGTCGCTGGGGCGAGAGCTTCCGGGGCGAAGTGCAGGGCCAGATAGTCGATGGAGTTCTCACAACGGAGCCCGCAGCTCATACCAAGTTCCCCTGGTCTTTTCCCGGTATTGGCGGTGGCTTTCACATTTTTCGCGACTTCCAGCTGCAATTGACGCTGACGCCTAAGACAGCGGAAGGCCTCCTTGCAGGCTATGCGGACGTCGAGCAATACAACCACCGCCTGAATCGCAACTGGACAACCCATCATCAGAGTTATGGTCAATTGTCAGCAGCTTCTTTGTATCGCGCCATGACGCGTTTGGCGGATGGGTATCCTGATCCTGATACGGGGGCCAATACCGCAATTTCTTCAGCGGTGGATATCAAGATGCATCAGGTGTACATCGTGCATCCCGATGACGACACCTTGGGGATTAATACGGCACAGCGCTAGTTCACTGAGAGCCACGGACAATAAATAAGCAAACAGGGGAGTATTTGATGAGAGTTCGACTGAGTTACCTGGGGATGGCGCTCACTGTGTTGCTGTCATCATTATCCGCGTTTAGCAATGCTGATGAGGCCAACATGTCTGCCGCAGGCGGGGGCCTCATAGATTTGTGGTCATCCGGGCAGCCCGCTTTTGGTCAGTATGTTACGCAATCTCATGGTGCAAACGACTCTCAGAAGTCTCCAAGCTATACGGTGCAAACTGGCTTGGATCTCGCTGCGAATCCTCTGCTGGATTTCGCGTTTCTCAGTCTTGAGCAAAAGTATGAATCTCAATCTGCGCAGAACGTTGCTCAAGGTATTCGCCAAGGAGCGGTGGATGCCGTTCAACTCCCGCTGCTTGTCCGTATTCCCCCGATCAATGTGGATGGCGAGGATGCGGCCAGAGCTCGCGTGCAAGAGCTCTTGGCCATGGGAGCCAATGGCGTAGTTATTCCCCATGTAATGGATCTGGACGAGGCTCGCGCTGCTATCTCCTTCTTTGAAGGCGCTAACGTCTGGTCTCCCGCTAATCCTGACGGCGACATCGTTGCCATGCTGATTATTGAGGATCCGGATGTATTCATGGAGCTTGAAGAAATAGCTAATCTCCCGGGATTCAGTGCGCTTGTATGTGGCATAGGTAGTCTGACCAGTGCTTTAGGTGGCGATAGAGTCGCAGCCGAAGCGATCAATCAACAGGTGTTGGCGGAGAGTAAGCGTGTGGGTAAGCCGAACCTAACGACGGTAGACCCAGAATCTGTCGCGCTTCGGGTCGAGCAAGGATTCCTAGGTTTGCTGGCCTACGGGCCGGAATCACAAGAATCAATCAAGCGCGGCAAAGCGGCCGCGGGTCGCTAGTTGCCAGAGGACGCTAATAATGGATAAGACAATGTCACGCCGTGCAGTGTTATTGCGAGGCCTTCAAATTCCTGTCGCGGGGGGATTGTTACTGGGTTTGGTTGGCTGCGAGAGCGGAGACAGTAACGGTAGTGCCGGGGTCGCGCTTGTGTGCGCCAACCCTGACGACATGACCTCTGCGCAGGCGAGTGTGCGAAAAACACTACGATATACAGAAGTTTCCGCTGATACGGCGAAAACCTGCGCCGGCTGCGCTTTCTTTTTTGCGACCGCCGATGGCTGTGGGTCCTGCGGAATTTTTGATGGGAACGCAGTTAATTCCGCAGGACATTGTGATTCTTGGAGTGCTGATTCTTGAGATTAACGACGCTGCTATTTGTGCTGCTTTCAGCGGTTAGTTCTCTGAGCTTGGCTAATACGAAGGACGCTGCGCAATCCGTCGAAGAAGACCGTGGTGCTTATCTTACGGCCGTTGGAAATTGTGTCAGTTGCCATACTCGTGAAGATGGGCCCGCTATGGCTGGCGGCCTCGAGTTCGAGACACCCTTTGGCACTATTTATTCGACCAACATTACGCCAGATGCACAGACCGGCATTGGTGATTGGAGTCTCGAGGAGTTTACCGCCGCTATGCGTGAGGGTGAGCGGCCCGACGGCAGTCACCTCTATCCAGTGTTTCCCTACACCGCATTCACGAAAGTGAGCGATGAGGACATCGCCGCCATTTATGAGCATCTTCAGACCATGGAGCCTGTGTCCTACGCGCCGCCGGACAACGATCTGGGGTTTCCCTACAACCAACGCTGGGGATTGGGGGTATGGAAGTCTGCGTTTTTCGACGAAGGGCGATACGAGCCTGATCCCGAGCAGTCAGAGGAGTGGAATCGCGGTGCTTACCTCGTCGAAGGCTTAGGGCACTGCGCCATGTGCCACTCTCCGCGCAACGCTGCTGGTGGCGTCGATGGAGACCTCCTCATGACCGGTGGTGTTTACATGGAACGTGTTGAGGGCAAGCTGTCAGCATGGTCTGCGCCTAACCTTACCTCTGCGGACAATGGTTTGGGTCAATGGTCTCACGAGGATATCGCGGACTATTTAAAGCTGGGTTTCAGTGAGCGCTCCGGTGTCTTCGGTCCCATGAACAATGTTGTCGTAAACAGTACACGTCACATGTCCGTTGACGATGTAGATGCGATGACGGTCTATCTTAAGAGCCTGCCGGCGAATTCTCAGCAGAGCGGAAAGCCGGCGACTGACGACGTTCTACGTGCTGGTTCAGTGCAATACGATATTCATTGCGGCACCTGCCATCTGCCGACAGGGGAGGGCTCAGCAGAGACGGGACCACCCGTACTCTGGAGTCCGGTAGTTTTGGATGTGAATCCCGAGACCTTGATCAATATCACCCTGTACGGCGCACAGCTTCCTCACACGCCACCTTCGACAGAATGGATGGGGCGGGGATGGAAGCGCATGGAGGCCTACGCCAACAAGCTGAGCGATGAGCAGGCTGCGGCATTACTGAGTTATATACGCAGCGCCTGGGGGCACGAGGCGGGTGCCGTGACACCTGAGCAGGTGGCTACGCAGCGCTAGACGTTTGTCTTAGCCCAGGTATGAGGGCTGCGGGGTGCGTTTACGCACCCCGTACTGGTTCCGCACGCGATGTAAGTCTTGGCCCCAGCTTTGTGCTGAACCCTATTTGCCCGTCGTTTGACAGGTAAGCGTCATTATCCGGCGGTGGTTTTCCTCGTGACGGCCGTCACATTTTCTCGGCGAAACCTGCCTATCTCGTGACTCAGCACGCACTTTTCTGGTCAGCAGCTGGCGTGCCTGTCTGGCGCTGTCAGAATCTCGGAGTAACAGATAACGAGTAGCGGAAATGAGTCGGCGTAGGGCGCAGCAGCGCCAAAGCAAATTAGTGGTCACCGGTGCAGGAGCTGCCTTTGCGCTTCTGCTCGCGCTTGTGTTTGCCGTTGCTGCTTCCGGCGATTCATCAGTAAGTAAGCGCTTGGACTCTGATTCTAAATCGTCTCGTTTACTGCGTCAGGCTAAGACGGACGGTGCGCAAAAGAAGCCGCAAGCGAGACTACTTGAGCTGTCTGGTGGCTCATCTAACTCCAGCGAAATACTGTCTCAGTTGGAGCAAGGTGAAAAAGAGTCAAGCTCTACTTTGGTGGATCCCTCAGCGGTGCCTGGCATGTCTAGAGGTTTGAGCTCGACCCTCCTTGGCGACGAATCAGTGTCCTCGCGAAACAACAGAGGTAATAGTGCTAGGGGCCTCTCGACGGGAGGCCGTACAACGGGCAGCCGGGGTCGTTCATCTGGCCGGTCTGGAGCTTTTGGTGGCTCTGGGGGCAGTGGCGCGGGAGGCGGCTTTGGCGCTGGTATCGCAGAGCAAAATGCTGGGCTTGAGCCTGTGGATATCTTCGAGGGTCTTGTACCCACGGAATTGAGCGAGTTTCCTGTCACCCCGGAAGAGTTGTTAGCTTTTGTTTCTAATAACAACTTTCGCAGGGGCGCCCCTCAACCCGAAGGATTTGATCCGTGCCGCTTCGGTGGGCTTGTGGTGAGTCCTTGTGTGATGAGCTCGACTTTTATACTGCAAGAACTGGATGTCTTGCCCGCTTCTGACGCACCCTTTGCTCCTCGAGTAGTCGTATTCTTTGATCCACCTTCCCCAGGCAATGGTGGAGGCAACGGAGGCCTGCCTGGTAACGGCGGCGAGAATGGAGGTGGCAACGGTGGTGGAAATGGCGGCGGAAACGGCGGCGGCAACGGGGGAACACCCGGGCAGTTCGGTGAGTCAACGCCGGTGCCAGTTCCAGCCCCCATATTCCTTCTTGGCTTCGGTCTGGTCGTTCTTCTCAGGCGCCCACGCCGAAGCTAGATTATCAACTACACGGCGTAATGTCTGATACATCGCTCGCCGTTCCAGCTTTCCAAAATCATCTATTGCCAGGCAACTTTAAAGCACTGAAGCGAGCTGCGTGTTCGTTTATGTGCTAATTTCCGCACTAATTTGTACGAATTATGCCGTGTAGTCAGGGCGAGACTTATTTTTTATGGTTTAAGTCCGCTCAGATGGTGTGTCTCGCGGAAGTTTTTTTGAAGCGGTTGAGACTTGGGGATAGAGCAAAGATCTCATGCTGGAATTAATTAAGCTGACTCCAGACCAACTTGAAGTTGGGATGTTCGTATCTGGTCTTGATCGATCATGGCTTGAAACTCCCTTTAAAGTTCAGGGCATAACGATCCAGAGTCAGGAAGATATCAGGCAGCTAGCCGCGCTCTGTGAATACGTCTTTGTAGATAAGCAAAAGAGCATAACTCTCGAATTGGATACGGGCAGCCAGTCGTCTCCATCAACTTCCAATCGGTCACTCAAACGCGCCGCCGCAAAAGCCCGTCCTCGCCTGGAAAAGTCCGAATACCTCGAGGGGCGAGAGCTTAGTCCCTATAGAGACGAAACGGACTGGCACACGGAATACCCCGAAGCGACGAAAGCGGTAACCACGTTGTCAGAGAGCGTAGAGGGCATGTTCCAAGCCTTGGGAAGGGGAGACAGGCTGGACTTGTTGGGCATCAAGCAGTCGGTCAACCCGATGATCGACAGCGTGGCTCGAAATCCTGACGCCTGTATTTGGTTGGCAAGACTCAAACAGTCAGATGAATACACCTATCAGCATTCGGTAGCGTGCTCGGTGTGGGCGGTGGTCATGGGGCGGCAGCTGGGATTGCCGAAAACCGATCTGCGCTCTCTTGCGATAGGCGGTTTGCTCTTCGATGTTGGAAAACTGAAAGTGAGTGATGAGCTTTTGCGGAGTCCTAAGCGTCTCACCGGCGCCGATCTAGATCTTGTGCGGCAGCATGTCTTTTTTGGCGCGGAGATGGCCAGAGAAAAGAGTAATGTGAATGCAGACATTACCGCCATGATTTTGCAGCACCATGAGCGATACGACGGCAGCGGTTATCCCGACGGTTTGCAGAACCAAAAGATCCACGTGTTTGCTCGCATTGCCGGAATCGTGGACTGCTATGACGCCCTCACTTCCCATAGAAGTTATGCACCGGCCATAGCGCCGTCTCAAGCGATTAAGCACCTCCATGAAGTTAAGGATATTGAGTTTCAGGCGGAGCTCGTTGAGGAGTTTACTCAAGCGGTGGGTATCTATCCTGCGGGCACCCTGGTGGAGCTGTCCTCAGGTGAGGTCGCCGCTGTAATCTCGGAGTATCGTACCCGGCGACTTCGTCCGCGAGTCATGGTGCTACTTGATGAAAACAAGCAGCCGCTGCGCAACGTTCGCTCTCTTGATCTAATGGAAACGACGCATGACGACACTGGTGCGCCCCTTGATATCGTGACGAGTCTGCCGCCCGAGGCTCACGGTATCAGTCTCAGTGATTTGGGTTTCTAGCGTGACAGCCGGAATGCCTAGTGTTCGAGATGCGTTCCTGCACAGACTCCAGGAATTGGGCGAGAGGGCGGAGGCGGGCGCCGACGATCTCGCTTTGGTTTTAGTGGATCTTAGCAACCTCAGGCATATCAATCATCAGCACGCCTTCAGCATCGGCGATGCTTTGTTGGAAGAGCTAGAGACGCAGCTCTTCGCTATGGCTACCCGTGATCGCACCGTGTTCCGCATTTCTTCTCACACTTACGCTGTGATAATGCCGCAGGTTGCTCAGTTGGCACTGCTGCCTGTAGTGATAGGGCGAATGCGATCGCTATTGGAAAAGGCTTTAGAGATGGATGCTGATCTCATGCCGGCAAGGCTCTTGTTTGGGGTTGGCGTTAATCGCGGTGGAAGCCAGTCCGCATTGCTAACGCTTACCGCGGCTGAGGCCCATCTTGCAGCGCTGCGCTCAGGCAGCTACGGCGATCTTGATGACTTCCTGGTGTCGGATGTGGATGAAGAGACTCAGCTTAATCAGCTCCTTCAGCCTTTTGCAACAGCATTGCAGAACAACGAGTTCGCGCTCTTTTACCAAGCGAAGGTGGATGCACATTCGGGGCAGCTAGTAGGCGCCGAAGCGCTGTTTAGATGGCCTGATCCCAAACGAGGATTTATTTCTCCGGAACTTTCCATTCAGGTTGCGGAGACCAGTAATCGCATTTTTGAGTTGACAAAGTGGGTCGTGCACACCGCAGCGAGGCAGCATCAAGAGTGGTTCGAGGCTGGGATTGTGGTTCCTTTGTCCGTGAATATTCCCCCGAGCATCCTCACCCGACCCGACTTGTCAGCAATGCTAGAGGGAGCTCTGCATATCTGGAACATGCCGGAGGCGCAGCTTACTCTGGAGATTACCGAACAGGGATTAATCCACGATCCCAAGAAAGCAACGAAGGCCATGAAGCTCCTGCGAGACAAGGGGTTCAAAATTTCCATCGACGATTTCGGTACGGGGTACTCCTCGCTGTCCTATTTTCACGATATTCCCGCAACAGAACTCAAGATAGACCGATCATTTGTGATTCGTCTGGCTCATTCCGTCAAAGATCAAGGCATTGTGAAAACCATCAGAGAGTTGGCGGGAATTTTTGACATGCAGGTCGTCGCCGAGGGTGTCGAGGATATGGTCACTTTGAACCTTCTTCGCGATCTTGGGTGCGACGTTATTCAGGGTTTTGGCGTATCTCGCCCGATGCCCGCAGCCGAATTCGTAGATTGGTTGGGCTCTTGGGACAAATTGGAATCTTTCGAGGAGGCATTTCCTCAGCCCTCGAAAGTATGAAACCTTACGAGGGAGCCGCGCATCTGCCAACGCGGGACTGTGGGTGACAATCTGTCGTAGAATCAGGTCAACGACCGCTGTTTTTAGAATCTTTTGAGAGCCTCGTGCAAATCCCATTCGATGTATTAGAGATCTCCGCCCTTGGCTACTTTCTATTGCTGTGGGCGGGCTATGCGCGTTACGCCAAGTTTCGCGCTAAGAGAGATAAGGGTTCCTCTCTATCGCGTTCCTTACGGGGTCATAGAGAGGCCTGGGCTGAGCGTATGTTGAGTCGCGAGATGCGCATGACTGACGCATCTTTGTTGGCAAGCCAGGAGCGGGTAGTGGGGTTCTTTGCATCAGCTACTTTACTACTTATGGCTGGTGTACTCACGGCGTTGACAACCAGTGACCAGATAGCGGAACTCAGTTCTCACATTCCCTTCGCTGAGCACCAAAGTAATGGGCAGGTTGAGGCGAAGCTGGCGTTGCTCCTCGTTATTTTGATTTATGCCTTTTTTAAGGTTACCTGGAGCTTACGCCAGTATGGTTTTGCAGCGGTCGTGATGGGTGCCGCTCCCGATGTTCAGGAGGAAATAAGTCCAGAGCAGAAAGATCGCTTTGTCTGCAATCTGGCGAAGTTGATGGACTCTGCGGGTCACGACAACAACTCAGGCCTTCGAGCCTACTACTTTGGGCTGTCAGTAATGTGCTGGCTCTTTGGGACCGTGCCCTTTTTACTTGCGACAACGATCACAGTACTGGTGCTCTACCGTCGAGAATTCGTTTCGAACACGGTTCAGGCTATCAAACAATCTCTAGTGCTTCCGGTAGAAAAAAATGGCTAATTTCGGAGTTCTTTTCGCGCCCCTGGCGGTGCTCTTGGCGTCCTGTTCGGCGACAGATGTTCCCACTGATACCGCCGACTTAGGTCGCAGCGTGAGCATTGATGCGGTGTTTGAGAACATCGCGACCACCGGTCCTATTGAGTTTGAAAAAGTAACAGCGGCCACGTGGTCCGTACCGCTTTCGGGGCTTTTGAATCTTGAGCACCCCAAGGCGCAGGCCGCGGGTATCAAGGATCGCGATGAGGCGATAAGCGTTTACACCTATGTTCTCAAGCATCCGGAGCATGGCGTTTTTCTAATCGATGGCGGGGTGTCTGAAAGTTTCCGGGGTGCAGACAATAGCGACGTAAGCTGGCTCGTGGCCAACGTAATGAATATGGATGCGTTGACGGTACAGCGTTCAAATCGCGAGATACTCGCAGGGCTCGATGGAGAAGCTATTTCAGGAGTGTTTCTTACTCATATTCATCTCGATCACATCATGGGCTTCGATGACTTGCCATCGGGGATTGATGTTTTTTTGGGCCCTGGCGATGCCGAGTACTCGGCAGCCAATCATTTGGCGACGCGGGGAACGACCAACCGATTGCTGTCTCATGTTAGCCAGCTTCAGGAGTGGGCCTTTGATGAGTCTAAAGCTCTGGATGTTTTTGGTGATGGCAGCCTGTTCGCGATTCACGCCCCGGGGCACACTGCCGGCCTAACGGTGTACCTGGCACGCACCACTGCCGGCACGCAACTGATGATGGGCGATCTCACGCACACTCGATGGGGTTGGGAGAACGGGGTAGAGCCCGGTACCTATTCTGCAGACTTGCCTCGATCAGCCAAGAGCCTTACCTGGGTAAAGTCTCTGGTCGATCAGTATGATGCAGCAGGCAATATCATCACAGTGCATCCCGGACATCAGTCACTCTGATTCCATACTTTCGTCCGTTACACCAGGTCGATAGTCTCGACTCGCGAAGGGTAGTAGCTCCTCGAGTTCTAACCTGACAGCTTTATCTTTATGCTCGACAAACAGCGCTGCTTGATCCGCGTAGTGGGGTGACGACTTATCAAGTGTGGCGGAGCCAAAGTTGTGAATGGCCCGAGAGCTTACGTTACCATCGCGATCCCACTCTACAAACATGATGTAGCTGTCACCGGCAACGTTATACAGTTGCCCACTGACCGGATCCTCTTCTGTGTACACCGCGCGAAGCGTGTCCGGCCCGCCGTCTAGCGGCCAGCTTTTGTCTCCTCGTTGATGGCGAACCACCTCGCCATATTCGGGATCTATACGACCAAAGTGAGTGCGCAAATAGGACTCCGCGTTTTCCAGTTGCTGAGCGAGATCAACGCCCTCCGTTCGCCGGCGACTATCAATGAGGCGAGCCATAGTCAGCACTGCCAGGGCCGCCGCACGATTGTCACTCTGAGTGCCCCTGTTCCATTCTGTGAGGAGATCAAACGCCGGATTTAGTTCCACAGGGAGATGTTCCTTGCCCTGAGCGATGAACTCGCGAAGTCTGAGCATCGCTGGCAGCTCTCTGTCGTAGGAGACGTCGTATTTGATGCGATAGAAATCTTCTCGACTGATTTTTTCGCTGGCGCTTAGTAGCCGCTTAAGTCTCAATGCGCGATTTGTTGTGCCGGTCTCAATGCCCATCGTTTTCGAAAACTCTGAGGGTTGGGGCTGTCCTGCTCCAACGCTTGATAAATAGGGGCTGTTGTTCGCATTAAAGACAAAACCACTGGGAGGGTTGCGGGTTGCGGGGATGGCGCTAAACGGCAAGTAGCCATCCCAGATAAGCTCTGACCTATCTCCGGGCAGGTCCTTATGCCAATCCCAGCCTTCTACTCGTTCGGGAAACATCGCATTGTAGTAGTGGGCGATGTTGCCCTCTTTGTCCGCATAGACTTGATTGATGGAGGGCTGGCTCGCGATCGCTAACGCAGTCTCAAATTCCTGCATGTTTGTTGCTTTATTGAGCGCGAGATACTGATCAAGAGTTCCTACTTCACCCATCCCGGACCATCGGATTGCGAAGGTCCCGTGGTCCAGCTTCAACACGGGGCCGTGCTTCGATGAGTAGACCGGCTCCTTAAAAGTCCAGCGAAATGGGCCGAACACGCGCACCAGGATTTCTGCAGTGCGTGTCTCTAGCTCAATCCACTTTCCGTCCAAGAGGTACTCATTGTCGTTTTCTGGATTGATGGTGAGCTGATAAACATCGACTAGGTCGGGTTTATTCACCGTGCTGGACCAACCTAGATGTCGGTTATGACCGTGCAGAATGACCGGCGACCCAGGAAAGGTTGCTCCGGCCATGTCCCAGCCTTCCTCTGAATGCAATCGTGCTTCGTACCAGGCGACAGGGCCGGTCAGGGGCTGATGGGAGTTTACAAGGAGCCGCGTGTAGCCATCGCTGGATTTATGGGGAGCGATGGCTACGCCCTGACTGCCCAGTTCGGCGCGGGCTTGCTCTACAAAGGTAAGGGCCGTATCCCCCTGTAAGGCCAGCTCTCGATCGCTGCCATCAAACAGCGCCGATAATGTTTGATCGAAGCCGTAGAAGAGCGGCAGCTTAAAAGTGAAGCCCGCGATGAGATCTTTGCCGGTAAACGGCAAAACAAAACCCTCTACGATATCGGGGTTTTGCGCCGCATAAAGGTTGATGCCATTTGCGTAGGCTTCGGCGATATCTCTCGCATTTTGACTGAGCTTGCTTTGGTAACCCTCATCTACCGCTTCCCAAACACCCATGAGTTGAATCAGGTAATCAGTTTTTGCGGCGTCAGGTCCGCGCACTGCAGCGAGTTTTCCTCTGGTTGCCAGAACCACGTCTTGCAGAGTTGCAAAGTCATCCTCAGCTTGTGCATAGCCAAGTCCAAACGCTGTGTCGGCGTCACTCTCTCCATAGATGTGAGGTACACCAAATTCGTCGCGGATTAGCCTTACGTCATATTTCTCTCCAAGAGACAGAAGCGCTGTTGAATCAATGGTTGGCGGGCTAGTGCTAAGGATATTTGTTATCGCAGCAAGGGCGATGAACAGTACCAGAACCACCAGTAGGCGGGGCATTCGCATGGGTTTTCCCGAACTATGTGTCAAAGCGGTATGCTAACGCTTCTCCGCGTCACTTGCTTTGGGGCTCTCGCTTTCTCAGGGAGTTACTGGGTTATGCTTAGGGCCAAAAAACACGACGAGTCCAGCGCTTCATGACAGAAATTTACAAGCTCTACGGCATGCCCGCTTCGCTCTACACAGGGAAAGTTCGCAGTTACTTTCGTAAGCAGGGCATCGCGTTCACCGAATACGGCGCCAATCATCCGGACTTTATGACACGGATTGTGCCGACTGTGGGGCGCTTTATTATTCCGGTTATTGAAACTCCTGAAGGCACTATCGTGCAGGACGGCACAGATATTATTGATTTTCTCGAGGAGGGCGGAGTTTCTCGATTTTCCGTATATCCGGAATCTCCTTTGCTAAAAGTAGTGAGTCTTCTCTTTGAGCTCTTTGGTGGTGAGGGATTGCTGCGGCCCGCGATGCATTACCGTTGGAACTTTGATGAACTCAACCTTGATTTTATTCGCAATGAATTCATTGCAGCGCTGGCTCCCATCAATGCAACTAAAGAACAAGGGAATGCGTTTTTTGATCGTGCTAGTGGACGCATGCGCAATGCGGCTTCTGGCTTTGGTGTGACTGAAGAAAGCGCGCCAATCATTGAGAGTAGTTATAGCGAGTTCCTTTTGCTCTTTGCAGAGCATCTAGAGGATAACCCTTACCTGTTGGGTGGACAGCCGACCATTGGTGACTTCGGCCTGATATCATCGCTGTTCGCTCATTTGAATCGTGACCCCGCGGCGACCTTGTTTATGCGCCGGACTGCTCCGGTTGTTGCTCGCTGGGTGGAGAGGATGCATGGCGCAGAATCAAACTGGGTGGAGTACCCCGAGGACACTGGCTTTCAGTCGCAGAGCCCTCCGCAGGAATCTTTGAAAAAGCTGATGTGCTATGTCGCCGAAGAGTATTTGCCAGAGCTGGAGGCCCACGTAAAATTTGCCAATGAGTGGCTAGACGCTCGGCCCGATCTGGAAGCGGGAACTAGTGGTATGGATAGTCCTGCGATGCGCACGATTGGATCGGCCGAATTCGCCTGGCGTGGTATCACCCTGTCTACTCTAGTGATGCCTTACCGTTTTTACTTGCTCCAGCGAATACAAGACTCCTTTGAAGGTGCCTCGGCCCACGAGCAAGCGCCGATAGTAGCGCTGCTTGAGGAGACGGGCCTGGGGTCTCTTTTGAGCTTAAAGACTCACCGGCGGGTCGAGCGGAAAAACCATCAGGAAGTCTGGGGCGCGTTACGCAAGCCCTGAAAATCCATCGCTGGATAGTTCCAGTTCTCTAGGGGCCCACAAGGCTGCGATAGGCCCAAGGCTGCTTTTTCCTGCTCCAGATTGGACTTTACCTCTGCTCGAGCTTTGACGGTGGCGATAAGCCCCGTGGTGCGAGGCCAGCGATTGGCATCAATCTCGTAGCCGGCATAACTGGCATTCACCAAGGGGCTCATGATGCTCAAATCGGCTATGCCAGACTCGCCGAACAAGAAACCCTCATTGGGAATTTGGCCTTCGAGGTAGTCGAGCATTGGCGGAAGCTTGTTATCGATGATGTCTGAGATGAGCGCCTCATCGGGTTCTTGCTTGAACGCTCTCGGACGCATAAAACGCTGGAAAAAGATGCCCGCTGCGAGTTCGGTGAGTTTGCCTCCTGCGAAATCTTCGAACCGATGAGCTCGGGCTCGATCAGCGATTTCTCGAGGGTAGAGCGCTGGTTCAGGATAAGCCTCCTCGAGATATTTACAGATCACCTTAGAATCTCCCAGGGTTAAATCGCCATCGACGAGTGTGGGTATCTTGCCCAAGGAATTAACCTCTAAATATTCCGCGTGGCCGCGTTATTTACGAGGGGCAAGAGTATCATTCACTGATACTTCGGAGGATACGTCCATGTTTAGTGATCCAGTACAGCTCATTGGTGCTACGGCATCTCCGTACACGCAGAAAATGTTAGCGTTGCTAAGGTACCGACGAATTCCTTACACCGTGGCGTGGGCAGAGCCCGGTGATGTCTGTGAGAGCTTGGGTATCGAGCCGCCTAGACCAGCGTTGTTGCCGACATTTATTACGCAGGACGAGAGCGGCTTGTCTGCAGTCTGTGACTCAACGCCGATAATACGAGCTTTGGAAGAACAACAAAGCACTCGGTCAGTGGTGCCAGCTGACCCGGCGTTAGCCTTTGTTGACTATCTCATTGAGGATTTCGCGGACGAGTGGTGCACGAAGTACATGTTTCACTACCGGTGGCATTTTGCAGCCGATGCCGACAAGGCGGGTACGATCCTCCCTCTACTGCGCGACACAACTATTAGTGAAGAGGATCTGGCCGCATTTAAGAAGCACTTTACTGAAAGACAGGTGGGTCGTCTGTTTGTTGTGGGGTCGAACGACGTTACGGCATCGGTTATCGATGCTAGTTACCGTCGGTTTTTGCAGGCGATGGATGAACATCTTTCGCAGCAGGCTTTTATGCTAGGTCGGCGACCCGCCGCAGGGGACTTTGGAATTCACGGCCAGCTTTCACAATTAGTGGGTTTTGATCCGACTCCCCGAGCGATCACGCACGACGTATCGTCCAGGACCGTTGCCTGGGTCGACCGAATGTACGACTTAAGCGGAATTAAAGCGTCGGATGCAGACTGGGTCCCCATCGAGGAGCAGCCTCACAGTTTAGGTGAGCTTCTTAGTGAAGTAGGGCGCGTTTACGCTCCCGCACAGCTTGCCAATGCCAAGGCTGTGGCTAACGGCGAAAGAGAGTGGCAATGCGAGATAGATGGGGCGACTTGGGCGCAGCGGACCTTCCCTTATCAAGCGAAGTGTTTGCGATGGACGAATGGGCTTTACCAAAGTCTGAGTCGCGAGGACGCAGCTCGCGTTGATAGGCTACTGGAGGGCACTGGCGTCGAATCCATGTTATCTCGCGATTGAAGGCTTGTACGTGATTTAGGTATTGCACTCCGGCCCGCCGGGCACACACTTCCTGCACAAGATCGGGCGAATATCTGGTAGCCTAGGATTAAGAAGCGATCGAGCACTTGGCTTATTAATATTTTCTATTTCTTTCGGCGAGTTCTGACCCGAACCGCATCCTTTGTGTGCCTATCAGTCGCCTTGGCGTTTGCGCCTCTAGCCGTTGGTGCTGAAGCAGCGGCCCTGCCGACTATGCTTTCAACTGCAAGCGATGGCACTGTCTATGAATTGGCCTACACGGGGAAAGCCGAACGTATATTCCTGTTTTTTAAGGTTTATGAAATCGCTCACTACGCTGCGCTGACAGAAGACCCTGCCCTAAGCTTTGAGACAGTACTCACTGATAAGCGGCCCAAAGCAATTTTGGTGCGCTTTGACCGCAAGCTGGGACGTGATCGCATTCGAGAAGAGCTCGACAAGAGCCTAAGAAAGAATGCTCAGGAAAACTGGCTTGAGGATGCTAGGGCGAGCGTGGATGCCTTCATGGCAGCCATCGATCGCGACGCGAACGCGGGAGATGAGTTGGTCTTCTATTGGTTTGCAGATGGGAAACTGATGGTGGAATTTAATGGTGAGCTATCGTTTGAAACAACGGATTTAGCTTTTGCGAAACTCATATGGTCAATCTGGTTTGGTGACGACCCCGCCTGCGACAGAGAGGGTTTGTTAGTACTTTCAGCCGCCGAAAGCGGCTCGAAGACCGATTAGTGAGCGAGATTTCTGCAACAGCAAGTGTGTCAGATTGGGAGCCGCAAAGGCTCGTCTGGCACCCAATAGCAGCGATTTCAGATCCTGATGGTAAAGCACTCCGTGATGCTGTCCGCAAACGTCAGCCGATTATTGTTACCGATCTAGCGGCGGATTGGCCAGCGCTAGAGCGCTGGACTCCCGAGAGCCTATCTTCTCTTTACGGTGATCATCGTGTTCCGGTGTATGACGCAAGTTTTGCAGAACCCGGAAGCGGTTACATGTCGAGCAAAGGGTCCATGCGTCTTGCTGAGTTCCTGGAGCGGACGCTGTCCGAGGGGCAAGACTTGCGCATGTTTCTGTACAACTTGTCCCAAAAGATTCCTGCAATGCTTGATGACATTCGTATTCCCGATGTGGGTTTGAGGTTTTCACGGCGTTTTGTATTCAGTTTTTTTGGCTGCCGAGGGAGTGTTACGCCGCTGCATTTTGATATTGATATGACGGACGTCCTGCATACGGTCATTAAGGGCAGGCGCCGCATTCGTTTGTTTTCGCCGAATAGCTCGCAGGCGCTGTATCAGCACCCCTTCACGGTGCGCAGTTACGTCAATTTATCGCAGCCTGACTTAGATGAGTTTCCTGCGTTAGGGTATGCGGAAGCCTACGAGTGTGTGCTGGAGCCAGGTCAGAGTCTGTACATGCCCAGCGGTTGGTGGCATGAGTTTTACTACCTTGATGCGGGGGTCGGCGTATCTTTGCGCGCGCCGTCGCCTCTATGGATGGATCGACTCAAGGGATTGCGGAACCTGCTTATAGGCAATGGTGTGGATCGTCTGGCAAACTACTCCGCTCCGCGGCGGTGGTTCGCTTGGAAAACCCGTCGCGCTGCGAAAATAGCCGCTCGGATTCATCTAAAGTCCAATGGTCGCCCTCTGTGCGCGGAACATGATTAATGAAGACTGAAAAAGGCATCGTTGAGTACGACCGGTTTGCGATTCCCTACCGTCGGTACGGTGATCATCCCAACGTACTCATCTGTGTCAGCGGAATTCTGCAGACCATGGCGGTGTGGCGGGCCGTAGCCAAACGGTTCTCGCCGCATTTCAGTGTAATCATCTTCGATATGCCGGGTGTTGGTCGCTCTCAGATACTAAGTGGTGGCGCTCATGTGACTGTGGATGAGCAAGTACAAGTCGTTCACGCACTCGTGCAGCATGCGAAGCCCCAGGGAGAGCTGACCCTGGCGGGCAGTAGTTGGGGAACCGCAATTGCAGCAGGCTACGCGGCGAAGTACCCGGATGCAGTACAGAAGCTCGTGCTAAGTAGCTTTGGTATGCAGCCTAACGCCGAAATGGAGAGCATCATTGATCGCGCGAAGGTGCTTTACGCATCTCGAGACTTTGCTGCCGGCGCCGAACTCATTGTAGGAATGTTCGGCCAGGAAATAGGCCTAACCTATAAGCGGCAGATAGCCTCGCAGTTCGAAAACCTGAGTGACGCGAACGCGGACGCTTTTTACGAGCACTGTCTCAACATAATGTCTCTAGGTCATTTAAAGGAAGCGATTGACCTTACGAAGATCAGTGCCCGGACTCTCATCGTAAACGGATCCGAGGATCGAATTATTGACCTGGGGGACATGTGGGAGGCTCAAGAGATCATTGCGCACTGTGAGTGTTTGCTCATCGATGGAGCTGGGCACTTCTTGCACTTCGAGCGCGAAGAAATTCTTGACGATTACGAGGATTTTCTGCTCGACACAGCCTGAGAGTTTCAGAACATAGATGATCCATTGTAAAAATTGTGGCTTAGACTTTGATGGCAACTTCTGTCCCCAGTGCGGGCAGAAAGATCTAGAACTTAGGCGCCCCATAGTCGCGCTGATTGGCGAAGTTCTTCAAGAAACCTTTGATGTTGATGGTCGCGCGGCTCGTACTCTTTGGACGATGTTACGGCATCCGGGCGTACTAACCAGAGACTATCTCGACGGTAAGCGAAGGCTTTACTCCTCACCTTTCCGTCTTTACCTGATTGTCAGCGTGCTGTTCTTCGTGCTTGCCGCTTGGGTAGCAGGGCAGGGTGCACTTTTAAACGAAGGTCAGACGGATAGTGCTGATGCCCTCGGGCAGGCTCGTTTGTTCTCTGATTACGTGCCTAAATTGATGTTCTTCTTGTTGCCGGTGTTTGCGCTCATTCTGAAGCTCGTGTTTCGAAAACGCTTTTTTTTCGACCACCTCATCCATTCGTTGCATCTACACAGTGTGGCCTACTTGGTACTCGCGTTTATGCTCCCACTGGAAAAGCTTGCTGCCGAGTCTGTTCTTGCTATGGCGATACAGCTTCTCCTCTTGATCTACATGCTGACAAGCTTTGTTACATCTGTAGTTCGCGTCTACCGGGTGGGTTGGGTGCTCGCATCGGCGAAGAGCCTAGGAATTGTGCTGCTGTACATGGCCTTGGTAGCGGGCGTTTTCGAAAGCGTTACGGAAGTGATGATGCCCGGCTCACCCTCGCAACCATTTCTTACTGACTGACAGTCCTTAAACGTGAGGCTGACTAGATCAGCCCGGCACCTGCGGCGAAAATCAGTATGGTTACCGAGTTCCACCGCGGGCACCGAAGTTTTAAGGAGTTTAGCTACGCAAGCCTTTCGCAATGCCTTTCAGTGTTTTAGACAGGTCCGCAACCCGCCGGGCATGGTCCGCTGAAACATCCGATGAAGACAGAGTTTTCGCCATCTTGTTGAGCTCGCGCGACAGAGAACGGTCCCGCTTATCAGCAGTCAGTGCTGTCTGCGCACGCTCTAGGGCGCCGCGCAACGTTTCTTGCATGTCGCTACTCAGCGCCTTGTCGCGATCCAGCTGGTCAAGATAGGCCAAAGCGACGGTGGGCTCCGCAGGCCAGCTAACGCGAAACTGCTGCTGAGGATTGAACAATGCACCCTGATCGGCAAGTTTGGCCGCCGCTATCTCGTTCTCGCTGAGGTAATTGCTGGCTACAAGGTCAAATACGTCCAGTCCCCGCACGATCTCTGTGCCATAAATGAAGCCTTCGTACCAATACACAGACCAGAATCCGCCGGTGATGATTTCGTCTTCAAAGTAGGGGCCGCGATCAAAGTATCCGATCTCCACGGGGTTCCCGGAATCAGTGAAGTCGATAATTGAAATGCCGCCCTGGTACCAAGCCTGAACAAAAATATCGCGACCTGGAACAGGGATGATGGATCCGTTATGCGCTACGCAGTTTTCTGATTCTAACTGCGGAGCAGGCATCTTGAAGTAACCACCAAACACCAACTTGCCATCCACGATGTCGTAGATCGCATCAGCGCCCCAGGTCAGTGGATCCCAGGCGCGGCAGCGAGCGCGCGACCCACCACCCCATTCGTCGGTAAACAACACTTTGGTGCCATCATTGTTAAAGGTGGCTGAGTGCCAGTATGCGAAGCCTTTATCGGTAACGACGTCAATACGGGTAGGCTTAGCCGGATCACTGATATCGAAGATGATCCCATTGCCCGAGCAGGCGCCTGCCGCGATGTTGGCTTCGGGGAATACGGTAATGTCATGACATTGATCCGTCGGCGAGGTGTCTTGGGTGCCTTCACCGTGATCGCCTCCGCGCCACAGGCCCGCAGCGACGCCACTTTCCGAGTCCGCAAAGACGCGGGGGCTGTCCACAATTTTTGCTGCGGCGGGGTTATCTACAGGCACTTCGATAACATCGATGCGGAAGAGTGCGGTACGTTCATCGCCAGGAATCTCTCCGATGCAGCCTTCCAGTTCTTCTTCCTCGCGGACTGAAGAGGTGCCGGAGTTATAAATGGTGATGATGCCGTCTTTGTCGGGGCCAGAAACCACGGAGTGGGTGTGGGATCCGCGGCAGGTTTGCACAGCGCCAACTTGGCGAGGTCTGGTCAGCTCGGAAATGTCGAAGATTCGCAAGCCGCGGAAGCGATCGGCGCTGACGTCTTCAGTTACTCCCTCGAGGCCGCAGTCCAGACGCCCGCGGTTCTCTTGTGCGGACATAAACAGTAGGTCACCAACGATAGAGACATCTCCCTGACCGCCAGGGCAGACAATGGAAGCCATTAAATCAGGAACACCATCGTGCTGGAGTTGGTAGACATTAAAGCCGTGATAGTTACCGGCCACCAATACGTCATCGCGAAAGGCCATGTCCGTGTTGGCGAAACTCAGCATGGGACGTCGAGAATTTCTTGCGTCATCTTCTATGGTGGTCGAGCGCGCTTCGCTCTCGGCTTCCGCTTCGTCGCGCTCGTCCCCCTGGTTGTCTTCTTCATCGAGCGCTCGGGCGCCGCGTTCGGCAGGGTTGGCGGGATCAAAGAAGCCATCGGGCTTACGCAAGCTGGCAACGAGCTCCAGATTGGAAATCGCTTGTTCCGCATCGAACACGCCGGCTTTCAGGCCTGACCTGGGATCTTCAGATAGGCTCACGAGCATTCCATTCATGCGTTCGATCTCTACAGCCTGATCGTTGCTTATGTCGTTAGTGAACTCATAAAGCACCGGATCATAGGCGGAGCCAGGCTGATCCATCAGGTCGTCGACCATGGTGATGGCGCCATCGTGATGCCGGATCATCAGTGTCAAAAACATTCGATCGAAGTCTGTTCCCTCGGCCTCCGCGAGCGCCGCCATCTGCTCTGGACTCGCCATACCAGCCATATCGTGATGCATGTGCATGGCCTGATGATTCGATGGGGCGGGGACGTCTTCCCCACGCTCAGCGAGCCACTCCTGCATAAAGGCAATTTCATCGGCCTGGGTGCCGTTGATGCGATCTGCCAGGTCAACGAGTGCGGGGTTGTTGGTGCGATCTTTTACCAACAAGGCCATCTGCGTAGCTTGATGGTGGTGGGGGATCATGTCCTGCATAAAGGTTACGTCGGCAGGCGAATAAGACGACTCAGCGATCGCAACGGCTTCTTCAGCGCTTAGGGTTTGTGTTGCCTGCCCTGGAGCGCCCGGTTTGACGATAGGGACCTGTGCCTGGCTAGTTGTGGAAAAGCCCACACTCAGAGTCCCCAAAACGAGAGCCAGAGTGTATGACGCAGGTATCGCGCTTCTGTAATGCTTGTTCATCAGTTGATGTGCTCCAAAGTGCTAAGCTTTATTTTGATGCCTGATGATAGCTCAGTGCTGTGGTGTTGCCACCTGATCGTCAAGGAAGTTTTATCGTTGAGACGCGATTCTTTTCCGCTAGCGCGTTAAAGTCGTCTAAACCCTCGCCACGAATCGTAGCCAACTGCGCCTCATAGCCACTCCATAGCTGCAAATAGTCTCCGGTGACTTCTTTGAAACCATCGGTTAGAGGGATCTGTGAGCGATGCATTCGGCCAAGAAGATCCTTAATCTTCATGAGAAAACGCCCCTCATGCTGATACACGTGCTGGAATGTCTTGAGCTCTTTCTGAAGGATAAGCTCAATCCAGGCGTCAACATCGGATTCCAGTTCTGTGCCTTTATCGACGACCTCCTGTGGTGGCCCCAGCTCATTGATGAGCGCGAGTTGCTTCTTGATTAAACGCAAGTCGGTAACGCCTTTGCTCATGGCTGTGGCGGCTTCCATAAGCGAGCTGGAAAGGGCGTCCATCTCGGCATACTCCTGCAGGTTTTCGGCTGTATCACCGCCCAGGCGAGGGTCCACACGAATTTTGAAGCTCTGCTCCTGTACGTTCCCTCCGATAGTCATGCGCACGGTGTAGTCCCCGGGCGCAGCTGTATATGCGTCCATGCTGCCAGATACGCTGTAAATCTCTGGTAGACATTCAAACTCGCCCATCTGCAACCGCCATTCCCAGAGGTTGTCACCGATCTTCGTGGAAATGGTTTCAGGACGGGGTATTTCGGCCTGACCACGACCGCAAATCGTCCCTTCGAGGTCGGACCTGTCGGTATGTATGACGTCGCCGCGCTGATTCACAATTTCAAACTGGATGGGCTCGTCAGCTTGCTCACTGAGTACATAGTGGACCTGAAGGCCTCGGGGTGGGTTCTCTCCCGGTCCGTCGTCGGGGTAGCCATTGGAGATGTTCCTAATAGGATCTCGCGGGTCGAGAAGGACAGCCCCGGTATCGGGAATACCATCAAAGAGCTGATGTAAGGGCGTCAGGTCGTCCAGAATCCAAAGAGAACGACCTTGAGTAGATACCACCAAATCATCCTGCTGCACGTAGAGATCCGTTATCGGTACTTGTGGAAGATTTAACTGCAGGCTTTGCCAGTTCCCGCCATCGTCAAAGGACACAAACAGTCCATTCTCGGTGCCAGCGTACAAAAGCCCGGGTCTCTTGGGGTCGACGCGCACTGTGCGCGCGAAGGTGTCGGAGGGAATACCCTTAACAATCTTCTTCCAGGACTTTCCGTAATCATCGGTTTTGTAGATGACCGGCGTGAAGTCGTTCATTTTGAAGCCGGCACGGGCGAAATACGCTGTGCCCGCATCATGAGGTGATGCGTCGATAACGTTGATGATGCCCTCGGAGAGTCCTCGGGGTGTGACATTCTTCCAGGTCTTCCCGCCATCCTGAGTGAGGTGTACGAGCCCGTCATCCGAGCCTGTCCAGATGATGCCCTGGCGAACAGGACTTTCAGCGATCACAAACAGATTGTTGTAGCTCTCCGCGGTAATCTGCTCATTGGAAATAGGGTAGCCACCGCGGCCTTGGTGATCTTTATCATTGCGGGTGAGGTCATCACTGATCACGGTCCAGCTGACGCCACGATCCGTGGAGGTCATTAAGTATTGCGAACCATAGTAAAGACGCTCGGGGTCGTGAGGTGACACGATGACGGGGCCGTTCCAGTTCGCGCGGTATCTCAGGTTTTTTGGCTCCTCGCCGGTAATGCGTTCCGGGTAGGGGCGCACGTTGCGGTACTGGCGCGTGTCGCGATTCCATTCGCCAAGCATGCTTGCAAAGAACGTGGTGTACACATATTTGGGGTCATCTTTGTTGAAGGCAATTGTTGCACTCTCTCCAGATCCTATAGACCACCAGTGACTTAATCCTATGCCACCACCGCTAGCGCTCATACTCTGGCTGGCGATGGTGATGCCATTGGAGTCTTGCTGTGCCGAGTAAATGCGGTACGGGTAGTTGTTATCTGTGATCACTCGATAGAATTGACCTGTCGGTTGGTTCATTTGTGTGGACCAGGTCGCACCGCCATCCATGGAAACATTAGCGCCGCCGTCATTACCGTTAATGAGAATGTTGCTATCAGACGGATTGATCCATACGGCGTGATGGTCGACGTGAGGAGCTTTAATGCGTTCAAAGTTTTTCCCGCCGTCTATGGACTTAATCAGTACACCATTCATCACCCAGACTTCGTCTTCATCGTTGGGGTCGGCCGTGATGTGCATGTAATACCAGGCGCGCGCCCAGGTATTTGGGTCGTCGCTTACCTGGGTAAAACTTTCGCCACTGTCATCGGACCGGTAAACACCTCCCTGGCCGTCCTTTGCCTCGACGGCGGCGTAGACGATTTTTTGGTTAGCCGGTGATATGGCTATACCCATCTTGCCCTTCAGTTCAGGGAGGCCCTTTGTTACTTCGGTCCAGCTCTCTCCACCGTCGGTTGTTTTGTAAACCCGACTGCCTGGGCCTCCGCTTTTCACAACCCAAGGCCGGCGGCGAAAATCCCAGCTGGTGGCCATCAGGAAGTTCGGATCGCTGGCATCCATGCTCATGTCGGCGAAGCCTGAGTCTTCATTGACGAAGAGTACTTTCGTCCAGTTCTTGCCACCGTCTACGGTTTTGTAGATTCCGCGCTCTTCGTTGGCGCCCCAGGGGTTACCTTGAGCGGCAAGGAAGACGACATCGGGGTTTCTCGGGTGAATGTGTATACGGCTAATGTGTCGAGTTGCCTCGAGGCCCATGTGTGTCCAGGTTTTACCCCCATCGGTAGACTTGTAGACGCCATCGCCGTGGGAGGTTTTTACTCCGCGCACAGGACCTTCGCCAGTACCTACAAAAATAATGTTTGGGTCACTGTCAGCGATGTCGATGGCGCCAATGCCGCCGGTGTTGAAAAAGCCATCGGAGACATTCTCCCAAGCGCTGCCGGCGCTCGTGGTCTTCCAAACGCCACCACCGGTGGCTCCAAAGTAGTAAGTCAGTGGGTCATCTTTGATTCCGGCTACAGCGGTAACTCTTCCTCCGCGAAAGGGACCGATGTTGCGATATGCCATGGTCTGATAAAGCGAAGCATCAACGCTATCGGCACTCAGTGCGGGCCCGCCAAGACCGGCAAGGCAAAACCCTAGGGTTGTAAGCAGCATGACGAAAGCGCGACGACGGCTGATTCTTAAGTAGGTCATTAGAAGCTTCCACTGGTATACGAAAACTGTAGCTTACATCACTAAGACTGCTATCTTTTTCGAAGCTGTTTTTCCAGCAATTCCCGGGCAGCCTGACCCTACGGGAGATGTCGCCCTGTTTTCTCCACTGGTCGATGGTGGCGTGCAAAGTTTGGTGGCTGCGGTGTTTATTGCGCTGCGAAGACCAAAGCATGTCTGACAGCCTTGATTTTTTGAAGTTTCGCGCTACTCAGGGCCACTAGTCGTCAAAATCCTGCGACTCACCGCAAAGCACCCCACAGCTTGACGATGTAAGAGTAGATTGCACGCACTAGCAATTATTTGGCGTGAGTCTGCAATCGTGGAAGCCCCCGCAACAGGTAAGTCACCACAATCCGGTCGATCCGGCTGGATCGATATGTTCACCCGTCATCGTCTGGCCGCAAATCTCCTTATGGTGATCATGTTGATGGCCGGTGTCTGGGGCGGCATCAAGATCAAGGTTCAGATGAACCCGGACCAGAGCTGGAATGTCGCTGAAGTCGAATTGCAATGGCCTGGTGCCTCTGCCGAAGACATGGAGAAGCTCGTTACTAATCCGGTGGAGCATCAGCTCCGCGGCTTGGAAGGGATAGAGCGACTGAACTCCTGGACTCGCAACGGTATCGCGTGGGTTCAGCTTCGTTTTGACCGTAACGTGGAAATCAATAACGCTGTGGACACCATCAAGCAGCGCATAGCTTTGGTTCGCGATTTGCCTGTGAATCTCGAGCCCCCAAGAGTGGCAATAGACCGTTGGTACGAGACTGTTGCGGCGGTTTTTCTTACGGGACCCGACAATTTTACGGAGCTAGCACCTTTGGCGCATGAGGCCGAGCGCCAGCTCCGCGCTCTTGGTGCGGATGTGGTAGAGCTGCGTGGCCTTCCTCAGGAAGAAATCGCCATCGAAATCGACGGCCTAACGCTCGTGGAAATGAACGCGAGTATCGTTGATATAGCGCAGTCCGTGGCGAGGCTGAGTAACGACACTCCCGCAGGGACCATCGGTGCGGGGCAGGGACGACGCCAGATTCGGTCCATGGATCAGCAACGAAGCGTACGAGGCTTTGAAGAGCTTCCCATCGCGTCAACTTCGGGCGACCAGTTGGCACAACTCGGTGACATAGCGCATATCGAGCGCCGCGCGATCGAAAACCAGCGCTATTCCTTAATCGAGGGTAAGCCTGCTATCGAGCTTCGTGTGCGTCGAGGTGATAGCTCTGACACCTTTGACGCGGCCAACGTTATCAAGACCTGGCGCGCGCAACAGGAGGAGTCTCTCCTGGCCCGGGGCGTAGAGACCAAAGTATTCATCGAAGCTTGGCGTTTCGCCGCCGATACCATGGGTCTAGTGTTGCGAAACGGAGTATCAGGTCTGTGCCTGGTGCTGGCGATGTTGTTCTTGTTTTTGAATCTTCGCGTAGCAGGATGGGTTGCATTGGGCATTCCAGTCTCTTTTGCGGGCGCCTTGCTTCTGTTTTATGGGTTTGGCGGAAGCCTGAATTTTCTCTCCATGATCGGTCTGGTTATGGCCTTGGGTATCGTCGTTGACGACGCCATTGTCGTTGGCGAGCATTCCCTTTGGCAGTTTGAAAATGGATTGGGACCGGAAGAGGCCGCAGTCGTTGGTGCCCAGCGTATGTTCGCGCCGATTGTGGCTTCTAGCTTAACTACCATGGCTGCGTTTTTACCGCTGGTGATTGTGAACAGCGACGACATTCGTGAGATTCCTATACTTATGTTGTGCGTCATCCTCGCCTCGCTCGTCGAGTGCTTTTTGATTATGCCCGGTCATCTCAAGCACTCTTTTCGGCGCATGGCAGAAGACAAAAAACCTACGCCGGCATTACGGAAAGCCTTTGATGAGCGCTTTGAGCGTTTCCGGGAGAATTGGGTGCTTCCGATCCTCAACTGGTGTCTGGTACACCGCCGCGTGGCGATTACCTCTGCAGCCAGCGCGTTCTTTTTTGCGATTAGTTTGGTCGCGATGAGCTACATCAAGTTTGATCTCAATATGAATATCAACTTTGAGTTTGCAGAAGCCAATATCCAGTTCACAGCCGATGCGACTGCAGACCAGCGCCAGGCCTATCTCGAGGCCCTCGAAGATCAAGTTAAGTCTACCGATGAGCATTTTGGCGGCGGGAACATCGTCGCGCGTTGGGTGCAGCTGAATGGTGCAACGATTAGCAGGGATCGTAGAGACGGTCCGGAGTTCGCCAGCGTGTTTGTTGAATTGACCTCACCGGAGTCTCGCGAAGTCAGTCTGGCCAAGTTTCTTGAACATTGGCAGTCGTCGATTCCGGAGTCGACAATCGTTGAACAACTACAGATCGAGCAGGGTGATCAGCCTTGGCCGGAGATAGAGCTCACCTTTAGCGGTGACGATACTACCGCGCTCAAGGGAGCCGCGGATGAGCTGGCCGCAGTCATGCGCACAATGCCGGGAGTAAACAACGTTCACGACGACCTGCCCTACGGTCGCGATCAATGGGTATTCAATCTGACTCCCGAAGGCCGGGCCTTGGGCCTTTCTTCTACAGAAGTAGGGCGTCAGGTGCGTACGGCTTTTGAAGGAGAGCGCATTCAGTTGTTTACACAGGACGATGCTGAACTGGAAGTCCGTGTCTCTCTTCCCAGTCAGGAGCGTCATCGTTTGACGAGCCTCGCGCGGCTCCCGGTTACGACCCCAACCGGCGAGATTCTTCCCTTGTCTACGGTAGCCAATATCGAGAGTCGTCGAGGTATCGACAAGATCAATCACGTGAATGGTGTCCAGACGGTTGCTGTACGGGCTTACCCCGACAAGTCCATCACGACAGCAGATGCCGTTATCAACGAGCTTGAAGCCGATATCATGCCGTCTATAGCAAGTAAGTGGGGCGTGAGTCCGGGCAAGGGGTTCTGGGCGAACGAGCAGAGCCAACTCTTACGCGAAATGTTTATCGGTTTTTTGATAACCCTTTTATTGATTTACATCATTCTGGCCTGGACGCTGCATTCCCTGACTTGGCCCCTGGCGATTATGTTTGCCATACCTTTTGGTTTGACGGGCGCCTTGCTTGGTCTCTGGGGCATGGGCTTTAACATTACACCGCTCGCGTTCCTGGGCATTTTTACCCTTACAGGGGTAATCGTGAACGATTCCATTATTCTTGTGACCGCCTACCGCGACCATCGCTATGCCGGCATGAAAGCCGATGAGGCGATTACCGAAGCTGTGCGCCAACGCCTGCGTCCCGTACTGCTCACCTCTTTGACCACGGGCTTGGGTCTGGTTCCCATGATGCTCGAGTCTTCGCTGATGGGAGCTGCATTTATTCCCCTCGCTACCGTGATTTGTTTCGGCATGCTTTACGGCACCGGTCTGATACTGCTGGTTATCCCTGCAATCCTATCCGCGCTCGAAAGCTGCGAACTATCCTGGCGCCGCCTCCAAAGCCGCGCTGATGACCTGAAAAACCCTGCACTTGGAGCACCTGGCTCATGAATGTCCTAACAATGCTTTCGTCCCCCTTTCGACTCCTAGGCCGCTGGCTGCGTGGCAGTGTTCTCGGACGCTATGTGCGAGCGCTCAGTGCGTCCGCGAGGATCAGTTTGTCGATCCTATTGGGATCGATGGTAGCCATCTTCGGTCTAAGTGCGTTTTCCAGCCCGGAGTTGGAAGTGGATGCGACTCCCGAGGCCATTCCCGTCGTTGCGCGGCCTGCGGAATTTGAATCGCTCTCTCCTGAGATACATGTCTTTGGGCGTGTGGAAAATCCGAATACAACAGCCTTACGGGCCGCGACGCTAGCCTACGTGACTCAGGTCAATGTGCGTGAGGGTCAAAAGGTGGCAGCTGGAGATCTCTTGCTGCGTCTTGATGATCGAGACGCGCAGTTATCTGTTCGCCGCCATGAAGCTGCGCTTACAGAGGCCCGGGGAGAGTACGACCGTCTGCAAGCGCAACAGGCGGCTGAAACGAAGAACGCTGAGCATCAGCGACGGCTCTTTGAGCTTACGGTTAAAAAGCAGGAGCGATTTCAGACACTCTACAAAAAGGGGCAGATTTCTGTGACGGACTACGACGCGCTTGAGCAGCAGCGTCTGGAGATGGAAATGGCGCTGAATCAACAGGAAATGTTGCTCGCCAGCCACAAAGCGCAGCGTGCCTCAGCACAGGCCAGGGTTACCCGTGCCGAAACCGATCTTCAGGAAAGTATGCTGAACCTTGAGCGCCTATCGCTGGTCGCGCCGTTTGACGGAACTGTGATTGCAATTGACGCCGCGATAGGAGCCAGGATCGACGCGGGCCAAACCGTCATGTCTTTGTTTAACGCCGACTCACAGCAAGTGCGCGTATCTCTCCCTGAGCGAGACGCGACGGCATTGCACGCCGCTGTGAGCAACGGTCAGAGTATAGGCGCAGATGCTCGAGTGGGCGGCGAGTGGGTGAGACTGGAGCTACTGGAAATAGGTGCTCAAGTTCGCAGTGGGCGAGCGGGTACTGACGTCTTGTTTGCATCGCCGGCTAGTAGCGAATTAGCGCTGGGTCGTGCGGTGGATGTGCGGATCACCTTACCTCCCCAAAAGGATCTCATTGAAGTGCCTCTGCAAAGCGTCTACGCCGACCGTATTGTGTACACCGTTGAGGACGAAATGCTGAAGTCTGTTGATATTCAACGTGTAGGTATCCGCGAGGACTCTGAGGGCAATATGAGCCTGTTGATTCGTGCGAACGATCTCGAGGCTGGTGAGCCCCTCGTAGTGTCGTCACTCAGCAGAGCGGGGTCGGGCGCGCGAGTCACGATTCTTGGTCCCCAGGATTCAGAAACAGATGCTGAGCCAACACTTGATGCTTTGGAGGCGCTCGATGCTCCCGAGGCCTTGGTGGTCCGCTAAAAGCGACGTGAAGCCTGGGCGATAGCGGAAGCGCTCCCTAAAGCCCCTGTAAGTTGTTGTTGAATGTGGGAACATGAAGAGCTTCTTGCTTGTAGATAGAGGCTTTCATATTCATGCAACAACAAACCATGCAACAACGATCTTTACAGCAACACGAGATAGATGATCAGGTTTTTGAGCTCTATGACGAATATTGTCATGGCAAACTCAATCGCAGACAGTTTTTTGAGCGCGCTGCAGCCCTAACAATTGCCGGCGCCTCCGCGCTGAGCATGGCCAAGGCGCTGATTCCCAACTACGCCAAAGCACAGGAAGTGCTGTTCACGGACGAGCGTATCAAGGCGACCTGGATTGACTATGAGTCCCCTGGGGGAAGCTCAGGCGCGATGCGTGGATATCTCGCACAGCCGGTCGGAGACGGTCCTTTTCCCGCGGTATTGGTTATGCATGAAAACCGTGGCCTCAATCCCTACATACAAGATGTCGCTCGTCGCTTTGCTGTCGCTGGTTTTCTCGCCCTTGCGCCCGATGGTTTGGCACCTATTGGAGGTTACCCGGGTAACGACGATGATGGCCGCGCGATGCAGCGGACGCTTGACCAGGCCAAGCTTCGCCAAGATATGGTGAACAGTGCGCGGTTCGTCAAAGGTCACCCCCTTTCCACGGGTAAGTTAGCGGCCACGGGATTTTGCTGGGGTGGCGGTACTACCAATTTCCTCGCCACCGAGCTGGGTGATGAACTCCAGGCAGCAGCACCCTTTTATGGCGCTGCGGCTGATACGGCGAAGGTTCCAGATATTAGTGCTGCGGTGCAGGTGCATTACGCCGAGAACGACGATCGGGTCAACGCCATGCGCGCGGCTTACGAATCGGCTCTGGTAGCCCAAGGTGTGACTTACGAAATGCATGTGTACCCAGGGACGCGCCACGGCTTTCACAACTACTCGACGCCTCGTTATGACGCAGAGGCAGCGAAGCTCGCATGGACCAGGATGGTGGCCTTTCTTCAGGAACACCTGTCCGCATAGCCCCCCATTCGGTATTCAGCTAAACTGCTTTATAGAAAGTTCACAGGGAGTCCCGGCCACGGGGCGTTCGTAGCGCGGAAAGCACTCAAAACAGTGCTGCGCTCGCTTTGGCGGGAGCAAGTCTCACCGCCGCCGCGGCAGATAAGCCAAACATTTTGGTTATCTGGGGCGATGATGTAGGTCAATCCAATATCAGCGCTTATACCCGCGGCGTAATGGGATATCAGACGCCTAACATCGATCGTATAGCCAGTGAGGGCATGTTGTTCACCGACTATTACGGTGAGCAGTCCTGCACTGCTGGTCGATCGTCATTCATCATGGGGCAGTCGGTCTTTCGTACAGGCTTATCAAAAGTTGGTTTGCCCGGCGCTGAGTTGGGTATGCAGGAAGAAGATCCCACTATTGCCGGCCTGCTGAAAAACCATGGCTATGTAACGGGCCAGTTCGGTAAGAATCACCTGGGCGATAAAGACGAGCACCTGCCCAGTAACCATGGTTTTGATGAGTTCTTTGGGAACCTCTACCACTTGAATGCTGAGGAAGAGCCCGAGAATTACGATTATCCAACCGACCCGGAATTCCGACGCAAGTATGGCCCTCGAGGGGTCATCAACTCCTTCGCCGATGGCCGAATCGAGGATACGGGCCCTCTTACTAAAAAACGTATGGAGACCGTCGACGATGAAACCGTCGCTGCGGCCAAAGCGTTTATTGAGAAGTCCGTGGCCGATGACAAGCCATTTTTCGTGTGGTGGAGCGGTACCAGGATGCACTTTCGCACGCACGTTGCAGACAACAAGATGTCATCCTGTAAAGCGATGTATCCGCGAGCGGATGAATACACCTGCGGCATGGTTGAGCATGATCTGCACATCGGGGAATTTTTAACGCTCCTTGATGACCTAGGCATCGCGGACAACACTTTGGTGTTTTACTCGACCGATAACGGCGTACACATGAACACCTGGCCTGACGCGGGTATGACACCTTTCCGTGGAGAGAAGAACACCAACTGGGAAGGCGGCTGGCGCGTGCCTGCGGCGGTTCGTTGGCCCGGAAAAATTGAGGCGGGATCCGTCTCCAACGAAATCATGCACCACATGGACTGGCTGCCTACCTTCCTCGCGGTCGCCGGTGAACCTGACGTGAAGAGCAAGCTGTTAAAAGGTCATCGCGCCATTGGGCGCAAGTACAAGGTGCATCTGGATGGTTACAATTTCTTACCGTTCCTCACCGGTGAAACCACCGAGACGCCACGAAACGAGATTTTTTACTTCTCCGACGATGGTGATCTGATGGCGCTGCGTTACAACGACTGGAAGCTGGTGTTCCTGGAGCAGCGTGTTGCCCAGACCCTGCAAGCTTGGTCTGAGCCTTTTGTCGAACTGAGACTACCGCTAATTTTCAATCTGCGACGGGATCCCTACGAGCGGGCGCAACTGACCTCCAACACCTATTACGATTGGATGATTGATCGCGCCTATCTGTTGGTGCCTGCGCAAGACTATGTGGGTCAGTTCCTTACTACTTTTCAGGACTATCCTCCTAGACAAAAGGCGGCGAGTTTCTCTCTGGAGCAGGTTATGGAAAAGCTCACTTCGCCCCCTGGGGCGCCATAAGTATGGGGTTATGAAGATCGGTGTTTCGAAGTAGGGGCCTGAGGGCCCCTTTTTTTGCACTTTGTTACTAAGTGACTTTTGGACGACTAGCACTACTTACTGCGCTCGCTAGTAGGGGGACGCTTGCTTCGTAAGTAGCGCTAGTCGTCCAAGCGCGGAGCTACGAAAGCGCCTTGTGTGATCGGCGTCGACGTCGGCGTCGGCGTCTACATCGGCATCAGGCAAGCTGCTGCGATTCGCGAAGCGAGCGTCCCCCAATCTAGCGAACGTAGCGGATCGGAGCAGCTTGCCGGGTTCGAGGGTTTAGCGGATCGGAGCGGCTTGCCAGCCTTAAGAGGCTAGCGGATCGGAGCAGCTTGCCGGATACGAGTGACTAGCGTCACTCGGACAGATACCCTGACCTATGGAGTTGTTTCGCCATCGACCTCGACAATCATTTCAATCTCCACAGCCTGCCCCCGAGGGAGCGAGGTCATACCAACGGCTGCTCGGGCGTGCCGACCGCGCTCGCCAAAAACTTCCACGATCAGGTCGGAGAATCCGTTGATTACCGCGGGTTGCTCGATGAAGTCTGGGTCAGAATTCACCATGCCCAATACCTTCACCACTCGAGTGACGCGGTTAAGATCTCCGAGCATGACCTTTAACACGGCCATTTGGTTTATGGCGGTGAGCCTGGCCGCTTCATAGCCTTCTTCGATGCTCAGATCCTTGCCGAGTTTGCCGGATACTTCGCTGCCGTCTGCGCGCTTGGGGCCTTTGCCTGCGAGGAAGATGAGATTGCCCGTCCGCACACCATTGACGTAATTCGCTACGGGGCTCGGTGCTGGGGGGAGCGTGATACCGAGCTCCAAGAGTCTCTCCTCGGGAGAGGGGCTGTCAGCACGGTTCTCGGCGGCGTGCGTTTGGAAACCTGTCACGATGCAACAAGCTATTAGCAGTCTTATACATCGACGGAGTAATTGCTTGACCTCAGGCTCTCTGGTCTGGTGCTGTGCTGTGTTGTTACCTTGTCGTATTAGCAAAGGGTACTCCCTTAGGATTCGTGGCCCAATTTTGTTGCTTCGCGCATCTCAAGATCCAGCGCCTCTGCTGCGTGAGATCGGGGACGGGCGAAGCGCGCAACACCAAGATACAGTATGGGAGTGAGGTACAGGGTAAAGAGTGCTGTGAGTCCCAAACCACCAAAGACGACCCAACCCACTGCGGCGCGCGCCTCTGCGCCAGGGCCACTGGAAAGTATGAGCGGAAGGGCTCCCAACACCGTTGATACCAGTGTCATGGCGATAGGGCGCAATCTCACCGCCGCGGCCTCAGCTACGGCTTCCCGGACGTTCCGTCCCTCATCTCTCAGTTGATCGGCAAACTCTACCAGCAAGATCCCATTCTTGGCGATCAGACCAATTAGCATCACTAGTCCGACTTGTGAGTAAATGTTCAAACTTGTTCCCGTGAGGAACAAGGCGAGAATTGCGGCCGCTAAGCCGAAGGGCACAACCGCCATGATCACGATGGCGCTGGTAAGGCTTTCGAACTGTGCCACCAGGACGAGGAAAACGATGAGCAGGGCAAATCCGTAGGTCATCAGCGTTTCTCGGCTGGATTCTTCTAAGGTGGCTGCCTCGCCCCTCGTCAGCACTTCAATGTCCTCGGGTATAACTTCGAGGGCAAGCGCTCTCAACTCATCCACGGCGGTTTGCATGGCCACACCCTGAGCGACGTCCACATCGACCTCGATGGCCCTGCGCTGCGATTGACGCTCCAGCTCGCTCGCGACGCCTTCTTCAACAATTTCTACGACGCTGGAGAGGGCTACCAGCGCTCCGCTGCCAGCACGAACGTAAAGGTTGGTCAAATCTCCGGGGTCATCTACCGCACGCGCACCGCCTTCAAGCATGATGGGTACCGCCTGGTCGTCGATGTTTAGATCGATGACGTCAAGGCCATCAATCATCGCTCGGAGGGTTTCCGCCAGTTCCGGAAGCGCAATGCCAAGGTCCGCTAGTCGTCGACGATCAATGCGCACCGACAGTTGAGGCTGTGTGGGTTGATAGCCAACCCGAGGGCCACTCACGCTGGTGAGACGATCACGAATTGCGTCAGCGTAATCACGTGCGGCTCTATAGATACGGCTGTATTCGTTACCCGTGAGAACAATCTTGAGTCCTCCGCCGGATGCGCCGCGGAGATTGAGACTGTTACTGCTGTAAACCCGCGGTCCAGCGCCGGGGAGATTTCGTAATATAGGCGCTATCTCCGCGGCTATTTCCTGCTGGCTTCGGGTGCGTTCATTCCAGTGGGCGAGGGGAGCGCTGATGAAAACGAGGTTGGGATCATAACGGCCGACCACGGTATACAGCGATGTGATTTCACCGCTTTCGACGAGGGGAAGTAACACGTCTTCCATACGATCAGCTTGTCGGCTCATGTAGGGCAAGCCCACGCCGTCGGGTCCTCGAGCGAAGATATTGATTTCGCCCCGATCTTCGCTTGGGAGTAACTCCTGATCGAGTTGGAGGTATAGCGCTCCCGCGCCTCCAGCGCCTAGTAGACAAAGTGCAAGAACAGGCCATGGGTGTGCAAGAACCGCGTGGAGGCTGCGGCTGTAAAAAACTTGCAGGCTGCCACCGATGCGCCGCATTTGCCGGTCGAAGCTACCCTCAGTGGAGTTCCCCAGGCGGGCCATTGCAGCCGGTACTAATGAGAGCGCGACAAAGGATGAGATTGCAACAGCGACCGCGAGTACAAGGCCGAACTCGCGAAACAAACGACCGGCCGTGCCGGGCAAAAATGCGATGGGTACGAAGACCGCCACAAGGACGATAGTGGTTGCAATGACCGCAAAAAAGACCTGCCTTGTGCCGAGTACGGCGGATGCATTGGCGCCTAAACCCTGTTGGCGACGGCGCTGGATGTTCTCGAGCACAACAATCGCGTCATCTACAATGAGTCCAGTTGCAAGTACCAAAGCGAGTAGAGTGAGAATATTGATAGAAAAGCCGAGCATCCAAATCGCTGCGGCTGTGCCCAACAAGGACACGGGTATGGCGATCGCAGGGACGAGGGTTAACCGCCAGGAGCCGGAAAAAACTCTGATGGTCGCAACAACAACCAGCACGGCGAGGAGCAAACTTAGTAAAACTTCTTGGACAGCTCCGCGAATAAAGATCGCATTGTCAGAAATCTTTTCAAGGGTTAGATCATCAAAGCGGGCGTTGAGTTGAGCGATAGCCCGGTCAGCGCCGGCGGCGATTTCAATGGTGTTGGAGCCTGCTTGGCGCACTACGCCGATGCCTACTACGCGCTGACCATTCAGGCGCACGATGGATTCAGCATCGGCGGGGGAGAAGGCGACGTCTGCAACGTCACCAATACGCACCGTGCCCGTGATGATCGTATCGGAGACTTGTGCTTCGGTGACCACGGAGGCGTCTGCTCGAACCAGCAGCTGCTGGTCACCTCCACGAAAGCTGCCCGCAGGGACATCCAGGGGCGCGTCGCGCAACACCGCTGCGACATCGCTTACTGTAAGTCCATAACTCGCTAGGCGAAGAGGATCTATGATGACGCGCAGTGTTCTTTGTCGACTGCCAAACAGCGGTACGTCGGCGACACCGGGGAGCGCTAGAAACGCGGGCACAATGTCCTGTTCTACGATCCTTGTTAAGGCTTCTTCACTGTAGCGCGTCGTACGCACAGCAACTCGTACAACCTCTTCGGCATCTTCGTCCGCTTTGTAAACTGCTAGTTGTTCAACGTCATCGGGAAGGTCCCGGACGGTTTGACTGATTGCCTCTCGAACGTCGGTGGCTGCGCGGTCGAGGTCGTATCCGGGCCCAAATTCGGCGCGGATACGGGTGCTGTTTTCCTCGCTGGATGAGCGTATGTCGGTCACGCCCGACACCCTAGCCACAGCACCTTCCAGAATACGTGTTACTTCTGCATCCATGGTTTCAGGCGAGCCGCCGGGAAGTTGAGCCCGAACGTTAATGATTGGTCGGTCAACGTCCGGGAGTTCCCGAACCTCAATGGCGAGAAGAGCAGCCAGACCAGCGATAGCGATGAGCATGTTCATCACCGTCACTAACCATGGGCGTCGAACGCCCAGTGCTGGGAGATCGTTACCGCTATTGCTGAATTCAGAGTTGCTCATGATGCGCTAGCCTTCGTTGGCAGCGGGCATCAATACACCTCGGGCATCTCTCGCAAGAGCCTCGGCATCCATGGTGCGAACGGCAATTCCGTTTCGCATGGACTGAACTCCCTCGCCGACCACCAAGGCGCCCTCTGGTACTCTGGCGTCAACCAGCACTCTGCCTTCTTGTCTTTGGACCAGGGTGGCAGGTACACGTCGCGCCGTATCGTTTTCTACAATCCAGATATATGCGCCTTCAGCGCCCCATTGAAGAGCTACTTCCGGAACCGCTGGGAAAGCTTTGCCAGTAAGGTTTAGCTCGACTCTGAAGCTCATGCCCGGCCGCAGCAGATCGTCTGTGTTGGGTACCTCAGCACGCGCAGTGAAGGCACGAGAGAGTGGGTCTACGCGGGAGCCCAGATCGACCACAGTTCCTCGCGCCTCGGTTCGCTCTGCGCTCCATACCTCGATGCGTACGGGGTCGCCGGTTTGCAGTCGTCCTACAAAGGCTTCTGGTACATCAAATCTTACGAGTAACACACTGCGATCATCGATCGTGGTGATTTCTGTGGTGGCATCTATACGATCTCCGGCATCGACGTCCGTGATACCCACGAAGCCGTCAAAGGGAGCTGTGATGAATCGTCGCTGGAGCGCGATGCTCGCACGGTCGCGTTCAATGCGCGAACTATCGAGGGTAGTGCGAGCCGTGTCGATGGTGGTTTCTGGGACTGTTCGACCCACACTGCTATTGGCCTGTGTGTAGCGGTCAAGCATGCGTTTGGCATCTGCGAAGCGCAGCTCAGCAAGTTCTAATGCGAGTTTTTCGTCGCGGGAATCCAAGGCGATCAGGATGTCGCCTTTGGTGACACGGTCACCCGGCTGAAAGTTGACCTCAACGACCTCGCCAGCGACCTCTGGAAATAATGATACCGAGCGGTGAGCCCTTGCGGTTCCCACCGCCTCTACGCGCGTTTGCCGCGGTTTCAGTTGGACAGTTTCCACTACCACCGGTACGGCGGCTCTTCCGCGGCTTTCTTGTTGAGGGCTGTTGTCGCCGCTGTCGCCACATGCAACTAGTTGCATAAGCAGCGACGCTGTTAGTGGCACGTACATGAGCGCCCGCAGGGCGGGGCACAGGCTGCGCTTGGGGGACAACATTACTCTTCTCCGCTAATAGGCACGGCAGTCGAATGCCGTAGTAACAATAATACGCCTATTAAGCCTAGGGGGATTACCCTTCATCCGTCGGGGATGCCGTCCCCCTAGACGAGAAAACCTTAAGTGTCACTAAGGCTCTGCTGATTGCTCCTAAGGCTCGTCGGAAACACGAACCACCAGCTTTCCTAGATTCTTGCCCGTGAACAGGCGCTCGAGAGAAGCGGGCGCATTTTCAAGTCCTTCGACGATGTCTGTCTCAAAGTTAATCCTGCCTTCCATAAGCCAGCCGGCCATTGCCTGCATGCCCTCAGGAAAACGATCAAGGTAGTCTAGAATGATGAAGCCTTTTACGAGTGTCCGTCGCATGAGCAAGTTACCGAAGTTGTAAGGCCCGGGTGTTGCATCGGTATCGTTATAGCCCGAGATCAAACCGCACAGAGGCATACGAGAAAAGTCGTTGAGACGCGCTATCACCGCGTCCATGATCTCCCCACCCACATTCTCGAAGTTGATATCAATGCCATCAGGGCAGTGAGTATCTAGCGCTGCACCCACGTCTTGTGTCTTGTAGTTGATGGCAGCATCAAAGCCTGCTTTTTCCGTAAGCCACTGACATTTCTCATCGGAGCCCGCGATACCAACAACGCGACAACCATGAATCTTGCCAATTTGACCGACCATGGATCCTACGGCGCCTGCGGCGGCGGAAACCACTAGCGTGTCTCCGGCTTTGGGCTTGCCGATATCGGTTAGACCGAAGTACGCGGTCATACCCGTTGCACCCAGCGGGCCCATAAAGGCAGTTAAGGGTAGCCCGGGAATTGCCGGTAAAACATTCGCCATTGCGCCCGGGACGTCGTTGTAGCGCGCCCACTCTGCCAGCCCAGTATTGACGATGGCGCCTTCTGCCACCTGCTCGAAGCGGCTTTCTACAACAACGCCAATACTCCCACCGCGCATGCCCTCACCAATTTCTACAGGAGGTAGGTAAGCATCGGCATCACTCATCCAAATACGGTTCGTAGGATCCAGAGAGAGGTAAATCGTTTTTACTCGAACATGCCCGTCTGCCAGTTCTCCCAGCGGGCTTTCTACGAGTTCAAGATCGTTGTCTTTAATATCGCCTACGGGGCGTGCTCGTAGAACCCAGGTCTGATTGTTCGTCATAAGCTGTTCCTTGAATGTATGTTCATTGACTTGTTGTTAATAGCGTACTTTTTAAATGAAACTGTCGATCATGATCTCTACGATGGCGGCTGCCGCCCAGGTAAGAGGTGGAAGGACAGTGAAAAGCAGAATGCGTTTGAGCGCATCCACATCGAAGGGCCAGGCGGGCGCCCGTGCCACACGCTCTCGCATATCCAGCACGGCATCGAGTTGAAAAAGTGTGTTTGCATCTGCTGCAGCGATGTCGCCCTCCGTGATCGCATCGAGGCGGGCATCGAGAGACGCTAAAGTCGTGGTCCTTTGTTCGCGAATCCTCCTGCGAATACCACGAAGAGGCAGCGCGATGATGCCGACCAGAGGTATGAGCCCCCCCAGGACACCGATCAGCACAGGACCGTCCAACGGGTTTTCTCCACCGAGAAAGAGCAGCGCGTAGGCACACAAAAGGCTCGTCATCAGCAATGCAGGGCGGAGTGCAGCGGCCCCGAAAGCGGCGTGCCGTGATGGGCGGAGTAAATCCGGGCTAGTAATCTGTCCCAAAGCAGAGAACAGTCGGGCATTCATGATCAGCGGCGGGACTGTGACGAACATGGCGAGCCACAACAAGACTATGGCGATAAATTGAGGTACCGCAAACTCCCAGGAAGAGCTTTGAATCTCAAGAACGTAAGAGTGCCCTATACCTGCAACGCAGCCGACTACTACCGCGACCCCGACGTCTTTCCCTGTAAAGCGGGCAAGGGCCAAACTGGCGGCCTGAATGTCGTCAGATGACCACGGGATAACCCCGCAAAGGTCTTTTAGGTCTTGGGCCGCCCCTTGAAATACGGGTCTTGAGAACCCGGCGATGATGCCCAGGCTGGTGCCAAAAAAAAGCGCCGAGCCCAAAATGTCATTAAATAGAGCGTTACTAAACTTCATTCCCAGAAGAGGAGACATCATCCCGCAGACGATCAGGAGTCCACAGAGCAAGCCAAAGGCAGTGGGTGGCAAACGACTCCATCTCTGCAGCCGGAGTATAGGGAGCTCCGGGGCTAGGGATCGGGCGGCCAGCTTCTCACTTAGGGCTGTCACGGAGCTCTCAGATCAGCTTCCAAAGGCGTAGGGACCGCCTCGTTCGAGTGCGCGTTTGTAAGCGGGACGAGCGTGTATGCGATCCAAAAAGCCGTCGAGGCGCGGAAAACTCTCAAGTCCGTAAAGTAGCTTGCCTACCTGCGGAACAAACGAAAGCTGTATGTCTGCTGCGCTAAATGTATCTGCGACAAACCAATCCTGATCTGCAAGCGCGCGATCCATGAATCCGAGATGGTTGTCCAATTCACTGTTTATGCGTGGCTGCAAGAGCTCTCCGCCGTCGGGTAGGCGCCCCGTGTACATCTTCAGCATCAAAGGCAGCATCGCGCTCCCTTCTGCATAATGCATCCACTGCAGGTAATTCTCGTAGGCAGGTGTGCCGGGCTCAGGGGCGAGCTGGCCCTTGCCGTAGTGCCGGACGATGTAGTCGATGATGGCGCCGGACTCGATGACTGTATTGACCTCATCGGTAAGCACCGGTGACTTACCCAGGGGGTGTATCTCAAGGAGCTCGGGAGGTGCAAGATTTGTCTCTGCATCACGCTGGTAATTACGGACTTCGTAGTCCACACCCAACTCTTCCAAGAGCCATAGTACGCGTTGAGAGCGTGAGTTATTGAGATGATGGATTGTGACCATTGCTTATCTTCTCCGGTGTGTGCGCAAGCATCATATTGTACGCGCTGATTGGGTGTTTGGGCCGCAAGGCCTGCGGACAAATGTGCAGGGCGGTATCATCGTGTCTGACCTACTGAATTGCAAAAGTGAAACACTCTTATGTCGACTGTTCTGTATGAAACTCACGATCGTGTGGCCACCTTAACGCTCAATCGCCCAGAGCGTCTAAACGCTATTAATGCGAGCCTGCCAGCAGATTTGAGAACAGCGGTAGAGCGCGCGGATGACGATGCCGACGTTCATGTGATTGTACTTCAGGGTGCGGGTAAGGGGTTTTGTGGCGGCTATGATTTGGTGGAGTACGCGCAGACGCCGGGAGAGATGCACGGTAATCAGGAAATGCCCTGGGACCCCACGTTGGACTACGCCATGATGTCTCGTAATACGGAGGACTTCATGTCTCTGTGGCGAGCCACTAAGCCTACGATTTGCAAAATTCATGGCGCGGCGGCGGCAGGTGGGAGTGATATTGCTCTGTGCTGTGACATGATTGTGATGGCCGATGACGCGCGCATCGGCTACCCCCCGGCACGAGTTTGGGGGATCCCTACAACGATGATGTGGGTGTATCGCTTGGGTATCGAGAACGCCAAACGCATGCTGTTTACCGGTGATCTAATCTCCGGTGCAGAAGCGGCTGAGATGGGGTTGATTCAGGCGTCGGTACCTGAAAATGAATTGGATGCGGCTGTGCATGCGCTCTGCGATCGCATCAAGGGTGTTCCCAGAAATCAGCTGATGATGAGCAAAATGGTTGTTAACCAGGCCTACGAGGCGATGGGGCTGGCAAACACTCAACGTTTCGCCAACTTCTTCGACGGCATTGCCCGTCATTCGCCCGAGGGTCTGTGGTTTCGTGAACGTGCCGTGGATGTGGGTTTTAAACAGGCAGTGGCTGAACGTGACTCTGGGGACAACATTGCTGAGGGAGCCAGCAAAAATCTTGGGCCTGCCCGGCCAAGGGAATAGCCGGCCTTGCCCGTGGAATCAGGTTTCCGTGGGCATCTCGCTGTGTTCACCGTTTTCCCAGCTTTTACGTAACTCAAACTTCTGGATTTTTCCCGACCCGGTAAGTGGATAGGCTTCCACTTCAAACCAGTGTCTTGGCGTCTTCTGCGGCGACAGATGCTCTCTCAGGTAGGCAAAGAGTGTGTCTCTGGACAGACTCTCATTGGGTGCAGGGCGGAGAAATACTCCAATTTCTTCGCCCAGACGCTCGCTTGGTAGGCCTACCACTGCGACCTCTCCCACGCTCGGATGCTGGAAGAGCAACTCTTCGATTTCTCTCGGGTAGATGTTCTCCCCGCCGCGAATGATCATGTCCTTGAGCCGGCCCTCGATCTTGCAATATCCGCGTTCGTCCATGGAACAAAGATCCCCCGTGTGAAGCCAGCCGTCTGCATCGATAGTTTTGGCCGTCGCTTCGGGGTTTTCAAAGTACTCATGCATGACGTGGTATCCACGCGTGCAGAACTCTCCCAAAACCCCTACGGGTTGGGTGGCCCCGGTTTCGGTATCTATGATTTTCACTTCTACTCCAGGCATGGCCTGCCCAAGGGTGTAGGCCTTGTCTTCAATACTGTCGTCCGCACGCGTCATGCATGCGACTGGTGAGCACTCCGTTTGTCCAAAGACGATCGTAAAGGGTGCGCCCACGGCTTCCTCGAGTCTTTTTACAAGGTCTGCTGGAACCGTGGAGCCACCGGAGCACAGCGCCTTCACCGCAGATAAATCGCGTTCAGAGAAGCTTGGATGTTCAATCATCGCTATGAGCATCGTGGGAACACCGAGCATCGCTGCCGCGCGATACTCCTCCATGAGCTCCAGAACCAAACCTGGTTCGAATGCCTCGACCAACACTAACGAAGAGCGCTTGGACAAGGCACCCAGCACGGCGAGAACGCAGCCGGCAGTATGGAAGAGTGGCATGATGCCCATGTAGGTCTTGCCGTGTTGCGCTCCCATGATACTCAGCGTGTGAGAGCCGTTGTTCACTAATCCTCGATGATGAAGGAGGGCCCCCTTGGGGAAGCCCGTCGTACCCGAGGTGTACTGGATCATGCAGGCATCTTCGGGGGCAACAGCGGGAAGGTCTTTCTCACCCGCCGTATTCAGGAATTCCTGCCACTCGGTGAACAGCACAACTTTTTTGAGCTCCGGACAACTGGCTCGTGCGGCGTTCAGGTGCTGGAGCATAGGGTTGCCCCGGAATTCGGGTAATAGAAAGATGCCTGCGGCCCGGGACTGGCGCAGCACATAGGCGAGCTCTTCACTTTGATAGGACGGGTTTACTGTTACAAGAACCAGGCCGGCCAGTGCGCAGCCGTACTCCATCATGATCCATTCGGGAATGTTAGGCGCCCAAACTGCTACGCGATCACCCTGTTCGAAGACTTCCAGTAGGGCTCGGGCGGTACGCTCTGACTCCTGTAACAAACTGCTGTAAGTCCATTCTCTGCGAGTCTCGGATTCGGGGGTGCCAGCGACCAGGGCTATCTGCTGTGGGCATTCGGCTGCTGCCTCGCGCAATGCGTCGCCAATAGTGAGGTCCCGAACAGCGGGGGAGTCGGCTCCAATAGAGTAGGATTCGCTTAGCATTGCTTTAGCTCCTTATCGATTATTCAAATTTCCGAGTTGTAAAGCTGGTGATCCGACCAGTCTCTTAGTGGTCCTCATCAACTAGTTCTTGAATCTTCGGCGCGTGTTTTGCTGCCCAGCCATGGCGGTTTTGTTTTATGGCATCGCGTAAAGTGGTCATGAATGCGGCGGTAGACATTCCAACCATCAGAACGCCGTTAATGGCCTGAATTGGGCCCAAAAGCTTTCGTTCATCGCTCATTACAATATCGCCATAACCCAGGGTCGAGAAATTTACCGCTGAGTGGTAGAACGCGGTGCGGTACTCGGAGAATTCTCCAAGGAACTGAAACAAGATTGCCCAAATTGCGACCTGCCCTAAATTGCCGAACATGAGTAAGAACATGACGCCAGACAAAATTGACATGGTCCCGAAGAAAGTGGCGTGATCGAGGGATGACTGCCGATGTGCGTAGTAGAGGAGGGCACGAGTCAAGAGGGCTATCTGTAGCGCCAAACACACCGCCATGGTGGCCACACCGAGAACTAAGTTGGTGAACATTGAAGGGACTCACAAAAAAGACGTGCACCAGCATAGGAAAACGCGAGGCGCTTGCCCAGCCCTACTTTTACAGCAGGGCCAAGTCTAGCTGAGGAACCCCAGAGGCCCGCTTCCTCCATCGACGCTGAAGAATCGATCCGCGTTTGGCAGTACAACGCCAAGATCACTACCACTAACACCAAACCACAGTGCGAGTTCGGCGAAGTATTCATCTACCGATGTGGTGGGCGCATAAATGCCCCGCCCAACATCCAGCGGGTTGCCAGCGTAAATTTCGGGATAGCTGCCGTAGAATTGTCCTCCTTTAACGGCGCCTCCCATAACGAGGTGATGACCTCCCCAGCCGTGATCCGAACCTTTGCCATTTGAGGTTAGCGTGCGTCCAAAGTCGGAGCTTGTAAATGTGGTCACTTGCTCGGCCATTCCCATAGCATTCATCGCGGTTTGAAACTCTAGAAGCCCCATATCAATGCTGGGGAGCATCATCGCTTGATTGTCGATGACATCATCGTGGTGGTCCCAACCGCCCACGGTGATAAAAAAGGTTTGACGACTCGCACCCAGAGAGTCTCTCGCAGCGATTACGCGAGCTACTTGTCGGAGTGCCGCGGAGAAGGGCGTGTTCGAAAAACTTGTTGGTGGCTCGCCTGCTAACGCCAGCGCCTCGACGAACGTCACCTGAGACTCGATGGACGATGCCAGTCGTTTACTGTATTCCCGGCGAAAGATTTTCTCCTGCGTGGCGGCTAAGAGGCTGTCGATGGCAGCGCGGGTGAACTGGCCTCCCTCGTCCGAGTCGTTATAGCCGTCGAGTGCTGGAGCGCCATCCCCAGTCGAGGATATGGCGTAAGGAGTGCTTAAGTTACCGCTTTGAAAAACGTTATTGCCCGCCAGGGACAGGTTCATTGAGATTCCATTGGCGGGGTTACCACCCTCCAAAATGTCAGCTATGCGTCCGCCCCAGCCTTGGGCGATACGTTCGTCAGATACCGCCGTCTGCCACTGTTGTATTTGATCCGAGTGTGAGTAGAGTCCTAACGGCAATGCCGTGCTCCCAGACGCCAAAGCCGCGCTGTCCATGGGTGCGAGTAGTGTTCCTACGTTGGCAATCGTTGCTGCCTGCCCATTTGCAAAAAGAGACTGCACACCCGGCATGCCCGGATGGAGTCCAAAGCTTCGTCCTTCGCCGTCAGTTCCGGGCAAATCGAGGAGAGACTCACGCGGGAGGGCTAAGTCGCTACGGATATCTGCATAGCTGTTATAGAGATCCGTGTCTCTGGGCACGAGCATGTTGTAGGAGTCGTTTCCTCCCGCAAGAAGAATACACACAAGCGCTTTGTAATCCCCCGTGCTCTGAGCGCTCGCCTGCCGCGCCAGACCCAATTGCAATAGGCTGGAGCCGAGGGTTGCGGTCGCTACGCCGAGAGAGCAACTGTGCTTAAGAAAACCTCGACGATTCAGCATTGTGCGATTGTTGGGGCGCATTACGAATACTCTCCGTTCATCAATAGATATCCACCGGATTAGCTCTCGAGTGCATTAGCTTTCCACAGCATAGTCAGGAGAAATCAGTACAAGATAAGCGGCAATACGAATCCTGAGTTCGGGTTCTTCCAGGAGCTCTATCAGTTCGCGGACAGCGTTTCGGGTATCCGCACTCAAAGTGCCGTAAGTGAAGACCGTATCCAGCCGCGTTATCAGGGCATCTACGTCGTCCGCCAGTGGCAAAAAATCACCTAGGGTGAGTCCCGCCTTCAAGAATGGAGGATCGCTGAGGTCGTTTACCAGATCCGCAACCACGGCGTAGCGCATGAGGTTAGATACTTCAACAATGCTATTGCTATTGGTGATTTGTAGCTCCGGTGAGACAAGGCCTTGCTCGGCCAGCTCTCCAATGGGCTGATGTCTGGGCGAGTAAAAGTTAAAAACACTTGGCGCAGAAAGTGGATGCTGTTGAATGAGTTGCTGCACAAAGAAACCGAGATTCGCATAGAAGCCGTCGGGTGAAGAAACTCCAAGTTGTCGGAGCATCGCTGTGTAACGTAGCAGGGGTTCTCGCAGCTTGCCAAAGGAACTCTCAGGGTCCGGCTCCGCCAAGGCCTCGGGGTCAAAGAGAATAGCCCGAAGAATGGCGCGCATATCGCCTCGCTCTCCACTGCCGTTGTTGTCAAAAGCTGCGCTCACCCTGGCGACGTAGTCTGGCGAGGGGTTACTCGTAACGAGTCTCTGTATGAGTTGCTTCCCAAGAAACGGCGCGATGTTGGGGTGCATAAAGAGGTTGTCGATGGCAGCCTCTATATCCGTCAGCCCGTCCTGACCCGCTGGTACTGTAAGGCCTCTTAAAAGTACTTTTTCGCCGGGTTCGTGAAAAGCGTCAAACATACGCATAGGCTCGGTGAAGTTGTAACGATCGGAACCGAAGCGATTGTTTTCCCCGCCCCAGGAAAGACCAGTAAAGATTTTTGCGAATTCCCGTATGTCGTTGTTATCGTAGGTCGGGACGGGCTGTCCGTCAGAACCCAATTGCTCACTGCCGTCCGCGTTCAATTCAAAGAGGCCGATGGAAAAAAGCTGCATGGCTTCTCTCGCGTAGTTCTCGTCAGGAAAAGTGCCACTTTCCGGATCGCTACGGGCGTTGTTGACGTGGCTGAGGTAAAGACCCATTGCGGGATGCAGAGTGACGTCCCTTAGCAAATCTCGAACATTGCCAAAGGCGTGGCTGAGCAGCATGTCGTAATAGTTGCTTGTGCCAAAGGGGCTTAGAAGCAGGGCGTTGACCTCATCAGAGATAACGAATATCTGACTAAGAGAGTAGGCGACCCGTTGGCGTAACTGGTCTTCAGCGGTGATGGTTGTGTGCCACCAGGCCATGCGGCCATAGACCGCTGCCAGATTGTCGTTGTCCTGGCTTTGCCTGAGCGCGTCAAATTCGCCTGCGGCTTCTCGTGCCAGCAGAATTTCCACTTCAGCATCGTGAGAAGTTAAGGGGAGTTCAAACTGTTCCTCGATCCACTCTTCCTGGCCTACGGTCTCTATGCGTTCAATAGTTTTGAAGTCCGCACCAAAAGTGGCGCGGGAAGCGAGTCGAGATGCTCCCATGATGCCCCGCAACTCGGGCGGGAAGTCCTGCGTGGGTGGGACTTCGCTTTCAGGCGTGTCGCTCGAATCAGTGGTGGGCGGGGAGGGCGGAGCCGCGACTGGCGTTGCGTCAGGAGTTGCGGCACTGCCGCCGCCAGAACCGCCGCCACAGGCCGAAATGCCCAGAAGAAGCATGGCCAAGCAGCTTCTTCTGAGCAAGCCCTTCACGGGGCTCATTACTGCGGTCCCTCTAGCCAGTCATCTTCGTCGTCAAAGGGGCGTTCCTCTTCCTGCGTCTGCGAGCCCGGATTCAGTGACGCCATACAGGCGTCAATGGCGGGTTGGGCTGCGCGATAGCTGACGGCGAGCTTTGCTTTGACCGCCAATCGTGCAGACAACCCGATGTCGTTGCTGTACAGAAGCTGGGAGCTGAGCTCCCGGGTGGTTTCACTCATGGGGACGGCGCAGGCATGCAGGGGGAGCACGGCATTTAGTTGATCTAGCATGGTGTCTGCGTACATGAAGATCTCCCGTGTGTCGTCAAAGTACATGTAGTCCACTTTTCCATCGATATCGAGGTCTGAGATGCACAAAACGTAGATGAAGAAAGACTCGCAGTGTTCTTTACCTGGCGGACGCATATCATCTGGCGTGCTCGCGCAGCCCGCGAGCCAGATGGCAAAGAAAAACACTGTGAGGTAACGAAGCAAGGTAGGAAGCTGCCTGCAAACCTGTAGTTGGCGGAAGGAAGGGTTCTGTGACTCAACATGATAGTGGGTTGTGGCATGAGTTTCCTAGATGCTAGATAGTTGTTATTGACATCCTCTACGCACAACATGCGCTAAGCTGTCGCGACAAGTTTGAGTTTTTTTAGGTGTGGCATGACAACAGACACTTCCAGAGCCCTGACACTAGTCTGCGGCAACCGAAATTACTCTTCCTGGTCGTTGCGAGCATGGTTGTGCATGCGCAAGGCTGGTTTGGATCCAGATGTGGTGGTCTTGCCCATGGATACACCTGAATTTGAGGATCGTATCGCGCAGTATTCACCGACGAGACGCGTCCCGGTACTTTGGATCGACGATGAGTGGGTGTGGGATTCTTTAGCGATAGCGGAGACTGTCAACGAACGCTACGCCGATGCAAAGATGTGGCCGACGGACGAGGGCTTGCGTGCGTTTGGACGCGCCATGGCGGCCGAGATGCACAGCGGCTTTGGCGCCTTGCGCCATGCGCTGCCAATGAACTGTCGGGCGAGGCAGCGAAGCGTCCTTGTCTCAGCGGATGTTCGCAGCGACATTGATAGACTCTGTGAGCTTTGGCGGCAGGCCAAAGCAAAAAGTGGGAGTGGTACCTGGCTCCTTGGCGACTTTAGTATTGTGGACGCCATGTTTGCGCCGGTGGCCCTGCGTTTTAGAGCCTACGAGCTTGAGCTTCCCGAAAATGCCAAGCAATATCTCGCCCATTGGCTTGCAGACGCTGATTTACAGGCTTGGATCGCCCTTGCCGAAGAGGAGTCGTGGGTTATCCACCATGAAGAAGTTGGTGACGGAGCGTCACCGCAGTAATTGTTCAATAGATAATAAATATGCGTTGATTTGGAGATCATAGATGCAGCTAAGCAAAGCTAAGAAAGCCACTCTTTGTGGCACCTTGCGCAACACCGCTGGCCACACCTCTCGCAACACCGCTCGCAACAACACGCGTAACGGCATCCGCAGCACTCTTTGTGGCGCTTTGTGCGCAGTCACATCGCTAGCTGGCGTTGCAGCGCCGGACAAGGTTTTCTTCGGTGGCCCGGTCATCACCATGGATGCGGGTGGCAGCGTTGTGGAGGCTTTGGCAGTAGAGGATGGGCGGATTGTCGCAGTGGGTGACAGCGCAACCGTGCTCGCGCTTGCCGACGGAAAAACTCAGCGTATTGACCTTGATGGTGCGCCTTTGCTTCCAGGTTTTGTGGACTCTCACAGCCATGCAAATTTTATCGGGCTCCAGGCGATGAGCGGTAACATCTTGCCGCCACCGGATGGGGGTGGTGCGAGCGTTGCCGATATCCAGCGTATTCTCCGCGATTACATGAAGTCAGAGCCCGCTTTAGAACGTGAGCTGGGTTGGGTGATTGGCTTTGGCTACGACGACTCACAGCTAGCAGAGCAACGCCACCCCACGCGACAGGAGATGGATGCAGTCTCCAGCGAAGTCCCGATTCTTCTGATCCACCAATCGGGACATTTGGGGGTCGCTAACAGCCTCGGTCTCAAATTAGCGGGTGTTGGGCCTGATACGCCGGACCCTGACGGAGGAGCGTTCCGTCGAGAGAGTGACGGCAAGCAGCCTAACGGCGTCGCCGAAGAGTATGCGTTTTTCCGTTTGATTTTTTCTGCTCTGGCGGCAAGTAGTGAGGATCTTCAGGACAGAATGTCGCTTGCCGGCGCTGCCACCATGGCTAGCTATGGCTATACCACTGCGCAGGAGGGACGAGCTAACCCTGAGGGGATGGCGTCGCTACAACGTGTTGCAGAGAGGGGGGAGCTAAAGATCGATCTTGTGTCCTACCCGGACATGCTGATGCTGGAAGACGTATCTACATCTCGGTCTTATGAAAATCGTTACCGAGTGGGCGGTGTAAAGCTCACTATCGATGGCTCGCCACAGGGGAAGACGGCATGGTTAAGTCACGCCTATCATGTTCCACCAGAGGGTCAGGAAGAAGACTATGTTGGTTATCCGGCCATCGACGTGAATACGGTCAATAGTAATGTCATGCGCGCCTTCGAAAACGGGTGGCAGATCCTTGTACACTCTAATGGTGACGCGGCGACAGATACCTTACTCACTGCCGTCCGTATGGCGCGAGAGAAGTATCCGGATGCCGAGATTCGGCCCGTACTGATTCATGGGCAGGTGTTGCGAAAAGAGCAGGTAGCCGGCCTGGATGAGCTGGGCATTTTCCCGTCGCTTTTTCCCATGCATACCTTTTACTGGGGAGACTGGCATCGAGATTCGGTGCTAGGTCCCGAGCGCGCGCAGAACATTTCTCCCACGGGCTGGGTGCTAGAGCGCGGGATGATGTTTGGGTCTCATCACGATGCTCCGGTGGCTAACCCGGATTCGATGCGCGTGCTCTCCGCTACAGTCACTCGCACCACGCGTAGCGGCGAAGTGCTGGGTCCCCAGCATCGCGTCGATGTGATGACCGGCTTGCGTGCGCTCACTATTTGGCCTGCCTGGCAGCACTTTGAAGAGGGCAGCAAAGGTAGTCTCGAAGTTGGGAAGCTAGCGGACCTGGTGGTCTTGTCTGAAAACCCGCTAGCTGTTGATACGAGCCGTCTCGCGGACCTGAAGGTCTTAACAACATACAAAGAAGGGCAGGTGGTTTATCAGAGAGGTGAGTAAGGATTTGCAGCTAAGCGGGCAATTTTTTGTGAGTGGCGTTCAGCTATGGCGCTAGCTGCTACAAGCTTCGAAGAAGCGGTTTATGAGCCGTTTACCCGCTCCTCTACTGAGGAGGGAATTGCAGTCCTCCAGGAACGGTTTTCCCGAGACGGATACTTGTACTTGCCGGCTGCTTTACGTGCGTCCGTGGCACCGGTCCTTAGTGACATGTTATCGGTACTGGCTCCCCACATTCATTGGGATGACAGTGTCGGTACGCCAGTGCTTGCAGGAGAGCCGTTTTTTGAAAGCGACCCTCTATGGGATTCGCTGTACCCGGAGATACAGGCACTGGAGTCGCTTCACAGACTGTTCCATAGCGCTGAGGTGCAGCAGCTTATGGCTTTGGTAGCAGGGGAAGAAACTTTCGTTTATCCGATGAAGATGGCGCGCATCGCCGCGCCGCGAAAGCTGGGCTTTGAGACGCCGCCACACCAGGACGCCTTTTCTCATCACGCCGGCCCTAGCATGGCGGGCATCTGGGTTGCGCTTCATGACGCAGATACGGACATGGGGCGTCTGACGATTTTACCCGGTTCGCATGTGCATGGCGTTCGGAAGGTGTTTGAAGCGCAGGGCGTTGGAGGGGTTCAGTGCGAAATTTATCCCAAGGAAACGTTGTGGCACGTCTCGGATGTCACTGCGGGGGATGTGATTCTTTTTCATTCTCAAACGGTACACAGAGCCCAGCCCAACGTTGATGCTAAACGCGTTCGTTTGAGTATCGATACGCGATTTTGCGACTACGGCGCGCCGGTCTTTTCTACCAACCTGGAGCCTCATCACGGTTGGCGGATTCCCCGGCTTGATTGGGATTATGTGTATCGAGACTGGCAGCAGCGCGATCTGTGTCACTACTGGCGAGATTACCCGGCCTTGTTCTAGCTGCGCCGCCAGCTAACCTATGAGCCGTGTAGGTGGACCTAAGCCACGACTAAGCCACGACTAAGCCACGATTAAGCGACGATGTCTCGGGCTGAGACAAAGGCTGCTATAGCTCGATCCAGATCTTCTTGTGTGAGCGCTGCGGACATTTGCGTTCGAATTCGCGCTTGACCTTTGGGTACCACGGGAAAGGAAAACGCGACAACGTGAACCCCTTGAGCGCGGATATATTCCGCCATCTTTGCGGCCTTGTTCGCATCGTGAAGCATGACCGGAATGATGGGGTGATCGCCCGGGAGTAACTCAAAACTCTCGGCTTCCAGTGCTCGTCTGAAATATGCAGAGTTCTCTTTGAGTGCCCTACGTAGTTCAGGCTGAGTATCCACGAGTTCCAGAGCGCGAAGGGCGCCAGCGACTACCGGCGGTGCAACCGTGTTGGAAAACAGGTACGGCCGCGAGCGTTGGCGGAGCAGTTGGACAACCTCTGTGCGAGCTGCAGTAAAACCACCGCTCGCTCCGCCCAAAGCTTTTCCGAGGGTTCCTGTAATGATGTCCACGCGATCCATGCACTGGTGGTATTCGTGAGTGCCTCGTCCATGCGCGCCAAGGAATCCCGTGGCATGACAGTCGTCAAAGTGCACAAGTGCTTCGTACTGTTCAGCAAGATCACAGATACGATCCAAGCGAGCAATACTCCCATCCATGGAGAACACACCGTCGGTGGTGATGAGTTTGAAGCGGGCACCCGCGGCGTCGGCCGCTTGAAGCTGCGCCTCCAGCTCCACCATGTCGTTATTGGCATAGCGATAACGTTGCGCTTTACATAGACGCACGCCGTCAATGATGCTCGCATGATTGAGGGCGTCAGAGATGACGGCGTCCTCGGGGCCTAAAAGAGTTTCGAATAGACCGCCGTTGGCGTCGAAGCCGGACGGATAGAGAATGCAATCTTCAAGTCCGAGAAATTTTGCGAGGGCCTCTTCCAAATCTTTGTGCACGCTTTGGGTGCCGCAGATAAAGCGCACGGAGGCCATACCGTAGCCCCAGTCCTCGAGACCCTTCGCCGCGGCGGCTTTCACTTCAGGATGTTCCGCCAATCCGAGGTAATTGTTGGCACAGAGATTAAGTACATTCTCCCTGCCTTCTATAGCGACATGGGCACCCTGAGCACTGGTAAACTCGATTTCTTCCTTATAGAGACCTGCGTCGCGAATCTCTTGTAATTCCCTGCATAGGTGCTCTTTAAAGTTGCCGTACATAGACTACTTCCCTGGCTGTTTTTCTGCCGCTTGTTGGTTCATTAATCCCAATTGAGAACAACTTTACTCGCGCTGCCATCGTTCATCGCCTTAAAACCCGCGTCGAAATCCGAGAAAGGCATACGATGGGTAATGACGCCGCTGATATCCAGGCCGGTCTGGATCATTACGGACATTTTGTACCAGGTCTCATACATTTCGCGGCCATAGATGCCTTTTAGCGTGAGCATGTTGAAAATCACCCGACTCCAGTCGATCGCGGTATTTTCCGCGGGGATGCCAAGCATGGCAATTTTGCCTCCGTGGCATAGGTGGGTAATCTGATCATTGAGTGCCTGAGGATTGCCGGACATCTCAAGTCCCACATCAAAGCCCTCACGCATCCCCAGTTCCTGTTGCACATCCGCGAGAGATTCCTTCGCCACGTTTACCGTTCGCGTAGCACCCAGGTTTGCGGCAAGTGCGAGACGCTCATCGATGACATCAGTAATCACAACGTGCCGGGCGCCCGCATGACGACAGACTGCTGCGGCCATGGAGCCAATCGGTCCAGCACCGGTTATCAGCACGTCTTCACCCAAGAGGTCGAATTGCAGCGCGGTGTGTACCGCGTTGCCCAGAGGATCAAAGAGGGAAGCAACATCCAGGTCGATACCGGGGGCGTGCTCCCACACATTGGACATGGGCAGGCTGAGGTACTCCGCAAATGCGCCGGGACGGTCGACACCGATGCCGCTGTTGTCGTTACACAGGTGACGACGGCCCGCCATGCAGTTACGACAGCGTCCGCAGACGACATGACCTTCACCAGAAACAATTTGTCCCGCTTTGAAGTCGTTGACGTTGCTGCCGACGTCGACAATTTCTCCCACAAACTCGTGACCCACAACCATGGGGACAGGAATGGTACGTTTCGCCCAATCGTCCCAGTTATAGATGTGCATGTCGGTGCCGCAGATCGCAGTACGGCGTACCTTGATCAGCACATCATTGATGCCCGGTTTCGGCGGGGGGACGTCCTCCAGCCAGAGGCCTTGAGTCGCTTCTCGTTTCACTAGGGCGCGCATGACTTTCCAATATAAGAGAATAATTCCTTTATTTTGTACTTGATGATGAAGTATGGCAAGCCTGAACCACACAATTTCGCAAAAAACCGTCATCTTGCGCCCCCTATCGTCTCGACTGATCATAGGCCTCTCTTAATTTGGGACTCTTTTATGCATCAATTTTCCGCCCGATTGTTCAGGGGCCGTCCGCAGCGAATACGCGTTAAGTTCCTAAGACCGATGTTGCTGAGCCTGCTGCTGTTGATGGGTTGCACGGTCGGTGCCACGAGAGGCATGCCTTTTAAACTTGAGGTTGCAACCAGCTATGAGGGACAGCTGCCCTGTGCGAGTTGCCCTGGCGTGTTGTGGCAGCTGGATATGTGGCCGGACGGACGTTTCCACTTGCGGCAGGAGTACCTTGATCGCAATGCAGTGAATGGCAGGATAGGGCAGTGGCGCTATGAGGCTGCGCAGCAACGTCTCGTTTTGCTCGCATCAGGTCATGACAGGGTGTTCTTGTCGGTTGTTGGTGCAGATGAATTGCGTCTGCTCGATCGTACCGGGGAGTCGATAGAGTCAGAATTAAATTATGGGTTAAGGCGACAGGCTGTGTTTGATACCAGCGAGTTTGCGATCTCCCTGAGGGGAGAGTTTCGTTACTTTGCAGACGCTGCCAGTTTTACAGATTGTGCATCGGGCTTTCGCTATCCGGTGATTATGGGCGAGAACTTCTTGGAGCTTGAGCGTGGATACCTCGCTCAGAAGCTTGGAGCAGGGAAGCCTTGGACTATCCGTATCGATGCCCAAATACTGAATGAGCAGGCTATGGAGGGGGAGGGGCCTCCACAGTCTGTTCTGATAGAGGGCTTCTCGGCCGATGTCGAAAAGGCATGTTCCTACAGAGAGAAAGCCGCCCCCTGACTAGTGGTCGGAATCCCTCTAGCCAGCAAAGCCCTCACCAGAGTGATCTTCACCAAAGCGAATTAGGCGACTATCGTCCACGGCGACGGTTCTGTGGATAACAATGGCCTGGTAATCCGGATTGGTCACCATAGCCAAAAATGCCCCTGCATTGGGGTAGCGGGCAACGAATGCGATGTCCCAGTGTTTGTCTGTGGGCCCAGTGAGCATGCATTCTTGGTGTCCGCGCCACATGATCTCGCCACCAAGCTCTCTAAAGATCGGACCACTGTGTTCGCCGTAGCGCCGATAGGCCTCGGCGCCGCTGCAAGTTTCACCGTCAGGGTACGTCGCCGTCTCATTGAGACGAATCAGATTGAGCATCATGATCGGCGTATCTCGTGGAAGCGCCTTGAAGGCATTAAATTGCTCTCGGGAGGGGTCTATGTGTTTCATGCTTCGTCTCCAGCCAGTGAAACTTCAAATCCATAGCGTGGGAAGTGTACGTTTACGCGGCCAGCGCGGTCATCCTCCCGGGCTATGACAATGTGTTTGTCATCCGCTGCTACCAGCGAGCCGACAACCGCTTGAAATCCATAGTCCGTGGGCAAGACCTGCACTCGCGCGCCTGCACCGGCGTCCAACAAAGGATCTACGCTAGCGTGCTCAATAGGCGCAGGCTCTGTATCTCTGGCGATAGTGATTGCCTCATCGCTACTGATAGTGGTCACGAGCTTCCCATCACTGAAGGCAGTCATTTTCTCTAACCACGCGTCAACAGCGGGGTAGCCTTCAAAATAATGTCGAAGTACTTCCTGTCGGTGAACAAACCAGCAGAGGTGCCAAGTGGAAAAATCAAGAATGCTTGGCGTATCACCGCCAAGATAGGGCATGCCCGCCAGGCTCCGCTCCATTGCTCGCATATGCTCTTTAAACACAGCTTCAGCCCGAGACAAAGGAACAGCGAGGCCGGGACTACCGCTGGTAAATGCCGCACGGTCTTTTACAAACGCCTCTGCAGCTCCAGGATCCTGAAAACGTGGATTCGCTGCAATGGCCGCCGGCTGAAAAACCAAACCGACGCATACACGAAAGAACTCACTGTCGGTCCAGCGTGCAGCTGCGATCGTTTGGGCAAGCCCCGACCCTGAGAACAGTTCGGATTGGGCGCTATGGGTATCAATGATCTCAGCGATTAGCGCGGTGTCGCAGTAGATATCAGCGCCCAGCTGCATCACCGGTGTTCTGCGATATCCGCCGGTTAGCGCGATGAGGTCGGGCTTGGGCATGATCGCGGGGATATCGACACTCCTGTAAGGCAGCGCGGCATAACCCAGGATGGCGCGCACTTTTTCGGAGAATGGGGAGTCCGCATACTGATGCAGGATGAGGTCGCTCATGCGAAAGATCCTTGGAAGAAAACGTTACTCTCGCAGACCGATGATTCTTCGTCTAGTGCTACTGGCCGTGTACTCGCCACGGTGCTAGCCTCTTGGCATGTTGTCCGCAATAAATGAGCGCGAGCGTGAGTAAAAAGTCCCCAATAGAGAATTCGTACACCCGACACCTGAGCACACGGATCGTGCATGCGGGGCGTCCGGATCCGCGTGTGGTAACCAGTCCGGTGTTCCATGCCTCGACCGTGTTGTTTCAGGACTATGCGGAGTTTAAGGCCCGGGAGGCCGCGCCTCTGGATCGGGAGCACATGTACTACGGACGTATGGGGACGCCCACCACGCGTGCTCTGGAAGACGCAGTCTGTGAACTGGATGGTAGCGTCGGAGCGGTGCTCTCAACGTCGGGTACAGCCTCGATGGCCAGTATTCTCAACTGCTTTTTATCACCGGGCGATCACCTGCTTATGGTCGACAGCGTCTATGGACCTACGCGAAAGTTCTGTGTGGGCAGCCTTGCGCGCCGGGGCGTCAGAACGACGTTTTATGACCCTTTGATGAGCGACGATCTGGAATCACTCGTAGAAGACAGTACGCGGATGATTTTCATGGAGTCTCCAGGGTCTGCCACCTTTGAGATTCAGGATGTTCCCGCGATCGTTGCCGTCGCAAAAAAACACGGTCTGCTCACCGCGATCGATAACACATGGGCAACTCCTTTGTTGTTTGATCCCTTGGATTTTGACGTGGATCTTTCCATGCAATCAGGCACCAAATATCTCAATGGGCATGCGGACTGCCTATTTGGGGTGACCACAACTCGGAGTCCCGAACTGTATACCCAGTTACACCATCACACTCTGGCACACGGAATGCACCTGGCTCCCGATGACGCCAGCTTGGCGCTACGGGGCATGCGCACACTGGCGATTAGATTAGAGGCTCATGATCGGGGGGCACGAACGGTTGCCAATTGGTTAGAAACCCAGCCCCGGGTGACTCGGCTCCTCCATCCGGCGTGGGAGTCCTGCCCCGGACACGAAATTTTCGAGCGTGATTTTCAGGGGGCTAACGGGCTCTTTGGTACGATCGTGCGGCGAGAAGATGAGGCAGCGCTTGCCGCTTTTATCGATGCTCTTGAGTTGTTTGGCGTGGGCTTTTCCTGGGGCGGGTTTGAGAGTCTCTGCCTGCCAATGCAGGCTACGCGGAATCTACCTAGCGTGGCCTTGGCCGACGACGAGGTGTTGATTCGCTTGCACATAGGGCTTGAGCACCCGGACGATCTTATTGCGGATTTGGCTAGGGGCTTTGCTGCAATGGACAGGCTTGAGCGTTAAGCCTGGTCAGTTCGGTTTGCGAAAGCGAGGAAGTCCTCGCGAAGTGCTTTTGCGGCGACCGCAATAATTTCTTCTCCCGCAGCGACTGTCGCTTGGGTCGGGTCAGATCCAATACGTCCGTCGGCAAAGCGTCGACGATAGTCGTCGGCATCGGTGAAGCCACCGCTGGGAGCTACCTTCGGAGTGAGCTCTATATTACGAACCTGTTCCGGGTACGCTGCATAAGTCACCGCAACTTCCGACGCTGTGGCGTGGGAGCCTTCATGTTTTGGATGCAAGCGCCGGCAAGTGCTCATAACATCGGGTAGTTCCCACCAGTTGCGCTGCTTCATGGTCAGAGCGGGTATGCTGGAGTCGGCTCCTGCAAAACTGCGCTCGGCGTAGACTTCGGCAAATGCTGCGGCGATCGTCGCAATGTTGCCCCCATGGCCATTAATCCAGTAGATCCGCTCGAAGCCATGGCGCCGGAGTGATGAGCTCCAGTCGACGATGGCCGCGATCATAGTGCTGGGGCGAAGGGTCATACTTCCCGGGAACCCCAGATGATGTTGGGCACAGCCAACACTGAAGGTCGGTCCCACAAGAATGTCAGGATTGTCCGAAGCGGCCGCCTCTGCGATCACCGTAGGGCAGATGGCATCGGTGCCGATGAGTCCGGTGGGGCCGTGTTGCTCCATAGATCCGATGGGCAAGATGATGCTGCGGCTGCGCTTAAGATAGGCTTCCACGTCGCACCAGGTAGAAAGTGCCATGAGCATGTCCGGCTCCTTAGTTGAATGATGGGGCAAAGCACCGATGTGCAATTTTGCCTATCTGTTTGAAGCCGTTAGTTCCTCGTAAACGGCCAAGGTGTCTTTAGCCATTATATCCAGAAGAAACTGATCATTGCGGCGGGGAGGCGCGACCTGGCCCGCAAGGATGGCTGTTATCTGCTCTGCCGCTGCAGTCGTATCACGAACGGCCACTGCTCCCCGGGGATACAGGGCTGCGAGTATCTCTGCTACACCGCCATGAGCGTAGCCCACGACGGGACGCCCTTCGCTGAGAGGTTCGAGAACGGTTCGTCCAAAGGATTCGGGTTGCGTGGAGAGTGACAATACGATATCCGAAACTGAGTAAATATCTCTAAGGTCGCCGCGATGCCCTGCGAAGCTAATGTGCGCGGCCAATCCTCGTTGTTCCACTGCTGCGTAGAGTTCCCGGGCATAGGCAATACGCTTTGGGTCTTCACCACCCACGATCAGGCCGTGCACCGGATGCCCTGAGTCGCGAAGTCGCGCAATCACGTCCATGAAGTCGTGATGGCCCTTAAGACGGGTGAGACGGCCAGCCATGGTGACCACTCGTTGATCCAGCAGCTGTGGAAATTCACGATACCAGTCGGACAGCCATTTCTCGGTGGCCTGATGTCCTCTGGGAAACTCCAAAGGATTAATGCCGCGATAGATCAGCCGGAGTTTCTCTGCGGCGCAACTCGGATAGTTTTGTAGTACGTAGTCTCTGATGGATTCAGAGACCACAATCACCCGCTCACCGCAGGTCACAATCCCGCTGTACCGACTGACCGAGTGCATGCCATGCACCGTGGTCACCAAGCGCGGACGGGTTGCTGGATCCATACCGCGCCATGCTAACCAGCAAACCCAGCCGGGCATTCGTGATCGAAGATGAAGAACGTCAAACTGCTGGGACGCAAGCCAACGACGCAGAGGACGAACATGGCGAAGCGTAAGTGGCGATTTTTTCCCCAGCGCCCATTGAATATGTTTAGAGCCTTGTTTTTCGAGCCGGGTTACAAGACGGCCGCCACCAGAGAGCACGCTGGAATCGTGTCCCGCCTGGACAAGTGCTTTGGCAATATCCAAAGTACCCCGTTCTACACCCCCGGTGTCTAAAGCGGGGAGAACCTGCAATACCTTCATGCTTGCAACTGCTGCTGGTGAAGTTGGGCGTAAAGACCCTGGTTGGCGAGTAATTCTTCGTGCGTGCCCAATTCAACGACGCGGCCCTGATCCATCACTGCAATGCGATCAACCTGCTCTATGGTAGAAAGTCTGTGGGCAATGATGATGGCTGTTCGCCCCGCGAGGATACGCTGCAGGGCTTGCTGAATCAGTCCTTCACTCTCAGCATCCTGTGCTGAGGTAGCCTCGTCCAGAATCAAGATGGGCGCGTTTTTCAGAAATGCCCGAGCCAGTGCCAGCCGCTGGCGCTGACCTCCGGAGAAATCATCGCCTTCTTCTCGCAGTATTGTGTCCAGACCTGCCGGGAGACGACTTACAAAGTCCAAGGCGTTAGCTTGAGAAAGAGCTTCTTTAATGGCCTCGTCACTGGCTCCTGCCAGGTCGCCATAGGCAATGTTTTCACGCACGCTCGCCGCAAAAAGGGTTGTATGTTGACTGACGAAGGCTATCTGGCGTCTAAGCTCTGAAAGGAGGAGCGACTCCATGGGTACCCCGTCCAGAAGCAGGGAGTCTGCAGGTGGGGGGTATTGTGCGGCGAGCAGATTAACCAAGGTGGTTTTACCAGATCCGGAGCGCCCTACAAGAGCCAGTGTTTCGCCAGACGTGATGTCTAGAGAAATACCATGAAGAGTGTCTTCCGCCGTACCAGGATAACGAAAATGCAGATCACATAGAGTGTAAGCACCTTGAGAAGGCTCTTTCAGGGGGCTTCCCGTGGTGCTTTCTGTACTCTGATCGAGGACTTCGAACACGCTCTCGGCGGCGGCAATACCGCGCTGGATTCGAGCGTTAACCTGAGTGAGCTGGCGAAGGGGTTTTGCTACGAGACTAGCGGCAGTTATGTAGGCAAGAAACTGGCCTGCATCCATGCTTCCACGTAGCGCTGGATCCAAACCAAACCAGAAGAGACCTGCAAGCGCTGTGTAGGTGAGCCACTGGATAATCGGCGTGCTGATCTCGTTCACTCGCGCCAGTTTTAGGTCCTGACTCAGGGCATAGCGACTGCGTTCTTCAAAGCGTGAATTCTCCGAGGCGGTGCCACCGTAACCTCTAACCACCGGAAAGCCTCGAATAGCTTCGGCAGCAACACGGGTAATACCGCCCATGGAATCCTGTATCCGACGGCTGTACTTTTTAAACTGAGTAGAGGCGACGCTGATGATGCCGCCGATGATCGGCGCTAGTACGACAAACAGCAGTGAAAGCTTCCAATTGAGATAAAAGATGTAGCTCAGTAGAGCGATTACCGTCAGCCCTTCGCGGACAATCACCTTGATGGCAGTTGATGCCGCGGCGGCAACTTGCTCAATATTGAAAGTAATCAGAGAAATAAGCTCAGCTGAATTGCGCTGGGCCAGATAGGCCGCCGGTAAATTGTTAATGTGAGCGAAGACGTCTAGGCGCAGCTGATTGACCACATGTCGTGCCACGTAGGTAATGTAATAGCTACCCAGGTATGAGCCGATGCCTCGCACGGTAACAATGGCGACGAGTGCCAGCGGTAGGAATAGACGCACGTTCTCAGCTTGGTTTAGGCCAAATCGCTGCTCCCAGCTGCTAAGCGTGCTGGAATTCAGTATGCCTGTGTTGCCAAGAGGACTGCCGTCAAAAGCGGCGGGCAGATATTGCATTAATCCGGCAAAAGCCGACTGGGTCGCCGCGTACAGTACGAAGCCAAACATACTGACCAAGAATGCTGGCCAGAGTGGGCGTACGTAACGCAGCAAGCGCCCGTAGGTTTGCAAGCCCCCGTTGGCTTGCAAGACATTGTCCTGTGTCGGCATGTCGGGCTGTTGAGCGTCTTTATTCAAGTGTCTTAACTAGGCGAAACGTGAGGACATTGTACGGGATGCTTGGGAGTCGGGCATCTGCTGCCCCAGACTTTGCTAGACTCGCCATATCGTCTTTTGAGGAATCACCATGCTCCGATTTGTCCAGGTAAGCTCACTCGTCGCAATGTGCGCCATCGCACCCCAGCTATGGGCCTTTGACGAGCTCGCCTACTACAAGTATCTGCATGAAAACCCCGAGCTTTCTTTTCAGGAAGAGCAAACAGCCGCAACGCTGGCTAAAACGCTGGGAGAAGCAGGTTTTACCGTGACCAGTGGTGTCGGGGGACATGGATTGGTTGCCATGATGCAGAACGGGGAGGGGCCTACCCTTATGGTCCGCGCCGACATGGATGGACTTCCTGTTGAGGAGGATACAGGGCTCTCTTACGCCAGTACCGTGCGTGCAAAAGAGATGAATGGTCAGGATGTTTCCGTTATGCATGCCTGCGGCCACGATGTGCATATGACCGTAGTGACAGCAGCAGCACTGGAACTGGTGAACAGAAGAGATGAGTGGCAGGGAACGCTCATGGTGATTATGCAACCGGCGGAAGAGCGCGGTGCGGGTGCTCGAGACATGCTTAAGGACGGCCTTTTTGAGCGATTCCCTCAGCCTGATTACAATCTGTCGGTGCACACTATTGCGACTCTGCCCGCGGGTAAGATCGGATATATTTCTGGCTGGATGATGGCCAATGTAGACAGCGTGGATATCACGCTCCATGGAGTAGGGGGGCATGGAGCCTATCCCCATACGGCAAAGGACCCTGTTGTTCTCGCTGCTGCCGTAATTATGGATTTGCAAACGCTGGTATCACGATCCATTCATCCAGCGGAGCCCGGCGTGGTCACTGTGGGCTCGATCCATGCCGGCACCAAGCACAACATTATCTCCGATAAAGCGACGCTCCAGTTAACCGTGCGTTCTTACTCAGATGAGGTGCGAGAGACGCTTCTGTCGGGGATAGAGCGCATAACCGTAAAGCAGGCAGAAGCCTTGGGTTTTCCCGACGACCGACTGCCAGAGGTTAAGGTCTTAAACGAATACACTCCGGCGCTTTGGAACGATCCAGAATTGGTTGCCCGGGGCGTTGCCGCAATGCGTGCAGAGCTGGGTGACGATGCGCTGGCTGAGATCCCCAAAGAAATGGGGGGTGAGGACTTCTCCCGCTATGGACGTACCGACGCGAAAATACCCTCTTTCATGATTCGCGTAGGCACTGTGCCTGAGCCACTGTGGGAGGCGGCAGGTCGCGGAGAGGCACGCCTGCCTTCGCTGCATTCAGCGTTCTTTGCACCGGACCCGGTCCCAACTTTAGAGACAGGCCGTCGGGCCGTCACCGCGATGGCCCTGGACCTGTTGGCGAAACCCTGAGGCCTTAGTACTGTGCCGCACAAGGGCTTAGGCAGTTGCTGGCTTTTGCGGCTCCAGGGTCACAGGCTTTTTGTTTTTTCGTGCGGCCCAGCGGTTTCGTAAGTCCGTAGGCAAGGCCAGCAAAGCCGGCGTCGCTATCAGCGTCAGCACTGTTGCGAAGGACAGACCAAACACAATGGCCTGAGACAGCGGGCCCCAGAACGTCGCCATCTGCCCCCCGGCTGTGACACTGCGGTTAACGATATCGATAGATAAATCGCATGCCAGCGGCAGGAGCCCGAAGACCGTTGTTACCGTCGTGAGCATAACGGGTCGGAGTCGCTGGGCTGCGGCGCGCACGATGGCATCTTGCACACTCAGTTCGGGACTTTCTGCCCGCACAACATTATACGTGTCGATCAGTACGATATTGTTGTTCACGACAATACCGGCCAGTGCGACGACCCCCACTCCTGTGAGTATCGCGCTGAAGGGATTGCCGGTGACGATGAGCCCTAGCAGCACGCCGGCAGTGGACATAATGACGGCGAGAAGAATGAGTCCGCTTTGGTAAAAGCTGTTGAACTGGGTGACCAATAACACGAACATTAAAAGAAGTGAGAGCAAAAAGGCACCCTGAACAAACGCCATAGAATCGGCCTGCTCCTCGTTGGCGCCGCGAAACTCAATATTCAGCCGCGGGTCGAAATCTTGAGTATCCAGCCACTCTTGGATTTGCCCCACCATGGTGTCCGCGAGTACGCCCTGAACGACGTTGGCGCGGATACGCTCTACTGGGAAAGTGTCAATACGCTGAAATGTATCCACACCTGGCGCGGGCTGAATTCGTACGAAATTACTCAGGGGTATCTGCCCTTGCTCGGTGCTGATCCGCAAATCATCCATAGCGCGAATACCGCGATCCTGAATTGGGAAACGGGCCCGGATATCTACCGCGTCGTCAGCGCCATCCGGCCGATACTCCGCTACTTTCACCCCGTTTGTAACTAATTGAAGAGCGACTCCCGCCGAGAGCACGTCAGCTCCATACAGAGCGGCTTGCGCTCTATCAACCTGCATACGCCATTCGATCGAAGGCAGGGCGCGGGTATCGTCTATATCGATAAGCTCTGGGAGCGTATCGAGATAGTTATGAATACGCAGCATGGCCGGTTCGAGGAGGTCACGGTGTCTGGATCGGAGCTCGATCTGAATCGGTTTGCCTACCGGAGGACCTTGCTCCATGGCGTTAACTTCTACTTTAATTCCCGCAAAGTCGCCGGTCCGCTCACGCAATTCACGCATGACGGCGAAGCCATCTCTGTCTCGATCCCACTCGGGAACCAGCTCCAGAAAGATGCTGCCAATGCGATCGTTGACGGCACCGCCGCCCATGCCGCCGCCCCCTGAGTTGCCTCCGGGCAGGATCGTGCGGGTATTCACCGATCGAATATCGGGCACCTGTAACACCTGATGTTCGACCTCAAGAACCAGTTTGTTGACGTCGCTCTCAGAGAAGTTGCCGCGGCCGCTAACGGACATGGAGATAAACTGAGGATCGGAATCGTTGAAGAACACCATGCCTGCGCCGTACTTCCCGTAGGCCCAGAAAACGCAAAAAAGTAAGGAGAAAATGGTGCCCACCGTGGTGAGTGGGTGGCCGGTGATCCATGCCATCATTCGAGCATAGGCCCCCGTGATGGTGTTCAGATGCGTGGGGTCTCCATGATCGAGCTCTTCCATTGTCGCCTGCGCTGCGGCGCTGTGCACTGTAGGTTTGCCGAAAATTGAACCCAGTACCGGACCGAATAGCAGTGCGTACACGAGAGAGCCGCTTAGCACTGTGAACACCGTAACGGGTAGGTAGCGCATAAACTGGCCAGCGATGCCGGGCCAAAAGATCAGCGGGAGGAACGCGGCGAGCGTGGTTGCCGTGGACGCAGTCACTGGCCAGAACATACGTTTTACAGCCTCGGAGTAGGCTTCTTTATGTTCAACGCCTTCGCTCATTTTACGATCGGCATACTCGGTGACGACGATAGCGCCATCAATGAGCATTCCGAGCCCCAATAACATGCCGAACATCACCATGAAATTGAAGGTGTAGCCCAACTGATAAATGATGATGATCGAGAATAAAAGCGAGAAAGGGATTCCCAGGCCAACGATCACACCGCTTCGAAAGCCCATTGCAGCGACTACGATAACCATGACTAATGCGAGTGCAGTCATAATATTGCCCTGCAGTTCGGTCACTTGGACCTGCGCAAACTCGGCTGTGTTTTGTGAGGGGACGACGGCGATTGTCGAGGGCAGCCCCACCGTGGCCTCTTCCACGATTTTCAACACTGCTTCTGAGGTGTCAATCACGTTAGCATCAACGCGTTTTTTGACCTCGATCGTCATCGTTTCAACACCGTTGAAGCGCGCGTGACTGGCCCGATCCTTGAAAGTGCGGCGTATGCTGGCGACGTCAGAGAGTGTCACCACTGAGTCACCACTGACCTGTACGGGTAGGCCCATAATGTCACTGGCGGACTCTACAACGGAAGGTACTTTGACAGAGAACCTGCCCTGGCCTGTATCGACACTCCCCGCGGGAATCAGTCGGTTGTTTCGTTGAAGGATGTTAACCAGCGCCTCGCTGGAGATCTGATATGCCTCCAGGGCCTGGGGATCGATGATAACCTCGAGGACTTCCTCGCGATCACCACGAATATCGGCACTCAGTACTGACGGGATTGATTCAATGTCGTCTCGCAGGCTTAGCGCCGTTTCGTAAATCTGTCGCTCGCTCGCGCCCCGACTAAGCAGATTAATCTGGATTAGCGGGAAATCATCTACGTCGAGTTCGCGGACAATCGGCTCTTCGGCGGTGGAGGGTATTTCAGATTTCCCTCTGTTCACAGCCTCTCGCACATCCGAAAGCGCGACGTTAAGGTCGACACTGGGCTCGAACTCTACAAACAGCGTGGCATAACCTTCTGAAGCAGTCGCGCTAATCTCCTTTATCCCCTCAATCTTGCGCAGCTCGATCTCCATGGGTTGGATAAGTAAGCGCTCGGAGTCCTCGGGGGCAATCCCCTCATGAGGAATCCCGATATAGAAGTAGGGCAATACGATGTGTGGATCGTTAGCTATGGGTAAGGCTGATCGTGAAATCAAGCCTGCCAGGACCAGCACGCCCATCAGCATGAGCGTGCTACGCGATCGGTTGATCGCCTTGTCTATATAGCTGCTCATAGCAGGCTGGCCGTGGCGGGTGAAAGGCTGTCATCCAGGGTATCAACCTCTTGGCCTTTGGAGACAAACTCATGACCCACAGTAATTAGACGCACTACGCCTGGAAGTCCCGTCACCCAGGCGCCATCGGCGGCATCTTCTACGATAGTTACCGGATGGAATACCACCCGGCTATCGCGGTCTACGGCCCTCAGGCCAATTAGGCCGGCATCGTTCAGAGTAAACAACGCGGGCGACACACGGTGCGCCAAGACCGTTTCTGTCTCGACACTGGCTACGGTCGTGAGGCCAGCTCTTAAGCGGTAATCGCTGTTGGGCACTGTGATTTCGACAGGGTAAGTGCGTGTGATTTCGTCAGAAACACTGCCCACGAAAGTGACTTTCCCAGTGAGCTTTTCATTGGTGCTGGTGCGTGCGGTGACCGAGCCGCCAAGACTTAAATAGTTGATATCTCTTTCGGACACATTGGCTGAGATCAGCAGGGGGTCCAGGTCAATCAGCGTCGCACAAGGTGCCCCGACAGCAGCGAGATCCCCGACATCCATGTGTAGTGTTTCAATCACTCCAGCAAAGGGCGCAACAATGCGAGTACGTTGGAGGTTGAGCTTTTGGCGGGCAAGGCCTGCGCGGGCTGATTCGAGCTCAGCCGCTACTTGTGCGATGCGGATCTTTGAGAGTAGATTCTTGTCCTGTAGCTCCAAAGCGCCGCGATACTCTATCTCCGCTTGGGATAGCGCCGATTCCGCCTCCAGAACCGAAGCTCGACGATCGTCTACCGCCAGTTCGCATAGCAACGCGCCTTCCTCAACACGATCGCCGCGCTCCACCGGACGAGCTACTACACGCCCCGTCGTCTCGGCACTGACCTTGGCTATACGCTTGCTGGCAGTTTTACCACGCAAAATCCGTGTCAGGGTGCGCTGTTCAGCATTGAACTGGCGTACACGAACACGAGGCAAATCTTGCTCCTGATCAGCCAGAGCCACCGTTTTCGTGTCCAATGTGGGTTCGGGTCCGGCGTTGAACAATCCAGACGCAAGCCACAGGAGCAAGCCAACGCCGATAAGCGTGGCGATTATGAGATTCTTTTTCATGATGGTTTTCGCAAAGTCGTTGGCTCATTATACCGCCTGCCCGGGGTTTCCCGGGACGGGCAAGGGCAAAATATTCACAGACAAAGTACGCAGTTTGCTGGCTTTTGGGTTTGTCGAAGGGTGCTTAACTCAATATTGGAAGTAGGGTGCTGGGCGGATTAGGGGCTAGTTCTGGCAAGAATGGCCGGCGGACGGTATTCTCACTGTGGAAAAGTCAGTATGATCGTGCGTCGATCAGCCTTGAACAGGGAGATAGGGTATATGGCACTGGTAGAATTCAACAAAGTAAGACAGCTTTTTGGTGAAGCTCCGCAGACGGCGGATTCTGATCTTTTCAGGGAGCTGTTTGTGCTGGTTCTGTCTCGCGCAACGGATGCCGATGCGTACACGCACCCGGCAGAAATCGCTACGGTTCAGGCGGTTATCAAAGAAGAGCTTGGCGAAGATCTCTCAGACAGTGAGGTGAGAACCGCCGCGCTATCGAAAATCTATGAGTCCACACCACTGCCCAAGTGCTTGATGAACGCGGCGCCCAAGCTGAACATGGATCAGCGGAGAGCGATTCTGCGTGGTCTGGTAGCGGTGATGCACGCTGACGACAATATTTCATCACGCGAGGCAGAGTTCTTTAATATGGTTGTTTCGGCGCTGGGTTTGTCTGCTGCTGACGCTGCAGGATTAATTGTCGCCTAAAGCACCCCCGTCCCGATAAGGTAATGCCTAGGTTTGCCGGGCATTACCGATCTTTGATCGAAGCATTTCCTTGTTCTTTCCAAATCGCGCCAAGCACTAAGTGCCCTCAAGCGGCTCAAACTTGGGGCGTACGACCGCAGAGTACCTCCTGAAACACCTCGGTATCGACGTTACCCCCGCAAAGAATGACGGCGATCCTTTGGCCCGCGTTGATGTCCCTCTCCTGAACGGCCGCGGCTAGCGGTGCCGCGCCAGCCCCTTCGCTGACATTGTGTGTGCAGCGGAAGTACAGGCGCATAGCGTGGGCGATCTCATCATCACTAACCGCTATTACGCGCTGTGCTCCTTCTCTGTAAATCGCCAGGGCCTCTGGGACTACGGAGCGAACGGCAACGCCGTCGGCAAAAGTACGCGCAGACGCGGTAGTCTCGGCTTTGCCGCTAAGAAAAGCCTGTTGCGCCGCCGTTGCTTCCGTAGAAACAACGCCAATCACTTCAGTGTCCAAGCCCATAGCATCCCTCGCTGCGATGACCGCGCAGATGCCCGAGCCGCAGCCAATGGGTACGTAGACTCGCTTGATGTCAGGTACGGCCGAAAATAGCTCCAGGGCGTAGCTTGCGACACCCGATACCAACGCGTGGTGGAATGGGGGAACCAGATAAAGATCCTCCAGCGCAGCCAAACGCTTAGCCTCTTCTCGGGATTCATCAAAGTCCTTACCGTGCTCGATCAGCTTCGCACCAAAGCTGCGCATGGCATCGTTTTTTTCTCGTGCGTTGCCCCGGGGAACTACAATCGTCGCTTTGAGCCCGGCAGCGGCGGCAGCACGAGCCTGACTTTGGCCATGATTACCCCGGGTTGCGGTGGCGATACCACGACACTCCGGGTGATTTTCACGTAACCAATCAATGAAAGTGATGCCCCCTCGCACTTTAAATGCCCCGGCAGGCGTGTGGTTCTCATGCTTTACCCAAAGCTCAGCTCCAAGCTCAGCAGCTAGCATCGGCCAGGCGTACTGTGGAGTGGCCGGCATCGCTGCGTAGACTCAGTTTGCCGCTGCTCTTAAAGATGCCAGGGACGGGGGGGTGTCAGACATTTTTCTTTCTCGACTCTACGCGATTGGCTATCCACATCCCGGCTATCATTGCGGCAAAGAAGTAGTAGGTGCCTGCGTCTCCATAAAACAACGCTGTAACGGCGGGCCCGGGGCAGAACCCGTAGATGCCCCATCCGATGCCAAAGAGGGCGGCACCTCCGAGAAGCCTGCCATCGATCGCACGTTTCACAGGAAAGTGAAAACTGGGGGCAAACAGCGGTCTTTGTTGACGCCGCACAAGTGAAAAACCAACGAGGGTGACCATCACCGCGGAACCCATCACCAGCAATAACGCGGGCTGCCAATTTCCAAAGACATCGAGAAACCCCAGGACTTTATCCCGGTCGGTCATGCCGGAAAGCACAAGTCCAAAGCCAAAGATCAACCCACTGAGAAGGCCGGCCAGAGGTCTCATAAGCCAACGCCAAGGACGTGGCGAGCGACGTAGACCGTGATAATGCCACTCCCCATAAACGTTATGGTAGCGGCAGTAGAGCGTGGAGCGACAAGGCCAATGCCGCAGACGCCGTGGCCGCTGGTACAGCCTTTGCCCCACCTTGTTCCCAATCCCACCAATAGTCCTCCGACCACAGCCCAGGATGTGGGTAAGTTCTGAGGCGAGGGTAAAGGGATTTCCAATAGTTTGTGTGCTGCGACGCCGCCGCCTACGAGCCCCAGTAGAAAAAGCCAGCGCCATAGATGCGTTGCCTGTTCTGTGAGTGCCCCCCAAAGAATGCCACTTACACCGGCGATTCTTCCGGCAAGGGACAGAAGCACCACTGCCGATGTGCCTATACATAAGCCGCCGATTACGGCCATCCACAGTTCTGTGTTCATGCTGCTCTTTAAGTCCTGTTGAAAGCGCGGGCGCTATCTTGATCGTGAGACCTTGGAATGACAAGCTGTAAAAGGATTTGAAACAATTCAACGCGCCGACAGGCAAAGGAGTATCCGGGTGGTTGCAGCCTCGTTAGACGACAGGAAAGACGAAGACGAGGTCGACGAAGTAACTTCTGACGCCCTTGTGGTGGCTCCGCTGGCGGGTTTGCGCTTTATTCCTTTCCGGCGCAATGATGTTTTGCAGATGCTTCGCGCTGAAGAGCGTCTCGGTGAATCTACAAGACAACGCTTTGAAACCGCCGCAAAGTCCATCGAGAACGCGTTTCGCGATGAGTTCCACGTAATCCGCCAGGAACTCAAAGAGTGTTACGCAAGCCTTGACCCGGATGCGGACACACGACAGTTTCCAAAGGTCGCGCCCTCGGGAGAGGATACGACCGATTCGCTCGCGAGTCGTTTGGAGGTTTTACTCAATCGAGCAAATTACGAAGTGCTCACCGATGAGCAGTTAAAGAAGGCGTTTCGCAGTTCTTCGCTTTTTCAAATACGGCTCCGCGTCGATCTCAAGGATTTTGATAATGTGCTTTTGTACTGCCGCGGCAGCAACGAACGCACGGAGACTGTTCGTTTGTTCTTCGGCTTGATAAAGCGCAAGGCGAAGTTTCTTAACTACGACCGCGTCGTACTGTTTTTACGCTTTGCCGACCGGGGAGTGAAGACGGATAGGGAGTTCACTCCCGGCCGAGTGATGATTAAGTTGTTTCAGAATGTTCCTGATGCGGATTTGGAGATGTTGTTTCCCAATACTCGCGTCGCCATGCGCTGGAGCGATCGGCTCCTTATTGGTGTGCCTGCACTGGCCAGTGGGGCGATAGTAGCGACCACTAAGCTCGGAGCGCCACTGGTTCTGTTGGGAGCCTTGGGCGGTTTTTGGCTGGGGTTTCACAGCGACCCCGTGGTTTTGGACAAACGGGGCCTGCTGCTGATCGGTGCGGGCTTTGGAGCTCTTGGGGCGTACCTTTGGAAGCAGTGGTCCAGTTATCGAAACCGTAAGAACCGCTTTCGCCAAGCGCTTACCCGGGACCTCTACTTCAAATTGCTCGATAACAATGGAGGCGTTCTCTTACGAGTACTGGACGATGCAGAGGACTCTGAGTGCAAAGAGGCCTTTGTAGCTTTGTATTTTTTACTTGCCGAAAGCAGGCCTGTCACCGCTGAACACCTCGATGCAGTTATCGAAGAATGGTTCGCGAAACGTTGGCAGGCTCACCTCGACTTTGAGATAGCTGATGCCCTGCAAAAGCTCGTTTCACTCGGGCTGGCGAGGGAGGATGAGGGCCTGTGGAGCGCGATTGATTCCGAGCCTACTATTGACTCCGACTCACTGTGAAAGGGTTCGACAACACGGGGTCGACTGAGCCCCTGCAGCCAGGTTTGCTGGGCCTGATTTATCGCCGCCTGGCGCCCGTGCTAAAAGAAAACCGTCCTCGCGTCTTGCTTGCTTTGTTATGCCTGATAGCCGCCAAAGGCGGTCTCTTACTGATCCCGTTTCTGCTCAAGGCACTGGTAGACGGCCTTGATGCAGGCGCCGAAGCAACCAGTCTGATGCTTTTGCTCCTCCTGGTGCTTGCCTACGGTGCTGCGCGCTTGGCCAACACGCTGTTTGGAGAGTTGAGGGATACGCTCTTTGGTCGCGTTACAGAAAGAGCGATGCGTCGTATTGGCATTCAGGTCTTTCGCCACGTCCACAGCCTTGATCTGGACTTTCATTTGAATAGGCGCACCGGAGGTCTTGCACGAGACATCGAGCGAGGCACCTCTGGAATCAGCTTTTTGCTGCGTTTCTTTATCTTCAATATTGCGCCGACGCTTTTTGAGATCGCCATGGTTACGGGCATTTTGCTGCTCAGCTATGGGTGGCCCTACGCGGTAATCGTTCTCACTTCTGTCACTCTCTATGGTCTGTATTCCTTTCGTGCCACCGCGTGGCGGACTCGTTTTGTTCGGGAGGTCAATGAAGCGGACTCGAGCAGTAACACTCGTTCTGTGGATAGCTTGCTCAATTACGAAACGGTGAAGTACTTCACTAACGAAGAGTTCGAAGCGGAGCGTTACGACGAATCTCTTGCTACCTGGGAAGTGGCTCGCCGAAAAAACCGGCTGTCACTCTTTGCACTCAATGGGGGGCAGGCACTGATCATTGCTTTCTCCCAAACGTCTATGCTCGCCTTGGCGGCCTGGCAGGTACAAGGCGGCGACATGAGCCTGGGCGACTTTGTGCTGGTCAATCAATTTATGTTGCAGCTGTTTATGCCCCTGGGTTTTCTGGGGTTCGTATACCGAGAGATAAAAAGTTCTCTTGCGAACATTGAACGTCTCTTTGCCCTTCTGGATCGGCAGCCCAAGGTGTCAGACAAGAGCGATGCCAAGGACTTGGAGGTTAATGCTTCGAACTTAAGCTTCAATGCGGTGAGTTTTTCTTATGAAGATTCAAGACCTATCCTTAAGGACGTGAGTTTCTCGATCAAGGGCGGAGAGAAAGTCGCAGTGGTTGGCGCCAGTGGTGCCGGTAAGTCAACGTTGGTGAAGCTTTTGTTTCGTTTTTATGATCCCCACTCTGGAGCGGTAACTATCGATGGTCAGGACCTTCGAGATCTAAGCCAGCGATCCGTGCGACGGCAAATTGCCATCGTGCCTCAGGACTGCGTACTGTTTAATGACACGCTGCGAGAAAACATACGCTATGGCAATCCCGAGGCGGGTGACGATGATTTATTCAAAGCTATAGCGACGGCACACCTGGAGGGCTTCGTCGCGCGCCTTCCCAAGGGGCTAGACACTGTAGTGGGGGAGCGGGGCTTGAAGCTTTCCGGCGGAGAGAGACAGCGGGTGGGTATTGCCCGCGCTGCAATTAAAGATGCTCCTATCCTGGTTTTTGATGAGGCGACGTCGAGCTTGGACAGCCGCTCGGAGCAGGCTGTATTGGATGCTTTTTCTTCCATGGCGCAGCAACACACGACGTTAGTCATTGCTCATAGACTCTCTACCGTCATAGACGCTGACCGAATTGTGGTTTTACACAGTGGAAAAGTTGTCGAGCAGGGGAAACACCATGACCTGCTTCTTGAGAACGGGTATTATTCGCAACTTTGGCAGGCTCAGCAGCGCCGCAGCGAACAGGACTAGTGTGACCGTAACTCTTTGGACATTGATCAAGGGCCAGTCTGGAGCGATCGATGGCTTCGACGAAACGCTCCAGGATGAATACCGGATTCGGTTAATGGAGCTGGGTTTTCACCCTGGGGAGATGGTGAGCTGTCTTCAGGCACCTGCTCTGGGTGCTCCAAAGGTTTATCGCGTTGCCAATACTGTGTTCTCCCTGGATGACGAAGTTGCAAGCCACGTCCGCATACGGCCTAAAACTAATGACTGATAATACCCGCAAGGAACCGCACAAAGCCCTCCTTATCGGTAGCCCCAATTGCGGAAAGACGCTGCTCTTTAATCGTCTGACGGGCTTGCAGCATCGCGTTGCCAACTTTCCGGGTATCACGGTGGAGATAGCCAGCGGAAAGCTTTCCGGACATCCGGGAGTCACGCTTTATGACTACCCGGGCACCTATTCCTTACAAGCGATTTCCGGGGAAGAGCGAGTAGCGGTTGAACAATTTGAACTGGCTCTCAAGGACAGGGAATTAGGAGTAGTGCTCTGCGTCATTGACGTTACCCGACTCGAGAAGAGTCTGTACTTCGCCCTTCAGGTTATCCGGGAGTGCGGCCGAGCTGGAAAGCCTGTGCTTGTGCTTGCGAACATGATTGATGTGCTGGAGAACCACCGCATCAATATAGATTTGGAGGCGCTGGGCCGTGATATGGGGGCCCCGGTGCTGGGTATTTCCGCTCGCACCGGCCAGGGGCTGGAGCGTCTTGATGCCACGGTTACAGAGCAGTTATCGAATCCGGTCTGCCCAAGCGATCATCAGGAGCCAGATATTCTGCTGCGCGGCAATGCCCACCAGCTCGCTCGAAGCTACGGGCCGAAAGGTGACATTCTTCTGCGCACCCAAAACCGATTAGACGCTTTTTTTCTGCATACAGGTTTTGGCGGTATCGCGTTTTTCGCCATCATGTATCTGTTGTTCCAGTCGATTTTCACCTGGTCAACGCCCGCAATGGACGCGGTGGAGCAAGGACTCGTTTGGATATCAGATCGAGTGGTTCCAATGATCGACACGCCGCTATTGAAAGATTTTACGGCAGATGCTCTGTTCTCCGGTCTGGGTGCGTTTTTGGTTTTCGTGCCGCAAATCTTTGTGCTCACCTTTGTCATCGGTTTGTTGGAAGACTCGGGCTACATGGCTCGAGCAGCGCTGATTTGTCACCGCCCCCTACGTTTCTTCGGGCTGACGGGTAAAAGTTTTATTCCTATGTTGTCGGGTGTTGCCTGCGCTATACCCGGAATCTATGCAGCACGTTCTATTGATTCACCCAGGCGTCGTTTTTTGACCTACATGGCGATTCCTCTCATGCCATGTTCTGCACGTCTGCCGGTATACACGCTTTTGATCGCTGCATTTATTCCCAGTACCACGGCCCTCGGAGGATTGGTGGGCTATCAGGGCTTGGCGATGTTTCTGGTGTATTTTTTTGGGATGCTCTGCGGACTCTTGGTGACAGCGATGGTGTCGCGCTTTAGTAACTCGGAGGAAACTGACTTGCCCTTCGTCCTCGAAATGCCGGCATACCGGTTACCGACGCTGGTCCCTTTGCTAAGGAAGTCCTGGCGACGTTGTCAGCATTTTATTACCAAGGCTGGAGGCATCATTGTCGCGGTGACTTTCGTGATTTGGTTCCTTGGTTATTTTCCAAATTACGGTGCTGACCTGGGGGCCTCGTGGCTTGGGCAGATTGGTCGTTTTGTAGAGCCCGTGTTCGCACCTCTTGGATTGGACTGGCGTTACGGAGTTGCGGTGATGAGTTCTTTCCTCGCACGGGAAGTGTTCGTTGGCACGCTGGGCGTGATATTCGGCATCGAGGGCGCGGAAGAAAACATGGTCCCTCTTGTTGCGCAGATTCAGAACAGCGATTTGGGCATAGCTTCAGGGGTGTCCTTGTTGGTGTTCTTCGCCGTGGCACTGATGTGTGTTTCTACCATGGCGGTGCTCAGCAAAGAGGCTGCGTCCAATCGCCTGGCCATCAGGATGTTTCTGGCCTATAGCGGTATGGCGTATGTTCTGGCGTTGTTGGCTTATCAGTTAGTCAGCCTACTTGGTGGATGACATCCGCAGCGCCCTTGCTAGAATGCTGAGTCTCCGAATAACAGGATAATCGCGCGGACTCGCTCGGCTAATGTTTGATCGTGCTTCATACAACCCAGTGACAGCCATGCGCGTCTCCTTGGTCGCGTTTTTGCTGGTGTTCTTACCGGCGTTCATGCTCACTGGCTGTCAGCCCAGGGTGGAGCTTCATATCGCTTTCGCTCCATGGGTTGGCTATGAAACTTTGAGCCTGGCTGACGAGTTTAATTGGCTCCCCGAGGGAGCGGTGCTCCGTCGTACTGCATCTGGGGGGGAGTCCATGGAGGCGCTACGCTCCGGAGAAGTCCAAGTCGCCGCGCTGACTCTTGATGAAGCCCTTCGCTTGCGTACTGAGCTGCCGAAAATCGCCATTGTCCTTGTGATGGATGAGTCCGCCGGCGCGGATGTCGTGCTCGCCAAGGCGCCTCTAAAAAGTGTCCGTGATCTTAGGGGAGCCCGCGTTGCCGTCGAGTTAGGTAGCGTGAGTGAATTCTTACTGCGTATGGCCTTAGATGCCGAAGACCTAAACATGGAGGACATCGAGGTTGTTGATCTATCCGGTAGTGATCTCCTGGCGGCCTTTGAGCAGGGTGTGGTCGATGCCGTCGTTGCTTATCCGCCGCTGGCCGATGACATCTCCGCGTTGGGTGCTACAAGGGTCTTTGATAGTAGTGAGGCTTCCAACACGATTTTTGATGTGCTCGTGGTTAATCGTCCGAGCCTAATCAATCGTCAAGAGGTTCTGTCGCAAGTTATTGCGGCCCATTTTAAGGCGCTAAGTCACCTTGACCGAAACGCTGATGATGCCGTGTATCGCTACGCTGAGTATCAAGGTTCAAGTGCGGCGGAGGTGAAAGCGACTCTGACAAAAATACGTCTTCCGCGCTTACAGGGTGTAAGAGCTTTGTTAGCACCGGATGGCGCGATAGAAGAAACCGCGCGCCGGATGCTCGCAGAGAAGATGGTTTCGCCGTCTGATGCGGGTTTGCCAAGATTGATAGATTCGCAATACTTGCCCAGGGCCGTTCAATGAGTCCTTGGTCCATGGCCAAGGGATTGCTCTCCACCGTGCTGTTTTTTGTGCTGGCGAGCTCGGCTACCCATAACAGCTATTCCCAGGGCAACGAGCAAGTGACTATTGCCGTGCTCCAATTCGACACTCAAGAGGCAGTCGCCCGCCAAATGCGCCCTTGGCTCGAAGGTCTAAATGAGCAGTTTGCAGATGTTCAATTCACCCTTGAAGTGTTGTCGATTGACGAGTTGGATGCGCTGGCCCGAGGGGGGAAGAGTGCGATCGTAGTTTCTGATCCCTATCACTATCTTCGTCTTCGTGCCTCGGACCGAATGACTTCTGCTTTTGCGACTATGTATCGTTCGTCTGAAGCGGGAAATATCGGGAGCCTGGGCGGCACGATACTAGTGTCCTCCCAGCGTGAAGATCTCAAGTCACTTTTGGATCTTCGCGGCAAGACTGTTGCGATTGGTGACTTCCGCA
>NZ_JBGCFU010000022.1:0-92190 GCF_045107095.1 Congregibacter sp. | reverse complement strand
TCCATAAACCCCCAACATGCCAGTTTGCCTGGCGACCATAGAGCATTGGAACCACCTGACCCCATCCCGAACTCAGCAGTGAAACGATGCATCGCCGATGGTAGTGTGGGGTTTCCCCATGTGAGAGTAGGTCATCGCCAGGCGCCAAATACACAAGGCTCACCCAACAGGGTGGGCCTTTTGTATTTTGGATGCGTAGCAGTCGCGAAGCGATTTCGACCAACGGTCGCAACCCAATGTAGGTCATGCCCATAAATATTGACTTCTTTGTCGTAGTGTCGGATTCTTCCGGCCCATCTACGGATGGGAGTTGCAGTTTCAGTGCTCCCGAGCATTGGAATTGAAGCAAATCACCATGAACACATGCTTGAATCATAAGGAATTGGCGGCTAATTTCGTTTGTGCTGTTTGCGGTAAGTATTTTTGTGAAGAATGCGTAGGCGAACGGTTTTACCCTCAACCTGGATTTATCTGCCACCAGTGCTCCGGTGAGAAACCCGCTGATGCACCTCAACCTCTCCCGCAGCATCCTAAAGCCGAGAAGCCTTCCCCCATTGCTAACGCCTCGAAAAACGCTGTACTCACAGCGAGCATAGAGTGGGCTGTGATTGGCTTGTGCGTAGTGATCATGCTGGGCCTCGGGGCCTACAGGTACAGCCAGCCGAAGTGGAAGCCGGAGCTATTATCGGACCAGCCGGCGGATGTGGCGACTTACTGCTTGAGTGTATTGAACGTGATGGAGGTAGAGGGAGAGGCCCCTACTCTGGATGAGATTGCTGCCGTCTGCCCCGCGCCAATCAAAGCTGAGAAGGTCGATTCGTCAATACTCGTGACGACTCCAGATGGTTTTGCCTACGGCTTTAGCGAGATCGAAGTGGAATTCGATCCCACAACCCTGACGGTCACGGAATAAGGCGGCTATGAAAAAACCAATGTCTCAGCACAGGTCATTGCAAGGCTCCCGCACAGCCAAAGGTTTTACGCTGCTTGAGATTATGATGGTGTTAGCTATCGTGGGTGTTCTTGCTTCCTTGGCGTTACCGTCTTACCAATCCTACGTTGAGCGGGCTGAGTTCGTTGAGGTGACGACCTTTATGGGGGAGATACGCACCGCCTTACAGGTCGAAACAGCGGGCGGCGCGGATTTCCCTACGGAGTTAGTGGGCTCTCAGTCCCGCGTTGCCTCGCGCCAATCTGGGGGCGCGCGTGTGGCGCGTCGAGATTGGCGAATTTCGTCGGAAAGCGAATTGATCGACGAATATTGGTACGACTTCAATGTCAATCAGGATTGGGCTTATGTCGCGCTGCGGCTGAATTCCGACAAAATATCAGAGTGTCGCGGACGCTGTATGTTGCATGTCGGAGCCGTCAGAGTCGGTGAGGTCGTCCACACGGTATGCGGCCGCTGGGGCCAGGCACAATGGCCGGACCCTTTTCCCGTCGCAATCCTGCCCAGAGAGTGCCAAAGCACTAACGTACGCCGAGAGTTGCGGCAACTCCGCCGAAGTCGCTAAGGGCCTTAGCGCATGACAGCGCGCAACATCGGACCACGTCGCACAGCGGCGTATAACGACGCATTAGTAGGCATCTTTGTTTAGAATAAAGTTGCGCCCCGCTAGAAAACCGTGTTTTTCGTGTCCCTCAGAGTCTCCATATCTATGGCTGCTATTTCTTAAGCTGCCATTTCTATGCGAACTCTCCTAGGAGAGCTAAGTAGGCTTATATGAAACAACTTCTGATATCTCTTTTGCTTATCGCCGCAGGGGTACTATGCGTTTGGGCTTTTCGGGAGTATCAGCCTCCAGCTGGCTCGGTATCCGCAACGGACGCGCCTTTCGATCCAGAGCCTGCGACGGCGGAGCTGATCGCCGAGCTGGACTATAGCGTGCTACCCGAGGCATCGGGTCTTGCGGTTTCAGGTCTCGATTCGCAACGCCTGTGGTTAATAAACGATAGCGGAGGGCGCTCTGAGCTCGTGGCCCTGGAGCTTGATGACAATCGCTTCCAACGCGTCAATGTTTTGGACACGCCGAATCGAGATTGGGAAGATCTCGAGGCTTTTGATTACAACGGCACCCCATGGATCGTAGTGGCTGATGTTGGGGACAACGCTGCTCGTCGCGAAAATGTAAGCTTGTACTTCTTTCCTGAACCAAGGCTTGAGGATACTGAAGTAAAGGTACGGGCAACCATTGAACTGTCCTATCCGGGTGGTCCAAGGGATGTGGAAAGCGTAGCCGTGGACCCCCAAAGCAACACGCTGTACTTACTGAGCAAGCGCGAGACGTTTCCCAAGTTGTTTGCCCTCACGCTACCGGCCTTGGATAAGGCTGAGGCGTACCAACTGCAAGCCACGTTAGTTGGCGAGCTTCGAAGTATTCCCGCGCCAACAGACGAAGAGCTGCAAAGGTTTTCCCGCTATGGCAAGTTTCGAAGCCAGCCGACGGGAATGGCCCATGTGCCGGATGGCAGTGGGATAGCGTTGCTTACCTATGGAAAGACTTATTTCGCAGCTCTCAACGACGAAAGAGACTGGTTAGCCGCTTTAAATGAATCTTTATGTCCGGTACCGCGACCCGAGCTTAAGCAGGCAGAAAGTATTGCCGCGGATACCCAAGGGCGCTTTTACGTTACGAGCGAAGGCCGAGGAGCCCCGGTCTTACGGGTCTCAGTTGGAGGCTGCCGAACAGCACCGTGATTGCGGTCAAGCTCCGGTCGCTGATTTTTGATATTTAGAGGGATCCAATGAAACGTCTAGTCACTATTGGTCTTACTGCACTGCTTCTTCTTGCCGTGGTGCTCGTTTATCGCGCAGAGACTCACTTTGAGGATCCGGTCCGCGAAGCTGCGCTGGAAAAGCCCAGCGTCACGATCGACATTGCCGCGGCCTCCCAAACGCTCGCCAAGGCAATCAGCTTTCCCACGATTTCCTACGATGACCCTGCGCGCTTGGATGCAGCGGCATTTGTTGGTTTGCGAGAGCACATGGCGATTAGTTTTCCCCGCGTATACGCCGCCGCGCCCCCTCGGCTGATTAACGAACACAGCCTCTTGTTCAGATTTCCCGGCACCCGATCGGACCTGAAGCCTGCTCTTTTTATGGGTCACATTGATGTCGTCCCCGTGGATCAAGCCACCTTCGACGAGTGGGATCATGCTCCGTTTGGAGGGGTCATTGCAGACGAAATAATCTGGGGGCGAGGTGCCATGGATGACAAGGTCACGGTGTTCGCCTTGTTAGAAGCCATGGAATCTCTTTTGGAATCGGGCCTGCAGATTGAAAGAACCGTTTACTTCGCCTTTGGTCACGATGAAGAAATTGGTGGCCCCATGGGTGCGGCGGCGATGGCTGATCTCCTCGCCAAAGAAGGTGTCGAGTTCGAGTTTGTGCTGGATGAAGGAGGCGTGATTACCCAGGGGATGCTGCCTGACATTGAAGCGCCGGTTGCTCTTGTCGGCGTTGCAGAGAAAGGCTTTGTAAACCTTAGACTCACAGTAAATGCGCCCGGTGGTCACTCATCGCAACCACCGGATCACACCGCTGTGGGCATACTGAGTGAGGCTATCGTAGCCCTCGAGTCTCAGCCCTTTTCCAGCGATGTCGGCTACACCAAAATGACGCTAGACAGCGTGGGCAGTCAGTCTGGGTTTGTAACGCGCTTAATGATGGCTAATCTTTGGCTCTTCGAGCCCATTGTGGCGAAAGTTTTGGCAAAGACCCCTTCAACCGCTGCAACAACGCGCAGCACCATCGCCGCGACAATGCTTGAGGGAAGTTCCAAGTCAAACATTCTTCCTACTCGGGCAAGCGCGGTGGTTAATGTGCGCATCATGCCCGGCGACAGTGTGGATTCAGTGAAAACACACTTCATCGATGCTATCGATGACCCGCGAGTCGAAGTGAGTACGTTTATGGAGAACGAGCCGTCTCGCGTTTCGCCCACAGATAGTTTGGGTTACCAGCTCATCGAGAGAAACATCCGCCGGATGGATGAGTCGGCGCTGGTCGCCCCCTATCTGGTCATTGGCGGAACCGACTCGAAACACTTTTATAGTTTGTCCCCCAACATCTATCGCTTCATCATGGTCAGAGCTGATGCACAGGGGCTTAAACGAATCCACGGCGTTAACGAGCAGCTGCCGGTGAGTGACTATCGCAATGCCATAGAGTTTTTTATGCACTTTCTTGGCGATAGCGCACGAGCGTAGTTAGAACGGACGGTGGTTAGGACGACTGATGGAAGCTGTCATTGAAGTGCCGGCGGCATAGCGATACGTAGCGATCATTGCCGCCTATTTCCACCTGGGCGCCGTCGGTTACCGTTGTTCCATCAGCGTCCTGTCGGACCACCATCGTGGCTTTCTTGCCACAGTGGCAGATTGTTTTGATTTCTTTGAGATTGTCCGCCCAAGCGAGGAGATACTTGCTGCCTTCGAAGGGCTCCCCGCGAAAGTCTGTACGCAGCCCGTAGGCTAGGACGGGGATGCGCAAATCGTCACACACTCTGCCCAGCGCAAAGACCTGTTCCTTGGTCAGGAACTGAGCCTCATCTATCAACACGCAATCGAGTTTCTGCTCTTTATTTCTTTCGCTGACAATCGCGAATACATCGGCTTCACGGTCAAAGATCAATGCGTCCGCCCCTATGCCGATACGCGAAGTCACCCTACCGCTGCCGAAGCGATCATCCAGCGCCGGGGCCAGAATCAGGGTATGCATTCCTCGCTCGACATAGTTGTAGCTTGACTGAAGTAACGTCGTCGACTTGCCTGCGTTCATAGACGAGTAATGAAAATACAGCTTGGCCACAGCGCCTCCAATGGCTTGATTACCTACTTTTATAGCCCGCGGTACCGGTATACAGCAACCCGGATAGTGATTCTCTAAGAATGCCATAGTCTGCGTGGTGAATGGCTTAATTGCCGTGCATACTCACCCTTACAGGTATCTAATTTTCCTTTTCTGGAGAGTAAAAACTTGCAGTGTTTTCGAGGCTTCCTAACACGAATCATCCTTCTTTATATGCTGGCACTGACTTCCCTGTCATCGATGGCGGGGGACTCATCTCAGGCAAAGGACAGCGATAGCTTCAACGACAGTGACAACTACGGCTTCAGCGGAGTGAGTGCGAGCGCCGTGGAGCTTTATCGGCAGGGCTGGGCGGAGATTTTGGAGCGCGGTCGGTGGAGGGAAGCCGAGCGTCTTTATCGCGAGGCCCTTCGCGAGGATCCTGGTTTTTTGATCGCAAAAAGCGTGTTGGCGCGTATGACAGCTGATGCACAGGAGCGGGACAGCTTAAGTTCTGATATCCAGCGCGGTAAAGACCAGGTGGATGCTTCGGGCAGACTGATTTTGGACCCCTATGTGATGACGCTGACGCTTATCTCGGCGCGAGAAAAGGGTGAGAGTCTCCCTGCTGATTTTCGGAGCGATCTGGCGGATCTCGCTATTAGCAACTACCGCAACTTTCTGGAGCGCTACCCCGGGGAGTGGGCAGTACGCGTCGAATACATTGAGTGGATACATGCCAAGCATGGCCCCGCCGCAGCTTTGCAGGCGATCAGAGAAATGCACAATCAGGAGCCTTCCTTTACATCGCGTTTAAGTTACTTCCCGGCCTATTTTCATGCGGAGCTGGGTGACTATGAGAGCGCGACAACGAAGGCGCAGGAGTTTGTAAGCCAGCTCGGCCCGGGAGATTGGCCTCAGAAACACTACATCGAAGCCTTCATCGCCTACGAGCAAGGCGATTACCCTCGCGCCGCGGCGGCCATCGCGGAGGCGCTTCGCCTTGATTCCCGGCACATCATTGCTCAGCGCCTCGATGCCAAGATCAACGACGCCCTCAGCCGCGATCACGAGGCTGAAAATCAATAGGGAGCTTAGGTAGTCTAACTTTTTAGCTTCGGCTGTTTTTAGTGAATGGATCGGGGGAAAAAGAGCCTTGGGCGCTTGAATAGCTCAACTAAGCTGAAAAGCAGTTTGAGCTTTGTCTAGGCCGGTTATAATCACCGTCGTAAATTTTTGAGGATTAGCGCATGTTCAACAAAATATTGATGGTGGCCGCGACGACCTGTGTGCTCAGTGCCTGCGCTGGACGCAGTGATTATCAAACGTTCTATCACGCTGAACAGGGCGATTATGATGCCGCGTTGAGCTCCGCGAAAGCTGCCCAGGGCGGCGGCTTGGGTGCGGTAGAGGGCGTGTTGTTTGGTGACGGCGGCAGCCAGTGCCGAGAGTACAGCGCGGTAGTCACGGTGCATGTGGCTCAAGGAGATTTTTCCGGCGCGACAAATGCCTGCCAGGATTACGAAGAGGAGTGCGCGGTAGTCCCAAATGCCAATCTTTGTTTCCAGTACTCACTGAGCGAGCTGGGAGCCGCCCAGTCTGATCAGGCTGTTGCCAGCAAGCTCACCGAGGACGCGCGGGAAGCGCTGCACTTTCGATGGTTGATGCTTCGTGACGACTACGAGGGCCGAGAGCTCAAACGTCCGATTTACTAGCTCTGGCCCGATAACTCCCAAGCCTGTTCACTAAGTCAGGAATGTTAGCCCGCTTTGGCGACGAAACGCAGAGATACGCCATTGTTGCACCAGCGCTGTCCGGTGGGAGCTGGGCCGTCATTAAAGACGTGTCCGTGGTGCCCGCCGCAGCGCGCGCAGTGATACTCCGTCCGCGGCAGTATTAATTTGAAATCCTTCTTGGTTTCCATTGAGTCCGGAATTGTCGTAAAAAAGCTGGGCCAGCCCGTACCGCTGTCGAACTTCATCTGTGAGGTGAATACCGGTAGGTCGCATCCGGAGCATACATAAACACCGTCGCGCTTTTCGTCGTTTAAAGCACTGGTAAAGGGGCGTTCGGTGGACTCTCTGCGCAGTACGTCATAAGCCAGAGGCTCATCAAGGCGCTGTCGCCACTCATCCTTACTGAGTTTTAACTTGTCGTCTGCACTGACGACCGTAAAACCCTCGGGGAGAAAATCTCGCCACTGAGAGTGGATTTCTTCAAGCATCATGCTCGCCTTACTGTTAGCCCAAAGTACTGGCGCCGACACTGCTGCCGTCGCCCCAATTGCGACCTTCGAGATCGCCGATAAAAATTCACGTCTTTTCATAAAACAATAAGACACGCCAAATACAGAATAATTCCATTTACGTGCGGATTCGATAGATGGATTTTCTTGCACTCCTGCCTGCTCAGCCACTGCGTCTACGTTGTGCCTTCCTGGTGCAGTAGACTGGCGCGAAAGCGAGGGTCAGATATGAGCTCAAAAAGCATTCCGCCAGCCGCGGGGAGTGGTATAAGCCGAGAAGAGCAAGATCGCATTGAGCGTATCAGCGGCGAGCTTCGGGCGGGAATTCAGGAGCTGGACGATGTCGGTCCCGCAGTCAGTATTTTCGGCTCGGCGCGGGTAGACACTGATAGCTGGGAGTATCGCAGCGCTTGTGCGTTGGGAAAGTTGCTTGCTGAAGGGGGTGTTTCGGTGATTACGGGCGGTGGTCCCGGTGTCATGGAAGCGGGGAACCGAGGGGCGCAGGCGGGCGATGGTCGATCTATAGGCCTGAACATCACCTTGCCCCGCGAGCAACTGGCCAACCCCTATGTTGATACGGATATTGCCTTTCGCTATTTCTTTACCCGGAAGTTCATGCTGATCCGCTACGCCATGGGTTTTGCTATTTACCCGGGTGGTTTGGGTACTATCGACGAGCTTTTTGAACTTTTGACTCTGGTGCAAACAGGTAAGCTTCAACCCTGTCCGTTGGTACTCGTGGGGCATGACTATTGGAGTGGACTTTACAACTGGCTCGTGCGAGAGAGCGTCAGTCGCGGCTACATCGCAGCCGAAGATCTTGACCTGGTGGAAGTGGTGCCGGATGAGGAAGTCGCTGCTGCTGTGCTTTTGGACAAGTTAAAAAGTTAGAACCATGCTGTTCGGGTGAGCTGTGTTGGCGTCTTAACGCTATCCCATCGCCTTGGCTCAGCCGTAAATATTGTCAATTGCGTGCTATGAATCATCTGGAGAAGCTTAGATGAAAGTAATACATCTTATGCGTCATGCTAAATCTAGCTGGCAGGACTCAGGCTTAAGCGATCATGATCGTGAATTAAACGACCGAGGTTTTCGGGACGCGCCGCGCATGGGCCGCGCTTTGGGCGAACTGTTAACACCTCAGCCCATACATTGCAGTTCTGCTGTACGCGCGCAGCAAACTCTTGAGGGCCTCTGTGAGGGCTGGCCAGCTGTAGCACTGCAGCAGCATGCAGTCGACGACGCCCTCTATACCTTCGATCACCAGGATTTGTTGACCTGGATTCAGGGCCTTCAGAGCGATAGTGATGAGTGTTTTTTGTTGGGTCACAACCCCGGGCTAACGGACCTTTGCAACCAGCTGGTAGGACGCGTCGCTCTGGACAACTTGCCTACGGCGGGTTACCTACAGCTCGATTTACCTGTGAGCGCCTGGTCTGATGTTACGGATGGAATCGCCACCCTCACTGAGTGGCAATTCCCCCGAGATCTTTCCTAGCTGGAGAGCCGAGAGACTCTAGCGTCGCTACTTACTGCCCTGTTACCTCCTGCCCTGGCTTAGGCCGCTGACACCGCACGCAGGGCATCCCGACCATGGGGGCGATCGTAGTCAATGTCCGGCCCCAGCGGTACAACGCCCGTGGGATTGATGGTCCCGTGAGAGGCGTAGTAGTGAGTTTTAATGTGATAAAAATCGACGGTCTCCGCGATGCCTTCTAGCTGGTAGATATCACGGACATAGCCCGCAATGTTCGAAAAATCTTCCAGCCGGTTGCGGTTGCACTTGAAATGTCCGTGATACACCGAGTCAAAGCGGATCAGCGTTGTAAACAAGCGAATGTCCGCTTCTGTCAGGGTGTCGCCGCAGAGATATCGATTGCTCGCCAAGTGAGCGTCGATGTGGTCCAGTTCGGCGAAGACTTCTCGGTAGGCCTCAGCATAGGCTTTCTGCGTTGTGGCAAATCCTGCTCGGTACACACCGTTATTGATGGCGGGGTAGATACGATCGTTCCAGCTATCAATAGAGTCCAGCAGTGCAGCAGGGTAGAGGTCCAGCGTGTTACCCGTGACTTCATTAAATGCAGTGCCGAGCATACGAATGATTTCTGATGACTCATTGTTGACGATACGATTGCTTTGCTTGTCCCACAGCACGGGTACGGTGACGCGCCCACTGTAGTCAGGCTGGGCTGCACTATAGACCTGATGCATGAGCGCATTGTCTTGCACCCTGTCTCCCGTGCTTCCCTCGTCTTTGGCAAAGGTCCAACCATTCTCCAGCATGATGGGACTGACTACAGAAACATCGATATGTGACTGCAGCTCTTTCAGGTTTCGCACAATCAGAGTCCGGTGCGCCCAAGGGCAGGCCAGAGAAACGTACAAGTGATAGCGTCCTGATTCTGCTGGAAACTCGCTATCTTGCGAGCCCATTCCGTGCCGGAATTGCGCGTCTTCGCGGACAAAGCGGCCATCCGATGCACTGGTGTCATACCAGCGGTCCTGCCAAACACCGTCTACGAGTAAACCCATGAAACACTCCTTAATCTCTACATGATGTCTAAAGAGCGATCATATTAAGTTCGACTGAAAAGGAAGAAAATCAGCAAAAAACCGATATAACGTTCGTTTTAGTCGAATTCATTGGAGATTTTCGTTTGCGCGACAAGAAGTTCGCCCAAGCGGCATGTTGCGGGCCCCGCTTTGTCCGAATCCGCATAGGTTATAAATAGCGACACTCTGCGCCGTGAACCTCGCTCCAATGGCAGTTCCCGCAAGCTACCGCGCGCCAAGTCATCGCCTATACGCGTCACTGGTAGCCAGGCAAACCCCATACCGCGCTTAATCATGGCGATAGATGTTGCGACGTGACTTACCGTCCAGCGCTGCTCCGCGCCCAACCAGCCGGAGTCCACACGCTGCCCGGTCGATGAATCGCGAACAACGATTTGGCGTTCCGACGCCAGGTCCTGAAGGTTTAGAGGGCGCTGTGCGCCATGGAGGGCATGCTTGGGGTGAGACACAGCAATGAATTCGACATCTATAAGAGGCTCACCCAAAAAACCCGGGGGCACGGAGCCGGCAACGAGCAGGTCTACTTCTCCTTGCAGTAGACGCTCGGGACCGCCGGATAAGACACTCTCGACGAGCTCCACCCGTGTGTTAGGAAACTCCGTGGATAACTGAGCCAGGGCTTCCGCGAGGCAGTGCTGGGAATAGATTTCGTCGACTGCAACTCGTAGCTCAGCCTCGTCACCCTGCGAGAGACTCTCTGCAATCGTCTCCAGTTGCTCTGCCTGATCGATGAGTTGACCGGCGCGGCGGAGCATCAACTCCCCTGCGTCCGTGAGCTGAGCTTTGCGTCCCACGACCTCCAGTAGCTGCAAGCCCAGCTGACTTTGCAGTTTATGTACGGCGTGGTTGATGCTTGATTGGCTCTTATGGATAGCCTCTGCAGCCTGCGCGAAGCCTCCATGCTCAACGACGGCGCGAAACATTCTCCACTGCTCTAGGGTAGAACGACTCATAGATTCAGTCTTTATCTAAAAAATCGAAAGGTATGGGCTAAATAAAGCAATATTCCTACGATTTTACAAGCGCTAATGTGGCAGCCCGTCGAGGAGCTGTTTCAGAAAGGAGATCACTATGAACCGCGAAATACAGCAAGTTTTTAATGCACAACCGAGCATGGACGGAGCGGGGGTGGCAATTCACCGTGTAGCGGGTTTTGAGCAGGCCGCCATGGATCCGATCCTTATGATTGATGAGTTGCGTTCAGAGCACCGTGAAGATTTTGCCGCAGGTTTTCCCCCGCATCCTCACCGCGGTATGCAGACGCTGACCTACATGAAGCACGGTGGCATCATTCATGAAGATAGTCTGGGCAACCGAGGTGAGATTCAAAGTGGCGGTGCGCAATACATGAGCGCCGGTCGAGGGATCATTCACTCTGAAATGCCTACGCAGGACACGGAGGGTCTTCATGGCTTTCAGCTCTGGTTCAATCTACCCGCAGCACAGAAGATGCAGGCGCCTCGCTATCGGGATTTGCCGCTTACAGAGTTGGCACATCTGGCAGGGCGGGGTTTTAGTCTGACCGCGGTCTCGGGAGAGTGGCATGTGGCTGGAGAGTCGACCTTGGAAGGCCCCTTGAGTGAACTGGCTCCTCAGGCGGCTCTGGCTGATCTCAGCATAGAGTCTGCGATGGAGCTGGCTTTCGCGGCGCCGGCGGAGGAATCCGTGATGGCCTATGTATACAACGGCGATGTCGAGCTTGGCGGCGCTAGCTATGGCAAGCGACAAATGCTGTTGTTCAACGCGGGAGATACCGTGTCCTTGACAGGCGGCTCGCGAGGCGCGGGTGTATTGCTGCTTCGTGGCCGGCCTATCGGCGAAAGGGTCGTGCACTACGGGCCCTTTGTGATGAATACCGAGGCTGAAATCGAGAAAGCCATCCGAGATTATCAGTCGGGACGATTCGCCGCCTAGTATCACCTGTAAGGGCCCTCAGGGCTGCAAGGTTTGTACAATGGTGCTACCCTTGCAGCCCTTTAAGTATCGGATAAATCATGCGTTTTTCCTTGCCTATCAGTGTATTAACGCTGGCAGTCGTCGCCGCCGTAGCTACGGGTTGTGCGACGCCGGCGGAGCCTGTCGTCCCGCTGGTTACCTCCTGTGAAGAACCTCGACCGCAGGTCTGCACGATGATCTTTGCCCCGGTGTGTGCCACGGGTATTTCTGGAGAGTTGTCGACCCATGCCTCTGGCTGCAACGCCTGTGCTGACGACCAGGTAAATAGTTACGTCGATGGCGCCTGTGAAGAACAAGGAAACTCTCTATGAGTCTGACCAATCGAATTTTGCTGGGCATGGCTGCTGGTATTCTGCTGGGCTCCCTCCTCAATCTCATCGGACATGGGAGTGCTGTTGACGGCACCCTCAAGACCATCATCGATGATTGGTTAGTGGGCGGGCTGTTCGACGTGATCGGCCGCATTTTCGTGGCGTCCTTAAAATTGCTGGTCGTACCCCTGGTGTTTGTGTCCTTGGTCTGTGGTTCAAGTTCCCTCGGTGACAGCGCACGTATGGGCCCCATTGCCGGTAAAACACTGCTTTTTTATCTGGCGACCACCGCGATCGCTGTGTCTGTAGCCTTGGTTGTGGCGGTGTTTATTGGTCCCGGTAGCTCGGTGCAGCTCGACACCAGTGCAGCATTTGTTGCAACGGAGCCGCCCGCTCTGAAGGAAGTGCTGGTGAACATCTTCCCGGCCAACCCCATTAAAGCGATGGCTGATGGCGAGATGCTGCAAATCATCGTGTTTGCCCTGCTGTTTGGTTATGCGCTGTCTCAAGCGGGAGAAGCAGGCCAGCGAATGGCGTCCTACTTTAACGACCTCGAAGCGATCGTCATGAAGATGGTAGGCGTGCTCATGGCCTTTGCACCTTACGGCGTATTCGCGTTGCTCGGTAGGCTCTTTGCCGAGATGGGTCTAAGCGCGATTCTCGACCTTGGCGCGTACTTCCTTACCGTGCTGGGTGTGTTGATCTTCCACGGTACCGTCACCTACGGATTGATTCTGAAGACATTGACGGGACTGCCACCCCGGGTGATGTTAAAGAAGATGCGCTCCGTATGGGCCTTCGCGTTTTCTACGGCATCATCGGGAGCGACCCTGCCCATCACGCTTCGCACGGTTGAGAAAAAGCTAGGGGTACATAACTCCGTTGCGGGCTTCACCATACCCTTGGGTGCAACGATCAATATGGATGGCACGGCCATTATGCAGGGCGTGGCGACCGTGTTTATTGCTCAGGTTTACGGCTTTGACCTCAGCATGACTGCGTACATTACGGTGATCCTAACTGCGACCCTGGCCTCTGTGGGAACCGCAGCAGTGCCCGGCGTAGGCTTGATTACTTTGGCCATGGTGTTGGAGCAGGCCGGACTGCCCGTAGAGGGCATCGCCTTGATTATCGGCGTCGATCGCCTTTTGGATATGGTCCGAACCATGGTGAACGTAACCGGTGACGCCACAGCATCTGTCGTTGTGGCGAAGAGCGAGAAGCAGTTCGATGAGGAGGTGTTCTTCAATCCGAACGCTGACGCACATCCTGAAGCTTCTGACTCTAAAGCTCCCGTGAGTGCTGCGGGAGCGTAAGAGACTGTCATGAGTATTAAAGTTACGATTGTGCCTGTCACGGCCTATCAGCAAAACTGCTCGATACTGAAGTGCGAGGCCACCGGAAAGGCTGCGATCGTTGATCCCGGTGGGGACACCGAAAGAATTCTTGCCGCGGTAGAGCAACTAGGCGGCACCGTGGAAAAGATTATCCTGACCCACGGGCACATGGATCACTGTGCCGCTTCCGACGTACTCAGGCAGCAGCTGTCGGTCCCGATCGAAGGCCCCCATGAAGGGGACCGCTTCTGGATCGATAAACTCCCTGAGTGGTGCAAAATGGCCAACTTTCCTATCGCCGAGGCTTTTGAGCCCGATCGCTGGCTGGTGGCTGGAGATACCGTGACCGTGGGCGAGCAAACGCTCAAGGTCTTTCATTGCCCGGGGCATACTCCCGGCCACGTGGTCTTCGTGCACGATGGTCAGAGAGTGGCCTGGGTAGGTGACGTTATCTTCCAGGGCTCCATCGGTCGTACAGATTTTCCGCAGGGAAACCACGACGATCTGATCGCGAGCATACGCAATACGCTGTTTCCACTGGGTGATGACATCACGTTTATTCCCGGCCATGGTCCCACCTCGACCTTCGGGCAAGAGCGACAAACCAATCCCTTTGTAGCAGACCAACGGTATGGCTGATGTCCCTGACAGGACCCAGCGTCGAGCGGACTTCCTTGCTCAAACGGCCAGAATCCCCTTTAGCGAACTGCAACGGTATTTCGCTGCTGGGCGGTTAATACTGGCAAGCGACGATTTGGATCTTATTGAAGTAGCTGTTCAGTTATCTGAAGACAACGCCGCACAGTTTGAACAGTGGCTCAACGCAGGACTGGTCAAGGGTGTCGCTGACGAACAGGCGACCGCCTGGCTGGCCCAGGACGACGCTTTGTGGGCTGTTGTGGCAGATCCCTGGGTACTGGTGCAAGAGCGGAAGGCAGCCGCGGTTTCCGTAGATGACAGCGGCGCCTGAGGGTTTGCTCAGTCTATTTTTGCGGGACGACCCTCGAATACCGTCCCCCAAATAGGAATATCGCGAAGCTTTTTGACACCCACAGCGTAAGGGTCCTGCTCCAGTACTGTGAAGTCTGCGCGCTTGCCTGCCCGAATAGAACCGATCTCGTTTTCCCAGCCCATTACCCATGCCGCGTCGATAGTGATGCCCCGTAGTGCCGCGTCAAGACTGATACGCTGCTCTTGTCCGGTTGCATTGCCATTGATGGTTACCCGGTTGGTAGCCGTCCAGGCGAGAGTTAAGGGCTCCAGCGGGGCCATGGGTGCATCGGAGTGCAGCGCCAATGGAATGCCCGCTCGCTCGACAGATCCCAGAGGAACCATCTGTGCGCTGCGATCCGGGCCTAGCCAGGCATCGCCATAAAGATCGGACAAAATGTAGTGGTAATAGGGGTTGGCAGAGATCACACCACCCAGGGCACCAAATTGCCGAATTTGTTCTTCCGTAGTGTATGCAAAGTGTTCGAGGGTTAAACGGTGGTCTGGTCGTGGATGCTCAATCTGTAGGGCTTTGAGCATATCTATGAGAGCCGCTGCGCTGGCGTCGCCGTTGGTGTGCGCGTGAATCTTGTACCCGGCCTTCCAAAAATGACTCCCCCAGGCCTTCGTCACGTCCAAGGGTGCCATCCACTGCCCCTCATGACCATCGAGGTACCCCGGAGGTCCCATTTGCGCCAGCCCACTATAAATCGCGCCATCCATCATTAGTTTGAAGTGTCTGTCGATAATTACGCGATGGGAGTTACTTTCACGCCAGCGATCAATTTCTTGTTCGGCTTCCGCGGGACTGCGTCCTCGCGCTAAAAAATCCGTGATGATTGGAGTCATGATGATCCTCAGCGGCGCATCGGTGTCTGCGACCGCACGCCTGATCAGTGCGAGTTCCTGTTCGGGATTGCCAAAAATCCCCGTGCCCATGTCCAGCGCTGTAGTCACTCCGCCACGGTGGGCCATGGCCAGGAAGTTTTCCATACCGCCCAAAAACCGGGCAGGTTCAAACAAGAATCCGAGTTTGGGTACTAGCGCTTTTAATCCGTTTTCCCAGAAGTGCCCCTGTTCCCAGTCCGCTTCGTGAAGACCCTGCACTTCCGCTTCGCTTAGGCCGAGTTCAATCACGGCGGCATCGTTGAGGATGAGTTCGTGAAATGAGCGGTGCCAGAGCATTACGGATTGATCGGGAAACCATTCGGTGAGTTGTTCACGGTAAACGTCGCCATGCCAAAGGGGGTGGTAGCCCCAGGCGATAAAAGGCAGGTCTCCCTGGTGAGCGCCAACGAGTTTCTTCAATTTGTCTTCGAATGCTTCGGGATCGAGAGCCCCGGGAAAGCTTCCCGTGGGCAGCTCCCAATCGTCCGGTGCCAGAAAAGGAAACTGCGTAAGCACCGCCGGTAGTGTCGGGTGCACGTGGGGGTCTATAAACCCAGGCGTTAATACCTTGCCTTCAAACTGTGTATCCACGGGAAACTCTGCGAGCGCTGGCGTCGACTGAAGCTGGGCAAGGCTGCCCACGGCAACGACACGGCCTTCGTTCACCGCAACCGCGGTAGCTACGGGTAAGCCCGGATCCATGGTGATGACTTTTTCCGCCGTAAAAATCACCTGCGCTTGCAGTGGCGCGATACATGCCAAGGCAATGCAGATTCCGAAGAATAAGGAGCTTCGCATTGCGAGCATTGAGGGCGTAGCAGAAAGAGAGGACAGGCGAGCCTGATTACTCACAGGAAAAGACATTGTTGAACCCCGTGCCAAGAGTTTAGGTACAGGGAGTCTAGCGGCAAAGCGTAGCTAGGCGGTAATGCCCGAGCTCGAACTGGGGACCTACTGGATGACTTTAATCCAGTCGCCCGTTCGTGGCTCGCCGCGGGGATAGAAATCGTTGATGAGCCTCAACTGTGCTTCCGCATCCGGTATTCGGGTGCTCGCTGCAAGAGAGCCCACGTCTGCTCCGCGAGGTACCTGTATGTAGCGTACATAGCGCCCGTTACTGGAGCTTTTTTCTTTGGGATGCATTGCTCGAAAGCTCTCGATGAGCGTTCGCAACTGCGCATCACTCGCAGCGAAGTCAGTGGCGCTGCCATCAAACAGGTAGGTGAGGTTTCCGAGATTGAAAACCGCCAAGCGCTTGTTTTTGCCGGCCGCGGCCGCGACAGCGGTATATCCGTCAAGCCCGCTTTGTTGCAATGTTTCGCCCGCGCTGAGCTCGCCGTTGGCAGAGGACTCCAGCACCGACTGGGGCGTTGCTGCAGGATCCTTCCTGCGTAGGGTGATCGTTAGACTGGCACTACCATCGGGCGCCGCGGCGACAACCGATTGCGAACTGGTGGTAACTGACCAGCCTTCGGGCTGTTCGATCGTGAATCCCAGTTTGTTGTGATAGTAGCGATCGTCGGCCCGCTGGCCTTCAACACTTTCTCCCCAAACGAGACCGTCTGTTACCCGACGGAACTCCCCCGGCTCCTCGGGGCTCTCGATGTAGGTGCCATCATCTAATTCATTGGCGGCCCTGATGACCGTTTGTAAGCGTTTGTCATTGCGTGGGTGTGTCGCATACAGGCCGTGATAGGTGGTGCCGCTTTTACCAGCAGCCTTGGCCTTCAGGCGCATGAACTGTTCCTGATTTTTTAGCACCCCGATGACGTCTAGCAGTGCCTCGGGCTCGTAGCCCGCCTTGTACATGTATTCGGCACCCAGACCATCAGCCTCCAACTCCATGTCACGTCCGTAGCCGCTGATTACTTCGGCGCCGTACATGTTGGAAGCTTCGTAGACTGCGCTACTGCCAGTGAGGACGTAGGCAGTGGTGGATAACACTTTACTGGTGGTGCTCGCTGTCTTTCTGCGCCCGTGATGCCGGGCTGTAACGTGAGCAATCTCGTGGCCGATCACACCTGCTAACTCTGCCTCGGTGTTCAGGTAGCCAATGAGGCCTCGATTGACGTAGATAAAGCCGCCGGGGGTCGCAAAGGCGTTGATCTCTGGAGCGTCGATGATAGAGAAGGTGAATTTGCGATCGGGCATGTCGCTTTCCGCGACCAGCCGCTGCCCAATTTTCTCCACGTAAGCCTGTAGTTCCGGATCTTCGTAGAAAGCACCTTCTTCCAGAAACTTGTTGTACATTTCCTGACCAGTTTCCCACTCACTGTTAGATCCCGATAGGACTACGGAGGTGCCTCCCGTGGCTGGGTTAACCGCGCAACCGGACACACCGCCCAGCGCTACACCCAGGGTGGTGACGAGTAAGAGCTGTTGAAATCTAGTGCTCACTGGACAAAAACTGAAGCAATTGATCGCCCAGACCATCACAGGCGGTGCCTTGAACCGGAGCGATAATAGGAATGGGGACCACCACGGCAGGCATATAAGATTGGCCGCTGGTGCTGGCGTTTAGACGGCCCACTTCGGCCTTATCCGTAAAGTCCCAAATGGTGGCCTCGTAGTCCGAGGCATTTCCCCAGGTGCCAAAGCCGAAGCAACCCGCGCCACCGGGGCCTACACCACAGGTCATGGAGCCTGCTGAATTGGTTTGCACGGTGCTGCCGTCGACCCAGATCATGTACTCGAGCTTGAGGTTAGCGAGTTGTTCGGCCACGGGTTTCTGTTGCACCAGACGGTCAATATCCGCGGGACGCAGAGGCGCGGTCCGCGGTTCAAACCAAGGGTAGAGCGTATTGATGAACTCGATCTCGTCTATGATCTCAATGGTCGAGTCTCGTGCGACTACGTGATCGGCGATGCATTCAATAAAATCAAATTCTGTTTCGTAGTCGCTCGCATGGCGACGCCCCAGAATGACTACGGTAGCGTCTCCAATGCCCTCCACCGGCTCGTTAAACACCATTTCGTCTACGGTGGATGTAACGCAGCCCGCGAGCGTAACGCTCAGCAACAGCAGGACAATGCCCCGTGCGGTATTCACAGTGATGCCACCGGCGAGCTTTCCTGCCCTAATTCCTCAAGCCACTGCGCGACTTCGGGGACCTTGTGGAAGCTGGTAATGAAATGGGCGCCCGCGTCACGAAGGGCTACCACTGCGGCGAGGTTTACAGCCGCTTCATCGCTCTGCAGGAAGGCGGTTGGTGTTTTGCCGTAGGCTGTCATAGTCCACTCGGCGATGGGATCACCGTTGGTGGTCACCAGCTGAAAAGCGTAGCGCATCCAGATTTCATACACCTTGACGTTGGTGTGCGCGGGGATGGCGTATTGCAGCTCGTCCACCCGAGGGATCAGTACCGCATCGACTACGGGGTTCATTTGCTCCGGTGCAGGTTCTCCATCCATTTTTGTGACATCGACAAACATGTTGTTAAGCAGCTGGCCCCACATAGCCACCTGAGCCTCGCCGGTTTTGACGATCCAGGTGGAGTCTGCGCGACCCTTGGCCTCATCAAAAAATTCGTGGCCTTCAAATTCTGGCTCGTACCAAACGCCCAAGTTCACTTTTAACGGTTCCATGAGCGGAGGAGGAAAATTACCGGTAACGACAACTTCTTTAGTGCCACAGCTTGTCAGGAACAGGGTCGCGAGAATGAGTCCCCCCCATGAGAGGAAGCGGCGTGCGCAGTAGTTGTCAGGGCCTGAAGTCATTGAGTCCGACAAACGTGCCTCCGTTGCGATAGGTCAGCTCACGCATGAGTGCTGCAAAGCGTATTCCGGTTGTTTGTAGATTGGCTGCCCGAATAAATTGTACGGGAAACCCTACGGCGTGGATTCGTACCAATCGCTGGCCATCGGTGGCTTCGCGATTGATTCGTTCGACAGTGTCCACTACGTTGCCGATGGAGTCTCCAGTAAATTCATCTCCGAAGACGTAGATACTAATCTTTTTCTTGGGGTCGTAAAAAGTGCGTATTGCAGCGGTTATACCTTCGACGGGGGATGAGTTACTGAAAACGTTCCAATTTCGCAGGTTCTGCATGATCACTCTGCGCCGTCCATCTGTATCAGGGATCCATTGTCCCCGATAACGACTGAACATGTAGTTACCCATGTCGTTCATGATCTGGATGCCTTTCACATTCGGGTAGATGTTCAGTGTGGCATCGATTTCCTGCATCATCCGATCCCAGGCATACGAGAACATCGACCCCGAGGTGTCGATCACGAAGATGATGTACTCGCTGTCAACGGGAATACCTCCGATGAGGTTGCTGGTGACCTCTAATCCTGCGAGGAGCCGCTTTTGCTCTGCAGTCAGTGATTGTCGTGCAATGGCGAGCTGCTCAGTAATCACGGAGTTTGTATTCGTCTCCACCTGCAAACTGTCGTAGCGAGACTTGGTGGACGCCAGCTGACCACGCAAAATCGCAATACGTTCCTTGTACTCTGACAGCTGTTCTTTCCGGGCGTTCAAATCCCTATTCAGAAACCGAGTTTCGCCGCGAATCTCGAAGAGCTGCTCCTGCAAATCGGCGACCAGGCCTTCGAGGTTAACGGTGGATGCTTCGATGATCTGCGGCTGCACGGTTTTTGTGATCATCAGCAGCAGAATCACCGCTCCAAAACCACAGCAAATCACATCCAGGAACGAGAGCGTGAATTCGGACATTTCGCGACGTTTACGCATAATCCTCGCTCCTAGGGCCAGTCACTGGAAGGACTCATGAACGAGCCACGAGTACTTTGGGCAAGCTGCCAGAACTCGGAGGCGGCGAGGGGGTCGCCTTCCATGGGAGCAAGGATGATGTTTACCGGCACGTTAGCAGGGAGCTTACGCACGGCCTCGCGATAAAATCGCTGACGCTGGTTGCCGCTGACCGTCGATCCTCTCGGTGGGTTTGCACCCTGGGTGGGTAGGCCGTCCGTGATCAGGAAAATATTATCCGGTATGGGCGACAGGGTCTGCAGGTAGTCGAACACGTTTTCCAAGCTCGTACCGCCGCCAGGGGTGATCTCTCTTAGCGCAGTCGACATACCCTCAAGCTGGGCCTGATCGGCAACCTCCAACCATTTGCCGGCGGTGCCGGGTAACGCAGGCTGGGCCTTGGTATTGAAGGTGATGACTTGATACTCACTGCCCACCGGTAGCTGTGAGGTTAACCAGTCCATGGTGTTGAGTGCTCGGACCCACTTCTCTGCTGTTCTTTGGAGCACCGGATCCATATTACGCAGACGAATAATGTTCACCACTCGATCGGCGAGCATGCTGGCCGAAGTATCGAGCAAAATGGCGATGTTCTTGCCGCCAAGATTCAGGCCTGTGAGGTATTGGCGATTACCATCACCGACGAAGCTTCGCGCACTCTTACCGCTTTCTTCCTCAGCGGCTTCCCGAAGCTTTTTGACCTCTTCCTCCAAGGATTGGACCTCGGCTTTCAGCTTCTCGACTGCTTCGTCTTCGCTGACGTCTTCGGGAATCAAGGCCGCGACGAGCGCCTCGTATTCTTCTACTTCATCAATGATTCGGGTGGCTCTGCCGTCAGCCTCGACGATCTCAAGATTGACCTCGTCAAGGGTGTTACGCAGCACAACCAGGCCCTCTTCACCCTCGCGGATATCTTCTTCAAGCATGTTGACCTCGGAAAGCAGATCAACGTTGAGCTCTTTTGACTCCACGACGATGGAGTGATCGATAATCAGGAATACGAGGATCACCGCGCCAAATCCACAGGACATAATGTCCAGAAACGACAGGTTGAAGGTCGTGAAGCTCCGTTTATTGCGCTTGGCCACGGCTAGTCAGCCTCAGTCCTGCACTTCTATCAGGCGTCCATGCCCCGCTGTGCCCAAAGAAAGCGTATCGCCGAGTGCCAGCGGTTGTTGGGGCGTGCTGGGCATACCGTTGATGAGAGCGCCATCGCCGTGCAGGGTCCAGTGGCCATTTACATTCTTCAGTGTGAAACCCCCAGCGAGTGGGACCTGTTCGCCCCTCAAGGGCATTGCGCGGGTACCGATCAAAACATGGGTGGCTTCATCCGTTGCAGGCATTGCCTGAGCAGTCGGAGTTCCCGGAGTTGATTCCCTGTTGGGAACTTCAGGCCGGGCCTCCGCCCTGAACTCTGGTGCTGCGCCAGAAAGAGCGGTCAGCGGCAATTGATCCACGAGATGAAGATCTTCCCCCGATAGTTCGATGTGCTCACGGTTCGCGGTGAAGGCGTCCCAAAGAGCATTGGCTGCCAAGGTGCTGGCCTCACCTTTGAGTGCCTCTATGCCGGGTAGCAGGTGCAACTCCGGATCAAGGAATATCGGGATGTCCGCCGCCGGCTTAGTCTGTTCGAGACCCTTGATGAGTCGCTCGCTGGCGCCGGCGAGGGCGCTGGCTGTTACTCGGCTGCGATGGCCATCAATGTCCACACTGGCCTCGCCGCGTTCCCTCAGGGTTGCAAGAATATCTGGAAGCTTGTTGTAGAGATCCTGCTCACTCTCAGCACTGCGTCTTGGATCATAGCGAGTCTGTTGGATGAAGGCGCTGGCGATGGCTGATACGCAGCGTTCCTGAAGTGCCAGCAAACCGCAGGCGGGCAGTGGGGTGCTTCGCACTACGCGGATCGTATCGTTTTCCACGATCAATTCGTTGATGATGGTCTGATTGAGCTGGCTCTCCAGATGTATGGCTTTGCCCGCCCGCAGAATGTCGGGGTTGTTGCTCGCGATGAGTACGCTGCGGCTCACCAGACCCGCGACGGTGAAATCGCTGGCCTGCGCTACGCCCAAAAGTAGCGACAGCTGTTCTTTGGGCATGCTGTCGGGCACAGCCAGAACAAGGGCTGCCGGTGCGCCCGCAGTTGCGTGGATGTGACGCAAGTGAGAGTGCACGAGATCCGCGGTATGGCGTGCAGCGCCCAGTGTTGGCTTTAGTGGCTGAGTACTGAGCTGCCACCAAAAGCGGCTGTTACTGTCCCGGGGCCGTAACCGTGACTGCTCCAGGGCAACCTGTCCGAAGTGATATTCACTTCCTTCGAGTACTACAAAGCCCGGGCTGTGCAGCGCCGTCCCCTCTTGCCAGAGACTAATCTGTGTATCGCGACAATCAAGAATAGCCATCAGTCGTTAGCGACCAGGAATCGAAGGAGGCGACTGTCTGCATAGCGTTGACCATTCAGAACCAGACGTTCCTGAGCTAACTGAAGTTGGTGCAGACAGAACATGATGATGATGGAGAGCACCAGTGCCACGAACGTACTGTTGAAGGCGACGCCCAGGCTGACCGTTACGCCGGAAATGTCGCCTTCTACGGCCTTGTAGGCTTGACCCAGAGCATCACCGATACCGCGAACAGTCCCGATAAACCCGATTGAGGGAATAGCCCAGGCGATGTAGCGAACCATGGATAGCTCGGAATCGAGACGGTCAGATTCGATATCACACTGCTCGCGAATAGCGTCGGAGACCGCAGGGATGCTCCCGGTAGTGGCGAAGCGTTGAAGCGCTGAAAGTAGTGTCCTTGGCAGCAAAAACCCTTGCTTATCGTCCGGAAGAGCTTCGATAGAGCGACTGTACTGGCGCGCGTCTTCTGGCAGCACACTGGTTCCCTCGGGGATGGAGAGAAGCTCTTCTTCCAGAAGCTTCTGTTCCTTCATATTCATGCGGCCCTTGTAGCCCATGATCGAAAGTGCCCAGATCAGCAGAATGAAACAGGCCTCCTGTTCGAAGTCACGGATCACCACGGCCAGGCTGCGCTTTGGCACAACCTCTTCCCCTGCGAGCTGTGCTGCCATCTCTGTGGCCAATTGGTCGTCGGCGCTGGGACGAATCACGGCTACGTACATGGCGTGTACAAGAATAATTGCCGTGAGTAAGGCAAATAACTGGAACATAAACTCGGAGGAGAGGCTGTTCTTCATGGGGTTTTCCTAGATGTCGACGGGGAAGGCAACGGAGAGATCTTCAGAGATCTGTTCTGAGGCTTCGTAGTCTTCGAACGGTTGAGTGGCAGGCTCAGCGGTGACCGGTTCAAGCGTTAAGTCCAGGTCGCCGGCCTCCTCAGGGGCTTGCTCGGTTGAGGTTTCCGGTTCTGCAGGCGGCTGGGCTACGGCGACATAGTTGATCAAGGTGTAGCTCCCTAACAGCAACAGAAAGCCGCCAAGGTATTTTGTGACAGAGGTTTTTAGCTGCATGCTTTTACTCCGCTTCTATTCCGCATAACGGGCGATTCGAAATCCTACGTCATCTCGTCCCGCCTGCCCATAATCGCGATAAGACAAGCGAAGCTCGGGAAGCCGCCCGAGGGCCCAACTCGCTCCGCGAATAACGTAATTATCGCCGCGCTGACCCCCGAGAGGATCCGTTTCGACAACACCACTGGATGCCGGGATGGTGTAAACGTCGTGAATCCATTCCGATACGTTGCCGCCAAGATCAAAGATGCCGCGCTGGTCTGGGGTGAAGCTGCCTACAGGAGCGCTGACGACATATCCGTCCTCATAACCGTTAAGCACCCGTCCCGTGACGTAGGCCGAGCTGTTGTCAGCAACATTCTCAGCAACTTTCTTGGGTGGGAAGTCGTCGCCCCAGGTAAATCGCTGAAGTTCTTCTCCACGAATTCTTGCTACCCACGCCCACTCCGCTTCCGTTGGCAAACGATAGCCAAGGGCGTCAGGGTTGAATCCAATGATGATCCCCTGCTGTTCCTGATAGAAGGGAGTCAGTCCCTCTCGACTGCTGAGCCAGTTACAGAATGAAGCGGCTTGCTGCCAGCTGATCTGCGCTACAGGTTGGTGCTCACGATTGAGGCTGTTGCCCTCTATCTGTCCTGAATTGTGGGATGCCTGAAACTGCCGGAACTGGGCGTTGGTGACTTCCTGGTTTTGGAAATAGAAGGGACGCTCCAAGCGGACGGGGTGAAGGACTTCGTTTGCTCTGCGCCCCGGGTCTCGTCGCGACGCACCCATAGTAAATTCGTTTCGTGGAGAATCCAGAGGATTCATCAGAGTTAGGGTCTGACCCAAAGCGGTGGTTATCGTCGGTGTGAGGCGCGCCTTACGAGCGGCTTCCGGTGTCAAAAGTGTAAGCTCGATAAGCTGTTCAAGGCCGGGCCGTGGAGTGACGCTGCGCTTACTGCTTTCGTAGCCGTCCAGGCGGGCTTCGATACGTTGAAGGACCGCTGGTAAAGAGAGTGTTTGACTGCCGCTTCCCACAACTTTGCCGTTGACCAGAAGCTCAGCTTCGGGGGGGCTGATTTTTACTAACACGTCACCCAGTAGAGGTTTGAGACTGATTTTGCGCTCCAGACTCGCTCCTGCCTCCATACGAAGCGTTTGGCTGGCTCGGCGATAACCGGCTCGCGAAAGACTCACGCGGTGATCCATGTTGGGTTCCAGTTCCAATTCAAGGGGTGTTTGCCCCGCGAATTCACCATCAACGCTGACGTTCGCACCACTGGGGGTGCTGCTAAGCGTGAGCACGCCGGTGGCCGGTGTGAGTACCACTGTGCCAAGCTCTTGCGCAGCACCAGCTTCTGCAGTCAGGGGGAAGCTTTCGCTAGCAAACCCCGGCAACACCAGCGACAGTTCGTGGTCGCCCTGAAGTATTTCAAAAGTACCCGGCGTGGTGCCCTGCGGCTCCCCATCTACGAGAAGCTCCGCTCCAGTTGGTTCGCTGGTGATGCTGACGTCAGCCCACGCGGGTTCCAGTGATAGATCCAGCCTCTGTTGAACATTGCGGCCAGTCACGTCGATATTCTGAGTCAGGGGTAAGTACCGAGGGTATTCGAGGAGCAAGTTTCTGGCGCCGGCCTCCAGGGGGAAATCCGTGAGAGGCGTTACACCCACGACTTCTTCGTCCACGGTCAAGCTCGCACCGGGCGGAGTGCTGGCGATGGTCAGTCGACCGGGGAGCGGCTGAAGTATCACCTCCTGACGTTGGGTAGCATCCCGAGACACTTCAATATCGCTTGTGTAGGGATGGTAGCCGGGCGCGGTAACGGTCAGGGAGTAAATGCCCGAGCGCAGCAGGAACCTGTCTCCAAAAGGCAGAACCAATCCCGCAAGGTCGAGGGTGGCTTCTTCTTCTGCGATCACGGAAATTTCCAGAGAGCGGGCCGTAAGTAAAAACCACAGAGCCATCACGAAAACCACTACTGCGACGACTAAGAGCCAGCGCGAGGCGGGGATACGAGCCTTTACGGGAGCCGCTGTGGGGTCAAGGGGCTCAAACGCCGCCGCCTGAATACTTTCCGGTTTGCGGTCGCTCATTAGATGGCCTCGTTACAAGCGACATACACAGGGGAGGTGCTCCCGGGCACTACGGTGAACACCACGCGTACATCTCGATAGCCCCTGCGTGATCCGACCGCGGTGTATTTCCCGGGGCGAAGATTGAGCTGCTGGCTCTCGAAAAGGCCCAGACGTGCGACCTTGTAAACAGTCACTTCGGTAAGACCGTCAGAACTGATATCCACCGGCAGGGGGGTGCTGGCAACGCTAAGCACGTTCTCTGCAGCTTCGATCTGGGCAGTGAGGCGGGGGCCAAGGCCGTCCAAAGATTTTGCTCGGGCAACTGAGCCCTGCGCCTCGCGAAGGATGGCGTCATCCACAAGGCGTTCCGGTTGTTTGACGATGGCTGAGAGTTCTTTGTCGGCCTGGGCCCGGGGTTCGGCAACCGTTAAACCCTCTCGTGCGAAGCGCAAGCTCTGATCAATGGCCAGAGCTTCCTCAAAAACCTTGATGGCTGCACTCCAGTCCTCGTCGTCCAGTAGGTCACTGCCGCGTGATTGCAGTCGCTGCAGCGTTGCCGCCGTTCGCGCGGTGGAGAGTTCCTGTAGCGCAGCGGCGGCCTCCGAAGAGCCGGGACTTAAAGAGCCCGCTCTCTCAAACCGTTGCTGCGCTGTATCGAAGTCGGCACTATCAAGAGCCGCGTAGCCTTCAGACATGGCAGCGTTAAAGCGCTGCTCCGTGAGCGCTGACTGCAAACGGACGAGCTCTTCTTGCACCCGTTGATGGGCGCTATCGCTGTTCGCTGCGCTTTGCATGCTATTCACTGCGGACGATAGATCGCCAGATGCTTCGGAGTCTGTCGCTGCATAAACATCTTTCATAACCGCAGGCAGGACATCCAGCCTTTGTGCAAGGCCGGCCGTCTCCGGCGCTTCTGGCTCCAGCTTTTCTGCCAATGCCAGCGCTGCGGCTGCCGCTTCAGGCTCAAAGCCTTCGATGGCAGCTGTCGCAGCTGCAATCTGGGCTTCGAAGCGCTCGGGCAATGATTGTTCCAAAGCCAGGGCTGCGGTCAGCGCCTGCTGGTACTGCTCTATAGCGCCGTCAAACTCGCGCTCTCGATAGAGTTCGTCCCCGGTTAAAGCCTGGACGGCGATGCCTGCCATGGCTTCGGTTGCCCACTCTTCAGCGCCACGATCAGTGAGGTTCTCCTGAACATCTAATAGCTCCGCGAGGAGCTCCTGCGCCTCGGCGCGGGCTTTGGCTGCTCGAGCGTCGGCAAAGGGCGACGCAAGTGGAGCAGCACTGTCTTTGGCGGCCGCGCTTGTTGATGCTTGGCTTGGAGTAGAGCCATTCGTTGGTGCTGTCGCAGGTGTGCTGGAGGCGCCTGAATCCGCGCCATCATCTTGAGAGTCCACCCAACCGGGTAGGACAAAAACGACAACTAACGCCAAAACACCCAGCCCGCCGAATGAGGGGAGGAGCCAGGCCGGTTTGCTATCCGAGGCCACGGCTGTGCTCGGCGCGGCGGTCTCCGGTGCGTCAAAGGGGGTGGGCTGAACCCGCTGGTACTGCTCTGTCACTACTGATGCTTCCGACTAGTTTTGGATGGGGGTGTCGGACGCTGGGGGGGCGAGTTCACCGATCTCGTTGCGGTAAATTTCTGCGAGGACCTCACGCCACTGTGCGTACTGATCATCAACGCTACCACTGATCATTACGGTTCGGTCCTCGAGTTCAATAACCTGAGGAGTGATTTCGGCTTCCAGGGACTGCCCTATCTCTTCAAGTGCTTCGACATGGATTTGCGCCTCGGCGCGACTTTCCAAGCCGCTTTTTAACAGATAGCCGCCACCGATTATTGCAACATTGCCTGCGGCGCGGGCGCTGCCATCACCACTGCCCGCTGCGGCAATGCCCGCAATGATCGCGGCGCCACCGGCGATGAGCTGTCGCGTGCTTTCGCGCTTCAGTTCCTGATAGGCAACAACTTCTTCGTAGCTGAGTTTGCGCCACTCCTGATAGGGACCAAACATCTCTTGTGAAAAGCCGTTGTAGTAGGTCTGCAGGGTATCTACGAAAACATGGTCGCGTTCCCGGAGCATGCGCACTCGCTCCAGCATGGGATCATCTTCGGAGGGCAGTCGCACGACCAACTGCTTACCTTTACGAGTTTTATCGAGGTAGCCTTCGAAGGCCTCCGTCGAAAAGCTCTGCGCGAACAGTAGCTCGGAGACCGTGCGTATCTCTTTTCGCTGCGCTGTCGGTAGTTCATCGAACAGGCGTACAAGATCGTTAGCTATTTGGTGGTACACCCCTTGGAAAGGGTCGTAGCTGGAACGAGTTTTGGTGTCGTAAGCGTAACGACTGGCGTTGCCTTCGTAGACTCTATCGAGCCATACGTAGTCCCGAGAGTCCTGGGCAACAACTTTCAATTCAAGGGTTTCACCGTCCGAGTGCAAGATGGTGCCGCTGATCATCAAGTCGGTGATTCGATCTTCGTTTGGAACGACTCTAACCGCGCCCCAGGCGCCGGAGTTCTGCAGGACTTCAGCTAACAGTTTCGGAATATAGCGCGCTTCCGCACGACGCACCTCGGGATACAGGCGCTCATCCTCGTCCGCAAAGTCGATGCCCGGATCGAAGATGGCGACCGCTACGTCCATCAGTTCGTCTTCAGGTACCGTTTGTGCGGGTGCCTCCAGTGATGGAATAGAGGTGCTCTTCACCGTCTGACTTACGCAGCCCGTGACACCCAGGCTCAGACACAGAAGCGTCAAGCATTGCAGCCGCGCGGGAGCAATGTTGGTTAACAGCGATATCACGGTTGCTTGATACCCTTGTATTTACGGTATTCAACCCAGAGCTTTTCCCGGACTTCCGGGTCAGGCTCACGCATAGCGGCCTCCCGAAGCTGCCTTGCCACCACGTCGTCGTTGTTTCCGTTGGGAATGTCGGCGGGTGGGGGATACTTGGCCGTGTTTTGAGGAATACTGCCACCGCCGCCGCTGGCACCGCCCATGCCGCCGCCAACGCTGTAGCTGCCACCGCCCATTTCTCGCCCGTAGCCTTCATCGGCTTCACCACCGCCGGCTCCGCCTCCCGCAGACGCGGTTTGAATAGGTTCGATGGGCTGCTGACGGCTTGCTTCTCGCTGAGCCGCCTGCTCTTCAAGAATCATGGCATCGAACTCTCCCATGCCGCGCTCGAGCTCGGCGTCAAGAATAGCCACTTGCTCCGCGGGAGTCAGGGGGCCCTGACCTGTCGGGAAACGCCCATAAGTGCCTGTGCCCGCGGATCCATCGCCGGTGCCGCTATTGCCGCTGCCTTGTCCGGTACCGCTGGCGCCTCCTGCCACTTCACCCGCGCCCTGAGCGCCGCTTCCGCTGGTGCCCATGCCGCCCGGAATACCTGGAATCCCCGGTATTGCTATCGAGCCCTGAACGCCGCCTGCAGATCCGCTGGCGCCCCCTGCCTCTTGACCGCCGGCAGAGCCAGAAGAGCCAGACGGCTCGCCCATACCCCCACCGCCTGACGCAACGGATTCCTCATCTTCCATACTTGGGAGAGCGTCGCTGCCGCCGGAGCTGTCTTCAAATCCGGGCTCGCCGCCTCCTGCGCTATCGCCACTGCCCCCGTCACCAGCATCCGCAGTGCTCTCTGCGCCTGAACTACCACCGCCGGACTCATCTCCTGAGCCCGCTTCGGCGCCACTGGATTCGCTGCCTGCTTGGTCGCCACTCTTTCCGCCCCCGCCGTTCTCACCGCTTGCGGCAACTTCGGCACCCGGGGCTTCACCGCTGGGAAACTCGCCCATATCTCTGGAGACATCGCCGCCGTTTTGGAGATCACCGTCCGTGGAGCCACGCTCGGCTGATTGGTCAGAGGACGCGGTGGTTTCAGCGCCGGATTCTCCAGCCTGTTCGCTACTCTGAGATCCCTCAGCGCTGCTCGGGCTTCCCGGCGACTGCGCTCCGGAGGAGCTGGACTGGCTCTGGCTGCTTTGCGACGAGGGGCTACTTGACTGGCTGCTCGAACTGCTAGAGCTGCTGGAACTGCTAGAGCTACTGGAGCTGCTGGAAGAGGACGAGCTCGAAGAAGATGAGCTGCTCGGCGGCGGCGTGCTTGGAGACGGCATTGAGGGCGTTTGTGGCGTCGTCGGATTGCTCGCGCTAGGACAGCCAGTCAGCAGTAGGCAGGCCAGCAGCGACGCCAGCGGCAATTTTGCCGGCAGACTCAGCGTCTGCAGCCCCTTGATTTGCTCTTCACCACACGGAAATGTCATAAGCCCAGCGCAACCCTTCTGTATCTACCGGCAAACCATCGTCAATGCGTGGCCGGAAAGGTGTTCGTTTCAGCCGGCTTATAACGTCGCCCGCTTTCGTATCATTTTGAACGTTGTCATCGAGGCGGACGACGTTCACCACCCTGCCTCGGTCGGAAACCCCGAATTCTAGCAGCAATCGCCCTTCCTGCTCGTCTACAGGTTCAGGCAGGGCGCGCACTCCGATAAGTCCCGGGAGCGGTTGAGGGGTGTCTAGCAGCTGTCCCCTTAACTGTTGGGCAGCTTCACCCTCTGCAAGTTCCCCGTAAAGTTCACCGTAGGTTTCCAGAGCTTCGTTGCGTTTGCCGTGCCAGAATTGCCAGTCACCCAACATAAGCAGCACTTCGGCAGTGTCCTCGAGCTTAACGTCGTTCTGCGCGATCTCTATGTCGTAAATCGCGCGAATCACCGAGCTGCCCTGCTTATAGCTCTGACTGGCGTAGGCGATCTGCCGGGACTCCTCGTCACCGTATATCCCTCCGGTGCGAAAACGGCCGTTGGTAGTCTCTCCTACAAAGCCGCTGAGTAAGTATTGGGCCCGCAGCATTCCATAGAGTGGCGGAAGCAGCGTCGGGGATGTTTCTCCATCGATTTTGGCAAATTCTGTGAGCGCATAGCGGTAGAGGCTCCACATATTCACCAGTCTGGCGAAGGGGTCTTCACCGATGCCGGCTTCGTAGGCCTGCCGCTGCCAAAGGGCATGTTGCATGAGTGCTTGCCCGCGAGTCACGTCCGAAAGCGTTTTCGCTTGTACGCGGTAAAGGTACCGCTGTCGTTCGTCCGCTTCAGACAATGCGCCCATAGCGATGTGGCTGGCGATTTCGCCTTGGAGCAACGATAGCTGTCTGCGGCTATACAGACCCTCGTTGATGCGGGAAAGGTGTATCCCCCGTTTAAACACTTTTACCGCTTGCTCGTGATCACCGTTTCGCTGCAAGGCCAGGCCCAATCCAAGAAGATCTTCTGTGAGTCCGGGAGCAAAGGCCCCATCGCTGCTTTCCATTTCCTGAATGCGCTGCGCATAGGCGCGCACGTCGCTCAGTAGAGTCTCTCGGGCCCCTTCCTCACGCTCCAACGCGTCTGTATCAGCTTGCTGCGTTTCCAGCTCTGCCGCCGTTGAAACAAATGGCGGCCAAAGAAGTGCCGCAACCAGCAGCAGGCAAGCGCTCGTGAAGTTCAAGACCTTGAAGGGCGATTGCTGAATGGTGTGCTTCATTATCTCCTCAGTTGAAAGGACCTCTGTGTCTGTCACTTACTCTACGCACTATAGCCTTTTGCGGCTCATCCAAAGGAACAACAGCTACCGAGCAGCTTATTGGGCGTCCACGCCAGTTGATGGCAAAATGTAATAAAAGCTCCCTCGCGGCAACAACTTTCATGAGCAAACTATACGACGAGATTAGACAGCGATTGACCTGGCAGTTCCAGCGCATCGCAGAGGGTGATGACATACCCCCGGCTGCGCGGTTTCGCCTTGAGGGTCTTCTGGAGGCGGCCGTTATTAGCCAGGAAGTCGATAAACTGGCGCTTCAGACGCTTTTGGCTGAGCGTCATTTGGCTATTTTGGGCGACACACTGGAAGCGCGATTGGGCGAAGATTGGGAGCGGTGGCATCCATTTCCGGAGATTCCAGTGTTTCTAAACCGGGCGCCGGTATCTCCCTCGACCAGCGATTGACTATACTGATGAATTCTAAGCTTAATTTTGTAATCTGGGAGTAATTTTGATGGGTTTCATGCTTCGCACCGCTGCCTTGTTCTTGCTGGCATGCATCATGAGTGGCTGTGCCAGCACGGCCTTGGAAGCAGTCAGCGATTTTGACGCCGATTTTAACTTTGGCGAAGTGCAGCGGCTGGCTATTCTGCCCATCGATCGAACATCTGCCGCCGAGAAATTAATCAGTGATCTGCAGGTAGATCGAATTAATGATGCTTTGACGATCGAATTGCAAGCTCGCGGATATGAGGTTGTGAGCGACCGAGACGCGGCGGATGTGTACCTAGCGTGGCATTTGGTGACGCGGGAAAAGACAGATATCCGTTCCTACAACGCTGCTAGCGCCTATAACTGCTGGCGTTGTGGCCCGCCGGTTTCAGACGTCAGTGTACGGCAGTACGTGGAGGGGACGTTCATAGTGGATCTCATTGATCCTGCTAGGAATCGGTCGGTGTGGCGATCAACTATTCAGTCTACGCTGAAGAGTCAGCCGGATCCCAAAGATGCCGCGCAAAACCGCGCTATGGCGGCAAAAGCCGTGCTTTTGCCATTTCCCCCCGAGACGAGCTCGCTCTAAGCGGGAAGGCATTCGGGTCATGAGCGATAACGAATGAGTGGCAATTTCGAGAGCTATAGGCGGGAGTACACTGCGGGCGGCCTCACTGCAGCGGATTTGCCCGATTCCCCTTACACCCAGTTTGAGCGCTGGCTTGAGCAAGCGGTAAATGCGGGGCTTTCGGATCCAACGGCAATGGCTCTATCTACCATTGATGAGGACGGTAGGCCCTGGCAGCGCATTGTTTTGCTTAAAGGGCTCTCGCAGGCGGGGTTTGTGTTCTACACGAACTTTGGCTCTGATAAGGCCGAGGCGATTAGTGCCAACCCCAATGTGTCTCTGTTGTTCCCGTGGAACGAACTTGATCGACAAGTCATCGTTGGCGGCACCGCAAAACGTATGAGCCTTGCGGAGTCAGCGGCTTATTTTTTGTCGCGGCCCCGGGAGAGCCAGATTGCCGCCTGGGCTTCCCGTCAGAGTCGGCCGATCGCCAAGCGCGCACTTCTTGAGGAAGAGGTACGAAAGCTCCGCAATAAATTTGCAGAGGGTGAAGTACCCGTGCCGGATTTTTGGGGAGGCTATCGCATTCAGCCTCAGCGCATCGAGTTTTGGCAGGGTGGCGAGCATCGACTCCATGATCGTTTCCGTTATCAACTCGATGAACAGGGTGTCTGGAGCGTTTCGCAGTTACAGCCGTAGGGTCTTCACCCTTCGGCTTTCGAAGCCCCTAGCGCAGACGTCGCTGATCAAAGTAACTGGATTGCTTGTCGATACCGGCAAGCCTCCGTCGGAGCACATCCAGTGCGGCAGCGGCTACCATGGTTTGAAAGAGTACGCGCTCCACGGGCCAACACAGACAAACCGTTTCTACTCGCTCTCGATCGCCCCAAGCTAGCCAAACGGTGCCTAACGGTTTTTCTTTACTGCCGCCGCCGGGACCTGCGATACCCGATACAGCTACCGCCAAGTCAGCACCAGAGGCGTCGAGGGCGCCGGCGACCATGGCCTTGACCGTCGCTTCACTGACAGCGCCGTCAGCTTCCAGGGTCGACGCAGGGACGCCCAGAACCGATTGCTTCAGAGCATTTGAGTAAGTCACGAAGCCTCCGGGGAAAACGTCGGAAGCACCGGATATTTGCGTCAGCATCGAAGCGATCATTCCCCCGGTGCAGGATTCAGCGCAGCTGAGCGTTACTCCTGCTTTTCGCGCGAGATCAATGACAGCCTCGGCAATGCGTGTGTCTCCCTCGCCGATGATGTGATCACCAAACAAAGATTCCATCCACTGACGGCAGTTGTCTCTAAGGCCCCTGTCCTCGGCGCGAGTGATACTGAGCTTTAGCTCCAGTTGCGGTGCGCCGGCCCGAAAACTCAGTATCACTTCGCTGGGCCAGTCCGGGTGTTCGTCCATGAGCAACTGCTGCGCTGTGGATTCTCCGAGGCCAAAGGTTTGTAGCCGCAAAACATCTTTTTGCAGAGTGATTCCATAGATTGTTCGCAAGCGCTCCAGAATCACCGGTAGCATGGCGCGTAACTCTCCAGGTACCCCTGGCGTGCAAAGTACAAGGCAATCGTTGACCACCAGAGAAAATCCCACGGCACTGCCCACGGGGTTAGGGATAAGCGTGCAGCCTTTGGGAAGCATGGCTTGCTTGCGATTGGCCGCGTTCAAAATCAGCTTGCGCTTTTTGCACCATCGCTCGAGATGCTCCAGAGCATCTGGATGCTCCTCAAGACCACTGCCGGCGACTTCGGCCAGCACCTCAGCAGTCAGGTCATCGATAGTTGGTCCGAGGCCGCCGTTCACGATAAGCACGTCTGCGTCCTGCGATAGGGCCGTCATCTCTCGAGCCAGAGCCTGTCGGTCGTCACCCAGGGTTACGCGTCTGCAGGGAGTGAGGCCGAGTCCCGAAAGCTCTCGAGCTATGAGCGCAGAATTCGAGTCCACCGTGTCGCCACTCATCAACTCGTCCCCGGTGAGTAGGAGTTGTACCCGAGGGATGTTTGTCATGGTGCGCTCCAGCAGAAGTTTTGAGGGTGCGCAAAATAACACAGGGAATTCCGCTAACGGGCAGTTGTGAGCTTGCAAAGCTAACGTTGGCGGCTGACAGTCTGCTTGGGCTTGGCTAAACTGCCTGCCCTTTGCGGATCATGGATTCGAATGGGAGCGGTGATGAAGCGAGTGGTGTTTAATCAGAAGGGCGGCGTTGGAAAAACCAGCATCACCTGTAACCTCGCAGCGATAGACGCCAGTCTTGGACGTAAAACGCTCGTCATCGATCTAGATGTACAGGGCAATACTACCCACTATTTGGTGGGTGAGATCGATGCTGAGGCGTTTCCCGCGGAAGCCCAGGGCGTGTCCGGTCTTTTTAAACAGACCGTCGGCTCTCGTCGTATGAGCCGCAATCCGGATGCCTTTGTGTGGGAAACACCCTACGAGAACCTCTTTCTCATGCCATCCAGCCCGTTGTTGTCCGAACTTGAGCGCGAGCTTGAGGCTCGCTACAAGATCTACAAACTAAGAGACGCTCTGTTAAAGCTTGAGAATGAGTACGATCGGATTTATATCGATACACCGCCAAATTTCAATTTTTATTCAAAATCTGCGCTGATCGCAGCAAATAGCGTCTTGATACCGTTTGATTGTGATAGTTTTGCTCGCCAGAGCCTCTACGCACTGATGGATAACATTGCTGAATTGCGAGAGGATCACAACGAAGATCTCGCAGTTGAGGGTATCGTTATTAATCAGTTCAACAGTCAGGCCAGGTTGCCGGGGGAGCTGGTAGCTGAGCTTGAGGCAGAGGGTTATCCGGTCGTCTCAACCTTTCTTAACAGCTCTGTAAAAATGAAAGAATCGCACTACCTACATCGCCCTCTTATTGATCTTGCGCCGTCACATAAGCTCACGCAGCAGTACCTCGATCTGCATGCCGCGTTGGACAAAGGCTAGCGTAGGGGCGTCTTGACGGGTTCAAGGCCCGGCTCTGGCTGTGCAGCGATAGAACACCACGATTATGCATGGTTTACGGAGTCTCTAAAGTGACTTGGCGATCGGGTCTGGCTTGTACCATACTCAGGGTATGAACGAAGTCGCCAAGCCTGGCGCGGCAATAAAAACAGAGCCGCGACTGTCAGTTTCCGAGGCCCGTCAGCAATTGGCCGGCCTGCTATCGGGTGAATATGACCTGGTGGCCAATGCTGCTAATACCTCCGCGTTTCTCAATACCTTATTGCCAGACATCAATTGGCTGGGTTTTTATTTTCTAAAGGACGATGAATTGGTTTTGGGGCCCTTTCAGGGAAACCCCGCCTGCGTACGCATACCTGTGGGCCGCGGTGTATGCGGTACCTGTGTTGCTTCTGGTGAAACTCAACGGGTGGACGATGTGCACGCCTTCCCTGGTCATATCGCCTGCGATATCCGATCACGTTCCGAGCTCGTCATCCCAATCCGGGCTGACGGCGAGGTGATTGCGGTGTTAGACATAGACAGCCCTTCTACCGGGCGCTTCAGTGAGGACGACCAAAGCTACGTCGAGGCCTTAATCGATGAATTCACCCTGCACCAATTCGTGCGGGCAGGACGCTAGAGTGCTTAGGCTTGCGTCCCTGCATTTCACGGCTGTTTCGTCTAGCGCCGTGACGCCCGTGACTCGTATGATTTTGCTTGCGTGCACCGCACTGTTTCTCGGGGCCTGCGCCACCGGACCAAAGTGGGCTTTTGATGTACAGGATGTCCCGCCATTGAAGCTGGATGGTCAGATTTACACTTACGATCGAGAAGGTTCGTTAGCGGATGATCCTGAGATTTTGATGGTCACCGAGGAGATGCGCGATTTTGTCGAACTCTACACCGGTGAGTCCAACAACGCGCACAACAAGCTCATGGCTCTGCATCGCGCGATCAAGGGGCAGGGTGCCCTGGCTATGCAGTATGACCCCTTTGCCGATGGCACAGCCCGAGATGCCTTTGACCGAGGCACGGCAAATTGCCTGAGCTATGCCCATATGTTCACTGCGTTGGCTCGCGAGGCTGGGCTTAATGCCCAGTATCAGTGGATGGAGGTACGGCCCGAGTGGCATCGTATGGGAGACAGGGTTGCTGTACGACTCCACGTAAACGTGCAGGTGAAGATGCGCGACAGCACGGAGTACATGGTCGATATCGATCCTCTCAATCGCAATGAAGTGGCGGGTGCCCGCCTCATGAGTGATGCCGAAGGCTTTGCCCTCTACTACAACAACCGGGCCATGAATGCTTTGGCTGTGGACCGGCCGGTTATCGCCTGGCAGCAGTTGGTCCGTGGGCTCGAAGAGGCGCCTGGTTTGTCTCAGTTGTGGGTGAACCTTGGGGCAATTTATCGTTACGCAGGACAGTACGCCGAAGCCGAGCAGGCGTACTTTCATGCCCTGGAGATAGACGGCAGTGATCGATCCGCAATGAACAATCTGGTGGTGCTATATGAGCTCCAGGGCCGCGGTAACGAGCAGAGTTACTGGGAAGACCGTCTTGAGCGCTACCGAAGTCTGAATCCTTATTACCACGCGAGCCTTGGTGATGTCGCGATGGAAGAGAAGGATTGGGAGCAGGCTTACGAGCACTTTGCCCGCGCTACCAAGATGCAACCTGATGATGGACTACTCATTTATAGCCAGGGGCTGGCGGCTCACGAGCTGGGGAACGACGAAGAGGCGGAGCGTCTTATCTCCCAGGCGATAGAGCGTGCTTCCTTTCAGGTAGAGAAACAACGCTACCGTGTGCAGCTAAAAATCATTCGTGAACAGCAGGCTGCAGCACTCTGAATCACCGCTCGCCATGGCGGTAACTTGATTCTTTAGTTATCCTCCGCGCCTTTGAGGCGGAGGCTCCAGATGACAACATTTTCACGAGTTTTGGATCTATTGCGATCGGACCCCACCGCGGGCGGCGAAGTCGCTGTTCGGGGTTGGCTGCGTAGCAAGCGAGATTCTAAGGCCGGTATTTCTTTTCTGGCGATACATGATGGCTCTTCCTTTGACGCGATTCAGGCAGTGGTTCCGGCGGATCTAGATAATTACGAAAGTGAGGTTCTCGCGCTGGGCACCGGTTGCTCCGTGGAGCTCCGCGGGACCTTGGTGCCGTCCCAGGGCAAGGGGCAGCAGGTAGAAATTCAGGCGAGCGAAGTGCGCGTGCTGGGGTGGGTCGACGATCCCGAGACCTACCCCATTGCAAAAAAGCGCCACAGCTTTGAATACCTGAGAACCCAGGCGCATTTGCGACCGCGTACTAATACCTTTGGCGCGATCACCCGCGTGCGCCACAGCCTGGCAAACGCCGTTCACAGTTACTTTCACGACAACGGCTTTTACTGGGTAAACACGCCCATCATCACCGGCAGCGACTGCGAAGGAGCCGGAGAGCTTTTCCGCGTCAGCACCCTGGATATGACTAACATCCCGCGTACTCCTGAGGGAGGCGTTGATTATGCGCAGGACTTTTTTGGAGGCGATGCGTTTCTCACTGTGAGTGGTCAGCTGGCTGTGGAGTCTTACTGTTTGTCCATGAGCAAGGTGTACACCTTTGGGCCGACCTTTCGCGCCGAAAACAGCAATACAAGCCGTCACCTCGCAGAATTCTGGATGATCGAACCTGAAGTGGCGTTCGCGGATCTGGCAGAGAATGCAGATCTGGCCGAGTCGCTGCTAAAACATGTTTTCAACCGCGTCTTGAATGAGTGTGAGGACGACCTCGCGTTTTTTAATCAGCGGATTGATGACACTGTTCTATCCCGGCTCACCGCTATGGTGGATCAGGACTTCGAGCGCATGGATTACGGAGACGCCATCAAGATACTGCAAAGCAGTGGCGAGAAGTTCGAGTTCCCGGTGGAATGGGGGGTGGACCTGGCGAGTGAGCATGAGCGCTTTCTGTGTGAGAAACACGTCGGACGACCGGTAGTTCTTATGAACTACCCGCGAGAGATTAAGGCGTTCTATATGCGCCTGAACGACGATGAGAAAACGGTAGCGGCGATGGATGTGCTCGCCCCAGGCATCGGAGAAATTATTGGTGGTAGTCAGCGTGAAGAGCGGTTGGATGTGCTTGACGCGCGTATGGACCCGCAGCTTCGCGAGGAACTTTGGTGGTACAGGGATTTACGTCGTTATGGAACGGTGCCGCACTCGGGCTTTGGCTTGGGCTTTGAGCGCCTGATCAACTATGTGACGGGCATGGAGAATATTCGCGATGCCATCCCATTTCCGCGTACTCCCGGAAATGCACACTTCTAAGCGTCGATTTACCCAGCTGCTGGCGATAGATACCTTAGTTATCTGTCGCCTCGCTGGGCTTTGCCACAACCTCTAACTTCCGCCCGGAGTTGGGGTCGAGCTTAAACAACGGCAGATGTACCGTCTCTTCATCGCTGCCTATGAGTGTTACGTTCACTGGCGTGTTCACTCGAAAGTGACGGGTCTTGCTCTTTAGAGTTGCCGTCCACTTGTCGAAGTGGAATTTTTCGCCCGCCTTGCGCAAATCCACATAGCCCTCAAGACCGCTGTTATCAAGACGGACGCTGAACCCGTTATTTCCCATATGAGATACGTGGGCCGCCCAGGGGCCAGGCGTGCTCTTTGCCTGACGCTGAAGGTATTCCAGCGTTAACCAGCGCTCTGCCTCGTTGCTGATTAGGCGCAATTTCTGCAGTTTCTGGCTTAGGGAATCCAGCTCGGGCTGTTCGCAAATGGTGATCGTGTCACCTCGAAGCGTTGCCTTGATTTGCAGGTGCACCAGAAAATCCAGGTACTTGCGCAGCGGAGATGTGCAATTGGTATACAAGGGCAGGGACATGCCCATGTGTGCACCGGGCTTTTTGGAAAGCCGCGCGCGGGTCAGCAGGCGATTCACCATACTTCGAAGGGGGAGTTCATGGTCACTGCTGGCGAGTTGACGCAATAAGTCGCGATACCCCACCAGGGAGTCTGGATCGAGGCTTTCGGCGTCAGACACATAAAGCTCCAGGAACTTGGCGCGATCCTTCAAGCGATCCCTGCGAAACCCATCGTGCACCACAAAGGGGCCGTGGGCCCCTGCCTCTGCAAGGAACATCGCAGCGCAGCGATTGGTCGCGACCATGCACTCTTCTACGAGACGTTGGGAGCTGAGCTTTTCGCAGGGTTCAATATTTTCAATGTGGCCCCGGTCATCAAGGAGCCAGCGAAACTCCTGACGATCCTCCATGACCAATTCCTGAGCCTCTCTTCGACCGCGAAGCGCTCTGGATACTTGATAGAGAGCCTCCAGGGGCGTGGCATGACAAATCAGAGACTCGTCCTGCCCGCTGAGATAGCGGTCTACGGCGAAGTAAGAGAGCTTGGCCCGAGAACGGATTGTCGCTTCGAAGAAGCGATACTCTCCGACGCTACCGTCTTCGGCAATGGCTACGCGGCACACCAAGGCAGGTCGAAGTTCGTTCTCAGCGAGGGCGCAGCGCTGTTGCGCGATATTTTCGGGAAGCATGGGTACAACAGCCCCGTGGAAATAGGCGCTGCTGGCGCGCTCCGCAACGGTTGCCCTTAAGGGGGAGTCTGCGTCGATGTAAGCGGTGGGGTCTGCGATAGCGACGTAAAGTAGCCAGCCGTCATTGGTGACCTCCGCATAGAGTGCATCGTCGATATCCTGGGTACGTGCAGCATCAATAGTGACAAAAGCGAGATCAGAAAAATCCTCTCGATGACTGTCGGTTTCCGGCGTCATAGCACCGAGTACCTTTTCAAGTTGTTCCTTGTCGCTATCGGACCATTCGCTTTGGAGGCCGTACTTGGCCATGGTGTAGTTGTTTTCAATCCCAGGGTCGTCCGCCGCGCCGATAGTGCTCAGTACCTTCGCCTGAGGTTTCCCGTCTCGGATTGGGTGCCGCTGAAGCGCGCAGCGCAGGTAATCGCCGGCTTTTGCACCGTTGCGCGATTGGGGTGGTAGAAACAACCAGCGACTAACTCCCGGAATGTCAGGCTCTACGAACATTGCCTTGCCCTTGCTGACGCAACGACCAGTAAATTCGCCGATGGGGCTTTCGACGAGGCCCTCAATGTCGGCGACGGGTCGCTTGTCCTTGCCCGGTCGTATGCAGACGCGTACGCGATCTCCCGGAAAGGCTTTGAGCATTTCGTCGGGCGGTACAAAAACCTCGCGCCCGTCATCCGTGCGTGCAAAACCATAGCGCGCAGGAGTGCCTCGAAGCACCGCCTCGGTGCGCTCCTTCTCGGCTTCAATTTGAGTTTTCAGCCCTTTTAGCTGGGCAAGGGCATCTCGATCTAACATCGGAAAGTTGTGGTTGACCTACATCTTATTTAGGGGCGCTATGCTATCGGAAATGCCTGCGACTGTCAGTTTGTAAGCGCCTTAAGTGGCTCTTACTGATGAATCTCCGTGACGCCGCCCCTCGCGAAGCCGCTTTGGCAGCTGTGCGCTCTGCGCGCGCACACTTTGTCCGCGATATATTCGAAAAATACCAGTAAATCGAGAGAACTCCGTTGACAGTGTTTAGGACGAACGCTAATAATCGGGGTGTTTCCGGCTTCAGGTGGATGCGGCGATCTTTCCAGCCTTAGAGGGTGATCAGCAAGGCATCGGGCGTTTAGCCTCGGGTGTCATTGAAACTGAAGGTGCTATCAGAGCGCCGGGAGTGAGTGTCGCTCCAGCAGATGTCCCCCTCGCACAATTCTCTCGTTTCTTTTCTCGCGCCTCCACACCGGTTTTAGGACTGTTGCCCAGTTTTTTACTGCTTCTCTCTGTTTTGTGCTCGCTACTTGCCCTATCGATTGCTAGGGCTATTTCTGATCGTCCCGATCGTATGTTCTGAGGAATTGCTTATGGAATCTAGCTCCGTTGTGCACGACCTGACCCCGCTCGTCGAACCAGCCAAAAAAGTCTACGTGCTGGATACCAACGTGCTTTTGCACGATCCGACTGCTGTCACGGCGTTCAACGAGCACCACATTGTCATACCCATGACCGTGTTGGAGGAGCTTGATCACATTAAGGATCGCCGGGATAAAACGGTGAGTCGCGAGGCGCGTATCGCGATCAACATGATAGATAAGATAGTTGATTCAGCGTCGCCTCAAGCTATTCAAGAGGGCGTGGGAATCCCCTCTGCCGATACGCAAGGGAGCCGCGGCACCCTTGCGATTTACCCTGACCAACTAATCAATGATGACAGTGACGTTCCCTATCTGGATGGGACGCAAGACCAGGCAAACGATAATCGGATTATCAATGTTGCGCTGAAGCTTCAGGCAGAAAACGAAGCTGCGTTTGTGTGCCTGGTCACCAAAGACATCAATATGCGTATCAAGGCCAAGGGATCGGGGCTACTGCACGTTGAAGACTATCGACGGGATCGTGTGCTCGATGACATCGATCTGCTGTGCAAAGGATATCAGCATGTAGAGGGTGATTTTTGGGCGGGGATCGAGGAAGTCGACACAATCCGGGAAGACAACATAACGCTCCATCGCGTGCCTCGAAATGCTGTGCCCGATGCTTATCCCAATATGTTTCTTCATGATGATCAGGATTTTCTCGCCTTTGTACACAGAATCGATGCTGACTATCTGTACTTGCGTTGTGACAGTCGGGACAACTTGATGAATCGAAAATTCTGGGGCTTGTCACCCAGAAACCTCGAGCAAGCCATGGCGATGTCGCTCATCGGTAACAGCGAAGTCGATATGACCGTCATGACAGGGCCCGCGGGGTCGGGGAAAACACTCATAGCGCTGGCTTACGGCTTGCACGCGATTCTCGAAGAGGGTCGTTACAGTAAATTGATTGTGGCGCGCTCGACGCCGCCCATCGCCGAAGACATCGGTTTTCTTCCCGGCACAGAAGAGGAGAAAATGGCGCCCTGGCTCGCGGCGTTCGACGACAACCTCGAAATCCTCCACGGGTCCGACGAGTCCTGTACGGGTAGCATCGATTATGTAAAGGAGCGAGCCAATATCCAGTTTAAGTCGCTCAATTTTATGCGCGGCCGCTCTTTTAATAACGCCTATATCATCATCGATGAAGCGCAGGGTCTTACGCAGTTTCAGTTGAAGTCAGTGATAAGCCGGGTGGGGGAAGACTCGAAGATCGTGGTGTTGGGCAATCTCGCACAAATCGACAACAAGTACATTTCTCCACTCACCTCTGGTCTCACCTATCTGGTGGAGCGCAGTAAGGGGTATGATCACGCCGGAATCATGCATGTGAATGGCATCGTTAGATCGCGACTCGCGGCTTTTGCCGAGGAGAACCTGTAAACGGGTTTCTCGAGCCCCGTAGCTCACGAAGACTTACGGCATCGTGAATGTTTTAGAGCTCGTTGTAGCCGTTTTGTGGGTCGTTGTAGCCGTTTTGTAGGTCGTTGTAGACACTTTGTAGACCGCTGTGGAGTATTTGTAACTCGTCGTGGACACTCTCTTTATCTTGCTTCAGCGCTTGCTGCCTCAGCACGCGCTGTCCAGACTCGTTGGTCGCCTTGCCGCGGCCAAGGGCCCTCGTTGGTTAAAAGACCGCCTTATAGGCGCCTTTGCCAAACACTATGATGTAAATCTTCAGGAAGCCGAGAGGCCATTTCCCGAGGCTTACGAGAGCTTCAATGCCTTTTTTACTCGTGCCTTAAAGCCCGGCGTGCGACCGCTGTGCAGCAGCGGCATCGCTTGCCCTGCGGATGGGGCTATCAGTGAGATCGGCGACATTGATGGCCAGCGTATTTTGCAGGCTAAAGGTCGAAGCTTCTCCTTGGAGGCATTGCTTGCTGGAGATCGGGCTCGCGTCGAGCAATTTACCGGTGGCAGCTTCGCTACGATCTATTTATCACCGAAGGACTATCATCGTGTGCATATGCCTCTGGACGGTCAGCTGCAAGCCAGCAGCTATGTTCCGGGAGACCTGTTTTCGGTGAACGGCACTACCGCAGCCGCGATCGATGGCCTCTTCGCTCGAAACGAGCGGCATATCAGTTACTTCGATACGCCTCGGGGACCCATGGCCATGGTGTTAGTAGGCGCGATGATTGTTGCCGGTATCGAGACCGTATGGGCCGGGCAGGTGGCGCCACAGCGCAGACAGGTGCAGTGCTGGGATCATGCCGGAACGCCAACGCCAGTGTTACTGGATCGCGGCAGTGAGATGGGGCGTTTTTTGCTTGGTTCTACGGTGATTTTGTTGTTTCCAAAGGGCGTGGCGGCCTGGAACGAAGACTGTGTCGCGGGTGCCGCTGTGCGTATGGGCCAGCAGCTGTCGGCATAGTCGGGTTCGCGGCATCAGGCATCCCGGCTCTGGGCTTGCACCGCTATTATCCTTGCAGGGGCTGATCCAGCGATGCGATGATTCTTCGATAGCTATCCAGTCGCGCCGGGTGGATGGCTCCTGTTTCTATTGCCTCGGTGAGCGCGCAGCCTGGCTCGCTCTGATGTTGGCAGTCGCGGAAGCGACAATGGCCAATACAATCGCGAAACTCTCGAAATCCTTCTTCAACCTCATCTCGCGTCATATGCCATAAGCCAAACTCCCGAATTCCTGGCGAGTCGATAAGCGCGCCTCCCCCGGGAACGTCGAATAGGCGCGCTGTGGTGGTGGTGTGACGTCCCTTTTGCTTGTCAGGGGACAGTTCTGATACCCGCTGCTGCGCATCGGGGAGGAGCGCATTAACGAGAGTGGTTTTACCGACGCCAGACTGGCCTACCAGAATGCTGGTGTGTCCAGCTAGCAGTTTTGTGAGTTCGTCGATCGCGCCAAACTTACCCTGAGCCCTGATGCTTGCGTAACCCAGCGGAGCATAGGGTTCCAGGAGTATGTCTATGGACTCCTCGAGGTAGGGGTCCTCCAGTAAATCTGCTTTGTTGAGTAAGATCACGGCCTCGGCGCCGAGGTTTTCGGTCGCTACAAGATAGCGATCTATCAGGCCTCCATGGGGCTCTGGGTAGGGCGCTATGACGATGATGACGCGGTCTATGTTGGCAGCCACACTACGAAGCTTGCCAAACTTATCAGGACGCTGAAGCTCCGTAGTGCGCTCTTCCCGGGCGACCACCACCCCCGTCTCTTCGCCCGCGCAGAAAATCACCTGATCTCCAGCCACCACTGATCCGAGGTTCATGCGCAGATGGCAGCGATGGACTTCACAGTCTGTAGCCTCCACATCCGCTTGGGTGCCATAGCGGGCGATGACACGGCCTTTCTGCTCTGTGCCCAGCTGTCCCCCAGCGAGGGCTTCGTCACCGAGCGCTCCAGCGCGTTCAGCGCGATCAGCGCGCTCTTGCTGCTTGCGTTCGATGCGCCAGTTCTGGCGGCGATTAAGTTTGCGTTTACTCACGGGTGCATTATTCGTGTCTGCGGGGAGACTGTCGAGCGCGTGCTAAACTGCATTGCCTCTTGGAACGGGAAATAGACATGGTCGACGAGCGTAATTTCATCTGGGTAGACATGGAGATGACCGGTCTGGATCCCGATGCCGATCGCGTTATTGAGATTGCCACTATCGTTACCGATAGTGATTTGAACACGCTTGCAGAGGGTCCTGTGATTGCCATTCACCAGCCCGAAGCGGCTCTCGACGCCATGGATGAATGGAACACGACTCATCACGGCAATTCCGGTCTGTGTGATCGCGTGCGGGCTAGTTCCATCGATGAAGCTGAGGCGAGTCGTTTAACCATTAGCTTTTTGGAAGCCTGGGTCCCGGCGGGTGCTTCACCCATGTGTGGTAACAGCATCTGTCAGGACCGGCGTTTCATGGCGCGGCATCTCCCGGAACTGGAGCGCTACTTCCATTATCGCAATCTCGATGTGAGTACTCTGAAGATTCTCGCCCAGCGCTGGAGACCAGACGTTGCTGCGGGCTTACAAAAGCGCGCGGTGCACTTGGCACTGGAAGATATTCGCGATTCTATCGATGAGCTGCGCCACTATCAGCAGCATTTTTTGAACTGCGATTCGAGGGCCTGATCGCATAGGCATAGTCGTTTAGAGGGCGCCGTGTCGCCCCAAAGCCCAGCTTACATGTTCCTGCACAAGCTCAGATGGGTCGTTAGCGCGTTGTCGGAGGCCTGCAACAGTTTCGGGCGTACTCGGCGCATTCCCAAGAGCGATGGCAAGGTTTCTCAGCCAGCGCTCATATCCAATTCTTCGTAATGCCGATCCCTCGGTGTTTGCAGCCCAGGTTGCTTCGTCCCAGGCAAACAGTGTGAGTAATTCTCCGTCGTCCAACCCGTGACGGGGTTGAAAGTCCGGCTCCTCAGTAACTTGCGCAAACTTGTTCCACGGGCAGACAAGTTGGCAATCATCACAGCCGAAAATCCGGTTGCCCATCAATGGGCGCAACTCTGGATCGATGCTACCTTTATGTTCGATGGTCAGGTAAGAAATACAGCGCCGAGCATCCAATTCAAACGGCCCGACAAAGGCATCCGTCGGGCAAATGTCCAGGCAGGCTCGGCAGGTCCCGCAATGCTTGCTGTCCTGAGGCGGGTCGACGGTTAAGGGAAGGTCCGTATAGATTTCGCCAAGGAAAAACCAAGAGCCAGCATCCTGGTTGATCAGCATGGTGTTTTTTGCAATCCAGCCAAGGCCTGCGCGCTCGGCAAGCGCTCGCTCCAAGACCGGAGCGCTGTCCACAAATGCGCGGTATTGGCCTTTTCCAAGGTGGCTCTCGATACGTTTCGCGAGCTGTGCTAGTCGCTTTCGGACGAGCTTGTGGTAGTCCCGACCAAGGGTATAGCGCGCGATGTACGCTTTGCTCGGGTTCTCCAAAACGGACATGGGGTCGGTACCGTCGCTGAGATAGTCCATGCGCAGGGAGAGAACCCTGCAGGTACCGGGAACCAGTTCTTCGGGGCGAGAGCGCTTGGTGCCGTGGTCACCCATCCACTGCATCTCACCTTGATGTCCAGCCTCAAGCCAGCGTTTCAGATGCTCCTCATGATCGGCGAGGTCGATGTCGCTGACGCCAAGTTGCGAGAAGCCAAGCTCCTCCGCCCAGCCACGAATCGTTTCGACGAGAGCGTCTTCGTCGGAAATGGCCAGAATATCCGTCATTGCTGTGCAGCCCTTTTGACACGCTGACCGTATAATTGCGCTATGAGATTTGAAGCCATAGTGACGATTGTGCCAGAGGCGTGGTCTGTATGAGTATCCAGGCGCCGCGTTTTCTGTATACAGCTGAACAAAGTCGAATCGTTGATCGCGAAGCGATTGATGTGCATGGCTTACCCGGCCCTCTGCTAATGGCCCGCGCAGCGCGGGTTGCTTTCGACTTTTTGCTTGCGCAATACGCTGAATCTGCAAGCCTTGCTCCCCCTTTAGTGCAAGTGTTTTGCGGGGCGGGAAACAACGGCGGAGATGGCCTCTTGCTGGCCGCACTCGCCAAGGGACGAGGTCTGGAAACCCGTGTTTTTCTCGTGGATGGCGTGCTACGCAGCGAAGATGCGATAGCCGCCGCTGCTCGTGCAGAGTCTGCGGGCATCGAGCTCGAAGCAGCTGTTCCAGATACTGTAGCCGAGGGGGGGGTCATTGTTGACGCGATGCTCGGTACGGGCATTTCTGGCGAGGTGCGGCCAAAGTACAGGGCCGCCATTGATCTCATTAACGCGAGTGCGGCACCGGTGCTCGCTCTGGATGTTCCCTCAGGAATAGATAGTGATACCGGTGCTGTTTGCGGTGCGGCGGTGAGAGCGTCGTGGACCATGAGTTTTATCACCCCCAAACGCGGACTCTACACCGGGGCCGGTGAGGAGTATGCCGGAGCGTGTTTTTGCGACGACTTGAACGTCCCGGCGGCGGCCTTTGCTGCCGTGGCCCCGGTTTTTGAAGTATTGAGCCTGAAGGCAGAAATGCAATCCCTGCCTCCTCGGTCATCTGCAGCCCACAAGGGCCACTTCGGACGCTGTCTGGTGATTGGTGGTGATCACGGTATGGGCGGGGCGATCATCTTGGCCGCAGAGGCGGCACTGCGAACGGGCGTTGGTCTTGTGCGGGTCGCCACCCGGGAGGCTCATATCTCTGCATTGCTGGCGAGGCGGCCCGAGGCCATGGTCAGTGCGATTGATCATCGAAACGCATTGATGCCCCTTCTCGAGTGGGCTGACGCTGTCATTGTGGGCCCCGGACTAGGTCAGGATGTCTGGGGGGAGCAAATGCTGCATGCCTGTCTGGGTGCCCAGAAGCCGCTTCTAGTCGATGCAGACGCGCTGAACATTTTGGCAAAACGCGAACCACAGTCTTTACCCAACGGATCGGTGATTACTCCCCATCCCGGGGAAGCTGCGCGTTTGCTGTCCTTGGGAACTGAAACTTCGAGGAACCCCGTACAGAGTGATCGCTTTGCTGTGGCGCAGCAGCTAGCGGATCTTTGGGGCGCCTCGGTGGTGCTGAAGGGGAATGGAAGCCTTGTTGTTGGCCCCCAGCGCCATGCGCTGTGCCTTGATGGTAATCCGGGGATGGCGTCAGGCGGCATGGGTGACGTGTTGAGCGGTGTGGCGGGGGCATTGCTTGCTCAGGGGCTGTCCGCAGAAAAGGCCGCTGCTCTGGCTGTTGTCGTTCACGCTCAGGCAGGCGATAGAGCGGCGGCTGGATCTACTGAGAGATCACTTTTGGCTACGGACCTCATTCCTTGCATAGCGGAGCTGCTACAGTGATGGGCACTTCCTTTCAGGACCTGCAGATTGACTTACAAACTGAGGCCGAGGTGGTGGATTTTGGGCGTGTACTGGCAACACACATGCCGCTTGGCACGACGCTATATCTTTATGGTGAACTTGGCGCGGGTAAAACGACTCTAACTCGTGGAATTGCATGGGGTCTGGGACATACCGGGGCGGTGAAAAGCCCGACCTACACCCTCGTTGAGCCCTATGGTGATCTGCACAAGCCCTTGTATCACTTTGATCTTTACCGCCTGGGCGATCCGGAAGAGCTGGAGTACATGGGGATTAGGGATTACTTCGGTGGCCAGGCGCTGGTGGTGGTTGAGTGGCCTGAGCGTGGAGGACAGTTTTTGCCGCGGGCGGATATGGAGATTAGACTCGTGGTCAAAGGACAGGGAAGGCAGCTTGAGGTGAATGCCTACAGCGACATTGGTGTCGAGTGCCTGACTGCCATACGATCTCTGTTTGGGAAGAACTCCGAGTCATCAGTGGAATCGGGAGATGGTCACAATCAAGTGTGAACCGACATCACAGTCTCGTCCGCGGGCATGGTTCGCTGCGGCCCTTGTGCTGTGGGCCCTGCCGTCGCTGCTCCATGCCAAAGGAGTCGATGTAAAAGATCTGCGCTTATGGCGGGCGCCGGACCACACGCGTCTCGTGCTGGATTTGTCGGGGCCAGCGGAGCACCGTTTGTTGGAGTTGGACAACCCGAGACGTCTGGTTGTGGACGTGATTGATGCGAAGCTGCTGGCGAAGGTCGATGCTCTCGAATTGGACAAGACTCCTATTTCAGGTGTTCGCAGTGGTGTTCGCGAGGGCGATGATCTGCGTCTCGTACTGGATCTTAGCGAAGCTGTGAGACCTCGAAGTTTCGCTCTGAAAGCCTCGGAACTCGCCGACGATCGTCTGGTTATTGACCTTTACGATCTTGAGACAGAAGTCGCTGCACCCGCAGTTAAAAAGAGCGCTCGCAGCAGCGATCGCCGCGATATTGTTATCGCCATTGACGCGGGACACGGCGGGGAGGATCCAGGGGCGTCCGGCCCCGGGCGCCTTCGCGAGAAGCAGGTGGTACTGGAAATCGCAAAAGAGCTGCATAGTTTGTTCAAGGCTGATGCGGGATTCGCTCCGACGCTGATTCGCAGTGGTGACTACTATGTCAGCCTGAAGGGGCGTCGAGATCTGGCTCGCAAGCGCCAAGCTGATATGTTCGTTTCGGTCCACGCGGATGCCTTCAGAGATAAACGCGCCCGAGGTGCTTCGGTCTATGCCTTGTCTACCAGAGGTGCGACCAGTACGACGGCAAGCTATCTCGCTCAGCGAGAGAATGCAGCGGATCTGCTGGGCGGTGTTAGCCTCGGTGATAAAGAAGATGCCCTTGCAATGACCCTGGCAGATTTATCGATGACCGCGACTCTCGATAGCAGCTTGAATGTCGGTGCCAGTGTCCTCGGCGAGATGAACCAATTTGCCAGACTTCATAAAAAACAGGTGGAACAGGCTGGGTTTGCGGTGCTGAAGTCTCCCGATGTGCCATCGATATTGGTTGAGACAGGCTTTATCTCCAATCCCGAGGAAGCAAGAAAGCTCGCTTCCGCAAGCTATCGGAAACGAATGGCTAAAGCGATTCATAGCGGCATCGTGCAATGGTTTCGTGCCCATCCTCCGCCCGGCTCTCTCCTTGCACACCTACGTGACGCCGGAGAGACGGAGTACACCATAGTGGGTGGGGACACACTCTCGGGTATCGCCCATCGATTCAATGTGAACGTCAATTTGCTAAGCCAATACAATAATCTGCGTAACAGCAAGATTCTTGTGGGCCAAACCCTCCGCATTCCCGCGAGTTGAACCGAGTAGATACCCGCTATGCCCGTTATTAAGCGCCTTCCTCCGCGCCTCGCCAATCAGATCGCTGCTGGAGAAGTGGTTGAGCGTCCGGCCTCCGTGGTCAAAGAGTTGCTGGAGAACAGTCTGGACGCGGGTGCGCTTCGGGTAGATATCGATATAGAAGCAGCGGGAACCAAGCTCATCCGAATTAGGGACAACGGGACGGGTATCGATTCTGAAGACCTGCCTCTGGCCCTTGATCGTCATGCCACCAGCAAGATCAGTTCTCTGGATGACCTGGAGCAGGTGGGGAGTTTTGGATTTCGAGGGGAGGCTCTCGCAAGTATCGGTTCCGTGTCCCACTTGCTGGTTACCAGTAATACGGCGGAAGGGGGTAGCGATGGGCAGTCAGCGAGCTGCTCTGGACGGGATATGCAGGTTACGCTCAAACCGGCGGCTCACCCTCAGGGCACGACCGTAGAAGTCCGTGATTTGTTTTTTAACACGCCAGCAAGACGCAAGTTTCTACGTACAGAGCGCACAGAGTTTAATCACCTGGAAGATGTTGTGAAACGCGTTGCGCTATCGCGTTTCGACGTGAGTTTCTCCTTGCGCCATAACGGCAGGCAGTTACGTGATTTGCGTCGCTGTGACAGTGAGGCTGATCAACTGCGGCGGGTGGCAACACTTTGCGGGCCGGCCTTTGTTGATAACGCGGTTGCGATTGATCGTGATGCGGGAGAGTTGCGGCTGCACGGCTGGGTGGCACAGCCGAGCTTTTCGCGAAGCCAGGCTGATCTCCAGCACTTTTACGTTAATGGTCGCTATATTCGCGACAAATTGGTGGTCCACGCTGTGCGCCAGGCCTTCAGTGACGTTCTGTATCAGGGCCGTCATCCCGCGTTTGTTCTGTACCTGGAGCTGGACCCGGCTGAGGTGGACGTCAACGTACATCCCACCAAGCATGAAGTGCGATTCAGGGATGGTCGCAGCGTCCACAGTTTTATATATAGCACCTTGCACAAAGCCTTGGCAGACATCCGGCCGAGCGATACCTCAGTGCCAACCCAGGCGAGTACCTCTCCTGTATCGGCATCGACTGGCCGACTCGATTTGCTAACCGGTGAGCTTGTTCGCCAGCAAGAGATGGGTTTGGCAGATCAAGCGTCTCCCAGTTTAAGTGCGGGAAGTACCGCGGTGTTTTCAGACCGTGGGAGTCGCGGTGATTTTCAAGTGGGCAGGGGTGGTGCCACCAGCTTCGATAGTGCTACTGCCGCTAGTTATCAGCAACTCTATGGCTCGAGTCAGAGTGATACTGCGGTTGCTGAAGGTGACGCTGCGGATATCCCGCCCCTTGGTTATGCGCTAGCTCAACTCCATGGCATCTACATACTCGCCCAGAATAGGGAGGGAATGGTGCTGGTGGATACGCACGCGGCCCACGAGCGCATAACGTATGAACGCCTGAAGCAGGCGCGAGATGAGCAGGGGATTAGGAGCCAACCTCTACTAGTGCCCCAGAGCGTATCTGTGAGTAGTCGCGAAGCTATTTTGGTAGAGGAGCACGCGGCATTGTTCGAAAGCCTGGGCTTACGCGTCGATATTGCGGGCGAAGAAAGTCTGATGATTCGCGAGATTCCTGTGTCTCTGCAAGGCGCTGATGTAGAGCAGCTTCTCCGCGATGTGTTGGCGGAGCTTCTGGAGTACGGAACGTCGGAGCGGATTGCCCGTCACGAGGATGAGCTATTGTCGACTATGGCCTGTCATGGCTCTGTGCGTGCAAACCGACGCCTCACAGTGCCGGAGATGAATGCGCTGCTAAGGGACATGGAAGTGACAGAGCGATCCGGACAGTGCAATCACGGTCGACCTACCTGGACTGCGCTCAGCGTGCAGGACTTGGATCGATTGTTCCTTCGCGGACGTTAGCGTGGACACGCCACTGCTGTGCATCATGGGGCCTACAGCCTCAGGTAAGACCGATCTTGCGATATCCCTTGCAGAAGCCCTCAATGGTGAATTGATCAGTGTGGATTCAGCGCTGGTGTATCGAGGCCTCGATATTGGTAGTGCTAAACCTGAGTATCCTCATCACCTGATAGACATTTGCGATGCGAGTGATGCCTACTCCGCGGCACGTTTTGCCAAGGATGCCCACCAGGCTATTACTGCTGTGCGAGAACGCGGACGGCGTCCCATTCTTGTGGGCGGAACGATGCTGTACTACCGCGCTTTGGTGCAGGGTTTTGCGGCTATGCCGTCTGCCGACGCTACTGTGCGTAAAGACATTGCAACGCTTGCGGCCGCTGAAGGTTGGCCTGCGGTGCATCGGGAGCTGACGCGAGTCGACCCTGAGTCGGCAGCACGTATTCACCCCAACCATTCTCAGCGTTTGTCTCGCGCGCTGGAGGTTTACCGCCTCACTGGTAAGACCATGACTGAGCTTCACGAGCAGGACGCACAGTCATTGCTAGGCGAAGAGGTGCTGGCGGTTGCAATCGCGCCGGCGGATCGACAAGTTCTTCACCAGCGCATCGAGACGCGTTTTGCCCACATGATGAAAGCGGGTTTCCTCGACGAGGTTCGCTGCCTGAGAGCTCGGGGTGAGCTCCATGCAGATTTACCAGCGATCCGAGCTGTAGGTTATCGGCAGCTCTGGGCGTATCTAGAAGGCGACTGTTCACTCGAGGAGGCACAGGAGTTAGGGGTTATCGCTACCCGCCAGCTCGCAAAACGACAGTTCACCTGGCTGAGGAAATGGCCGGACTTACAGTGGATACATACAGACGCCATCGGAGAGGTAGTAGGGAGCGATCTGGCCCTAAATGACCCCAAACTCGCTAAATTCACTGATCCGGTAAATCTGCTCTTGAACTACCTAACGTACTACCCCATGTAGTAAGCTGCGAGAGCAGCAAACTAACGCCTAGCCTGTTTTTATGGGGAGCGGCTGCTACACACACGGCCTTTGAGCCGTACTTTGGTTTTTTTTGGCTCGACTTGAGCCCCACACAGCCTTCGTGGCTAAAGGAGAATAGCGTCATGTCTAAAGGGCATACCCTACAAGACCCTTATCTGAACCTCTTACGAAAAGAGCGTGTTCCGGTATCTATTTATCTGGTTAATGGCATCAAGCTGCAGGGCCAGATCGAGTCTTTTGATCAATTTGTTGTTTTGCTGAAAAACACCGTTAGCCAGATGGTTTATAAGCATGCGATCTCTACGGTTGTGCCTGGGCGTGTAGTTCGTATGCCCATGCAAAACCCACCAGAGGATGATGGTGAGAGCTAAACCTCCGACGCAAGGCAACACCTTTTCTCGTCGACCTGCTGTTTTTCGAATTGTTATTCGTAGGGTCGACGGGATAGCTAAGACACACGGGAATCCCATTGTTTTTTGATCGGCCGGACAGCGGAGAACGTGCTGTGCTCGTCAATATCAGCCTGGATAACGACGGTGGTGGTATTGATCCCAGAGAGTTTGAGGCATTGGTGATTTCGGCGGGAGGTGATCCTGTAGCTCTGGTTACCGGCCATCGCAGTACACCGAAAGCGCGAAGCTTTGTGGGCAGTGGAAAGCTCGAAGAGATTGCGGAAGTTCTGCAAGCTGAGGACGCGTCGCTGGTAATCTTCAATCACAGCCTGAGTCCCAGCCAGGAGCGGAACCTAGAAGCTTCCCTCAGTGCCCGGGTACTGGACCGCACGGGTTTGATTCTGGATATTTTTGCGCAACGCGCACGAACTCACGAGGGCAAGCTGCAGGTGGAGCTCGCTCAGTTGCGGCACATGAGCACGCGACTCATTCGAGGATGGACCCACCTCGAACGCCAGAAAGGCGGAATTGGTATGCGTGGCCCAGGGGAAACCCAGCTGGAAACGGATCGCCGCTTACTGCGCGCCCGGATTAAATCGATTAGCGCTCGGCTAGACCGTGTGAGGCGGCAGCGCGGACAGGGTCGCCGTGCGCGTCAGCGTGCCGAACTGGCGACCGTCGCCTTGGTCGGTTATACCAACGCAGGTAAATCGACCCTGTTTAACACTCTGACTGACTCAAAGGTGTATGCGGCGGATCAGTTGTTTGCGACCCTTGATCCGACCCTCCGTCGCCTGGAAGTGGATAATCTAGGGCCTGTGGTGATCGCGGATACTGTAGGTTTTATTGCACGATTGCCTCACGGGCTTGTCGAAGCATTTAAGGCCACGCTGGAGGAGACGCGAGAAGCGGACTTGCTCTTGCACGTGGTTGACGCCGCTAGCGAGGAACGTGACGACAACCGTCGCGAGGTGCAGGCGGTTCTTGAGGAGATCGGAGCAGAAGAGCGCCCCGTATTGGAAATTTACAACAAGATTGACCTGCTGGAGATGCAGGCGCGTATCGATCGAGATGACGAGGGACGCCCTTATCGTGTCTGGATCAGCGCTGAGAAGGGTTTAGGCCTCGATCTTGTTCTGGAAGCTTTGGCAGAGCTTCTGGGTGATGATGTACTGGCCCAGGACGTAGAGCTACGACCGGATCAGGCAAAACTTCGTGCCGCGCTTTATGCCTTGGGCGCGGTAGAGAACGAAAAATTTGGCGACGATGGTAGTGCGCATTTACAGGTGCGCTTGCCTCGCTCGGACTGGGAACGATTGATTTCCCGGGAAGGCGCCTAATCGCAGTAGCGGATTTTAGCGTTGGCCACATAGTTGGCTTGAGATTTTGCTAGAATGCCGCGCTTCCTGTTTTGAGGAGATAGATCATGGCCTGGAATGAACCGGGTGGCGGTAATAACTCACGCGACCCCTGGGGTGGCGGTAATCAGGGTCCACCAGATCTTGATGAAGCGCTGAAAAAACTGCAGCAACGCTTTGGCGGCCTGTTTGGGGGCGGCAAAGGTGGCGGTGGAGGTGGCGGCGGTGCGTCAGCCTCGTTGTTCATCGTACTTATTTGCGGTGCCGCTTTAGTCTGGGGCCTCATGGGCTTGTACCAGATTGACGAGCAGGAGCGCGCCGTTGTGCTGCGATTCGGCAAGTACCACTCCACGGTACGTCCGGGCCTGCATTGGAACCCCCCGGGCATCGACGAGGTTATTCGAGTCAACACTACCAAGGTTCGCGCGGCGAGCTTTAGGGAGATCATGTTGACTCAGGATGAGAATATCGTCGAGGTTCGCATGTCGGTCCAGTACGTGATCGATGAGGTCAAAGATTACGTTTTACAGGTTCGCGAGCCGGAAAACTCTTTGCAGCAAGCTGCGAAGAGTGCGCTTAGGCACGTTGTCGGTGGCATGACCATGGATCTGGTCCTCACCGAGGGTCGAACACGCATCGCGACAGAAGTTGACGAACGGCTGCAGAACTACCTGACCAGCTATACCACGGGTATACGCTTGTCGGCAGTCAACGTTGACGATTCAAAGCCGCCCTCGCAAGTTCAAGCCGCGTTTGATGATGTGATCAAAGCGCGAGAGGACGAAGAACGCGTAAAAAATGAAGCCCAGTCTTACGCTAACGGCATCGTGCCGGAAGCCCGAGGTCAGGCGCAGCGGCAAATCGAGGAAGCGAGCGCTTATCGAGAGCAGGTGATCGCAAATGCCGAAGGTGAGGCCGATCGCTTCAACAATTTGCTTGCGGAGTATCGCAAGGCACCAGAGGTTACCCGAGAGCGTTTGTATCTGGATGCAGTGCAAAACGTACTCACCAACACCAGCAAAATCATGGTGGATGTTGAAGGCGGCAATAACGTGATGTATCTGCCGCTGGATAAACTTAACGCTGGGGCTGGCGCGACTCGCAGAAGCGCGCCAATGGACATTAACTCCAGCAACATCCGTGAGCTGACTGACGCGGTAACCGAGCAGCTGCGCCGGGATGCTGCGGCGCAGCAATCACGACGGGGAGGACGTTGATATGACGGGACGTTCATTAACGCTATTGGTAGTTGTAACGCTTGTGATGTTCGTAGCGAGTAACTCGCTGTATGTCATCAAGGAAACGGAACGGGGCGTACTGTTGAAGTTCGGTGAGGTCGTCAATCCGAACCTCGAGCCTGGGCTCCACGTGAAAGTGCCCTTCGTGAATAACGTGCGTAAGTTTGATGGTCGAATTGTCACACTGGATTCCCAGCCGGAACGATTTTTCACCCAAGAGCAAAAAGCTCTGATCATTGATTCTTATGCCAAGTATCGAATCGCAGATACCGCAACGTTCTACACCGCAACAAATGGTGAGGAGTCGCGCGCAGCAGGACTGTTGGCCCAGCGTGTCAACAACCGCCTGCGTAACCAGGTAGCTATTCGTACAATTCAGGAGGTCGTTTCCGGCGAGCGGGATCAGCTGATGGAAACGATTACCCGAGAGTTGGATGTCGTTGCCCGCGAGGAGCTCGGTATCGAGATCGTCGATGTTCGCGTGAAGCAGATTGATCTGCCGCCCGAAGTGTCCGAGTCGGTGTATCGACGTATGAATGCGGAGCGAGAGAAGGAAGCCCGGGAGCGTCGCTCCCAGGGACAGGAGCTCGCTGAAGGTATTCGCGCTGCGGCCGATCGTGAAGTAACGGTAATCAGCGCTAATGCGTATCGCGAAGCCCAGCAGGTGCGTGGTCGAGGCGACGCTGACGCCACGCGAATCTATGCGGAGGCCTTTGGTCAGGATCCGGAGTTTTACTCCTTTACCCGAAGCCTACGAGCCTATCAGGACTCATTCCAGAGCAGTGGGGACATCATGCTGGTGCGACCCGATAGTGAGTTTTTCCGATATCTGAAGGACTCTAGCGGAGGCAATTAAGGCATCGGCTGCATTGGCAGCCCTGTGCTAAAATACGTAAACCGTGGAGGATGGTGCGCTAGGTAAGCGCGTCCAAATCCACGGTTTTTTCTTGGGGGAGTGTTTTGCAGGAATTTTGGCAGGTATTTCCCGTTGCCGTGGCGCTGGTCTTCGTGATGGAAGGCTTGTTGCCTTTTATGAGTCCTGGGCGCTGGCGCTCAATGATTGCGACCGTCGCTCAATTGGATGACGCGGCTATACGGCGCTTTGGGTTGGGTAGCATGTTGTTTGGCGTCGTGATGTTGTATCTGGTGCATTAACAGTGGATAAGCAAAGCCCCATTAGGGCGTGGCAGTTGCCGGACGGTATTGATGAACTTCTACCGGACGCAGCGGCACAAGTAGAGGAACTCCGTCGCAGCCTGTTGGATTGCGCGTCCCGTTGGGGCTACCGCTTGGTAATGCCTCCCATGGTTGAGTTTACAGATTCGCTGTTGGTGGGCGTCGGCGAGGATCTTGATCTCCTTACTTTCAAAGTACCGGACCAGGTGACGGGTCGGATGCTGGGTCTGCGCGCCGACATGACACCTCAGGTTGCGCGCATGGATGCCCACAGCCTCCACGGTGATCAGGTGAATCGCCTGTGTTACGCCGGTTCTACATTGCACACGCGTTCAGGGTCCCTGGCGGCCTCGAGATCCCCCTTACAGCTGGGCGCGGAGCTTTATGGGGCTCAAGGCCTCTCCGCGGACATTGAGGTTATTGCCCTGATGTTGAGCATGCTCGACGTGGCAGGTGTAGAGATCGGCAACGCCTTAACCCTGGATATAGGGCACGGCGATATTTTCAAACACGTTCTTGCAGCCAGTGGAGCCAAAGACGCTGGCATCGAATCGGAAATTTTTGATGCGCTGCAGCGCAAATCCCGGCCGGATCTCGAGCGGCTATTGGAGCAATTACCGGCTGGTTCGAGCTCCGGTTTGCGTGCCTTGATAGACATGCACGGCGATCTCGATGTTCTCGATCGAGCCGAGGCTGAGCTTGCGGGGACCGCGCCGGAGATTCGCAAGTCCCTGGAGGAGCTCCGAGCGCTGTCTTCTGCGTTACAAGCTCGCTACCCGGACGTATCGCTGTATGTAGATCTGGCAGAGCTTCGCGGATATCGATATCACACAGGGGTCGTGTTCGCCGCCTACACTCAAGGCTTGGGTGAAGCCCTTGCCAGAGGCGGGCGCTATGACAACGTGGGCAAGGTCTATGGTCGATCTCGTCCCGCCACCGGTTTTGCTACAGATTTACGACTACTGGCTTCGCAACTCAAAGCCCAGCATTCTTCTACGGATGCTATCGCTGCGCCCGATCTGGAAGACGCGGCACTGCAGGATGCCGTCCGATCGCTACGCAACGCCGGAGAAACGGTGATCGTAGAGTTCGATGGAGATACGGATTCTCGCTGCGCGCGGGAGATGACAAAAATTGATGGTCAGTGGCAGCCCCAGATGCGGCAAAAGTCACTCGTTGGAGAAGGTAAATGAGCCGGAATGTGGTAGTACTGGGCACCCAGTGGGGCGATGAAGGTAAAGGGAAGATCGTTGATCTCCTGACCGACCGCTCCGAGGCGGTTGTTCGTTTTCAGGGGGGGCACAATGCTGGGCATACCCTCGTGTGTGATGGTGAGAAAACCGTTTTGCACCTGATACCCTCCGGCATTCTTCGCGAGAACGTTGTCTGCTGTATTGGCAACGGTGTGGTTTTAGCGCCCGATGCTTTGCTGAAGGAAATCGTTGAGCTGGAAGAACGCCAGGTGCCGGTACGTGACCGTCTGAGAATTTCTCCCGCCTGCCCTTTGATTTTGCCCTACCACGTTGCTTTGGATAACGCGCGCGAAGTACGTCGCGGTGCGGACAAGATTGGTACCACCGGTCGTGGTATCGGCCCCGCTTACGAAGATAAGGCGGCTCGACGAGGCCTGCGCTTGGGCGACCTTCAGGATCCCGTGCGTTTTGAGCGAAAGCTCCGGGAAGTCATGGAATATCACAACTTCCAACTGGAAAACTACTACAAGGTAGATCCTGTCGATGTGGAGGAGGTTCTGCAGTCCAGTCTGACGATGGGTGAGCAGTTGCTGCCGATGATGACTGACGTAACCGCGATGCTGCATCAGTTCAGAGCTGAGTCCCGCAGCATCTTGTTTGAAGGAGCTCAGGGCTCTCTTCTGGATATCGATCACGGCACTTACCCCTTTGTGACCAGCTCCAATACCACGGCAGGTGGTACCGCAACAGGCTCTGGTTTTGGCCCCCTGTATTTGGATTACGTTCTCGGTATCACCAAAGCTTATACAACGCGTGTGGGTTCTGGCCCTTTTCCTACGGAGCTCTTTGATGCGACGGGCGAGCATCTCGCGAAACGCGGACACGAGTTTGGTGCTACCACGGGCCGTGCGCGGCGCTGTGGATGGTTCGATGCCGTGGCATTGCGAAATGCCGTGAACATTAACTCTGTCAGCGGTATTTGCCTGACTAAGCTCGATGTTCTGGACGGCCTTGAGTCGATTCAAATTTGCATTGGTTACACCAATGCGTCCGGGGAACCCGTAGCCAACCCCATGGACTCCGAGGATTACGAAGGGCTGGTACCAGTTTACGAGACTGTGCCGGGCTGGAGCGAGTCTACCGTGGGGGCGAAATCCCTTGATGATCTGCCCAAGGCAGCACGCGACTACATCTCGACTATAGAAACGGTGGTCGGTGCGCCTATCGACATTATTTCAACCGGTCCAGATCGCGTAGAGACAATTATTCTTCACGACCCTTTCAGCTAGGTTTAGTGATAGCGCTGGCGATAATCACTGTAGCTGATGCCGGTCCAGCGCCTGAACGCCCGATAGAAGCTGTTCACCTCTAGGTAGCCCAGTTCGTCAGCGAGGCACTTTCCCGGAAGCCAGCGCTCCCGGAGACGGGATTCGCAGCGGTACTGCCTCGCTCTATCCAAGAGGAACTGATAGCTAGTGTGATCGTTGCGCAAGCGTCTGCGCAATGTGGTGCAACTGATACCCAAGGTGTCAGCAACACTTTCGGCCCGCACTCGAGAAAGGTCATCATCCAGCAATATGCGCAGTACCCGGTCAGTCGTTCGCGAAAGGGGCATGTAACCCCCTTTGTGTTCTTCGTCGTGATTTGCGTTCGCGCTGGAGAGTGTCCGCTGTTGAATTTCATGTTGTGGCCCTCTATGACCTAGATCCTCTTTAGCACCCGGACAATATGCCTCTGTTAGGACGTCAGACTGATAACGCGCGAAGTCCCCCCAGTGGTTGCGGTTGCAGTCAGGAGCAATCAGATGAAGGTCTGAGCTTATGGGTTGTTCTCTTTCTGGGGGTTGCTCCCGGGGTATCTGGTGGTAGCCCACGGTGATCTGCCGGCCCCTGTTTCCAGGGTTTTGCCTTGGCTCTTGATGACAGTGCACAGGATGTTGTGGCGTGCTCTGCGGTAAGGGTCGTGGAGCGGGAACAGGTCGGGAATGAAAAATCTGCGTCATCGATGCCTCCTTGCTCGATAAATTGATTTCCTATTCGTCTCACCTGATGTCAGGCGAACTCAGGCTCGATATCGTCCTTGATGTCGAGGTGTCTAAAACACTGTAAAAGCTTAGCAGAGCACAGACAGATGAAAAGGTACTTCGTAATCGATCGGCCACAAATGATCGAATGCAGCGATCCTTGAGAGTGTTCTGCTTGGGAGCCTTAGCCCAGCGATAGCTCCGGCGGAAGCGGGCAGTCCATAACCGCGGCGACTGCGATAACCAACTCACGCTCGATGGGACAAACCTCTCCATCGTCGGCCGCTGCCAGGGCCATGGCTTTGAGGATTCGAGGCTTTAGTAAGGGATAGCAGTCAGCCAGAGTGTGCACGCCCCGACTGAACTCAGCGACGCTGCACTGGGCGAGGGGCAGAAGCTGCAGCCCCGGCAGCTCCAAGTCCTCGCAGGCCAAAGCAAAAGCACGGTCACTGTCGCCTGTACCCTGATGGGCTAGAACGGAAAGAACCTGACGCAGAGGCGCCCGCACTTTAGCCATGTGACGATAGCGAGGTCGACTGTTCTCTACACGCAGGTATTCCGGATCCAGGTAGTGTCTGAGCAGTTGAAACAGGCACCATTCAAAGAGATCAATCTGTCCATCGCTCTGGATAACAGATAGCAATGTGGTTTTGAACTCCCGATACTGAGGTGTAGACATGCTCTTTAGAGCCGGCATGGCAGTGGCCATGAGAGGGAAGCGTTGCCCTGGCCCCAGACTAGCCACTTGAGGTAACAATCTCGCGACCAGCTCTCCTTGGCCCCGAGTAGCTTTCTCTTTGAGAACAGCCAGCGCTGCGTTTAGCGTGTCACCCTGCCGCCGGGCGGTAACCAGGGCGAGAGCTACTGCGGTAGCGCCCAAGGGCTCCAAGACGGCATCGTGCAAAGCCTCAGGTATTTCTTCGACCGTTGCATTGACGAGATCATTCTTTGCGAACGCATCTGCATCACTTTGCTTTTGCGAAAACTCTGCATCTTCGATGATTGTCTGGCCATCACCGGCGCTACCAATCTCATCGGGAAGCGTGACATTCGCCATGGCGGCGGCGACCAGCGCGGCTCTGCCAACTCCTGTCTGCACGTCATTGGCTGAAAGGGGCTCAGTCGCGTAGCGAACTTCAGAGCGCTGGATAAACTGTCCGTTCCAGTTTTTATCCAGACGCCGGATGCGTCTATCCAGAGGAGGGTGGGTGGCGAATCCTTCCCACAGGCGGTGACGTACTTCGCCAAAGAAAATGTGCGACATTTCCGGCGCTCTTGCGCTATGAACGAGCGATCCGGGAACGAAACCACCAATCACTTTCAAGGCATCGGCGATGCCGCTGGTATCGCGGGTGAACTGTACGGCGCTGGCATCGGCCAGATATTCTTTCTGGCGGCTGATGGCAGCTTTGATAAATCCCGCGGCGAGAGAACCGAGCCACCCTATGATCATCAGGCCCAAACCAACGATCGGCAAGGCGGCGCTGCTCTCACTGCGTCGATTGCTTCGGCCGACGCCATAGGCCCCCATCCGTAGTAAAAAATGCCCTACATCGCCGATGAAAGTTATACCTTTGAGCAATGAAGCGAGCCGAATTCCCAGGCGCATGTCACCGTTAAGGATATGGCTGAATTCGTGCGCCACGACGCCTTGAAGTTCGTCCCGGTTTAGCTGAAGGGCGGCGCCGCGCGTAACGGCGACAACAGCATCGGTAGGATTAACGCCCGCAGCAAAGGCATTGATGCCGCGCTCGTCGGGGAGCACGTAGAGCGCCGGTACCGGCATGTTAGCCGCAAGAGACAGTTCTTCTACGATGTTCAAACAGCGTTTTTCGTAAGGGTCGGCGCTCTGGCGTAAGACTCGTCTGCCCCCGAGGCTTTCCGCGACGGCCTTGCCCCCGGAAGCGAGCTGCAGCCATCTCACCAATGAGACGAAGCCGACGGTGGATATTACCGCCAGGCCAATGACGGCGAAGCGGTCCCAGGAGAAGAGGGCCAGGTAGCCTTTCCAGCCCGTGCCGCCGACATAAATATTGTAGTCCCCACCCACCCACAGAAACGCCGTTACCAGTGCGTTCACCAGCAGTACGATGAGAGTGAGCGCCAGAATGAACAGCACTACGAGGTAGCGCGTGTTACGTCGGGCGCGATCCTGCTGAGAGAAAAAGTCCACGACGGGAGCTCATTAGTCTTGCATCAGAAGCTAACGGTAGGTGCGGCCTGAATCTGCGCCGAATCATCAAACTCGAGAAGTTCAGCGTCGCTAGGGTGACCAAAGGTGGCTGCCAGAACCACCGGCGGAAAGCTTTGACGATAGGTGTTAAAGGCCATGATAGCGTCGTTGAAGCCCTGACGAGCAAAGGCTACGCGGTTTTCAGTGCTTGTGAGTTCCTCAGACAGCTGCTGCATGTTCTCACTGGCTTTCAGGTCTGGGTAGGCTTCCATGGTGATGTTAAGTTTTCCAAGTGCTCCCTGGAGGTTGTTTTCGGCGCCCGCTAGGCTGGCCATGGAAGCACCACCGCCGCCTTCTCCCAGTGCTTTGAGCACAGCAGCGGCCTCGTTTCGGGCGCTGACTACCGCATCCAATGTCTCGCGTTCATGGGCCATGTAGGCCCTGGCGGTCTCAACCAGGTTGGGAATGAGGTCGTAGCGGCGTTTCAGCTGGACCTCAATCTGGGCGAACGCATTCTCATGGCGGTTCTTTAGGCTGACCAAGGTGTTGTAGATGTTGATGACGTAAATCACCAAGCCAAGTAACACCAGCCAAAACACGATCGACGAAATTTCCATGAGACTACTCCTTAGCTAACAAGAGAACCGGGTACGGTAGAGCTTACCTTATGCAATAGCGCGTAGCTTGACGGGCACTCCGTTAATGGCAGCGTTGCCCGAAAGTTCGTCCAGGTATGCGGCATCGGTAACGTCATTGCAGGATACCCCGGCGTTTGCGCTAGCGGTTTTCATGCGTATCCCCTGGCGATTGTGGCCGAAACCATGGGGAAGGCTAACCACACCTGGCATGACTTCGTCAGAAGCTAAGAGGGTTACCGTAACTTCTCCACTGCGCGACTGTAGAAGCGCCTGGTCGCCGTCCTTGAGTGCATGAGCGCTCAGGTCCTCGGGATGTACCATCAGTTGATCACGAGGTTTACCCTTAACGAGACGATGATAATTATGCATCCACGAATTGTTTGAGCGCACATGCCGTCGGCCGATAAGCAAAAGACCCTCCGCGGGTGTGTCTCCAAAAGTGCTCGCCAGGCGATCGAGATCCGCTAGGGCCTGGGGTGCTGCGCAATGAATCTGTTTGTCAGCGGTCATTAGGCGATCCGGCAGCATAGCTTGTAGCTCTCCGAGATCGATTCCTGACGGATTTTCCTTGAGCTTCTCGAGGCTCAGGTCGTGCTCGCTACCCTTTCCATAGGGGCCAAACTGCAGGCCGACATCGATCATGTCATGGGGCGCTACGAGCTCCTTTGGTTCCTCGCCGAGCGCACGCGCAACACGTTCGCCCAAGGCGGTGAATATCTCCCAGTCATGGAGCTTGTCGGATGCAGGCTCGAATACCGGTGGGTTGTAGCGGGTTGTGTTGCGCATTGCATTGATATGGAAGGCGATATCGTAATGGTCATGCTCCAACGGCGAGGTCGGCGGCAGAATGATATGGGCATGCCGAGTAGTCTCGTTGATGTAGGGATCCAGCGACACCATAAAATCCAGCTGTGGCAGCGCGTCGTCCAGCGCCCGGCCGTTAGGGGTGGAGAGTACGGGGTTACCGGCTCCAGTGAACATGACACGGATCTGACCTTCGCCCGACGTGGTGATTTCTTCGGCCATTGCTGCCGCGGGGAGTTCGCGGTCGAACTCCGGGAGGTTGCGAACCCTACTGCGATGCCGATCGAAACCACCGGGACCTGTGCGTGGCACTTGATCCACTGCAGGCAACGTAAACATGCTGCCACCGGGCTTATCCAGGTTACCCGTAACGATGTTGATGATCTGTATGAGCCATTGGCAGAGACCGCCAAAGATTTGGGTGGATACGCCCATGCGGCCATAGCAAATGGCTGCACCTGACTCGGCAAAATCTTTAGCTATGCGACGGATGGTTGCAGCCTCAATACCGCAGTGTTGCGCGGCGTGCTCCGGAGTAAATGTCGCAACGGCAGCGGCTACATCGTCAAGGCCGGTAGTGAACGCTGAGAGCTTCCCGGGATCAGCGATTCCGTCTTCAAACAAGGTGTTGAGCATTGCCGCAAGAAACAGCGCATCGCTACCGGGAACGATGGGAAGGTGCTCGCTCGCCAGTTCGGCGGTTTCTGTTCGACGAGGGTCCACGACGATAAGCTTGCCGCCCCGCGCTTTCATATCCTTGATGCGTTTCTTCACATCGGGGACAGTCCAGATGCTGCCATTGCTGGCGAGCGGGTTAGCGCCCAGCATTAGAAAGTATTCACTGCGATCAATATCCGGGATCGGGAAGAGAGACTTATGTCCAAATAACCATAGCGATGTGAGATGGTGAGGAAGTTGATCGACAGATGTTGCTGAGAAGCGATTCTTTGATCGCAGCCAGCGGAATAAGTAGTTTTGATGGGTCAGCATGCCGTAGTTGTGCACCGCCGGGTTACCCAGATACACGCCGATTGAATCCACGCCGTGCTCCCGATAGCTGCGCATCAGCGCCTCTGCGGTGCTATCGAGGGCTTCGTCCCAGCTAATTTCTACCCAGCTATGCTGCCCGTCCTCACCGCTAACCCGTTTTACGGGGTAACGCAGACGATCGGGATCTTCGTGAATGTCCTGTAAGGCTACGGCCTTTGGACAAATATGTCCCCGACTAAGCGGGTCGTCCGGATCACCTTTTATGGAGAGAATTTCTTCGCCCCGGGTTTCAATTTTTAAGCCACATATAGCTTCACAGAGATGGCAGGCGCGATAGTGGGTTTGTGTCATGGGTGAGGTCCAGTAATTTAAAAGCCGTTAACCAATAAAAAGTCGTTAAAAGTACATCTCGAGTCGGGATTCTTCAGCAGAATCTCCCGCTCGTCCACCTTGCATAAGAGTTCTGGCAAAGAGGTCGACGCATTGCTTTGTCTCAGCTTGCTACACTGTAGCACTGCCGACAACGGGAATCCCTAGTGGGCCCGCAGCTATTGATGGAGGGATCATGGACAAGAACTGGAACCGCTATAGCGCGTCTAAGTATTACGACGAGCTGATAACCCCCAAGGGCACTCCCCGGCAGGTGGCCCGGCCTGCGGTCAAGTTGCTGAAAGAATTGCCGGTAGACGATTTGGCCGCGCGCCGAACGGCTGCCGAAATGGCTATCCGAGAGATGGGTATTTCCTTCACCGTGTATAGCGAAGCGGGAAACATTGATCGTGCCTGGCCCTTTGATCTTATTCCTCGCGTGATTACTTCCCGGGAGTGGGAAAAAGTACGCCGGGGACTTGAGCAGCGCAGCCGTGCGCTCAACATGTTTATCCATGATGTCTATAACAAACAGAAAATCTTTGCCGATGGCATAGTCCCACCGGAGACAGTACTCGAGTCCACCAACTTCAAAGAGCAGTGCATGGGCGCGTCTCCGCGATTCGGTGTATGGGCGAATATCTGCGGCTCGGATCTGGTGCGCGACGGCGACGGACATTTCTATGTCCTTGAGGATAATTTGCGAGTGCCCTCAGGCGTGTCCTATATGGTGGAGAATCGCGAAATCACCAAGCGGGTGCTCCCGGAGATTTTTGAGAACTACAGCATCCTTCCTGTGGATGACTACCCCTCACAGCTTTACTCCATGCTTGCAGCGCTATCACCCAGAGAGCGGAAGAGGCCCGTTATCGTTGTGCTGACGCCGGGTATTTACAACTCTGCTTACTTTGAGCATGCGTTCCTGGCGCAGGGCATGGGCGCAGAGCTGGTCGAAGGCGCGGACTTGTTCGTTGGGGAAGATGACTGTGTTTACATGCGCACAGTCGATGGTCCGGTCCAGGTGGATGTTATTTATCGTCGTATCGACGAAGACTTTATGGACCCGGAAGCGTTCCGCGAAGACTCCGCTCTGGGCGTCCCCGGGCTGATGCGTTCCTGGTTGGGTGGCAAAGTGGGTATTGCAAACGCTCCCGGCTCCGGAGTGGCGGACGACAAAGTGGTCTACGCCTTTGTGCCCGACATGATTCGCTACTACTTAAATGAGAAGCCTTTGATTCGCAGCGTGCCTACCTATCTGTGTATGCGCGAGGCAGACCGTGAGTACGTTCTCAACAATTTGGAGAAGTTGGTTGTGAAGCCTGCGAACGAGTCAGGTGGCTACGGCATCATGGTGGGCCCCCATGCAGACAAGGCGACGCACCGTAAGTTTGCCAAACTCATTGAAGAGAATCCTCGCAATTATATCGCGCAGCCGACCTTGTCGTTGTCTACGGCACCTACGTACATCGGTGACCAGATAAAGCCACGACATCTCGATTTGCGGCCGTTCATCTTACAGAGCCGTGATACCTGGGTAACCGCCGGAGGGCTAACGCGAGTGGCTATGGTGGAGGGGTCACTGGTAGTGAACTCTTCACAGGGCGGCGGCAGTAAGGACACCTGGATTGTGGAGGGGCGACTATGATTATGCTGTCTAGAGTTGCCGAGCGTGTTTACTGGATGGCGCGCTACATCGAGCGTGCAGAAGATACAGCGAGGTTAGTGGCTGCTTACAACCACTTGATCATGGATATCCCAAGGGGTTCCCAGCCGGGTTGGGAGATTTTGGTGCGTATTCTGGATGCGGATCCCGTGTTTGATGAGTGGTTTAACGTGCGCAATGAGCAGAATGTGTTGCGCTTACTTATTGGCGAAGCTGAGGCGTCCTGCAGCATTCCCTATGCGGTACACGCGGCTCGTGAGAACGTCCGTACAACCCGAGATGTTATCCCGGACGAAGTGTGGGAGCTGGTTAATGAGCTGCATCTGTATACCGCTGAGGCTTCAGAACACTCCGTAGGGCGGCGTAATCGGCAGCAATACCTCGAGCAGGTCATTCAGCGTTGCCAGGTCATTAACGGCGTACTGCGCAGTACCTTGTGCCGTGATCATTGCTACCGTTTTATCAAACTTGGTCAGCTCCTTGAGCGCGCCGACATGACTACGCGAATCATTGACGTGGGTGCTTCGGACTTTTTAGAGCGCGAGGGAGCGGCGCAGGGTATAGAGCACTTGTTGTGGGGGACGCTACTCAAGTCCATGTCCGCACTGGGTGCCTATCGGAGGATGATTGGGCCACAGGTAGAGAAAAACGCTGCCGTAGACTTTGTGTTTATGGAGCAGACATTTCCGCGCTCGGTACGTTTTTGCGTACGAGGCATTCGAGAAGAGTTGGGTCCGCTCAGCAACAACAAGGCCGCGCTCAAGGTCGTGGAGCGCACTCGCCGCAAGTTGCGTGGCTTTGAGTCCACAGAGTTTGACCAGAATGAACTGCATGCCTACATCGACGAGCTGCAGCTCATTATTAGCGACGTACATCAGGCTATTTTCGAAAGCTGGTTTCACAGTAACTAGGAATGAGACGTTTTGCTTGTGACTGCGGTAGCCCCGTCTACTTTGAAAATGACTTCTGTATTAACTGTCAGTCAGCGCTGGGCTACGATCCTAATCGTGCAGATCTGATAACCCTCGCCGACTGGGGGGGAGGGGTGTTTAAAGATTTTCAGGGCAATGCGTTTCGTTACTGCTCCAATGGAGAGACCTTTGGCGTATGCAATTGGTTGCGTCCGGCGGACTCCCCAAGTCAGTTTTGTACAGCCTGCCAGTTCAATAGAACTGTCCCCGATCAGACCCGACCCGAGAACAAGGAGCGTTGGCTGGTGTTGGAGCGCGGAAAGAAGCGCCTCTTCTACACTCTTGCGCAACTAAATCTGCCTTTGTTGAATGGCTGGGCAGACCCTCAGCGTGGATTACTACTGGACTTTATTGAGGACGCTCGGAGTTCGGAAAAGTTTCCCGAGACCTTTGTATCCACGGGTTACCTTGGTGGGGTGATTACGATTAATGCCTTGGAGGCGGATGATGTGGCTCGGGCGACTGTGCAAGACGAGCTAGGGGAGAGTTACCGGACCGTGCTTGGACACTTGCGTCATGAGTCCGGACATTACTACTGGTCTTTATTGAATCCTGATGTGAGTTTGCTGGGGGAATTTCGTCAGGTGTTTGGCGACGAACGTAGTAATTATCAAGCGGCACTTGATGTGCACTATAAGAACGGCCCGCCTATGTATTGGAGGGATCGATTTATCAGTTCCTACGCCAGTTCCCATCCGAGTGAGGACTGGGCCGAGTGCTGGGGACACTATCTTCATATCTACGATGCTTTAGATACGGCTTGGGCTCACCAACTGTTGCCGCGCCAGCCGGGGTCAATGACGATGTCCGAGCGTTTGCGCGCCTGGTCAAAGGTAAGCCTGATGCTCAACGAACTTAATCGCAGTGTCGGGAGGGGAGATGCTTATCCCTTTGTGATCAACGAGGTGGTTGCCGAGAAGTTAGAGCTTATTGATCTGGCGATGGATCGGCTTCGAACACTGCGCTGAGCGAGGGCAGGTTGTCGAAGGCGAGTCTAATGTTGTCGTCCCAGCTCTGGCGAAGATCCGCAAGATAGGGGTGCCCTTCCTCAAGGACGCAATATTCCTCATGGGGCAGCAGACTGTCTTTTCGATAGAAAAGACACTCCAGGGGTGGTCCAACGGTCGCGTTTGAGCGCATCGTAGAGTCTACCGATACCAGAGCACAGCGCATGGCGGTTTCTACGGGCGTGTCGCTCCTTACGATTCTGTCCAGAATGGGCTTTCCGTACTTGGTCTCACCAATCTGAAGATAGGGGTACAGATCAGAGGCGGTAATGTGATTACCTTCCGGATAAATCATATACAGCTCAGGCGCGTGCCCTTTGATTTGTCCACCCAAAATAAAAGTCGCACTGGCGTTAAAGCCCGCATTGGGACCGCCTTTCTTGGCGTACTTCTGCTGCTCTTTCAGGCTTATCTCGCCGATATAGTCTGCGACGTCACTGACGTAGCGGGCATTGAAAATGTTGACCTCGGTGTCTTCTTCCAAGTCTCTTTGTATCTGCGCAATGACTGCCTGGCTTGTTGCCAGGTTGCCAGCGGTCAGGATTACCATGGAGCGCTCGTAGGGCACGGAGAAGCGATGCATCTTGCTGTACTTGCTTACGCGATCCGGTCCGGCGTTAGTCCGAGAGTCGGAGCAAAAAACCAGTCCTTCCTCTAGCGCGATGGCGAGGCAATATGTCATGAAATAGCGTCTGCGGATTCTTACCAATGAAGCGGGGGAATATAACAAATATTGCGCGGCGGGCACCCTTGACGAAATACGTTAAGCTCTGCTCCGATTATCGTTTTCAACAGGGCCCTCTGTACTGTGAGGGTTCGTGTGGGCATTGGTGGGCATTGGTGGGCCTTTGATGAAAGCACATTTACAGTGTATTGGAGCGTGGGTGGCAGCGGGCTTCGTCTGCATGTCGGCCACTGTTAACGCGCAGGAACTCGTTCCTAGAGCCTTCTGGCCAAGTCCCGTGGGCACGAACGTGCTGTCCCTAAGCTATCAGCACAGTCGCGGTGACATTATCGTAGACCAGTCACTGCCCGTGACCGGCGTGGATTCCAGCATCGATTATCTCCAGCTGACGTATCAACGCACCCTTGATGTGGCTGGGAGGACGGCGAACCTGTCGGTGATACAGGTCGCTTCTGATGGGAAGACCTCGGGGACGGTGGAGGATGAATTGATCACGCGGCGTACCGTAGGTATGGGCGATACCATCGTGCGAATGGCGGTCAATCTGACCGGGGCGCCGGCCATGGACCGAGAGGCTTTTGCAGCAATGCGCGCCGATCCCAAGCCCATTGTTGGCGTGAGTCTGGCGGTAACGGCCCCGACGGGGGAATATGATGCAGACAGGATCATCAATCTCGGCGGTAATCGATGGTCTGTAAAACCTGGCCTTGGCGTCATTTACCCCCTGAGCTCGTCCTGGCTTCTCGAGGGAGAGCTTTCCGTGGCTTTCTTTCAGGATAACGATGAATTTCTGGGGCAGACGCGAGAACAAGAACCGATTACCAATGCTCAGCTGCACCTCATCAAGCGCTTCTCCCGAGGGTTCTGGGCAGCGCTGGACGCCAACTACTACATCGGTGGGAGAACGCGGCTTGAGGGTTCGAAAAATCAGGACTTGCAGCGTAATTCCCGTTTTGGCGCGACGCTTGTTTTCCCTCTGGCTCAAGGACACGCTCTGCGTTTGAGTACCTCAACGGGGACGGTTACAGAGAGTGGAGGCGACTATGATTTGTTTTCCGTCTCGTGGATCCACGCTTTCTAGCGCGAGTGCCTGAAGTCAGTTACCAAGCGTAACCCAAGCGGAAACGGTAGGTCTGGTCCAGCTCTTCGGTACCTTCTACAGCACCAGAGTTATAGTCCAGTACAACTTCCGTTGCACCTTGTATTCGCCCCAGGACAGGGAAGGCGAGGCCCAGAGTCGTGTTGAGTATGAGGTTGTTTCTGTCAGCGAGATTTTTGACGCCCTTGTGGTCCACATACAGGCGTGACTCCGCACCAAAGTATTGGCTTTCAGAGCGCACGCTCCAGGTGAGACCGACATAGCTACGATCAATGGCGGTTCCGAAGTCTTCATTGACCTGAGAGAGACCGGTTTCCAGCTCCAATACGAAGGGTGTGCCGACCAACAAGCTTCGTCCCAAGTAGGGGCCGATTGCGGTACGCAGATCCAGATCTGCAAAGCGGTCTTCTTCAGCGGAGGCTGAGATCCCCCAGTAGTAGTCGCCGGTCTGGAAACGGTCGTACTTCCCGGTAATCATCCAGTTCTCTGTGTTGCGCTCTCTGTTCGCCTCGCGAACCTCACCCTCAAGTTTCAGGGTGTAGCGATCTTTGAGGCCGCTCCAACGTGTGTCTATTTTGTAATCGAGCTCGTCGAGCACCGTGTTGCCTCGCTGCAGCGAGAATGCTGAACTGATAAGACCGGTGTGGCGATAGCCGTGGCCTAGCTCCCAGGGCTCTGGGTTGATGCGCATCAGTTCATCAAGGGCGTAACTGGTTTTACCTTGGGTGGTAAGGCTCAGGGTTCTGTTGTCCACGACTAGGTTATCTGTCTCAAGTACCGCGCCGTCTCTCATTTGTAAGGTAACGCTGGAAGCCACATCCATGGACACGATGTTGCTTTTTTCGATGGTCAGCATGCCCGCAAAGTCGGTGTCGATCATGACTTTGCCGTTGTCCGCATCGTGAAAGCTACCAATGATCACGGAGCCATTCGTGAGTTCGATGCGGTCAATATTGGCCTGAGCCAGCAGGCTGACCAGTAATAGCTGGAGAATAGCTGCGCCGCGGATGCAGTACAGAATAAAGCGAGGAAGGATGACGTGAGAAAGTCGAAGCATAGCGTTGTGGAGGAGAGACCCTGAATGTGCCCAAAGGCGCGAATTCTAGGGTCTCTGTGGCTGACAGGCCAGAGGCTTCTGAAGGTTTCCGCTGTAATTGAGGTCTACTGTCTACTTAAAATCTTGCGAATATCGCTGTCGTCGCCCGTGAGCTGCCAATGCACTAGCGAAATGGGCACGCTACCTGCGTCGCGCAACTCTTTAAAGAACATCGACAGTGTGTACTCTTTGCCCTCGGCTTCCATTTGTTGAGTACGTTTTGCCAGCAATCTCTCAAGCAAGTATTTGCCCGTGACATAGCTGGTTCCGTAGCCGGGTTGGCGCAAATAGAGGTGTTGCTCAAACTTCAAGAGCTCGGGCTCGTTGCTCATCCAGCCACGCGGTGTCCACTCCACGTGTACTGTGCCAGCTTCGGCCATGGTCATTTCGTTGGCATGTGCTTTCAGAGAGCCCAGACCTCTCGCCGCGCGCTGCGCAAGCATGATCCATACAAGCTCTCGCGAGCGCGGGCTTTCCTCGTAGAGTCCTGCATGCATAAACATTTCTTCTACGCCTGTGGCGGTGCCTTCGTTGCGACTGTCAAAGATGTTGTAGAGCAACGGTCCACGACGTATGGGACTGGGATGGGGGAACTCCTGAATTTCTGCCAGATCGAACCAGTGGTAGAAGTGCGAGAGCAAGGGACGCGGATCGTAGTGAGTGCCTATAGTGAAGAAATTACGGACGTCCTCAGGCTCGTATCCTCCCAAGTGCGCGACAAGCTCCTCAGCCATGTAGTCCCGCATGGGCAGAACCTCTTCTTCGTCAAACCAGCGCAGCATTTGCTCCGACGTGCTCTTGACTAAAGCATCATAAGCCTCGGGGCTATCTGCGGCTTTCTGTTGAGGCAAATGACGGTTGCGATGCTCCTCGAGTTTGAGGGAAGACCAGGATCGGTCGAGTTCACGCTCCAGAAGGAGAGTTTCTTCTTTGAAATCGATGGGAAGATAATGAACTTGCGATTGATACCAGCTGTACTCATCAGCCCCGATACCTGACGGCCCCGTTTTGCTGGGAGCTTGTGCTTGAAGCCAAGTCACAAGATCGCTGGTGGCAGTGCTCGCCTCTTCCAGTGCGCTGTTAAGCTCCTCACTGATGTCTTCACCCGCTTTTTCACGGATGACATTTATCATCTCTCCCTGATCTTCGATGTTACGGATACCCGCAACCCACAAGTCCCGAGCGTTTCCTGTGAGGTTGCCCTGCGCTTGCTTCATCAGTGGAGGGATAACTTTGAGCTCGCGAACAATGCGGCTCTCTTCCTTTTCACTCAGGGGGAAATCGTAGGTCCATAGTTCAAGGATTGCGTGGTGGGTGGGTCCCTCATGGGCGGGGACGTCGCTGCGATAGGCCCAGATGGTTTGGTAGTACGCTGGATCCCGTACCCAGGGCTTGAGAATTCGATGGTTGAAGTCGAAGCCGTTCATCTCCGCTCGCAGCACATGCCAATCCACCTGCTGATCGATGGGCCAATCAGAGGTATCTATATCGTTGAGCCGGTTTTGCAGCGCAGGCAGCTCCGCGTGGGCTTTCGAGAAACGTTTCGCCGTGTAGTCTGGAGCGCCGTCCAATAGCGGCGGCTTTTCAAATGCTCTCCAATCGCCGAACAAATCTACGAGTTCTTCGTAGCTGCTCGCGCTGGCAATAGCGCTTCCACACAAAGCGGTAATAACCAGACAGTGACTGAATACACGTGCCAGATAGCTGCTCCTACTGTTGACAAACCGAGGAGACGACTTTGGAGTTCGCTGGCTCTTTTGCTGAGATTTATGCATAACGAATTACCCGACTAAAGGAATTATTGAAGCGTTTCTCTTCTCCGCACATCCCTTGCGGATTAGCAGGGTGCAGATGAATAGAGCGCGGAAGTTGTGCTCGATGTTAATGCACTCACGCGTGTAGTGCACATTAATCAGCCTGACTAGGCACGCCCTTCACAGGTGTCGTAAAACATACAGAGCGTTGGGTCCCGAATTTTGGGAGAATCCCACAATGAATCATTCTGAATCAAACGACGTGGTCGACACGCGCTACGACCCGGCAGAAGGCCCTGTAGTAGCCACGTTTATTCGTTACGCAGTGCCCTCTGTGCTCGGCATGCTCGCGGTAACGTCGGCGGGGATCATTGATGGGGTTTTCATCGGTAATTTTGTGGGGTCGAGTGCGCTAGCGGCAGTGAATTTGGCGCAACCCGCTTGGGCTGCTTTTGCGGCCATTGTGTTCATGCTTGCCGTCGGTGGCTCAGTCATGTGCGGTCGTTTTCTTGGGCAGGGTGATCATGCTGCCGCCTCGTCTATTTTCACTCGCACCCTGGTGGCCGCTGTGGCGGTAGGTATTGCTATTGCTGGGTCAGGCCTCGTCTTTCTTGAAGATCTTGTTCGCTTGCTCGGCGCGACTCAGGAAGTTAAGCCTCTGGTTATCGCATACATGAGGGTGGTGCTGATTTTTGCTCCGGTCTTTGTGGCTGCACTGACGATGGACTACTTTGTTCGCGCAGATGGACGCCCAGTGCTTGCTGCGGTGGGGTTGGTTGCCTTTGCCGGGACTAACATCGCTTTAAACACCCTCTTTGTCGTCTATCTTGATTGGGGGATCGTAGGCGCCGCCTGGGCTTCGGCCCTGGCCGAGTTTGCCATCTTCGTGATCTTGCTGACCCATTGGTTTCATCCTAAGTGCTCCCTAAAACTAATGCTTGCAACGGGGCGTTGGCGTGATCTTCTGGATGCGGCCTGGAACGGGTTTTCCGAGTTCATCAACGAGCTATCTGTCGGATTGATAGTTCTATTTTTTAATTGGGTAATGATTACTCGACAGGGTGTAGAGGGCGTTGCGGCTTACACCATCATTACCTACCTGATGATGATCGGTCTTGAAGTGAGTTACGGAGTTTCGGAGTCGCTGCAACCCACGGTGAGCAGGAATCTCGGTGCGGGGAAACCCGAGCGAATTCGTAAGTTTCTTCTCACCGCTGTTTGTACGGTATTTTTCGTGGGTCTACTTGTCTCAACGTTGCTGGTGGCGCTCCCACAGCAAATGATCGGCCTGTTTCTTCGTTCGGACGAGCAGGCTACGGCAGTTATCGCTTTGATTTTTATCAGCTACTTCTGGCCGACGTTCCTTTTGAACGGTACCAATATCACCTTGGCAAGTTACTTCACCGCACTCCATCGTCCTGTGCCTTCAGCGATCATAGCGGTGAGTCGTAGTCTGGTGCTTCCGGGGCTTGGACTACTTCTACTCCCGCTATGGTTTGGTGATCCGGGCGTATACCTTGCCATTCCAATTGCGGAACTTCTTACTTTGATCGTCGCGGTAATTTTGGTGCTGCGGGTCAAGCCTCTCACCGGCGCAGTACCGGTAAAGTAAAAAAGCTAGCTTGTAGGAGCAGTGCGATGGCAATCCTTAATCTAAAAGGCCCTAATCAGAAAAGCATGATCGCGGGTGCTCTACGCGTTCGAGTGGCCATTTTGGGACTCCTGCTCACGTGCAGTCAGGGGCCTGCACTCCAAGCTCAGGAAGCCGCGATTGCCTCCCCGGAGCCTCATGCCACGGAGATAGGCCTGGCGGTACTGCGCGAGGGCGGAAACGCGGTAGATGTGGCGACGGCGGTCGCCTTTGCCTTGGCGGTTACCTTTCCGGACGCTGGCAATATTGGCGGTGGTGGCTTCATGACATTGTATTTTGATGATGAGCCCATGTTTCTGGATTATCGGGAGGTTGCTCCTGCGGCGGCTTTTCGAGATATGTATCTTGATGAAACCGGGACAGTCGATTCGGATGCGAGCCTCACCGGGCATCGTGCGGTGGGCGTGCCTGGCACCGTCGCAGGGCTTTGGGCTGCCCATCGGCGCTATGGCAAGTTGGATTGGCCTTCGTTGCTGGAGCCTGCTATCGCACTGGCCGCGAATGGTTTTGTTGTACCTCAAACACTGCTCGACGAAATAGACTATGAATCGGAACGTCTGAAAAGCGCCAAGAGCTTCTTGAACTATTTTGGTGAGCTGAAAGCCGGTGAGCGCTTCATTCAACCAGAGCTGGCAAACACGCTGCGACGCATCGCAGAGCAGGGGGCCAGAGGATTTTATACTGGAGAGACGGCGCGCCTCATCGCTGCCGAGATGCAGCGGGGCAATGGCCTTGTCACCGAGGCCGATCTTGCGTCTTACAAAGTGCGTTGGCGTGCACCCTTGAGTTTCCCGTGGCGCGGATACCAGATCGTTACGGCGCCTTTGCCTAGCTCCGGTGGACTGGCGATCTTTCAATATTTGCAGATGAAGGAGTTTCTGAGAGATGACTTTAGCGGTCTTGAGCACAACTCACCGCAGTACATTCATCTGAAGGCAGAAATCGAGAAACGTATTTTTGAGGACCGCGCCAGCTTTCTCGGAGACGCAGACTTTGTGGACGTTCCTGTCGACCGTCTTATGGATATGGAACGCCTCGCGCAAAGGGCAGCCACTGTAGAAGTATCTTCAATTTCGCCGACTCCAAGCAGTAAGTCCGTTCGTGAGCCGATACATACAACACACTTCTCTATTTTGGATTCACAGGGGAATGCCGTTTCGAACACCTACACGCTCAACACGAGTTTTGGGTCTGGTGTCGTTGTCGGTGGAGCAGGGTTTTTACTTAACAACGAGATGGACGACTTTTCGGCTGCGCCGAATGAGCCAAATTACTACGGCGTCGTGGGAGACGAAGCTAATGCAATTGCGCCGGGTAAACGGATGCTGTCGTCTATGTCGCCGACCTTGCTGCTTCGCGACGATAAGCTTGCGATGGCCTTGGGGGCGATGGGTGGTTCAACGATTTTCACCACTGTCTATCAAATGATCAGCAACATGCTTGAGTTTGGAATGTCTGCACAGGACGCACAGGCAGCGACGCGGGTGCATCACCAGTTGCTGCCCAAAGATCTCATTACTTACTCCCCAACAACGCCCTTGGCGCCGGGAACCATCGATGCTCTACGAGAGCGCGGTTACCGGGTAGAGCCCCACAGCTACGAGTACGGCAATGTGCAACTCATTGTTCGAGAGAACGACGGTTCGTTGACGGCGGTATCTGATCCTCGCTTTGGCGGAACAAGTGCGGTGATCACTCTCCCAGACGATCAATAGTTTCACGTATGTCACTTTGCGTAGTTAGAGGGTTGATGATGCACAAACGCAATACGATCCGATTTTTGAGTTTTGTGGTCGTCACACAGGCGAAACCCGACTCTGACAGAGATTGAGCGCGGCGCTCGTGCTCTTGTGCAGATTGGCCCTGCACTGCGAAGCAGATGATGCCTAGCTGAGCGGGGGTAACTACTTCCCAGCGCTGCGGGTCCTTACGCAAGTATTCCTCTGCAAACTCTGCCAGTCGAATACTGTATTCAATAGCTTCGCGAAATTTGGATACGCCGTAAGTTCGAAAGCTAAACCATAACTTGAGGGCTCTCGAGCGGCGCGTCAGCTCAAGGCCTCGGTTACGAAAATCCACCGCGTTATCACTGCCTTGTACATCCTTGAGGTACTCAGGGTTCATGGTGAAACTCGGCTCCAGCACGCCGGGTTTGATGAGCAGACATCCCGCATCGTAGGGCTGAAAGAGCCATTTGTGGGGGTCGAGGGTGAGTGAGTCGGCTCGATTCATACCGTGAAGGCTCTGTGCTCCCGAAGGCGTTAGGGCGGCGGGTGCCCCATAGGCGCCGTCCACATGCAGCCATAGACCGTAAGATTCACAAAGGTCGGCGAGTTCATCAAAGGGGTCCACCGCACCGGTGTTGGTGCTTCCCGCCGTGGCAATCACCATCAAAGGCCGACGTCCGCACTTGAGATCGCTGGCGATCGCTTCTTCGACGCTGGCAGCAGAGAGCCTGTACCTGTCGTCGCTCGGGAGCACGCGGATGTGCTCTTTCGAAAACCCCAGAGTAAACAGCGCTCTTATTAAAGATGCATGGGTTTGATCGCTCAGATATACACAGCCATCACCCCATTGCGTACGCACGGCCGCGATCGCCGTCAGGCTGGCGTGAGAGCCTCCACTCACCAGCACGCCTTCATAATCCTTGGGCAGGTCCATCAATTGGCGAAGCCAGTCTATTACGATGAGCTCTATGGCTGATGGGCCTGCACCGCCAGGCCAGGACGCTGCAATCGTATTAAATCCGGTGCCTAGCCACTCTCCGATGATCGCGGCGAAAGAACTCGGACCCGGGACTCGCGCAAAGTAACGCGGGTGATCGCCGTGTTGTTGATGGTGGAGTGCGGTGTTTATCAGCAAGTCAAAGCTCTCATCCGATGGCATTGCGTGCTCGGGGAGCGCTCCACCGAGGGCACTTAACAATGAATCCGGCGTGGAACTGTCAATGGCAGGCTCTTTGTTTTTATTCTCCAGATGCTCAATGACCGCGTCCACCGCAGCGTAACCGAGGCGTCGCATGGACTCTCTGTCCATACCGAGGGTATCTGCCGGGTAAGAGCGACTATCATCTTTTGAACCCATATGTTCCTCTCGGAGATGCGTAGCTAAGGGAGTAGTAGTCTCCCCTGCGTGGCCAAAGAATACGTCAACACTTATCGACCCGTTGCTGCTGATCGATTAATGTGACCGCACTATCTCTCGCAATGAGGGGTGTTGTAAATCGATCTGCCTGAGTTGTTTTACAGCTTCATCGCAGAAACTAAAGGAGTTGTCTTGCCATGAATCGTCAATCATTCGTTTCCATCGTATTAGGTGGTCTTTTCCTCTTGAACAGTGGGAGTTCAAGCGCCGATGAGATTACCCGGAACAAGACGCCAGGTTCCGATTTTCCCATTGCGCAGTCAGTACAAGTGCCTGCTGAATCGGAGCTGATCTTCGTCAGTGGAGCAGTGCCCAAGCCCATAGTGGTCGGTGGAGATCCAGATGACCCCGCGACCTATGGTGATACTGAAGCGCAAACCGTGAGTGTCCTCAAGGAAGTGCAGAGCCGTCTTCAGCGACTGGGTCTGGATATGGGTGATGTCGTCATGATGCGCGCCTTTTTGGTGGGAACTCCGGAGACGGACGGGCGTATGGACTTTGCTGGTTTTATGCGTGGTTACACACAATTCTTTGGCACGGCCGAGCAGCCTCACCTGCCCGCGCGTTCGGCATTGCAGATTGCAGGTCTGGTGCGCGCTGGATGGTTTGTAGAGATCGAGGTGACAGCTGCTCGCACGCCTTAGTGCCCTGCACGCCGGACCCATGAGAGGACTGTATTCAACGGCAGTCCGTTTATGGGCGAAGAGCGTAAGTTAGTCATGCATCGATTTATGCTTTTCGTTCTCACTCTCGTAGCATCGCTGATCGCAGGGTGTATCGCGGCGCCGGCCTATGAAGGCGAGGAATCAGCCCGCTTCGACGGTAAATACTTTAAGAACACCGTGCCTATGAGTAAGTCCGTCGGTGACTTACTGCGTTTGGCTTGGGGTACCTTGACTCAGGCAGAAGACTGGCCCAACTGGATCGATGTAGGGCAAGGACAAGTGCCCGAAGAAAGGGTCTGGTCCGGTATGGCGGTCACCTATGTAAATCACTCTACTTTTCTCATCCAGGTTGATGGGTTCAATATTCTGACGGATCCCATTTATTCCGAGCGAGCTAGCCCTTTTCAATGGGCCGGGCCGAAACGCGTGCATGTTCCGGGCATCGCACTGGAGGATTTACCGCCCATCGATGTGATTCTTATCAGTCACAATCATTACGATCATCTTGACGAGGCAAGCTTGCGCGCTTTACTTGGCCGAAGCTCAGCGGCGGCACCGATGTTGCTTTCGGGCCTTGGCAACAAACAGTTGCTCGCGTCTTTGGGTGCGTCACGGGTGCGGGAGTTGGATTGGGAGGAAGGCGTAGAGCTTGGTGGTATCGATTTCGTCTTCACCGAGGGTCGACACCGTTCGGGGCGCGGTCTGAGCGATCAAATGAAGACATTGTGGGGATCCTTTGTGATTAAGACATCTGAAGGGAATATCTACTTCGCGGGTGATACGGGTTACGGCGGCCATTTTGCTGAGGCTGGTGAACGCCATGGCCCCTTTGCCTTGTCGCTGCTGCCAATTGGTGCCTATGCACCCCGATGGTTCATGAAGGATGTGCATCTCAATCCGGAGGAGGCAGTAAAAGCACACCAGCAGTTGGAGAGTGAGTTAAGCATCGGTATTCATTTCGGTACATTCCAGCTTACCTACGAAGCCATAGATCAGCCGCTGATCGATTTATCCTCCGCTAAAGGCGCCCATGAACTTCTTGATAAGGAATTTGTCGTAATGAAACCGGGTGAAACTCTCGGAATCGTTTCTGCCCCCAAAGCAATGTGAATCGCTGCTTCTAGCGATACTGATACGGGCTTCCCTAAAACGCGTAAAATGCAGGACCGCTGCTGATAAATGTTTCCTATGTCTCGATTGATTTCTCTCATTCGCCCGCTGGCAATTTTAGCCGTAGCTCTTTTGGTCGCCTTATTGATGGTAAAGAGTCGGCCGCAGCTTGAGGCCCGGAGCGTCAGCATCCCGCCACCGATAGTGTCGGTGCAAACTGTGGTCAATGGTGCGCAGAGTGTCAGCGTTGTGGCCCATGGAAATGTGACAGCCTGGCGGCAGTTGGAGTTGACCGCACAAGTCGGTGGAGAAGTGATCTGGAAGTCTGTGCGCTTTGAGCCGGGTGTTGTGGTTGAGAAGGGCGAGCCGCTGCTGCGCATCGACCCCACGGATTACGAGTTGGCCCTTGCTGAGGCAAAACAGGCGTTAAGCAGCGCAAAGTTGTCTCTCGCTGAGGCTGAGTCCCTTCGCCAGGCCGCGCGCGTAGAGGAGGCTGAAGCGTCCGTAGCCGCAGCAGAGGTGAGAATCCTGCGCGCAAAACGTGATCTAGAGAATACGGAAATTGCCGCCCCCTATGCGGCGGTGATCGACGAGCAGACGGTGGAGCTCGGTCAGTTCATCGTCGTTGGTGCAAGGCTGGGTAGAGTGCTTGGAGCCGATAAGGCCGAGATACGCTTACCCATACCGCCACAGGATATTCGGTTCATACAGGATATCGATAACGCACGAGTGACCTTGCACGGAGAGAGTGCTGGTGACACGCGAAGTTGGGAAGGAAACATCTCGCGCGTTGAAGCACGTATCGATACGCAGACTCGAGCTTTCCCGGTGGTTGTTGAGGTTGAAAACCCGCTGGATACAGATGTGCATTCAGCCCCCATGCGTTTTGGACTGTTCCTGCGAGCAGAAATAACCGGTGGCTCAGTGCCCTCAGCGGTGCGAATCCCTCAGAGTGCCCTGCACGGCGATAACGATGTTTTTATCTATGTAGACGGTGTGCTGCAAAGACGTAGTGTCACTGTGGTCAGGGTGAGTGCCGAGGGAGCACTGGTGACCGAGGGACTTGCTGAGGGAGAGCAGGTCGTGGTTACCCGTTTGGACCTGATGTTTGAGGGCATGGCGGTGGCGCTTTCCGATGTCTGATTCCACTCGTGATCCTTTGCTAAGTGGCCCCATTGCATGGATGGCACAAAACCCCGTGGCCGCGAACCTGTTGCTGGTTATTGTGGTCATTGCGGGACTGTTTTCGATTCAGTCGTTAGACAAAGAAGTGTTTCCGACCTTTCCCTCAGAAACTTTCACCGTAACTGTTCCCTACCCGGGGAGCTCCCCCGAGGAGGTAGAGCGGGGAATCGTCCTACGGGTGGAAGAGGCCATCCGGGATATCGTTGGAATCAAGGAGATCCGTAGCGAAGCGCGAGAAGGTGTTGGTGTTGTCACGGTCATCATGGAGCCGGGCAGTGATATGTCCAAAGCGGTAGGCCTGGCAAAAGTTCGCGTAGATGGCATCGCCTCTTTTCCGGGAGATTCTGAAAAACCTATCGTTGAAGAAATAGAATCGTCGAGTAGAGCAATTCGACTTAGCCTTTTTGGCGACATAGAGCCCAGAAAGTTCAAAGAACTCAGTGAACAAGTTCGTGAGGATATTCTTGCCCTGGGCGGTATTAGTGAGCTAACCGTCGATGGAGAGCGCGATTACGAAATCTCCATTGAGCTCTCAGACGAAAAACTTCGCCGCTATGGTTTGACCTTTGATTCCGTGGTCGCAGCAATTCGCGCGGGTTCCCAGGACCTCCCCGGGGGACTGATGCGGACGGACAGCGGCGCAATTACTTTGCGTTCAAGTTCCCAAGCGTACAGAGGCTCTGACTTCGAGCAGTTAACGCTTATAAGCCGCACAGACGGAACCCGGATTCGCGTAGGCGACGTCGCCACGGTGCGCGATGGTTTTGGGGAGCAACCGGTGCTCAGCTTGGTGGATGGCAAGCCGGCGCTCACCTTTACTATCGACCGCGTAGGTGATCAGAACGTGCTTGAGATCACTTCCTCGATTCGTGAGTACGTCGAGCGCAAACAGGCTCAACTTCCGGAAGGCGTCCGTTTGCAGGCTTGGGGTGATGCCAGTCGAATCCTCCGTGGACGTATCGACCTTATGCTCAGAAATGCTGCCCAAGGTGGCATTTTAGTGATTATCGCCCTTGCCTTGTTCCTTGATCTGTCTCTGGCGTTTTGGGTGGTGCTGGGATTGCCCTTCGCGGTGCTTGGATGTCTTGCCGCACTAGAAGTTTTTGGCCTGCCTGTCTCCATCAACGTGTTATCGGTCTTTGGGTTTATTTTGGTCCTGGGACTTCTCGTCGATGACGCTATTGTGACGGCGGAGAGTGCCTACGCCCGTCTGGAGCGTGATGGGGATGGTTTAAAGAGCGTAGTCGGAGGGGTGCACCGAGTCGCCACGGCGACGATATTTGGAGCGTTGACTACTGCGGTAGCGTTTGGTCCGAGCTTGTTTCTGACGGAGGGCTTTGCTCGGATCATGTCCCATATTGGTTGGGTGGTCATCTTGTGCGTTATTTTTTCGCTGATAGAAACCAAGCTCGTATTGCCTGCTCACCTCCGCCACATAAAAGTCCCCAGGCCCGGGGACGATGTGGGTGTGATTCGCAAAGCACAGCAGCGAACTGCCCAGGGTTTGATTAATTTTGCCCAGGGACCTTATCGGCGTTTGCTAGGCGTTGCGGTGAGCTATCGCTACACCACCCTAGCAATATTTTTTGCGGGCCTCATCGTGTGTCTTGCGCTAATCCCTTCGGGCATCTTGCGCGTGACGTTCTTCCCCTCTGTGCCGTCAGACAGTATCGGTGTCACCGTTGATATGCCTCAGGGCACGCCTTGGCAGAAAACCCATGAATACGCTCGCCGCATAGAAAGTGCCGCGAGGGTGATGAACGATCGCTTCAAGGAGCAGGACGAACAAGGGCGCGATGTGATTCGCACCCTGCAGGTGCTGTCCGAGAGTGACACGCAGGCTAGGGTTATCGCCGACCTCATCGTGAGTGAGGAACGGGATATCGATTCCGTGGAGTTGGGCAAGTGGTTGCGAGAATCCTTGGGTCCTCTGCCCGGTGTGCGTTCTTTGCGCATCGATGCCGCGGCTGGGCCCGGTGGCTCGCCCATCGATATACAGCTAGAGGGATATGACCTGGAGCAGTTGCGTCAGGCTGCGAGTGAGCTGAAGCTCAGTCTTGCACGCGTCGACGGCGTTCGAGACATCCGAGACAGTTTTAATGCCGGTGGCAGAGAGTTAGATATTAGCGTGACACCGGAAGGTGAAGCCCTTGGGCTTGGCGATGTGGAATTGGCGCGGCAGATTCGTCAGGCCTTTTTTGGCGCCGAGGTTCAACGGGTGCAGCGTGGCCGGGACGAGGTGCGTGTGTACGTGCGGTTGCCGAAGCTTGATCGCACGCAATTGGATTCTTTGCAGTCTCTTTGGATCAATCTTCCCAATGGAGAGCGCGCGCCGTTCTCCGTGGTGGGCCGTGCTCGGGAGCAAACCAGTCTAAGCGTGATCAACCGTATCGACTTGTCCCGGGTCGTGAATGTGCAAGCTGATATCGACAAGACCCTGACATCCTCCAGTGACGTAATGGCGTTGGTCGAAAGCAGCATGCTGCCGGAGATTCTGGCGGAGCATCCTCTGGTGCGTTATTCCGTCGCCGGCGAGGTGGATGAGCAACGGAAAACCTCAGACGGCCTTCTTTATGGGGGCATTTTGGTCATGGTCCTGATCTATGCGGCGTTAGCAATTCCCCTCAAGAGCTACCTAGAGCCGTTGCTCATCATGGCGATCATTCCTTTCGGGGTGACCGGTGCATTGCTTGGGCATCTAATTCTGGGTATGGATGTCAGCATATTGTCGGCCATCGGGATCATCGGATTGATTGGTGTGGTGGTGAATGACAGCTTGGTTATGGTCGATTTCATTAATCACTACATTGAAGAGGGCCACGATTGGAAGTCCGCTGTGTTGGAGGCAGGGCCATCCAGATTCAGAGCGGTGATCTTGACCTCGCTTACGACCTTTATCGGCTTGCTGCCGATTCAGTTGGAGACATCCATTCAGGCACAGTTTGTGAAGCCTATGGCCACGTCTGTGGCGTTTGGAATTTTCTTTTCGACAGCGGTGACGTTGTTTTTGATCCCGACCTTGTATTACGTAGGGCAGGACGTGCGTCGTGTGTTTCGTCGCAATGCTGCTGAGATTTGACGAGTGTAAGGTAGCTTACTAAGGCTACACTAAGTCGCTAAATCAGTGGCTGCAGTGCGGTGACTCGACTAGGGAGGGCGCGATCGCTGAGTTTCAAGTCTCGCTGGTCAAGTTGCTTGGCTTCTCGGCGAGAAAAATATCATCGGCGTGCTCGGTGATACCAAAGGTTTTTCGATCAAGCAGCGTAAGGTATGTCTCAGGTGTGATCCGCGTCACCTTAAAACCCGCTGCGGCCACCCGGTCTGCAAAATCCAGCCCGTAAATGCGCACGTGGTCACTCTGACCGAAGGCTTTGAGACGCTCCTCGGGTAAAACGATGCTTGAATCCTCGTAGGTCTCTTGTCCGGAAATGGGGACTGCCAGCAGCGCCGTGCCGTCTGGCTTGAGTACCCGGAACAGCTCACTCAGCGCCTTATTATCATCCTCTACATGCTCCAGCACATGACTGCAGTAGATGCTGTCGAACTTGTTATCGGGCAGTTGGATGTCGGTTATATCCATTTGTACATCCACGTTTGACGCGAAAAGGTCAGCGGTGATATATCCGTCGCCAATGGCCTGCCGTAGTCGATTGGAGATGCAGGCTTCCGGGGCTATGTGCAGGAATGACAGCCCCAGACTGTCCTTTGAAGTCATTTCATTGGCGATGTAGTGCCACATAAAACGGTGGCGCTCCAGACTGTGACATCGCCAACACTGCGCCTCTTCTCTCTGCGGCGTGCCAAAGGGTAAAAAGGCCGTAGCCGTTGCGTTGCAGATCGTGCACACCCGGCCCGACCCTCTGTAGGGAATAGAGCGGGTCCAGCGCGCAACTGTCTGAAGATCTTTTAGCATTAGGTACCTGACGCACGTTTTGAAGTGAGAGCGCCGAGGATAGCGTAAGTCTCATCAGAGTCTAGTCGTGAGCCCCCTTGGTGCACGGTAAACGCCGCCTCCATAGCGACTGCTTCATATCGCTTTTTAATCGGTCTGGGATATCTGGCAATATGGTAAAGTCACGCGCGGTATCCAAGGGGCTTTAACTGATGAAAGCTGTTATTTTGGCCGGCGGTCTCGGCACGCGTATTAGTGAAGAAACGAGCCTGCGTCCCAAGCCAATGATTGAGATCGGTGGCAGGCCCATTCTCTGGCACATCATGAAGCTGTATTCGCATCACGGGGTCAACGACTTTGTAATTTGTTGCGGCTATATGGGCCACGTGATCAAGGAGTACTTCGCCAACTACTTCCTGCACATGTCTGACGTCAGCTTTGATTTGCGTGAGAACACAATGTCTGTTCACATTCAGCGCGCCGAGCCCTGGTCGGTCACGTTGGTAGACACGGGTGAAAGCTCAAGTACCGGTGGACGTATCAGACGCGTCAGCTCCTATTTAGAAAACGAAGACTGTTTTTTTCTGACCTATGGCGACGGGGTCAGCAATATTGATATCGCCTCCAGTCGCGAGTTTCATCTCAGTCATGGAAAAAAGGCGACGGTAAGCGCCGTATTGCCGCCCGCGCGCTTTGGTGCCCTTGATATTCACGACGGTGTTGTCCGCGGCTTTGAGGAAAAGCCCCATGGAGATGGGGCGCACATTAATGGCGGATTTTTTGTGCTTTCTCCTGAGATTCTCGATTATATCGACGATGACGATACCGTCTGGGAAGGCGGACCCATGGAAAAGCTGGCCTCCGAGGGACAGATGATGCCGTTTATGCATGAGGGGTTTTGGTACCCCATGGATACCCTGAGGGATAAAACGCGTCTTGATAATCTCTGGCGAAGCGACCGGGCGCCATGGAAAGTCTGGAGTGACTAACTCCGTCAATCCCGATTTTTGGCAAGGGAAACGCGTGCTCGTCACCGGGCATACGGGACTCAAGGGCGCCTGGCTCTCCAGCTGGTTGTTATCGATGGGGGCGGAGGTGCATGGCTATGCACTAGCGCCGGCGTATTCCCGAAGTCCCTATGAATTGGCAGATCTATCGGCGCGAGTGACTGAGACCCTTGCGGATATTAACGACGCGCGATCACTGGCCGATGCTGTGAACGCTGCCGATCCTCACATCGTCCTTCATCTGGCGGCGCAGCCCCTGGTCAGGTCTTCCTATCGGCAGCCAGTGGAAACCTACGCGACTAATGTCATGGGTACCGTAAACCTACTGGCGGGACTGCAGAACTGCCGATCTCTGGAGGCGGTCGTGGTTGTTACGACCGATAAGTGCTATCTCAATCAAGAGCTGGAAAGAGGTTACAACGAAGATGACCCCCTTGGCGGTTCGGATCCTTACAGCAGCAGCAAGGCCTGCGTAGAGTTGCTGGCGAAGAGCTGGTATCAGTCGTTTATGCGCGAAGGTGACGACCGCAATCACATTACGGGCTTGGCAACCGTCCGTGCGGGCAACGTGATTGGCGGTGGCGACTGGTCAGAGGATCGACTGATTCCCGATGTTCTGCGAGCCCTGGAGCGCGGTGATGAGCCGGTCATACGCAATCCTGCCGCTGTGCGTCCCTGGCAATATGTTCTGGATCCGCTGGCTGGGTATTTGACGCTGGCCCAGCGTCTTGCTGTTGATCCCAGTGGATATTCCGAACCGTGGAATTTTGGTCCGGACCGCGGTGATGCCAGACCCGTCGGTGAAGTCGTCCAAAGGCTTCTAAAGTTGGTCTCCCCCGACAGTACCTGGAGCTACGAGGCTGACTCCGCCATGAAAGAAACATTCAGGCTCTATCTCGATTGCTCAAAGGTGCATTCCCGGCTTGGCTGGCGTCCACAGTTTAGTCTGGATGGTGCGCTCGATCGCGTCGCCGCCTGGCATGCATCAGAATCTGACGGTGCAGACATGTTGGCGTTCATGATCAACGAAGTGACCAACTATACCCAAGAGGCAAAGCAGCAAACCCATGGATCGTGACCAAGCCCGCCAGGCAATTCTGGATGCCGTTTTAGCGTACGGAAACTCGAGCGCGTCAAAAAAGCTCTTCGTAGCCGGAGAGACGGTTATCCCGCCCTCGGGAAAAGTAATAGGCGGCAGTGAGCTGGTGCATATGGTGGATGCATCACTGGATGGCTGGCTCACGACCGGGCGCTTCAATGCGCAGTTTCAAAAGGAGCTTGCCGACTACGTGGGCGTGCGTCACGCACTCACCACCGTATCGGGGTCTGCAGCAAACTTGCTGGCAGTTACCGCGCTGACTTCACCGCGCTTTGGACACCGCGCCCTGAAGCCCGGTCATGAGGTAATTACCGTGGCAGCGGGGTTTCCGACCACGGTGAATCCCATTCTGCAGAACGGGCTGGTGCCGGTCTTCGTGGATATCAATATCCCCACCTACAATATTGATGTGAGCCAATTGGAGAATGCACTGTCCGAAAAGACCCGGGCTATCGTTATCGCGCATACGCTGGGTAACCCTTTTGATCTTGCGGCGGTGAGGGCTTTTGCAGACGAGCACAAGCTGTGGCTGGTTGAAGATAGCTGCGACGCTCTGGGGACCACCTATGACGGACGCATGGTCGGTACTTTTGGGGACGTGGCAACGCTGAGTTTTTATCCTGCGCATCACATCACCATGGGAGAGGGCGGGGCGGTGATGATGAAATCCTCCCGGCTGCGCAAGGTGCTGGAGTCTTTTCGGGATTGGGGCCGGGATTGTTACTGCGAACCTGGAGAGGATGACACCTGTGGGAACCGTTTTGATTGGCAGTTAGGTGGTCTGCCCCAGGGTTACGATCACAAATACATTTACTCTCATATGGGCTACAACCTTAAAATCACGGATATGCAGGCGGCCTGTGGCCTGGCTCAGTTACAGCGCATTGACAATTTTGTCGATAAACGAAAACGCAACTTCCGCATCGCCATGGAGTCGCTGAAAGCCTTTGAGCGCTACTTCATACTACCCGAGGCCACGCCGAACTCTGATCCCTCGTGGTTCGGCTTCCCGTTGACTCTGCGTGAAGACTGCGGTTTCAAGCGTGTCGACTTTTTGCGTTTTTTGGATGAGAAGAAAATCGGTACGCGGCTGCTCTTTGCCGGCAACTTGACGCGACAGCCCTACTTCGAGAACCGGACCTACAGAACCATCGGCAATCTCGTGAACACGGACATCGCTATGAATCAGACGTTTTGGATTGGTACCTGGCCTGAACTCTCGCAGGTGCACTATGATTACATCGCAGATTGCATTGACGATTTTGTTCGGCGGACCAGGTAGCGTACGTCGTGGCGATTAAAACCAGCATCTTGAATGAAGACCTTGATTCCATCGTCGGCAATGTGTGCGGTTGGGAAAAACTCGCGGGGCAGACCGTGCTCATCACCGGTGCAGCGGGCTTTCTGGGTAACTACCTCGTGCGAACGCTACTGCGTCTCAACGCTACCGGGGTCGTCGCCGAGCCCGTGCAGGTGATCGCTGGCGTTCGCAGCATGGCGAGCACGCCTGAGCGGCTCAAAGACCTGGACGGTGTTCCCGAACTATCGTTCGTCCAGCTGGATCTTTCTAGAATCGCGATTGCCGATTTACCACCCATTGACTACGTCGTTCACGCGGCAAGTAACGCGAGCCCCCGGTTTTATGGCCCGGACCCTGTCGGAACCTTGCTTCCGAATACCGTGGGCGTGGCTTCCCTGCTAACGGCCGGCGGAGATCGTCACAAGGGCTTTTTGTTTATCAGCTCCAGCGAGGTATACGGTGCAGCGAGCAGCGAGACGCCATTGACAGAAACCAGTCCCGGGGCGCTGGATTCGGCCTTACCGCGCTCCTGTTACGGTGAGGGCAAGAGAGCCGGTGAAGCGCTGTGCGTCGCCTGGCATTCGCAGTATGGTGCCCCCGTATTTATTGCACGGCCTTTTCATACCTATGGACCGGGTCTGGCTGAGGACGACGGTAGAGTTTTTGCCGATTTTACGTACAACGCTATCAGGGAAGAAGATATTCATATTCGCGGTGATGGCAATGCTCAACGGGCGTTTTGCTACGTTAGTGATGCCATTGCCGGGTTCTTTTCCATTTTGTTTTGGGGCCAGCCCGGGCAGGCCTATAACGTGGCTAACGCTGATGCCGAGCTTTCGGTGAGGGAGCTGGCCGAGCTGATTGTCGAGGTGGCTCCCAGTCCCGGGCTTAAGGTCACCGTGGGTGCTGCTGGGCATCGTCCCGGCTATATGCCAAGTACGCTGCAAAGACTGCTACCCAGCACCGCCAAATTGGAAGCTCTTGGCTGGAGCGCGCGAGTGTCTCCACGCGAAGGCTTTCGGCGCACCATAGAGGCTCACCTTTGACCTTACTGGAACTGCAAAAGGCTTTTCACGAAGGCTCTATCAACAAGGCGACGTTTATCCGGGAGGCGAACGAGCTTCACCGCTCTCTCGGTCACTATCCCGAAGTGCTGGACGGCGGCGCTGTCGACGAGATTAAGATCAATGTCAGCGGGGTTGCCTTCCATATTGCTGAAGACGATCTGTGGATTCGTTGCCCGCCGGGTGAGTCCCGGGTAGCACCCGTAGAAATACTCAATTTTGGCGCCTACGAGCCGCAAGAAACCCAGCTTATGTTGCAGCTCTTGCGTGACTCTCAGGTCATCTTCGATGTCGGCGCGAATATTGGCTGGTACTCGTTGCTGTTTGCCAGGCGCTTTCCTGGCGCAACAATCCACGCCTTCGAGCCATTGCCGTATTTCAGCAAGTTCCTTTCTGCAAACGTGGCCGCAAACGCGCTCGACGAGAACGTCAGTATCCATTCCATCGGTTTTTCAAATGAAGCTAAGTCTGCAGACATTTTTCTCGATAAAGGCAATGGGACAAATGCATCCATGCGCAATGTCGCCGATGCCGAAGCTGCTATCACCGTGCCGGTCGAGGTCGTGAGACTGGATGACTGGTGCGCAGAGCACTCCCTGTGGCCCGACTTTATCAAGTGTGATGTTGAAGGCGCCGAGTTGCTGGTGGTGCAGGGGGCAGAAAAAACACTGGCTGAGCGACGTCCCGTTGTGTTTTTGGAGATCCTGCGCAAGTGGTCCAAAGCCTATGATTATCATCCCAACTATCTGATCGATTTGCTCACTGGGATGGGATACGAATGCTTCGGGATAGGACCCAAGGGAGCTCATCGGATGCAGGAAGTCACCGATGCTACCTTTGAGACCAACTACGTTTTTCTGCATCGAGAGGCGCACACTGACTTTTGTGAGCAGATGGTCGGAGCATCTGCTTGAACTCCCTGTCGCTAGCCTTGTCGGTTCGCGAGCAGTCATTGCGCATGGTCCATCGCGCCAGGGCCTCTCACATCGGTAGCGCACTCTCGATAGTCGATATTTTGGCAGTGCTTTACGCAAGGGTGTTGAGGTTTGATCCAGCGCAGCCCAGTGCCCCAGATCGAGACCGCTTTGTGCTGAGCAAGGGGCATGCTTGCGTCGCGCTCTATGCGACGCTTGCGGAAATTGGCTGTTTCCCTGTACAGGAGCTTGAGGAGTACGGACAGGATTTTTCTAGGCTCATGAATCACGTGAGTCACCACGTCCCGGGCGTTGAGTTTAGTACGGGCTCGCTGGGACACGGCCTTCCCTTTGCAGCTGGCAAAGCGCTTGCGGGCAAGATCGCAAAACAGCCGTGGCAGGTCTTTGTCCTGCTGAGTGATGGCGAGATGGACGAAGGGTCGAATTGGGAAGGACTCATGTTTGCTGCGCATAATGGGCTGGACAATCTCACGGCGATTATTGACTACAACAAGATTCAGAGTCTGGATACGGTGGCCAATACCCTGGGCTTGGAGCCTTTGCGCGAGAAGCTCGCCGCTTTTAACTGGAGCGTTGTTGAGGTCGATGGGCATGACCACGATGCATTAGAGTCCGCGATTGCAACGCGGTCAACGGGGCAGCCTCTTGTCGTTATCGCTCATACCGTTAAGGGCAAAGGCGTCAGCTATATGGAAAACGAAGTCTTATGGCACTATCGCAATCCCGATGATGGTCTGCTCGACAGGGCATTGAAGGACATTGCGGGATCGCACGACGATGCGTGATGCGTTTCTTAATGAGCTTCTTGCGCTCGCCGAAGTCCAGTCGAATGTTGTGCTGGTGGTCGGAGATCTGGGTTTTGGCGTTGTAGAGCCATTTGCGGAGCGCTTTCCTGATCGGTTTTTTAACGCGGGAGTCGCCGAGCAAAACATGATGAGCATCTGTGCAGGGCTTGCGTCCGAAGGCTGCCATGTATTTGCCTATTCCATCGCCAACTTCCCAACTTTTCGCTGTGCGGAACAGATACGCAACGATGTGGACTACCACAATCTTCCGGTAACCATCGTATCGGTGGGTGGCGGTGTCGCTTACGGCAACCTAGGGTATTCCCATCATGCCCTGCAGGACTATGCCTTAATGCGCGTGCTGCCGAACATGCTGATCGCGGCACCGGGTGACCCCTGGGAGACGCGCGCTTGCTTGCGTTACTTGATCGAAAATCCCGGGCCGTCCTACCTTCGCCTGGGTAAGTCGGGCGAAGCGCCCGTGCACAGTGAGGTGCCAGAGGTTGCCCCCGGTCAATGGGTAAAGGTGCAGGAGCAGCCAGAGTCGAGGTCAGCAATTGTGACGACTGGTGCAACGCTTGCTATCGCTCAGGACTGGCTGGCGCGCGGTGAATACCCTGAGCACAGTCTGTATTCACTGCCCTTGTGGGGTATGCGCCAAAAGCACTACCAGATTTCACAGGCAGAGCCTTTTCAGCGCGTAGTGACTGCTGAGGATCATATTGCAGACGCAGGTTTTGGCAGTTGGTTTCTCGAAGCGCTTCACGATAGCCGATTGACCTGTGAGGTGACTTCGCGGGCCCTGAGCGCAGAGGTCTTTGGGAAGGTCGGCGCGCAGAGCACGCTTAACTCTCTTGGTGGACTTTAGGCGTGGCTGGCGATGTCACCCCTGTGCCATCGACAGACGGTCACGACGGCCTGGAGCGCATGACACTCGATATTCTCATCCCGACGTTCAATCGTTGCTCCGACCTTGCCAAGAACGTGCGCTTGCTGAACACGCTGATTGAGGAAGAGGGGGGCGGTTTAAGTTGCCGAATCTTCGTCTCCAACAACTGCTCCGAGGACGACACCTTCAGCATCCTGGAATCGCTGCAGACTGAATCCCCAACTGAGCTGACTGTATTCAACCAAACAGAGAACCTGGGTGGCGAGCCTAATGTGGTTTTCCTCCTTCAGCAGGCCACAGCCGAACGCGTAATGATCGTGGGAGATGACGATTTTCTGCCTGCGGGTTATCTGCGTGAAGTGATAGGCCTTTTGGAGCAGAGTCCCGAGCTGCGGGCCATCATCCCGGGGATAGCGTCGCTGTATTCTGACGGTACCGTGGTGCCCGAGCGTAATGAGCCGTTTGATAGAAGGCTGTATTCGGCGGGCCACTCAAGTGTTAGGG
>NZ_JBGCFU010000021.1:0-23139 GCF_045107095.1 Congregibacter sp. | reverse complement strand
AAAAAACCCCGGCATTGCCGAGGTTTCAGGGTAAACCATGCTAATTGGCTTAGCTGCCGCGACCCGAGCGATTACGCATCTTACGCAACGTGGCCAGCTGCGCTGCCGCTTCTGCCAATTGCGACGACGCGCGACCGTAATCAAAGTCACCCGTTTGGTTTGCCAGCGCTTGCTCTGCGTCTCGCCGTGCTTCCTCGGCTGCAGCCTCATCCACGTCATCAGCACGCATAGCCGTATCTGCAAGGATAGAGACAACGCCCGGCTGTACTTCGAGATAACCACCGGACACATAATAGACCTGCTCTTCACCGTTCTGCAGAGTGATGCGCACAGGACCAGGAATCAGGGACGACAGCAGTGGAGCGTGACCATAGTTCACGCCCAGCTCGCCGACTTCGCCGGTTGCGACCAGCGACTCTATCAGACCTGAGAAAATTTCTTCCTCAGCACTGACAATGTCGCAATGGATAGTCATGGCCATACTCTCTACCTCAGATTCTCAGCGAAACGCGATTTACAGGTTCTTGGCTTTCTCGACAGCTTCATCGATGCTGCCAACCATGTAAAACGCCTGCTCTGGCAGGTGATCATATTCGCCCGAGAGAATCGCACTAAAGCCCGCAATCGTGTCTTTCAGTGACACATATTTTCCTGGGGCACCGGTGAAGATCTCTGCCACGTGGAAAGGCTGGGAAAGAAAACGCTCAATCTTACGAGCACGATCAACGGTCTGCTTGTCGTCTTCTGACAGCTCGTCCATACCCAGAATCGCGATAATATCTTTCAGCTCTTTGTAACGCTGAAGTACGTTCTGTACACCGCGGGCAGTATCGTAGTGCTCATTACCAATCAACAGCGGATCTAGCTGACGAGAAGTTGAATCGAGAGGATCTACCGCTGGGTAAATACCTTTCGCAGCGATATCCCGCGACAGTACTACGGTCGAATCGAGGTGAGCAAAAGTTGTTGCAGGAGAGGGGTCGGTCAGGTCATCAGCTGGTACGTATACCGCCTGAATAGAGGTAATAGACCCGGTCTTCGTAGAAGTAATTCTCTCCTGAAGTACGCCCATTTCCTCAGCCAGAGTCGGCTGATAGCCCACCGCAGAAGGCATACGGCCCAATAGTGCCGATACTTCGGTTCCCGCCAATGTGTAACGATAAATGTTGTCGATAAACAGGAGAACATCTTTACCGTCATCGCGGAATTTTTCCGCCATAGTCAGACCCGTAAGTGCTACACGGAGACGGTTTCCAGGGGGCTCATTCATCTGGCCGTAAACCATGGCAACTTTTGAGTTAGAGGGGTTCTCAAGGTCTACTACCTTGGATTCCTGCATCTCATAGTAAAAGTCGTTACCTTCACGAGTACGCTCACCTACACCAGCAAACACGGAGAGTCCGGAGTGCTGCAGAGCGATGTTGTTGATCAACTCCATCATGTTAACGGTCTTACCAACACCAGCACCACCGAACAGTCCGACCTTTCCGCCCTTGGCGAACGGACAAACCAGATCGATTACTTTAATGCCGGTTTCAAGGAGATCATCAGAGGCTGAAAGCTCTTCGTAAGTAGGCGCTGCACGGTGGATAGACGCGCGCTCCTGCTCACCAATAGGACCGCGCTCATCGATAGGGTTACCCAGTACATCCATGATGCGACCCAAGGTCTCGCCACCAACGGGGACTGCAATAGGAGCGCCGGTGTTGGCCACATCCAATCCGCGGGACAAACCCTCGGAGGAACCCATGGCAATTGTGCGAACAACGCCATCGCCAAGTTGCTGCTGAACTTCCAGAGTGATGTCTTTCTCTGTGATCTTCAGCGCGTCATAAACCTGCGGCACAGCATCACGGGGAAACTCCACGTCGATAACCGCGCCGATGATCTGTACGACTCGTCCGCTACTCATGTGTGTACCTCTTCTCTTTAACTGATAGCAGCCGCGCCACTTACGATCTCAGACAATTCCTGAGTAATCGCAGCCTGGCGGGCCTTGTTGTAAATAAGCTGGAGTTCATCAATAAGGTCACCAGCGTTATCTGTTGCGTTCTTCATGGCGAGCATTCGAGCCGCTTGCTCGCAGGCCGCATTCTCGATTACCGCCTGGTACACCTGAGACTCAATGTAACGAGTAAGCAAGCCTTCTAATAGGTCGCGAGCTTCTGGCTCATAGATGTAATCCCAGTGATGCTTCATCTCTTCACTGTCTTCCGCCTGCAGCGGGAGAACCTGCTCCACCGTCGGCGTTTGAGTCATGGTGTTGACGAACTCATTACTCACCAGGAAGAGACGATCAATCTTGCCCTCTTCATAAGCGTCGAGCATGGTCTTTACACCACCAATGAGATCTTCAAGAGCGGGCTCTTCACCGATATCGCGAGCCACGGCAATAACGTTTCCGCCGAAGCTGTTGAAAAATGCTATCGCCTTACTGCCCACAAGAGACAGATCGATTTCGATATCCTGGTCGGCCCACTCTTTCATTGCCCGTATGGTCGCCTTGAACAAGTTCATGTTCAGGCCGCCACACAAACCTCGGTCCGTCGACACAATAATGAAACCAACACGCTTAATCTCGCGTTCTTCCATATAAACGTGGCGATATTCAGGTGCCGAATTGGCGATATGACCTACAACCGAACGAATGCGGCGAGCGTAGGGCTTGCCAACTTCCATGCGATCCTGGGCCTTACGCATTTTACTTGCGGCGACCATTTCCATCGCGCTCGTGATCTTCTGAGTGCTTTGGATACTCGTGATCTTAGTGCGAATTTCCTTGCCGGCTGCCATTAGTGCGTCTCCGGGCTCAGTAAGTCTGCGTAGACTTGAAAGTCTGAATCAATGATTCAAAGCTGCTGGAGGTCTCATCACTGTAGTTACCGGAATCAACCACCTGCTTCATCAGGTCACCATGTTCTGCATGTGCAAAGGACAGCAGGGCTGATTCAAAGTCACCAATCTTCTCAACATCAACATCCTGAAGATGGCCTTCGTTTGCGGCGTATAGCATAAGGCCCATCTCCGCGATGCTCTGCGGTGAATACTGCTTTTGCTTCATAAGTTCAGTAACTCGCTCACCGTGATCAAGCTGTGCCTTTGTAGCGTCATCCAGGTCGGATGCGAACTGAGAGAAGGCCGCCAGCTCACGATACTGTGCGAGAGCTGTACGAATACCGCCAGACAGCTTCTTAATTACTTTAGTCTGCGCGGCACCACCTACTCGAGATACCGAAATACCGGCGTTCATCGCAGGACGTACGCCTGAGTTAAACATGTCAGTTTCGAGGAAGATCTGACCATCGGTAATCGAAATTACGTTGGTTGGAACAAACGCAGATACGTCACCAGCCTGAGTCTCAATCACGGGTAGAGCTGTGAGTGAGCCCGTCTGGCCTTTTACCGCACCATCGGTAAATTTCTCGACATAATCAGCGTTAACGCGTGCAGCGCGCTCGAGTAGACGCGAGTGCAAATAGAAAACGTCACCAGGATAAGCTTCACGACCCGGTGGTCGGCGAAGCAGTAATGAAATCTGACGGTAGGCCCAGGCCTGCTTCGTCAGGTCATCATAGATAATTAGTGCGTCTTCGCCACGATCGCGGTAGTACTCACCCATGGTGCAGCCTGCAAATGGAGCCAGGTACTGCATTGCAGCAGGGTCTGAAGCATTAGCTGCAACGACAATGGTGTGATCCATCGCGCCGTGCTCTTCGAGCTTTCGAACAACCGAAGCAACCGAGGAAGCTTTCTGACCAACAGCGACATAGATACACTTAATACCTGTGCCTTTCTGGTTGATGATCGCGTCAACAGCGATAGCAGTCTTACCAATCTGACGGTCACCAATAATCAGCTCTCGCTGACCACGACCAATAGGAACCATGGCATCGATCGCCTTAAGTCCAATCTGTACCGGTTGGTCAACAGATTGACGAGCAATTACACCCGGCGCTACTTTTTCCAGAGCATCGGTCATCGCTGCATTAACGGGACCTTTACCGTCAATCGGTGTTCCAAGCGCATCAACAACGCGGCCTTGAAGTTCAGGGCCTACGGGAACTTCGAGGATTCGGCCGGTGCAACGGCAAGACTGACCTTCTGCCAAACCTTTGTAGTCGCCAAGTACAACCGCGCCCACAGAATCACGCTCGAGGTTAAGCGCCATTCCGTAAACGCCACCGTCAAACTCGATCATCTCACCGTACATAACTTCAGTGAGACCATGAATACGGATAATACCGTCGGTAACAGAAACAATAGTTCCGACGTTTCGTGCTTCGCTGCTGACGTCCAGCTGATCGATTCGCTGGCGAATCAGATCGCTTATTTCAGATGGATTCAGTTGCTGCATGATCTGTTCCTCAAAAACTAATTTGTCAGTGCTTCGGCAAGCTTGTTAAGCCGCCCGCGAACACTGCCATCAATAACCAGGTCGCCTGCGCGAATCAGTACGCCACCCAAAAGGCTGCTGTCGATACTGGTGCTAACAACCACTTCACGGTCCAGGCGTTTGCCGAGCGCCTGGGCAATGCGATCTCGAACCGCGTCAGGTACTTCAAAGGGCGACACCATTTCCACGTCAACACTTTGCTCACGCTGCGCCTTGAGTTGCGTAAACTGTGTGAGAATACTCGGCACGAGACCCAGACGGCGATTTTCTGCAAGAACGTGGAGAAAGCGCTTACGGCTTTCGCCAAGTTCATCACCCAACAAATCCACAAACGCTTCTGCTTGCTTTTCAGTGGTTAATGATGGGTCGCCAAGAAGGCCTTGAACCGCATCATCAGAAACAACAGCCGCAACCAACTGCAGCTCTGTCATCCACTCACTTAGAGCGCTCTCTGAGTTAGCGTATTCGAAAGCCGCCCGTGCATAAGGACGTGCGAGAGTACTGAGCTCTGCCATAAGTTAGGCCTATAGCTCGGCAGCGAGCTTGTCGACTATTTCGGCATGTGCCGAAGCGTCTATGCTCGCGCCAAGTACTTTCTCTGCTCCAGCCAAAGATAAAGCTGCGACCTGACTGCGAAGTTGCTCTCGCGCTCGGTTGCTCTCCTGCTCTATTTCAGCTTGTGCAGCTGTTTTAACGCGGTCAGCTTCAGCTACGGCAGCATCTTTGGCCTCGTCAACTATCTGAGTGGCCCGTCGATTAGCGGCATCAACGATTCCCGCTGCTTCTTCTTTAGCTTCTTTTAAGCGCTCAACAGCTTTCTCTTTTGCCAGTTCAAGATCGTGGCTCGCTTTATCAGCGGCAGCCAGGCCTTCAGAGATTTTCTGCTCACGCTCCTGCATCGCGGCCAGAATAGGTGGCCAGACGTACTTCATACAGAAGACGACGAAGGCTACAAACGCTAGCATTTGCCCGATGAGGGTAAGGTTAATATTCACTACCTGCTCCTTGCGAAAACACGCAGACGGCATTCACCGTCGTGGGATAAGTAATCCGGCGTATTAAGCCGCTGCACCTGGTGCAACAACGAAGATCAGGAACATAGCGATACCAACACCAATAATGGGGATAGCGTCTACAAGACCAGCACCCAGGAAGAAGGTGGTTTGCAGCTTAGGTGCAAGCTCAGGCTGACGTGCAGAACCTTCGATCAGCTTTCCGCCAAGAAGGCCCACGCCAATCGCAGCACCGAGTCCGCCAAGGCCCATCATGATTGCAGCAGCAACGTAGATCAGTTCCATTGTTTTCTCCTAAAGTCTAAAAGTATTGAAAGTTAAAAAAGTACGGTTTTAATTCGTTCTTGGTAATTAATAGTGCCGTTCTATTAGTGATCTTCGTGAGCCATGCTGAGATACACAATGGTCAGCACCATGAAGATGAATGCCTGCAATGTAATAACCAGAATGTGGAAAATCGCCCAACCTACCTGCATCAGCGCGGCCGGAAGCATCCAGGCAACACCTGCACTGAACAGAGCAGCAATCAAAATAAAGATCATTTCTCCGGCATACATGTTGCCGAACAGTCGCAAACCCAGTGAAAAGGGCTTTGCGAGCAACCCAACCACTTCCATAAACAGGTTTACGGGGATAAACAACGGGTGATTGAAGGGGTTCAGCGTAAGCTCTTTTACAAAACCGAACCCCTTTACCTTGATCGAGTAATAAAGCATCAAGATAAAGACGCCTACCGCCATTCCCATGGTGATGTTGGGATCGGTAGAGGGGACAATTTTTTGATATTCAACGCCGAACAACATCAGCGTGTGGGGAATTAGGTCAACGGGCAAAAGATCCATCAGATTCATCAAAAACACCCAGACGAAAATCGTCAGGGCGAGGGGTGCCACCATAGGATTGCGACCGTGGAAGGTATCTTTAACCGTGTTATCTACAAAACCCACGACCATTTCGATGGCATTAGTCAGTCCCGTAGGCACATCTGACGAGGCCTTCTTGGCGATACTTCTAAACAACCAACAGAAGATAATTCCCAAACCGATAGACCAGATCATGGAATCGATATGAATTGCGTTAAAACCCATGGCGGTCGCTTCATCGCCACCGTGAGCCATGGTCCAGACCCCGCCTTCTTGCACAGTGCTGCCATCATGCCGGTGATACCCGCCGGGCAGCTTTCCATAGGTCAGGTTCGTCAGGTGATGGACGATATAGTCTGAAATTGTCTGAGTTTCGCCTGCCATCTGTACTAAAGCCCTACGTTTTACCTATGACCATTGTCTATTCAATGTTTGGAACTTAAATAAAAATCCCAACAACTATCTCGCCCGCAAGAGCCGAATACCATCGACTACCTGTACTACCCAAAACACCGCAAATCCCGCAAACACCAAGCCAGGATAAGAAGGCTTTATTACTGCAAATACCAGCGCGAACATTGACGCGCTCAAAACGAACTTCCCGCCTTCGGCGGCCAAGCCCAATCTGGCTGCTTGATGTGCGCTCTGCCTGGCCGCAGCAGTCAATCGAACTGCAAAGTACGCCTGAGGCACCATCGCGCACATCGCTCCGCAGGCCAGAGATACTGCGCTGGCCAACCCGGCCGCCAAGTAGATAATTGGCGCCACAGCAAACAGCAACATCAACTGGATGAGGGTGGTCCGCAGATACTGCGGCCTTGGGGGCGTCTTGTGCGCGGCCTGAACGGCCTTTTCCCCCACCCTTTCTTGCGCCACTAAAAAGTACGTCCTGATTTGGGCGGCCGTATTATAGAAGCTAAACCTACCGCATTCAAGCAAGCGGGAATGGTGTTTAGGGAAAAAAGAGACCTCAAATCCCGGGGTAAACCCTTGGTGCTGTCTACAACAGCATCCACAGCACTACATGTAGATATAAGGGTAAAAAGGGGAACCATATGTAGTAGACATTATGTTGGACAAAACCGTAATCAAAGCCGCGTTTTACTTCAAATGACTCAAAATACCGTCTAGCTCATCGAGACTTCCATAGTTAAGGATCACCTTACCCTTGCCTGTGGCATTATGCTGAATGTGTACAGCGCTACCGAGCTTCTGAGATAGCTCGTCCTGGAGACTACGGATATTCGGATCCAGGGTCTTTGGCTGGGTCGCCGGTTTTCTGGTTTGTTGCTGTTTCACCAACGCTTCAGTTTGACGAACTGATAAGCCCTTTGCCACAACGCGCCGTGCCAGCTGTACCTGTAGTTCCGCGTCGAGTGTCAGCAGACAACGGGCGTGACCCATATCAAGGTCGCCGTGCTCCAGCAGTGTGCGCACATCGGGCTGTAAAGACGTTAAGCGCAAAAGATTAGCTACAGCTGAGCGAGATTTGCCCACGGCATCGGCAACTTGTTGTTGCGTCATTTCAAACTCTTCTTGTAAGCGCTCCAGGGCGTAGGCTTCTTCTATCGGGTTTAAATCCTCCCGTTGGATATTCTCGATCAACGACATCGCTACCGTCGCTTCATCGGTCACATTGCGTATCAGTGCCGGAATACTATCTAGTCCCGCTTGCTGGACTGCTCGCCAACGACGCTCACCGGCAATGATCTCGTAACGCTCGTTAGCAATAGGTCTAACCACAATGGGCTGCATAACGCCCTGCGCTTTAATGCTGTCAGCGAGTTCTTGCAAAGCAAATGGATCGAAGTCTCTTCGCGGCTGATATTGACCGCGCTGAATAAGGTCCACTGGCAGTTCTTGCAAGAGACCTTTTTCAGTACTCAAAGGCTCAGGGGTAACAGATGCAGTTTCGTTGCGCTGACTCCCTGCGAGTAAAGCATCGAGACCCTTACCAAGACTTCGTCGTTTGGTCGCCATCCCTACGCTCCCGATCTGTTCTCTGACGAGAGAAGACGTTCCTCTCTGCGTATCATTTCACCGGCGAGCGCCATATACGCCCGAGAACCCCTAGAATACTTGTCATAGTGCATAGCGGGTACGCCGTGGCTTGGTGCTTCCGCGAGGCGGACATTACGTGGTATGACCGTCCGATATACTTTCTCACCAAAGTGTTCATGAAGTTGACCTGAAACAGCGTTTGTAAGGCTGTTTCTAGGGTCGTACATGGTGCGCAAAATACCCTCGACCTCCAAACCCACATTAACGCTGGATCTCACCTGCTCCACAGTGTCCAAAAGTGCCGACAATCCCTCAAGTGCAAAATACTCACACTGCATGGCGATGATGACTCCGTCGGCCGCAACCAAACCATTCAGAGTAAGAAGATTCAGTGATGGCGGGCAGTCAATCAGCATGTAATCGTATTGAGATTGGACCTGACCTAGAGCAGCACGTAAACGGCGCTCTCGGCCTTCTGCGTGTATAAGCTCTACCTCTGCGGCTGTCACATCTCCGTTGGCTGGTAACACGTCAAAACCGCTCTCCGCAGCGCTTTGAACAGCATCTTCAACACTGCAAGCCTCAACTAAAACATCGTAGACACTGCGCTCAAGAGAATACTTGTCCACGCCACTACCCATGCTCGCGTTGCCTTGAGGATCAAGGTCGACCAGTAAGACGCGTTTTTTCATGGCCGCCAATGAAGCCGCCAGATTCACGCAGGTAGTAGTTTTACCCACACCACCTTTTTGATTGGCGATGGCAATTATTCGAGCCAAAACACTGAACCTTCAGTTTTTGTCAAAATTTGATTCATGCTTGTTCCAGGTCTTTTTGAGGGCGTATCCGCAACAAACAGCGGTACTCCGACAAACCAGGTACCTGCAGATCAACGACGGATACCTGCATTAAACCTGTATCAAGTTGTGTTAACTCTTCGTCGGGGTATTGCCCTTTCATGGCAAGGAACTCTCCCGAAGAGGTCAGCATATGCCGACAACCATTGATCATATCATCGAGAGATGCAAAGGCCCGCGATAACACCGCGTCATAAGCAATCTTAGGCACAAAATCGGCAACCCGCGATTTCACTACTTCGACATTGTCCAAGGCTAATTCGTTGGCGGCATGCACTAAAAACCGGGTTTTTTTGCCATTGCTATCGAGCAGCGAAAAGTGCCTGTCGGGTGAAGCGATAGCGAGAGGTATACCAGGCAAACCCGCTCCGGTACCCACGTCGATAAACCGTTGCCCTTGCAAATGGGGAAGTACCGCAAGGCTATCCAATAGGTGTTTAGTCACCATGGATGAATCGTCGCGAATTGCTGTGAGGTTGTAAGTTTTGTTCCAGCGAGACAACAGTTCCAAATACTGAATTAGCAACTGTTGCTGGACATCGCTTAGATCAATATCCAGCTCTGATAAGCCTTGGCCTAACTGATGACGCACGGATCAGTGTGTCTGCTGGCGGACGCCCTGAGATTCGGCAATAGATGCATTTGCCTGACCCCCTGGATCCTTTGCTCCCTGTTTGCGCTTCATATGCACAAGAAGCAATGAAATTGCTGCCGGCGTTACACCCGGTATTCGGGATGCCTTACCTAATGTCTCCGGCTTCTGCGCAATCAATTTGTCACGAACCTCATGCGACAAACCCGATACTGCCTCGTAATCCAAATCTATCGGCAAGGATAAACCTTCGTAGCGCTGTACGCGTTTGATTTCGTCATGCTGTCGGTCAATATACCCCGCGTACTTTGCCTGGATACTCACCTGCAATGCGGCTTGTTCGTGGTCAACGCCATCAGAATCCAAGGCCGCGATATCCGCATAATCAAGCTCTGGCCGTTTGAGCAACTCTGCGTAACTGTATTCTCGAGACAAGGGCTTGGCGAGTTTCGCACTAAGGCTGTCGGCTGCGTTACTCCCGGGATGCACGAAGGTTCGCTTTAGACGTTCTTGCTCTATGTTGATCAGGTCTCTCTTTCTGCTGAACTGATCCCAGCGCTGATCATCTACTAAACCTAATTTTCGTCCCTGCTCGGTAAGTCGCAGATCGGCATTGTCCTCTCGTAACAATAAGCGGTGCTCGGCCCGGGAAGTAAACATGCGGTAGGGTTCTTTTGTACCCATAGTGATCAGGTCGTCTACCAAGACACCTAAATAGGCCTCGTCCCTTCGAGGACACCAAGGTGCTTCTTCGCGAATAGCGAGCGCAGCATTGATACCTGCGAGGAGTCCTTGAGCAGCTGCTTCCTCGTATCCAGTGGTACCGTTAATTTGCCCTGCGAAATACAAACCAGCAACACACCGGGTTTCTAAAGATGAGAGGAGATCTCGGGGATCGAAGAAGTCGTATTCGATTGCGTATCCAGGTCGGGTGATATGTGCATTTTCAAAACCAGAAATACTGCGGACCAGATCCATTTGCACGTCAAACGACAGACTAGTGGATATACCATTGGGGTAGAGCTCGTTTGTGGTTAAACCCTCAGGTTCAACAAAAACCTGGTGTGAGGTTTTATCAGCAAATCGCTGGACCTTGTCTTCTACACTAGGACAATAACGAGGACCTTCGCCTTCAATCACACCGGTATACAGAGGACTGCGATCCAGTCCTCCGCGAATGATGTCATGGGTTCGTTCGTTGGTGTACGCCACCCAGCAGCATCGTTGCTCCGGATGCTCACTACGGTCTCCGAGAAATGACATAACAGGTCGGGGGGTGTCTCCCCACTGTTTCTCAAGGCTATCTAAATCAACGCTGCGCGCATCAAGCCTTGGTGGTGTACCCGTTTTCAATCGCTCAACGCGAAAAGGCAGCTCTCTTAAACGGTCTGCCAACACGTTTGATGGCGGGTCACCTGCTCGACCGCCAGCAGACCGGGTAAGACCAATATGCATCTTGCCGCCCAAGAAAGTTCCTGTGGTCAAAATGACTCTGGGTGCTTTAAAACGTAATCCAGTCTGAGTAACAACGCCGCGTACCGTGTTGTTCTCTACTATGAGATCGTCAACCGCTTGTTGAAAAACCTGTAATCCTTGCTGTGCTTCGATAATTGCTCGAATTGCATTGCGGTAGAGGACACGGTCGGCTTGGGCCCGCGTCGCACGCACGGCGGGACCTTTTCGATTGTTTAATATTCGAAATTGAATACCTGCCTGATCCGTCGCCTTGGCCATGGCACCACCCAAGGCGTCAATCTCCCGAACGAGGTGACTTTTTCCGATGCCTCCAATAGCGGGGTTACAGGACATTTGTCCAAGGGTGTCGACGGAATGTGTCAAAAGTAAGGTGGCACAACCCATCCGGGCGGCCGCTAACGCAGCTTCTGTTCCTGCGTGGCCGCCTCCGATGACGATAACGTCAAATTGAGAGGGATAGTCCATGACTTAATTGTATCGTCTCTATCAGGGTTTCCTGAACATTAGTTCGTGGTTGTTTGTCACTAAAGAGGAAAAGCTCGTTACTGAACTTTGATCAAGCTTATCAACTGGGCCGCGGATTATAGGTACCTCGGTCATTGCTGCAAGGTATTACATATTTATTAATTAAGTACCTTTATATAGGTATGTTTATTTATTGTAGTTATTATTAAGGGGCTGTTTTTTCCGTATAAGTCTGGTTTCGTTATTTAAATCAAATACTTAAACCAATGATAAATCTGTAAATATGATCTGTAACATCTATGTAAGGTCGGCGGACCACTTGGGTATAAAAATACCAAGGTTCATGCACAGACTGCTTATCCTCATTTACACGGTTGCCTCTACAGGCCTTTTACCTCGGTTGTGAAAAAGTGTGTATAAGCTGGTGAGAAGTTGTTGTGTGTGGAATACAGCAGCTACTTTTTTTTGAAACACAGTTGCTACTTGCCGATACAAAAACTACCAAAGATTTCTCCTAACAAAGCGTCACTGCTAAAGGATCCAGTGATACTTCCCAGACTGTCTTGGGCATAACGCAGGTCTTCGGCGATTAACTCAGCGGCGCCGTGTTCCTTCAGTTGAGTAAGCCCCTGCGCAAGATGTTGGGCACAGTCCTCAAGAGCTAGAACATGCCGTTCCCGAGCGCTGAAGTCCGAAGTTTCCTGGTGTGACAGTCCAGCAGTGGCTAATAGATGTTGTCTTAACAAGTCTATGCCTTCGCCATTTCGTGCACTCAAATGCACCTCGGTGAATGCACCAGCGTTCAGTGACGCTGGCGTTTTGCTTAAGTCACATTTGTTACGGATCAGTGTAAGAGGTACTGTTTTCGGTAAGTCACCATCATAGGCGGCGACAAGCTCGGTACTACTCTGACCGCTTTCATGATTGCTGTTATCTATAACCAGGAGAATGTGATCCGCGGTCTGCATTTCAGCGCGAGCGCGACGAATACCTTCTTGTTCGATGGCATCGCCTGAATCTCTGAGTCCGGCGGTGTCCACAATGTGTAAGGGTAAACCACCGATTTGTATGTGTTCTCGTAAAAGATCGCGGGTGGTACCGGGGATGTCGGTAACGATGGCCGTGTCTTGTTCTGCCAATTGATTTAACAAACTGGATTTACCGGCATTGGGTGCTCCGGCAATTACAAGTTTCAATCCGTCACGCAGCGTACGCCCGCGTCGAGCAACGGTCAGCAATTGATTTATGGAGTCTTGAAGCGTTTCGAGTCGCTCAATCACGTCGCTATCAGCGATGAAGTCAATTTCCTCCTCTGGGAAATCTATGGCGGCTTCAATAAACACGCGCAGGCGTATGAGTTGTTCCAGTAGCGCGCTCACCTGGGTTGAAAAAGCGCCACTGAGTGATCGACTAGCGCTACGTGCGGCGGCTTCGGTGCTGCTGCTTATGAGGTCCGCTATAGCCTCAGCTTGCACGAGATCGATCTTGTTGTTAAGAAAAGCACGCTGACTGAATTCACCCGGTGCAGCCTGACGGGCGCCGCAGCTTATACATTCACGAAGTACCGTTCTCAGAATGATCGGTCCTCCATGGCAATGAAGCTCAGCGACATCTTCGCCCGTAAAGGATTGCGGTCCGGGAAACTGAATTAAGAGTCCTTGATCCAGGACCTCATTTTGCTGATCCACGATCGATACAAAGTGGGCTTGTCGTGCTTTTGCGTGGAGCCCTGTCAGACGGTGTGCGACAGAAAAAGCGCAAGGTCCAGAAAGGCGAATGATTCCTACGCCACCGGCTCCAGGGCCCGTCGCTATGGCCGCAATAGTATCGCTGTCGCCCACCATGAGGTTCACGACAGCAGGTTCAAGCTTTGGCGCTAGCGTTCTCTATCTGCCGGGTGATCACGTATTGCTGCGCCATAGACAGCAAGTTGTTAACTACCCAGTAGAGAACAAGCCCTGCGGGGAACCACAGGAAGAAGAAAGTGAAGATGACAGGCAACCACTGCATGATCTTGGCTTGCATGGGATCTGGTGGTGGAGGGTTGAGCTTTTGCATAAAGAACATGCTCGCTCCCATCATCAGAGGCAGTACAAAGTACGGATCCATGACGGACAGATCGTTGATCCATAAAATAAACGGTGCGTGTCGAAGCTCGACGCTTTCCATAAGCATCCAGTACAGCGCGATGAATACAGGCATCTGTACAAGGATGGGTAAGCAGCCGCCCATCGGGTTGATCTTCTCTTTCTTGTACAGCTCCATCATTGCCTGTGACTGTTTTTGCTTGTCGTCGGCGTATTGTTCGCGGATGTCCGCCATTTTTGGCTGCACGCGGCGCATGTTTGCCATGGACTTGTAGCTCGTTGCTGATAGCTTAAAGAACACAGCCTTAATAAGAACCGTAAGGAGAATGATCGCGGCGCCCCAATTTCCTACGACCGCAAAAATTTTCGTCAGTAACCAGAAAAGAGGTTGGGCAACCCACCATAACCAGCCGTAGTCGACGCTGAGTTCCAGGAACGGTGATATCTCCTGAAGACTGTACTGATCCTTAGGTCCAGCGTAAAAGCGAGCACTTACTTCACCTTGATTGCCCGGATCGATAATTACTGCTGGGCTGGTAAAACCAGCGATGTTGAAACCGGTGCTGGTAACCCGTGTGCTGTAGGTGTGGGTTTTATCGGGATTGGGGATCCAGGCACTCAGAAAGTAGTGCTGAATCATAGCGATCCATCCGCCAGTGTTCTGCTCACGAAATGGCTCTTTGAGCATTTTATCGAAACTGAATTTCTTGAATCGGTCGTCCGGTGTTGTGGTTGCAGCGCCGAGGAACGGCTGCATCCCCATACCTCCGCCGCCACCGGTTTCGGCAGCACTGCTATCACGCTTGATCTGGCCAAACAGGTTACCCTGCCATCGAGTGCTACTTTGATTGTCGATGATAAAGTCTACGTCGACCACGTAGCTGTCTCGATGAAAGCTAAATCGCTTTGTTACAGAGAGTCCGGCTTCGTTAGACCACAATAAGTCTACTTGTAGTGTGTCCGAGGAACCCATGTCATAGCGACGGGATACGCTTTGGTATTTAGCACGCTGTTTACTATCGATACCGTCTTTACCAATGAGTCCGCTCTGCGCGACATACACGCGTTGGGAGTTGTTTTCTAATAGAACAAACGGTGTTTCGGGGTCATCGATATCCGCCAAAAATTGCGCGAGAGCTACTTCAACGACATCTCCACCATTGAGATCGATGGCGACTTGCAAATTGTCGGTAAACACTTGAATGATGTCGTTGGATGGAGCAACGGAGGGTACTGCTGTAGTGGTGTTGTTAGCGGTATCCACAGCTATTCCGACTTCGGGGATGTCGTCTGTATCAGCGGCGTCGACAGTTCCTTCGATAGTTGAAGAAGGAAGAGTCGAAGGTAAGTCGCCATTGCTACCAGTGTTCGCGTCATCGGGCAGGGTATTCGCTGGAGCAACAGCGGACCCAGAAGTCAGGCGCGTCTCGGTAGAGACAACCTCTTCTTTAGCCTCCTGAAAATTTACCCACTCGGTTAGCAACATAAACGATAGAAGCATGATCGCGCCGATGAGCAGCGTGCGTTGGATATCCATTATCAATTAGTCCTGATGTTGACAGGCGGGTGGAACAGGATCTGCGCCCCCTTCATGCCACGGGTGGCACCGTAAAACTCTGGCAGCCGCAAGCCTGGAGCCCTTCCAGGCGCCATGGGTTTCTATTGCTTCAGCGGCATAACTTGAGCAGCTGGGATAGTAGCGGCAGTGATTGCCAAGCAGCGGACTAAGGAGAAGTTGGTATCCTCGAATCATTGCTTGAAGAACGGTTTGAAATAGCGAATTCATGTTGGTGTGACCACAAGGCCTAAGCGCGCGAACTGTTTATTCAGGGCACTACTAATTCCTGTAGCACTGGCGTTACGAGCACCGGGCCGGGTGAGCACCACAATGTCATAAGAGGGCGTCTTTGGCCCAAGCGTTCTAAAGTGTTCGCGGGCAAGCCGTTTGATAACGTTTCGCTTCACTGCTGTGGGGACATGCTTCTTAGCCACCGCCAAACCGAGTCGGTGTTGGGGCAAATTGTTTTGCCGGGCTAATAATAGCAGCTCTTTCTGTCCGGCTTTTTGGTCCGGTTTTTTAAAAACTTGCCGGTAGTCATCGGCAGTAAGAAGCCGTTGACTGGGCCGAAACTTCGCAGCCACAGTAACGGCCAGATTCTGTTGCTTGAATCAGGACTCGCCTGAATCAGGCAGCGAGACGCTTACGGCCTTTCGCGCGACGACGGGAAATGACTGCGCGACCGCTTTTGGTGGCCATGCGGCTACGAAAGCCGTGGGTGCGCTTGCGCTTTAAGACGCTGGGCTGAAAAGTTCTCTTCATGATGTTCTCACTTAAGTCTTTCTAAATAATCGGGCGAACGTTTTGTAGGACCAAATCCTAGCTGAACGACCCTCCGATTTACTGTTAGGGTTCCGCCAATGTGTTGCTGCTTTTGTGGCTACGGTTTATCGCTACGTAAACAGCTTCCCGTCAACGCCGACGGTACTGGCAAATTTGGGCCGCGCATTGTAGTGAATTGCCTAGGGTTATTCAATGCTCTAAGTGCATGTGTCTGAGAGTAATTTGCCGTAAATAGTAGCCACAGCGCGTACCCGTTCATGAGCGACTTTTACACAGGGAGTGTTGGCCATAGAAACAACGGCCTGCAACTGTTTATAAACACTTTCCCCCAAAGATATACACAGGTTTCCCACAAAACAGGCAGAATGCTAAGGTCACAAAAAATTTCGTTGTTTTAACCATGAAAAAACGTAACCTATTGATTTATAACATTAATTACAAACAATATTTTTGCCTGAAGATGTGGATAAGTCCGGGTTGTGGCGTTATGATGGCCTCATCGACGGAGCTAGGGTCAGGGATATCAACAGCCCCACCCGAAGAACTATTGACGAACGGTTTTAAGTTGCTACCGCGGAGCTTCACAGTCGCAAAGCATCAGAACAGTGATCGTTTATGCAAGTCGTTACGTTTCGGTAAGTAAAGTTAGGAAGGTGATTACGTAGCACGGTAGAAGTTGCGATATAAGCGACGGTGGCTGAGCAAAAGCCTTTTTGTAGAGAGCTTTCTCCGAAGACCTGAAAAACCATGAAAATTGATCGTCTGGCGAGTTGTTCGAGATCAGACGGCAGAAGAGAGTGAATCTTGTCAGAAACGATATGGGCACACTGCAAAACTCGTTTGCAGGATGAATTACCTGCACAACAATTCAATACATGGATACGACCACTCCAGGCAACGCACACAGAACAGTCGCTGCAGCTGCTGGCACCCAACCGGTTCATCTGCGACTTTGTTACTGATAAGTATGGAGAGCTTATTGCCCAGCTGTTGCGCGAAGTGCAGACGGGAGAAGCGGAGTTTCAGTTAGAAATAGCCTCTGGGTCAGCGCGAGCCGGTGCTGCGGCACCCGTTTCCTTAGCTCCAACAACACCCATACCGGCTACACCGCCTGTTTCAAGGGGTCCGGCGTTAGCTGTAGTGGGTGGGACCGCAGCCACCTCTGAAGGTGAGTTTGTTGAGAAAGCGGCGGACGAAGGGCTGCCGGTGAATCGAAAAACGGCGTCTTTAGTAGAAACGACCCTTCATTACGGGCAGGCGAGCAAATCAGAAGTCCATGAAGCTCTGCAACACCAGCATAATTTGGTGAGTAACTACACGTTCAGTAATTTTGTAGAGGGTAAGTCAAACCAGCTAGCGCTGGCTGCTGCAAACCAGGTATCGGAAAACCCTGGTGGCGCCTACAACCCATTGTTTCTGTATGGCGGTGTAGGTCTGGGTAAGACACACCTTATGCATGCGGTCGGTAATGCGTTGAAGCTCAATAAGCCTAATGCTCGCATTGTTTATCTGCACTCTGAGCGTTTCGTTGCCGATATGGTCAAAGCTCTGCAGCTGAACGCGATTGCTGACTTCAAACGTTACTACCGGTCGGTGGATGCACTGTTAATTGACGACATCCAGTTTTTTGCGAAGAAAGATCGGTCTCAAGAAGAGTTTTTTCACACATTCAACGCGCTGCTTGAAGGCGGCCAACAAATGATTCTTACCTGTGATCGTTATCCAAAAGAAATAGACGGATTAGAGGAGCGTCTCAAGTCCCGATTTGGCTGGGGCCTTACGGTTGCTGTGGAGCCGCCGGATCTTGAAACCCGGGTCGCCATATTGATGAATAAGGCAACACAAGCGCGGTTGGACCTGCCTCCCGATGCGGCTTTTTTCATTGCGCAAAGGATTCGCTCGAATGTAAGAGAGCTAGAAGGCGCGCTTAAGAGGGTGATAGCGAGCGCTAACTTCACCCGAAGACCCATAGATGTTGATCTCGTAAAAGAAAGCCTCAAGGATTTGTTAGCTCTGCAGGATAAACAGGTGAGCCTGGATAATATCCAGCGCACGGTTGCTGAGTATTACAAGATCAAAGTTGCCGATCTTAACTCCCGTCGGCGTAATCGCTCGGTGGCCCGTCCTCGACAGGTGGCTATGGCCTTGGCGAAAGAGCTGACGAACTACAGCTTGCCTGAGATCGGCGATAGTTTTGGAGGTCGCGACCATACAACGGTGTTGCATGCCTGCCGAAAGATACGTGAGCTTAGAGAAACGAGCTCCGATATCCACGAAGACTATAAGAATTTACTGCGGCTTCTCACGACGTAGTTTTGGACTCAGTTGCGAGCTTGGTTAGACGCACGCAATGCAGCTTGTATAACACCAACAGGTGGAAAAATTCGGTTTTTTCATCGCCACGATGTGCGCATGATGCGCTAAACTAGGGTGCTTTTTTATCTAGTACGCGGCCCGTTTAAGGACTTTTAATGAAATTCCGAGTTTCTCGAGATGCCCTTCTCAAGCCACTTAACCTGGTTGCAGGGGTTGTTGAGCGTCGGCAGACATTGCCCGTGCTCTCCAATGTCTTACTAAACCTTGATGGCAACCGTTTATCGATCACCGGAACGGATTTGGAAGTTGAGTTGGTTGGACGCGTTAATCTGGAAGCAGACGGCGATGCCGGAGAGATAACGGTACCCGCGCGAAAGCTTGCAGATATTTGCAAAAGTCTCCCAGACGGTTCTGATTTAGAGATATCTGTTGCTGATAGTAAAGCCACGGTTCGCAGCGGTAGAAGCCGGTTTACGCTAGCAACTCTGCCTGCGCGCGAGTTTCCGAACATAGAAGACAGCATCGGAACCCATCAATTTACGTTAAAACAAGGGCAGCTGCGCCGGTTAATCGAACGAACAGGCTTTGCTATGGCCCAGCAGGATGTTCGTTATTATCTCAATGGTATGTACTGGGAGTTGCGAGCAGGGCGTCTGCGAGCGGTGGCAACTGACGGGCACCGCCTGGCGATTTGCACGTTTCCCGGCACACTCAAAGACCTTGACGACACGCAGGTGATCTTGCCGAGGAAAGGTGTTCTAGAGCTTTCCCGTCTTATGCAGAACGATGACGAAGACGTCACCATTATTCTGGGTAGCAATCATCTGCGTGCGACAACCAACGAATTCACGTTTACTTCCAAGCTTGTGGATGGGAAATTTCCCGATTACGAGCGAGTCCTTCCTCGATCAGCGGACAAGGTTGTCCAAAGCTCGAGAACGGAGCTTCGCCAGGCGTTCACGCGAACAGCGATTTTATCTAACGAAAAATACCGCGGGGTGCGCTTAAAACTCTCCGAGGGTAGCTTGGAGATTGTTGCAAACAACCCCGAGCAAGAGCAGGCGGAAGAGAATTTGCCGGTCAACTATAGCGGTGACTCCTTGGAAATTGGCTTTAACGTCGGCTATTTGCTCGACGTACTGGGTGTCTTAAGCGGCGAGGAAATACGCTTTTCGCTGTCCGACCCCAATAGTAGTGCGCTACTTGAAGAAACCGACGGCGGTGATTCCTTGTACGTTGTGATGCCCATGCGGCTTTAAGCCGACTGGGCGGAGGGGCCGCCTCTGTTAGCCTCCCTTAATATTCACCACCTCAGAAACCTAACCGAGTCAAAGCTTGGCCCGTTATCGCTGCACAACGTTGTGTATGGTGTTAACGGTAGCGGCAAGACGAGTTTGTTAGAAGCGGCGCATATACTCGGCACTGCGCGTTCTTTTCGTTCCGGTGGCGCTAAATCATTGATCACCCACGGAGAGACTAGCTACGTGATACGTGGGGAGCGGCGTTTGCCCGGCGGCGGCGTAGTTTCTATGGGTGTTCAGAGGGAAAAAGCGGGCGGTATTTCACTCCGCGTTGCAGGCGAGCCCTCCCGCTCTGTTGCTCAGCTTGCCGACGAGCTTCCGCTGTTGCTCATAAATGCAGATAGCTTTGATTTGCTCATAGGCGAGCCGGCAAATAGGCGGCGATTTATGGATTGGGGTGTGTTTCACGTGGAACATGACCTACGAGAGCACAGACAGCGATTTCAGCGGGCTTTAACACAAAGGAATCATCTGCTTCGCCGTGGTAAACTTGAGCACTCAGAATTAGAGGTGTGGACGCGGGATTTAGCTGTCCACGCAGAGCAGGTATCCGCTGGCAGAGAGCGATTTCTGGATACATTGCGCACGGTGTTTGAGCCGATTATTCAAGTGCTCGCACCGGAGATTGGCCCGGTAGATCTAGCCTATCGTCGTGGTTGGGATGCAAATAGCAGCTATGAAGAAGCACTACATAGAGGTTTGGCGTCGGACCAGGAGCAGGGGTTTACCCAAACCGGACCGCAACGAGCGGATATCAGGGTAACAGTGGGTGGTTACTCTGCGGCAGACACGTTATCGCGGGGACAGCAGAAGCTACTTGTCTGTGCCTTAAAGCTCGCTCAAGGCCAAATGTTGGCGGGTGAGCAGGGCGAGGTTTTGTATTTGATCGACGACTTACCGTCGGAGCTGGATGCGGAGCGCTGCGAGCGCGTGTGTAGGATGCTTGCCGCGATGAGGGCACAGACATTAATTACCTGTGTCAGCCGCTCAGCGATTCCTGTGGAGTGGCTGGGTTCTGATACAAGCGTGGCGATGTTCCACGTGAAACAAGGCGAAGTTGGCCTGGCTTCACCAGAGATTGACAACGGAAAAACGGCTCAAAGCCGCTAAAACACTGGAGTACGTGCAATGAGCGATGCATCTGAAAACTATGATGGGTCGAAAATTAAGGTTCTTAAGGGTCTTGATGCGGTTCGGAAACGTCCCGGGATGTACATCGGGGATACCGATGACGGCACCGGCCTGCACCACATGGTTTTTGAGGTTGTCGATAACTCTATTGATGAGGCTCTGGCTGGGCATTGCGCGAAAATACTTATCACGATCCACCCTGATGAGTCCGTTTCGGTACAGGACGATGGTCGCGGTATCCCCACCGAGATGCACGATGAAGGGGTTTCCGCCGCAGAAGTCATCTTGACGGTACTTCACGCCGGGGGCAAATTTGATGACAACACCTATAAAGTCTCTGGTGGACTGCATGGTGTGGGTGTTTCTGTTGTAAATGCGCTTTCTGAGGAGCTTTGGCTTACGATTTGGCGCGGCGGCCGACGCTTTGAGCAGCGCTACGCTCATGGTGTACCTCAGGGCGCACTCCAGGATGTTGGTGACGCCGATCAAACGGGCACGCTGATCCGTTTTAAACCATCAGCAGACACCTTTACAAATATTGAGTTTGAGTTCGAAATCCTTGCTAAGCGTTTGCGAGAGCTGGCCTTTTTGAATTCAGGCATCGAAATCCTGCTTGCAGATGAGCGTTCGGGTAAAGAAGACCGATATTTCTACGAAGGTGGCCTTAATGCCTTTGTTGACTACTTAAATCGCAACAAAAACCCTATGCACAAGGCTTTTCACTTCCAAAGCGAGGCGGAAGACGGAACCGCTGTAGAGGTCGCTCTACAATGGAATGACTCTTATCAAGAAAACATCTTCTGCTATACCAACAACATTCCCCAGCGAGACGGGGGCACCCATTTGGCCGGTTTCCGCTCTGCGCTGACTAGAACTCTGAATGGTTATATCGAGCGAGAGGGGTTGGCTAAGAAGGCAAAGGTCAGCACCACAGGTGATGATGCCCGGGAAGGTCTAACAGCGATTGTTTCCGTAAAAGTGCCGGATCCTAAGTTTTCGTCCCAGACTAAAGACAAACTGGTCTCATCAGAGGTGAAAACAGTTGTTGAGCAGGCCATGAACAACCGTTTTAGCGAGTATTTGCTTGAGAGCCCTGGTGAAGCCAAAGCGATTGTGACAAAAATGCTTGATGCGGCACGAGCTCGTGAAGCTGCACGTAAAGCCCGCGAGATGACTCGCCGCAAGGGCGCTCTGGACATTGCTGGTCTACCGGGCAAGCTGGCCGACTGTCAGGAAAAGGACGCCTCTTTATCTGAAATTTATCTGGTAGAGGGTGATTCCGCGGGCGGTTCAGCCAAGCAGGGCCGTAACCGGCGTTTTCAGGCGATTCTGCCTCTAAAGGGCAAGATTTTGAATGTTGAGAAGGCGCGTTTCGATAAGATGCTCGGATCTGTCGAAGTGGGCACCTTGGTTACTGCGCTGGGTTGCGGCATTGGAAAAGAAGAGTTCGATCCCGATAAGCTGCGTTATCACAGCATTATTATTATGACCGATGCGGATGTGGACGGATCACACATACGCACCTTGTTGCTGACCTTTTTCTTCCGTCAGATGCGTGAGCTTATTGATCGCGGTCATATCTTTATTGCTCAGCCTCCTCTCTACAAAATCGCAAAAGGAAAGCAGCATCAGTATCTGAAGGATGACACTGCGCTAGCTGAGTTTCTAACGGCCTCTGCTCTCGAGGGTGCGGCACTTTACGTGAACGCCGATGCCCCCGCAATCAGCGGAGAATCCCTTGCCGAACTGATACGTCAGTATCAATCTGTGGAGGCGATCGTCAAGCGTCGAAGCCGGCACTATCCCGAAGAGTTAGTTTGGGAGTTGGTGTTTGGTCCCCACCTGAATGAGGCGGATTTAGCAGATAAGAGCGCAGTAGAGTTATACAGCAAAAAAATGAGTGAGCGCTTACTTACACTGAAAACCAAGGGAACAAGCTACTCTGTCGAGCCAAGAAGTGACGATCAAGAAACCTGGTATCCGTTGGTTCGTATGGTTGCCCACGGTGTCGAGCGCCCCATTCAGCTCAAGCCGGAGTTTTTCCGATCAAAGGACTACGCGGCGATGGCGGCCTTGGGCGAAACCCTGAATGATCTGATCGATGAGACGGGCTATTTTCAACGCGGTGAAAAGACCCACCAGACACAGAGCTTTGTATCCGGCTTAGAGTGGCTGATGACGGAGGCCCGGCGGGGATACTACATTCAGCGGTATAAGGGTCTAGGTGAAATGAACCCAGAGCAGCTTTGGGAAACCACTATGGATCCTGAAAGCCGTCGGATGCTTCAGGTTACTATCGATGA
>NZ_JBGCFU010000020.1:0-16277 GCF_045107095.1 Congregibacter sp. | reverse complement strand
GATACAGATCGCGATAAGGTCGGCGACAACGCCGATGCTTTTCCAAATGCAAAGACTGAACAGCGCTGGGAGAGCATTGCATTACGCACTACCCTTAGTGATTCCGATTCCGCTTGCACACTTATGGACAGCGAGTTCATTCCATATCTTAATGTCGCAACCCCCGATGAATCCGTAGCCACAGATGCAATGAGTACTGCGGTTAACTTCGCGCTTGAGGGATGTGATAGTAGTGGGGAAACTGTGCAAATCACCATCGACATGGGCACCACGCTGCCACCCAACGCTGCGGTGTATAAAGTGGTAGGCGATAAGTGGACGGTAATACCGGGGGCAACAATTAGCGGGAGCATAGTAAGCTACTCCATCACTGACAACGATGGTTTCCTCGATCAAGATCCCGCTATGGGACGTATCAGCGACCCCGTATCTGTCGCCGTGCCGAGAGCGGGAGGTAATCCCAGCGCGATTCCAGCCGTGCCGTTCCTAGGGCTGATGGCCCTCGCCATTTTTATTGCGCTGTGGGGTACAGCCAATTTGACTAGTTCGAGGCCGTCGGCGCGGCGGTGAGTCAGTTACCGGAGGGGGCATAGCGGCGGCTCCCTGAGTCTGCGAATCGTTTATCCGGGACCAGCCCACTTGGTTAAGCGCTGCATGATGAACGCGGCTACGATCTGTCAGTGTTGATAGTGTATAACTGGTGCTACTCTTATTGGTAAATTAAGGAAGTAGTCGTGGCATCAACCGCTCGCAAAGTTTCATTTATCGCACTGCTTATTCTGGTCCTGGTTGGCGGAGCTGTCTTTTATCTCGCATCAAACCTTAATGGCATCGTGGCGGGCGTTATCGAATCCCAGGGATCTAAGGTTCTTGGCACCTCGGTAACAGTAAGCGGAGTCGACATCCGCCTTACTGAGGCGGCGGCAGGTCTCTCAGGACTGAGTATTGAAAACCCCGAAGGTTTCCCTGGCAACGCCATGGAGCTCGGTGGTTTTGCCATCGATTTAGATGCTTCGTCGCTTACCAGTGAAACAGTGGTGATCAACAAAGTTATTGTTGACGGAGCAAGAATCAATGTCATTCAGGAGGCGAACGGCAGTAATTTGCAAGCGCTGCTGAACAACATTGAGACGGGACCTGGTGAAGAGGCGTCCTCCGAAGAAGAACCCGGTGGTGACGCTAGTGCGATGAAAGTCATCATCAATGAGTTTACGCTAAGCGGCGCTAGCGCTTCAGTGTCGATCCCTGAGCTAAACGAGACTCGCGAAGTTTCTTTGCCATCAATCGTTGTTAACGATGTCGGCAGAGCTACCAATGGCGCTACTGCGGCGCAGGTAGCTACACAAATACTCAAGCCGGTTATCGAGAAAGTGATTGCCACCGCGCTTACCGACTCAATCAAGGAGCGTGCGAGCGAGAAAATCAACGACACCGTAGGCGGTTTTCTCAAAGGTTTGAGTGGCGATGGGAAAAAAGACTCGCGTTAGAGGCGATGGTCGTGGGGTCTTTCCCAGGCCCACTTCTCAACCTATGCGGTTAGTCAAAGTACAACACATAAGTTCCGCTCGATGATTACGCTTAGCCGTGCTCATGACTTGCTGCGGCTTCGTCGTCTTGCGCTGTCTTCCCAGGGTCTCTTAGCGGGTAAGCCTTTTGGTCACGGGTTGGCTGGTGCTGTGAAGGCGATTAGCCAGATCGGCTACGTGCAGATCGATACAATTTCTGTGGTTGAGCGTGCGCACAACCATGTCCTTCAATCACGGGTGCCTGATTTTAAACCCGCGATGACCAACCAGATGCTGGTAGATAGAGATATCTTTGAGTACTGGACGCATGCTGCTGCCTTTATTCCCATCGCAGATTACAAGTTCTCCTTGCCCTACAAGCAGGCAGTCAAGAACGGCAAAGTTCATTGGTTTAAGTCGCCTGACAAAAAGCTAATGAAAGGTCTTTTGGATCGCGTTCGCACTGATGGCCCACTGCGCTCACGAGACCTGGAGGCCGCTTCTGTAAATAGAGAAGGGTGGTGGGATTGGAAGCCCGCAAAAAAAGCGCTGGAACAACTCTACATGCAAGGTGACCTGATGGTCGGCAGTCGCGAGGGCTTTCAGAAATCTTACGACCTTACTGAGCGTGTTCTACCGACGGGGATAGATACTGCCGCGCCAAGTACAAGAGAGTTTGCTCAGCATTTGCTTGAGCGACAGCTTCGCTGTCATGGCTGCGTGTCTCTGCGGGGTATTAGCTATCTACGCAAAGACGCGATGCTGCGCAAGGTGATAAAGAGCCTCGTTGATGAGGGAGTCGCGACTAAAAACCTGGAGGAAGTGCAGGTGCCTGGCGGCGAGGTGTTCATTCTCCCCGCGGGGACTTTGGATCAGCGCTTGCCTCGCGTTGATCATCGATTGCGAATTCTCTCTCCCTTTGACAATGCGGTAATTCAGCGGGACCGCCTCAAGGCGCTCTTTGATTTTGACTACCAAATCGAATGCTATGTGCCGGCGCCGAAACGTAAGCACGGCTACTTCTCGTTGCCGCTCCTTTACGGTGATTCTTTTGTTGGGCGCATGGACTGTAAGGCGCATCGGAAGGACAAGCATTTCGAGATAAAGGCACTGCACTGTGAATCTCGCAAGTTTGAGGACGATGCTGTGGTGGCTGCTTTTAAAGATGCCGCGATGCAGTTCTCTGGATTTAACGGCTGCGATAGGCTTTCGTTGACGGCGGTCTATCCCAAGCGGTTTGCGAAGCCTATTCAGAAGGCGCTGTAGCTGTAGTATGCCGGCAGTCCATTGATCGATCGAAGGTAAGGAAAACCATGAATCAATTGCAGCAGCTGTTTGGTGAACCCTCAGCACGATCAAGGGACAAAGTGCGTTCGTACATGGTCGATCGGGTGCAGGACTTTATTCGACAGTCTCCGTTCCTGGTGATGGCCAGCAGCAGTGATAGCGGAGCCTGTGATGCGTCTCCTAAGGGTGGGACCCCCGGCTTTGTCAAAGTGCTGGATGCAAAGTACTTGCTGATACCCGATGTCGCCGGGAATAAGCTTTTTCAATCCTACGAGAACATTGCGTCAAACCCGAACGTTGGTCTGGTATTTTTTATCCCATCGGTTGACGGTACGGCGAGGGTGAATGGTCGCGTGACGGTTTTGCGCAAGGGCGATGAGGCGTTTGATCGCTTAACGCTTGAAGTATTTGCACCGGACGAGAACGCAAAACTTCAGCAAGCACTGCTTCTGGAGGTTGAAGAGGCGTACCACCATTGTCCGCGAGCACTAAAGTTTTCGAAACTGTGGACGACCGAGCCTGAAAATGGCCCGGGAGACGACTGACCTAGCGTGCTTTACGCAATACCTGCCCTGCAAAAACTTGGGTAGATTCGCCATCTTTTAAAACCTGTTGACCATTGACCCACACGCTGTGAATGCCGGTGGACAGCACTTGTCCATCGCGAATCTCCGCATGGTCTTGGACACTTTCGGGATCGAAAAGTACTAAGTCAGCTTTCATACCGGGTGCGATCCGCCCTCGATCGGCAAAGCCCATATGATCTGCCGCTCGCGATGTCATCGCTGCGACTGCCGTTTCTAAAGAAACAACCTGCCTATCTCGAACGTAACGAGCGAGCACCCGCGGAAAAGAGCCGTGCCCTCGAGGGTGGCCATAAAAGCCGCCATCGCTGCAGACATTACTATGCTCCCATTGCAAAAACGTTTCGATATCAGCCTCAGTCATAGATCGGCCCATAATCATTTCTGCCTCGGCACCATCGTTTGCCTCAGACCAGGCGTCTGACTCCTTGAGCAGATCTGAAAATGTTTGCACCTCCGAGGTCCCGCGAATTTCAGCGATTTCCGCTACCGACAGATTGATGTAGTCGGGATTCGGTTCGTATTTGGTAAAGATGATGCCGGAGGCGGGGGTTAGCTGGTCCAGTACAAAGGCTATCTCTTCGAGGTCGTCTGCATTCCTGTCTGGCAGTAGCACCCACATGGTAGACGCCCAATACTCGTAGGGGTATACGTCCGCCGTGACATCGATGCCTTCTGCGCGTGCAGCGTTGAGCTTCTCAAGTAGCTTGGGAGCCTGATTCCAAAGACTTTTGGCGGCGAGTTTGATATGCGATATCTGTACAGGAATACCGGTCTGCCGACCGATGTCGATGATCTCGTCCATCGCATCCCAAAGGAATCTATCTTCGGACCGTACGTGGGAAATGTATCGACCGCCCTGTTCAGCGGTGGTTGCTGCGAGGCTGATAACTTCATCGCGATGGGAATAAATGCCGGGCACATATTCCAAACCCGTAGACAGCCCCAGCGCTCCAGACTCTAACTCGGATAGAAGTAGAGTCTGCATAGCCTCGACTTCAGCCGCGCTGGCCGGGCGCTTGGCATCGTCGCCCATGACATGTGCTCTGAGTGTGTTGTGGCCCACGTAGGCAGCGATGTTTACCGCGGGCGGGTTGCGGTCAAAGTCAGTCAAAAACTCCGCCAGCGGCAGTTGATGGTCGCCATCCTGCCCAAACACCGCGGTTGTGATTCCCTGGGTGAGCATCGGCAGAGCATCCGGGTTTTCACGAAGAGCGCCCTCATCGTCATGGTGGCTGTGGGTATCGATGAAGCCTGGCGCCAAGACGAGTCCGTTTGCATCTACAAGCGATTCGCCCTCTAAAGGACTGAGATTACCAACACTGACGATGGCATCATCTTGTATTCTCACTGCGCCAGGTTTGGCCTCACCGCCATCGCCATCGATAATCAATGCGTTGTGAATCAACGTGGAGCTTGCGGGTGGAGGCGTTGCGAGCTCAGGTGTTTCCGATCCGCAGCCCGAAATCAACGTACTGACGACGAACCCCAGCAAGGCCCGTAAAACACTCTTTGTTTGGATCGCTGGAATTAGCGTTGGTCGATCCATAGACACGGTCTGTTCCTCTTTATGTTTTTGCGCGTAGACTAAGAATACACCATCTACTTATCGCTCAGCCTCAGGATGCCCTATGCAACGTTTGTTGATCGTTCTATTCGCACTATTCACTACCCATTCGCTTCAAGCTCAGGAGCCGCTTAACCCCACGGGCTTCCCCTATGTGTTTCATATGGTTCAGGCCCGGCTCTGGGATCAGGTCCTGGAAGATGGATCTACTTACTATCCACCGACTTACAAGGCAGATGGTTTTACTCATGGCACCTCGAATCCTGACAAGTTGATGAACGTAGCGAACCATTTTTATCCCGACGTAAAAGGCGAGTGGTACTGCCTTCGTATGACCGTCGAGAGTCTTGCCGCCACTGGTGTCACCACAGTCTTTGAGGGAACCGCACCGGTGGGTGACATACCTCCCGATTTTGAGGGGGCGACGGACGAGTTGTTTCCGCACATTCTGGGTGGCATCAAGCCAGCAGCGGTGCTTGAGGCGCATACTATCGTCAGAGACCCCGACGGTACGTTTTTATCAATTCAAGGTGTGACTGACTGAGATCTTTGGATCACTTGGACCCTCTGATCGCAGTTTTACTATGGGCGTTTCAGAATTTTTAGACTCTACGTGGAGAACGCTTACATGTTTTTTAGACACATTTTAACTCGCGTCCAGTGGTTGCCTGCTGCGCTGCTATCGCTGCCTTTTGTAACGGGGCAGGTGATCGCGGCCGATAGTGCCGATGATGTCCAATCTGGATGGCAAATGATCTCTGAGGAAGAGCGTGATCAAGTATTTGCCTTTGCCGAGGATTACAAAGACTTCATGGGTCGCGCGAAGACCGAGCTGAGTTTTGTCACCGAGGCAGTCCGCCTCGCGGAGAAAGCGGGTTTTGAAGCGATGCCCCAAACCGGCGCGCTGCGGCCGGGAGATCGCTATTACGATGTGAACCGTGATCGCACCATAACTCTGTTCGTCGTAGGAACAGAGCCTATGGCCGAGGGCTTTCGCGTCGTGGGCGCCCACGTTGACTCTCCGCGATTGGAGTTAAAGGGTCGACCCCTTTACGAGTCTCAGGGTTTCGCGCTTTTCCAGACTTACCGCCATGGTGGAATAAAAAATTATCAGTGGGTGAACCTGCCATTGGCGTTGGTAGGACACGTTGATAAAAAGGATGGAACCCGTGTTTCTATTTCTGTGGGTTTGGATGAAGACGATCCCATATTCATCATTCCCGATCTTTCACCCCACGTTGATGCTGATTATCGCAACCGAAAGAACCGTGATGTGATTATGGGTGAAGAGCTGGATCCGATTATCGCGTCCATTGAGTCAGCGGATGACTCCATAAAAGCATCAGTGCTCGCCTACTTGGCGACTGAATACGACATCAGTGAAATGGACCTGGTGTCTGCGGAGCTGGCGATCGTGCCAGCAGTCGCGCCGCGCGATGTGGGTTTTGATCGTGGAATGATGGCGATTTACGGACAGGACGACAAACTGTCTTCTTACACCGCCCTGCGAGCAATCCTTGAGCAAAAGTCACCCAAGCGCACGGCGGTTGCCTTTCTGGTGGATAACGAAGAGGTTGGCAATATCAACAACACAGGCTCCAATTCTGACTACTTTGTCGATTTACTGGCAGAGCTGGTTTATCGGGAAAAAGGTGACGCCTACACAGACATCGATATTCGACGAGCGCTGCGAAAGACTAAGGTTGTGTCCTCTGACGTAAATCCCGGCATCCACCCAACGTATCCGGGTGTCTGGGAGTCTGGGAATGCACCCCGTTTGGGTTTTGGTGTGAATCTTAAGCTCTACGGCGGTGGCTTCAACGCCAATTCTGAATTTATGGCATGGAACCGCGCTTACCTTGATGATTCCAATATCGCCTGGCAAACCGCGACTTACAAAGGACGCGCGTCAGGTGGGACTATCGGTAGTTCACTGTCACGGCGAAACATGGAAGTCATCGACTACGGTGTACCTCTCCTGTCGATTCACTCGACTTATGCAGTGAGCTCCAAGATTGACGTCCACATGCTATATCGCGCCATGGACGCATTTTTCCGGTACAACGACTGACCGAAGTCAGTCGCCGTGCGTTGACGCCTTAGTTGCCGCGTTAGTTGCCGCGTTAGTTGCCGCGTCGCTCGGGGTCGCAGTCCTCGGTGCGACGCGTATCGTCAATCTGCAAGATTTTCCACTGCCCGTCGACTTTTCTGAATGAGAAGAGATCGATGCCGCAGTGGTGAAACTCGTCGTTCACATACAGGTTATAGGGTGTCCATGCCATGGCCACGTTGTCATCAATCAGGACAACTTCATCAAAGGTGACCTCGTCCAGATAAGCCTCTGAGGTGGTGACAGAGCTAATCCATCCCTCCGTGTCGTCGGTGCCGAGTCTTCCCTCGGGTAAAAAGGCCGAGCGAAGTGCCTCACCGTCTTTGTTGCGCATCGCATCAAATAAGTCGGTGACTGCATCAATAACGTCCTGCTCTGCGTTCTGTGCATAGGCGGGCAAAGAGCTTGTCATCACAGCCGCGAAGAGGGCCGCGATCAGATGACGCTGCAGGTAGGGAAGTTTTCGCGCTACACTCAATTGTCGAGGTCTTAGGGCGCTGCGCAACAGCTTCGCCCGTTCTAGCTTGTCGAGATTTCTCAAAACCTTGTTCTCCTTAAGGTTGATGCTGACCAGCCCCAACAATGGCTGCAGCGCTTCTCGAGGTCAATGACACAGGGTGTAATTGGGAGGGGCGATAAGTTCGCAAATAAAAAAAGGATGCCATAGATGACTACAGAAAAAACCGGAACGTTTCGACGTACGGCGTTTGCCGTTTGGACCAGTGCCGCCTTGCTGGGTGCCGCCCTCACGTCGCTGCCCGCGGCGGCTGGCACTGCTTTGGTCGGTGGCCGGTTGATTGACGGCTTTGGTCATGAGCCCATCGCAAACAGCGTCATTCTGGTAGAAGACGGTGTGATTCAGGAGGTCGGTACTGTGTCGACCCTTGAGGTGCCCGAGGGCTATGACGTGGTATCCACCGAGGGTATGGATGTCTTACCCGGACTTTGGGAGAACCACGCGCATCTGATGCTCAACGGGCATGCTGATTACAGTCATTGGCATCCGACTTACAAAGATCGTCTGGCCAGCGAAATCATGCCCTCCAGTGCGGTGCAGCTGTTGCTCGCAGGCATTACCTCCGCCCGAGATCTGGGCGCTCCCTTGGAAGCGTCAATGTCGGTCAAAAATCGCATCGAGTCAGGAGAGATTCCTGGCCCTCGTTTGTTCGTATCCGGGCCCTTTATTCAGCATGAAGCCTACCCCGGTACGGAGTTTTATCGTTGGGGCGTTGACAGCGTTGCTGACGGAAAACGCAAAGTGAAAAAGCTTGCCGATGCAGGCGTAGATATCATCAAGCTTATCGACCAGGACAAGATGACTCTTGAGGAAGCACAGGCGGTTGTCGACGAAGCGCACAAGTACGGTCTGAAGGTTGTAGCGCACTCTCACCGCCCCGACGAAGTGCGTCGTGGCCTCGAGATTGGTGTGGATAACTTTGAGCACACAGGACTGACCACAGCGCCCGAGTACCCCGCCGACGTTATCGAAATGCTTCGGGAGCGAACCGCTACGGGTCGCATCGCTGGCGGTCCTCTGTTCTGGACGCCCACGGTAGAGGGTTTGTGGAACTATGATATGACGGTCGCCAATCCTGAGAAGCTCGACAGTGCATGTTGGCATCGTGGATTAGAGCCCTCGACCATCGCTGATATTAAGGCGTCAATTCAGCAACCGGGGCAGCTTGCGTACACCCAGCTAACACCTTTGCGAAAGCCCACGCTGAAGCGCAAGTTTCAACAGTTAAGAGATGCAGGTGTCGTGATGCTCGTGGGTACTGACAGCGGTATTCCCATGAAATTTCATTGCCAGAGTACCTGGAACGAAATGGACGTTTGGGTGAACGTGATGAATGTCGATCCTATGTCGACTATTCGAGCGGCTACTTACTGGGGTGCAGTAATGATGGGTGTATCGGACAAGGTGGGCACTGTGTCGGCGGGTAAATATGCAGACATTATTGCGGTAAAAGGCGACGTCCTTCGTCACATAAATCTTCTTTCCCGCGTTGATCTCGTCATGAAGAATGGCGTTGTCTATAAACAGGACGGCCTGGCGGTCGAGTCCGCCCTTTAGGAATTAGTGACGTGACGCATTTTCAAGCTTTTGCCGTAGAGCAGTACCTGTCAGAGACAGAGCACGGAGTGCATTACAACTTCTCTGAAAGTGGCGTGCACCCCATGAGCTACGCCGAGCTTTTCGAGCTGGCAAACGTTGATAGGGACACACTGTTCGCTACGCTTGTGGACTACCCACAGGTGAACGGTGATCAGCTTCTGCGAGAGCGCATTGCTGCGCTCTATCAGATGGCCCATGCAGATAATGTACTGGTAACCGTCGGCGCAACAGAAGCCAATACACTGGTTGCGGCGACTCTTCTAGAGCCGGGTGACAATGTCATTCGTTTTAGTCCCACCTACGAACAGCTCGCGGGTAATGCGCACAATCTTGGCTATGAGGTTCGCAGTGTGGATATGCACTCAACTCAAGATTGGGCCATCGATGCACCGGGTCTGGCTGCAGCAGTTGATGATCGCACTCGGATTATTCATATAGTGAACCCGAATAATCCTACCGGCCAGGTTTTGAGTGCCGCGGATCGTGAGCTCATTGTGGCGGCGGCCCAAGGGGTAGGAGCATGGATTGTCGCTGATGAGGTTTACAGCGGCACTGAGCGAAATACCGATGAGCCCACCGAATCTTTCTGGGGCGGCTATGAGCGCGTGATCGCAATCAACTCTATGAGTAAGGCTTACGGTCTTCCTGGCTTACGCCTGGGGTGGCTCCTTGCCCCGGAGTCTTTGATCCCGGATTTATGGCGTCGCCATGAATATGCTTCGATCACGGCCACTATGATGTCCATGCAGTTAGCCTCTGCGGCGCTGGAATCCTCGGCGAGGGATGCCATTACAGCAAGAGCGCGAGGGCTTATCCGTCGCGGTTTCGAAACCCTCCAGGAAGAGCTCAGCTATCACAAAGGCGTGTTTTCGGTGGTGCCGCCGCAGGCTTCTGCTATGTCTTTTGTGAAGTTCGATCTGCCCGTGAGCTCAGATACTTTTGCGGCGCGTTTGTTAAAAGAAGAGGATGTGCTCGTGATACCCGGGTCGCGCTTTGGCGTAGAAGAGCACTTCCGCTTTAGTTCTGCATTGCCTGAAGAACATTTGCGCGCTGGGCTCCAGCGTATGAATGAGCTTACGGGGCGTATCCTTGCAAGCGCGTGACTTAGCTCTCTCTGGAACGACGCAGGGCGCGAACTAGGGTCGACGGTCTGAAGTTAGTGACCAACATTGTTCCGCTCAGTACGAGTCCCGCGCCGAGCAGTGTGTGAAGGCCTACAGCTTCGTCCAAAAACAGCCACCCCCAGAGTACACCCCATAGCGGGATAAGGTAGCCAACGGTAAGAGCGGAAGGGGCCCCAACCGTAGCGATTAGGTGGAAGTAAAGAAGGTAGGCTACACCCGTGCAAAGGACGCCAAGGACCAAAGCGGCGGCTACTGCTCCGGGGGGCCATACCTCGGGCACGGGTGCAAAGGGCATAAAGGGCAACACTAATAAAGTCGCAGCCCAGAGGCTTCCGTGAGCGTTCGCATAGGTTTCTACTTTTTCGGCATATTCGGCGTAGCTACTGGCGATGCCGTAGCAAATGGCGGCTGAAGCTGTCAGCACGACGGCCCAAAGTGCTTCTGGTTGCACGGCCAGGCCTCCCAATCCCACTAAGCTCGCGACGCCGGCCATGCCCAGCACAAGGCCGGCGACTGCGCGGGGAGTGATAGGTTTTCCCCGCCAAAGAAAACCAATAAGGAAACCCCATAAAGGTGCTGTGGAGTTGAGGATAGCGAGCATGGACGCGGGTAAGGTCTGCGCAGCGTAAGCAAAGGCCCAAAAGGGTAGGGTTGTGTTGAGAGCACCAAGCGTAAGGTAGTGGCGCCAGTGTTTGCGAACATTAAGAGGGCGACGCAGTGCCCGGCTGATGAGTAGTAGGATTAACGAGGCCGCGACAAGCCGGATTTCGAGGAGCCACGATGGTCCTAGTTGGGGTACCGCTATGCGCATAAACATAAACGACGAGCCCCAGATTGCGGCAAGAGCGATTAGCTGTGCAAGTTGTGCTGCGTTCAAGCGATTTGTTCCCAGACGTGTAGGGCCAACTTCCGTTCTAGCCCCCAGCGATAGTTACCCCAGTCCCCACCTTGGCGGATAACCCTGTGACAAGGTATCAGGTAGGCGATGCGGTTACGAGCCATCGCTGACCCGACGGCTCGGTGCGCGTTGCCCGTGCCGGCTATTGCTCCTAGTTGCTGATAGCTGATTAAGTCTCCGGGGTTCACTTGCAAGAGCGCTTCCCAGACTTTGACCTGAAAGTTGGTGCCACGCAGCAGTAAATGCAGTTTTCCCCGTTCTAGTGGCGCAGCAAATACGCGCTGCAATAGTTTTGCAGCCGCCGCGCTGTCCTCTAGATGAGTAGCGCCACGCCAGTCATTCTTAAAGGCGCTGAGTGTCTCTGGGTCTTTGGTATTGTCGAAGCTAAGTTGACAGATTCCTCTTTGGCTCCATGCTACAAACGCCGGTCCAAAGGGTGTATCTCCCCAGCCGTATTCGAGAGCAATACCCTTACCGAAGCTCGCGATTTCTCCGGGGGTCATGGCATCACAGGCGAGCGTGAGGTCGTGAAGACGCCCAGGACCTGAGAGCCCTGCGTGAAGTGTGGCGTCAAGTACTGATGCCTGATTCCGAAGAGCATCCAAGGCGTATTGCCGGGTGATGATCTGCAAAAAGCGTTTTGGCGAAACACCGGCCCAGCTGCTGAACACTCGTTGCAGGTGTGATTCGCTGGTGTCCACTGCTCTTGCGAGTGTGGCTAGATCGGGTTGCTCCCGCTGATGTTCCCGAAGATAGGAAATCGCATCTGCAACCATTCGATAGTGCGCGTGTTCGGGAGAGCGGTGTTTGGAGGCGGGCATGGCGTGGATTGTCTCACTGGCTGGCGCTGAGGTGTAAAGCATGAGGCAACTCTCTTTTCTCAGGGAGTTTTTAGTATTTACCCCTCGGCTATACGCCCGCCACCCGATTCTTGCTCTAGTTATAGAAAGATAGTACTTGGGTGGTTTACTCGCATTTTTGCCAGCTTGACCCGAGGTGAGTTTCCTGTGAATGTCTCATTCGCTACGCAGTGCCTGCAAATAAAACAGGGGTGTCCTATGACAGGAAAAGACAGCAATCGTCTCTTGCTCGAACTCGAGAAGATTCGCCGTGACGTGAACCGCGAGATCATGAATCCTGCGATACCAGAGCTGAGCGTCGAAGATATACGCCCCGTGATTACTATGGCAGCGCGCGCGCGGTTATCTTACTTACAGGAATTGATCGATATTTCGAAGATTTCTCCGGATATGCCATCTCACGAACAAATATCGATGTTGTCCCGACAGCGGGAAGCTTACGAGGAACTTAGGGCCGCCGTTAATGCCCTCGAAACAGCAATCGACAGAGGGTACCTGGATGTCCTTGGCGCAGAGTAAAGACACAGATATGCATCCACAATTTCCACGCTTGTTTGAACCCTTGGATCTGGGCACAACTCAGCTCAAGAATCGTATTTTGATGGGGTCGATGCATACCGGGCTGGAGGAATTGGGCCCCGTGGGCTTCGAGCGCATGGCTGCCTATTACGCCGAGCGTGCCGCGGGTGGTGTGGGCATGATTATTACGGGCGGCAATGCGCCAAATGATTCCGCCGCGCTCGCACCGGGGGAATTCGGTGCATTTAACAGTGATGCGCACGTGCCCATGCATCGGGTGGTAACCGATGCGGTGCATGCAGCAGCTGAAGATTGCAAAATCTGTCTGCAAATACTTCATGCCGGTAATCTGGCCTACAGTGCCGACCCGGTCGCGCCATCGCCTATTGCGTCGCCAATCAACCCTCGCGAACCTCGGGCAATGACCCCTGACGATATCGAAACCACCATTCAGGATTTTGTGGATTGCGCGCTGAGGGCCAAGAGCGCGGGCTACGACGGCGTGGAGATCATCGGTTCTGCCGGGTACCTTCTGAGCACCTTTTTATTAGAGAAGACCAACCACCGTCAGGACGAGTGGGGAGGCGACTACGCCCATAGAATGCGCTTGCCGGTGGAAATTGTTCGGCGCACTCGTGAGGCTGTGGGCGAAGACTTCATCGTGATCTATCGCATCGCTGCGATGGAACTCATGGGGGATGGGAGTAGCTGGGATGAAGTCGTGACTCTAGGTAAAGCGATTGAGGCCGCTGGTGCGTCGATCATGAGTACGCACTTCGTATGGCATCAGGCGCAGGTACCGACGATTAGTACACGTGTACCCCGTGCGGCGTTTGCGGGTGTAACTGGCCGCCTTCGTAAAGAGCTTTCCATTCCCATGATCACCAGTAACCGGATCAACATGCCCGAAGTGGCGGAGCAAGTGCTCGCGGATGGTTTGGCGGACATTACCTCCATGGGGCGTCCCATGTTGGCTGACTCACAGTTCGCCAAAAAAGCTTTCGAAGGTCGTGTTGACGAGATTAACACCTGTATTGCCTGCAATCAGGCATGTCTTGATCATGCCTTCAGGGGTAAGACGGTTTCTTGTCTGGTGAACCCGAGAGCCTGTCATGAAACAGAGCTGGAGTATCGGCCCACCGAAGCACCCAAGCGAATAGCGGTGGTGGGTGCTGGTCCTGCGGGTCTGGCATTTGCAACCACAGCTGCCTCCCGTGGGCATGAAGTCACGTTATTTGAAGCCAGTAACGAGCTGGGAGGCCATTTTAATTTGGCGATGCGCATTCCGGGTAAAGAGGAGTTCGCAGAAACCATTCGTTACTTTGAGCGCCAGCTTGAGCTGACGGGGGTGACCGTCAAGCTGGAGCATCGAGTTGAGCCCGGTGAGCTCTCGGAGCAAGAGTGGGATGAGGTCATCGTGGCCACTGGGCTTAATCCCCGGGACCCCGAAATTCCAGGTATCGATCACTCGATGGTGATGAGTTACGACGAGGCTATTCGTGGTACACGTCCTCTCGGTAAAGCGGTAGCGATAATCGGAGCCGGCGGCATTGGCTTTGATGTGGCCGAGCTTGCGTCCCATGCCGGGGTGTCGGCGGCGCTTGATAAAGACGTTTTTGCGCGGGAGTGGGGGATCGACTTTGAGAATCATCCGCGAGGCGGCGTTGCCGGAGTGGAGCCTGTTGTCGACGTTGCAGATCGGCAGATTTTTCTTCTTCAGCGCAAGCCCACATCACCTGGACGCGGCTTAGGACCGACAACCGGATGGACTCACAAGTTGGCGCTGAAACGCCGAGGTGTACATATGCTCAAGGGCGTACGTTACGACGGCATTGATGATCGCGGACTGCACATCTCAATTGACGATGAGCCTCAGTTACTGCCGGTGGATACCATCGTTGTTTGCGCGGGGCAGGAATCAGAGCGATCGCTCTTTGATGTGCTCAGTGGTTCGCGAAAGGGCGTTCATCTGATCGGTGGTGCGGATCTCGCCGTAGAAATCGATGCAAAGCGTGCCATTGACCAGGCTTGTCGTTTAGCGGCGGATCTTTAAGTACCAAGGTCTATTCGTCTAATAGCTAACGGAGAGCCGGTAAGCAGGGCTCTCTACCACCCAGTTAACCTCACCGTTGGATGTTGTAAGACGTGCATGTGCCTGCTCATTTATTAGCTGACTGGATCACTGTTGCGGCAGCCGTTGCGATGGCTTTGTTCTTGTTCGCAGCGCTGCGATATGCGGATTGGGCTGCCGTCGCGAGGGAACCCGGTCGTATGCATCTGGTAGCGGGGGGTGCCGTCGGGTGTTTATTGCTGTGGTTGCTCAATATTCATCTTGTGGATGGTTTACTACTTCACTTTTTGGGCATTACGACCTTGACGCTTGTTATTGGTTGGTCTTTTAGCGTTCTCGGTGCGGCTCTGGTCATGGCCGCTTTTTATGCACTTAAGGGCTTGGCCTGGACGGCATATCCGCTCGCTGTGGTGATGTGTATCGTTCTGCCGGCGACAACGACCTGGTTGTTGGCAAGAGCGCTGCGCCGGCCCGGATTGCAGCATCCCTTTGTTTACATGCTGGGTGCGGGGTTTGCGGGTGGAGGTCTCGTAGTGCTTTTGCTATCGGCACTAGCGCTATCGCTGTTTTGGTTCAGTGGTCAAACGAGTTATTTGGAGGCTGCGGCAGAGTTTTGGCCTCTTGTGTTTATGCTGATGTTCTCCGAAGGCTTTATTAACGGTATGTGCGTTTCTGCGCTCGCCATCTTCTACCCCGATGGGATGAAAACCTTTGACGACAAGTTTTACCTTGATGACCAGCGCTAAAGCTTTGCTTTTCTTATGAGCGAGTTATTGCCCTGGGAATACGGGGCCATCGCATTGTTATTTATCTGGGGCGGATTTGTGCGCTCCGGCCTTGGCTTTGGCGGGGCGGTGCTTACGCTGCCGTTTTTACTGCTGATCCGCGATGAGCCTCTTCTTTTCCTACCGATCATTTCCGTCCACCTGCTGTTCTTCTCCGGATTGACTGTGTGGCAGGCCCATAGGGCTGACGCAAAACAGGGCAGGGCGGTCAGCACGATCAATTGGGAGTTTTTGCGCTATGCATTGCCCCTGATGATTGTGCCCAAACTGATCGGCGTGGCTGGTGTAATCACACTGCCCGGTTCGATCGTTACGGGCTTTATCTTTTGCACGGTCACGCTCTACGCCATTAGTTACATCTTGGGCAAACCCTTCAAGAGCAATAGCAAGCGGATCGATGCTTTCTTCTTGATGGTGGGTGGCTATGTCAGTGGCGTATCACTTATTGCGGCGCCCCTCGTGGTGCCTGTGGCAGCGAGTCGTGTGTCTAAAGAGCAGCTGCGAGACACGCTCTTTGTACTGTGGATTGTGTTGGTGGGGCTTAAGCTGGCTGCCTTCGTGGCCACTGACGTAGATTTACAGTGGCAGCAACATGTTTGGCTGCTGCCCTGCGCGGCTATCGGCCATGTTCTGGGACTGAAGTTTCATGCCTATAGCTTGCGGGCTGACACGCAGCTGTTTTTCCGTTATCTGGGCTTTGCCCTCTTGCTGGTCAGTGCTGCCGGCTTGGCGCGATTTTGGCTGAGCTGGCTTACAGGCTGACGCCGCGCGAAATACCCGCTACTCTAGGGTTTTGGATTTTGCGAGCACATCCCATGATTCTTCGAAGCTTTGTCGTACTAGCCGCGCTC